>CAYVZB010000014.1:0-3029 GCA_964456405.1 uncultured Candidatus Saccharibacteria bacterium | reverse complement strand
AAAACCCTCGGAGAGAAAGAAATAATTTATGAATTATGACTCAAAATTCCACCATTCTCAGAAATAAAACCTCTCATTTCTAAAAGCGACAATGTAATATTCATTTCTTTTGGATCACAGCCAACATATCGCAAAAGATCTGTGCGAGTCATGGGTTCTGCAAGCGCTCCATAAACCCTTTTCTCGAGCGGAGTACAGTCTTCAAGATTATGATTTTTCTGTGAGAAGGAATTCGAATTGATATTGAGCGCATGCAACAGGTCTTCTGTGGAAGTAATAGGAGTTGCGCCATTTTGAATGAGCATATGTGGCCCATCAGATTGGCTCGAAAATATTGAGCCGGGAACTGCTAAAACCTCACGGTTATATTCAAGGGCGAGTCTTGATGTGATAAGAGTTCCAGATTTTAGATTGGCCTCTATTATAAGCGTGGCATGTGAAAGTCCGGCCATTATTCTGTTTCTTTGAGGAAAATTATAATCTCGTGGTTTATGGAATTCATTCTGCTCAGAAATAATTGCTCCACCACCGGCAATAATTTCTTTTGCAAGTTTTATATGAGATTGGGGATATATTGCTGACCAATCAAGTCCCGAACCGAGTACTGCAATTGTTTTCAAACCTGCTTCAAGTGCTGTTTGGTGTGCAATACTATCTATTCCTAAGGCTAAACCGGAAACGATAACAACATCGGTTCCTTTTAAATCAGAGATCAGTTTTTTGCAGACCTGGGTTCCATACGGTGTCGCTTTTCGTGAACCAACAACGCATAAAAAGTTCTGATTTTCTTCAGGTAGTACACCGCGAATAAAAAGCCGATCTGGTGGATCAGTAATTTCGCGTAAGAGCCGTGGGAACTTTTCCTTGCGGATTTCCCAAATAGCATTTTGTCCTTTATCTTGTATACTAATTTCAACATGTTAGACATCAAATTCATAAGAGAAAATCAAGAATTAATTAAGAAGGCGGCTGAAAAGAAGCACGTGCAGTTTGATGTGGAAAGACTGATTTCGATTGACGATAAACGACGAGAACTTTTGACTTCGATTGAAACAAAGAGAAGTGAACAAAATCAAGCAAGTGAAAAAATTGCAAAAGCCAGTCCCGAGGAGCGTGCGACTCTTATTAATGGAATGAAAGACCTTAAGGGTGCGCTTGAACGTCAAGAAGAATTATTTAAAGAAGTGATGCATGAATGGCAGTTGCTTATGGTCGCAGTACCAAATATTCCAGACATGTCTGTGCCGGACGGAGACAGTGACAAAGACAATGTGGAGGTTCGAGCTTGGGGTGAAAAACCAAAGTTTTCTTTTGAACCAAAAAATCATATTGAAATTCTTCAAAATCTTGGCATGGTTGATTTTGATCGTGGAACAAAGGTTGCAGGTTTCCGCGGATATATTTTGAAAGGCGATGCAGTTCTTTTGCAAATGGCGATTTGGCAGTTTGCGTTGAATGAACTTTCAAAAAAAGGTTTTGTTCCGATGTCTGTCCCATCGATGATTAAAAAGGGTCCTTTTATCGGTACGGGGTATTTGCCACAGAGTGAAGAAGATCTATACAAGACTCAGGATGCTGATTACCTTTCTGGTACAGCCGAGGTTGCGACAATGGGGTATTACATGGATGAAACAATTGACGCCAAAGATTTTCCAATTAAATTCGTTTCTTTTTCACCGTGTTTTAGGCGTGAGGCCGGAAGTCACGGTAAGGATACAAGGGGTCTGATCCGTGTCCATGAATTTTATAAAGTTGAACAAGTGATTTTGTGTGAGGCTGACCATGCAAAGTCTGTTGAACTTCACGAACAAATTACTGCTAACTCAGAAGAACTTATTCAAAAACTTGGACTTGCGTATCATGTTGTTGCAAACTGCGGTGGCGACTTGGGTTTGGGTCAGGTAAAGAAATACGATATTGAAGCTTGGGTGCCATCAGAGAATACATATAGAGAAACTCACTCAGCGTCATATTTCCATGATTTTCAAACTCGCAGACTCAATATCCGATACCGAGATGGCGAAAAACTTAAATTTGCTCATTCATTAAATAATACTGCGATCGCAACGCCGCGAATTCTTGTACCACTTCTTGAGCAACTTCAGCAGGAAGATGGATCGGTTTTAATCCCTGAAGTCCTTCGTCCATATATGAATGGAAAAACTAAACTTTCTAAGGCAGATTGATTACAATGAGTGTTCGATCTTCATCATTTAGGTCTAAACGGCAACGGAATAAGAGGTTAAAGCATGCATTTTACAAGTATGGTGGTATTGGTTTGGGGATTCTCTCAATCTTTTTTAGTCTCGTGTTTATTACACGAGCAGATTTTATAAAGGTGAAGGGTGTTGATGTGTTTGGTACTGAAATCGTTAACAAAGCGTCAATTGAAGAAATTGCTGAACAAGAGCTTGGTGCAAAAAGCTTTTGGGTTTTCCCAAAAAGCAACTTTCTTCTTTTTCCACGAAACTCAATCGAAAAGAAAATCCGTAATCAATTTACTACTGTTGCAGATGTTTCCGTTTCTTTTGAGGGACTGAGCAAGCTCCTGGTCAATGTTGTTGAATATAAGCCCGCTTATTTGTGGTGCAACTCTGTAGTGCGAGAAAAATGTTACTTCATGGATAATCGAGGATACATTTTTACTGAGTCAGCAGATTTTTCTTCTGGGGTTTTGTTTACATACTATGGACGTATCGACGATGCAGAACCGATTGGTAAAACATATCTACCTGAACAAAAGTTTAAGGAACTAAACGGGTTCGTGGACAGTCTCAAATTACTTAAGATGTCACCGATCGGACTTAATTCATTAAGTGAGGATGATTACGAGGTTCTTCTTTCTGGTGGCGGAAAGGTTATTTTTTCAAGCCGAGAGCCGTTTCTTACTACATTTGAGAATCTTGAAACCGTTGTGGCTGAGCAAAATAAAATTCACACAGATTTTTTAACAACACTTGATTATATAGATGTTCGGTTCGCCAGTAAGGTGTTTGTGAAAATGAGGGGGTTTTAACCAGCCCTTCAGG
>CAYVZB010000013.1:0-5084 GCA_964456405.1 uncultured Candidatus Saccharibacteria bacterium | reverse complement strand
ATTATGAACTTCTCAAGCCTCTCGACCAGTGTTGTTGCATATTTTACACAACATCGTCGGCTGATCCTTCGGTGCTGATTTTTCAAGTGTTGTTGGGTTTTTGTGGTTCATTGGTTGTTTGTGTTTGAATTTCGTCGTTCCAATTTTCACCATTGATCCAGGTGAGAGGATTTTTGATGAATCATTCCTTCCACTTTCGATTGAATGCTTTGTTTCTCTTGATTGCGTCCAGGATTATTGGAAGCAATGAAGATTTGAGTTTGAGAAACTTTGCCATTGCCTTTTTTTTATCCTCTTTTTTTGGATATTCAGACCAGAATCGTTCAAAGTCTTCTTGAGACATTGTGTCTGAAGCTGCCTTTGGCTTCTCTGGTTCCTTTGGCGGTGAATCGTGTGGTTCTGGCTTTTTCGCGTATTTTTCACGCATCGTTTGTCTTTTCTTCAGCAATGCTTGCATTCGGTCAAGTAGGTGTTGACAGAAAACAACATCACCTTCACGCTGCAAGAGTTCAAATTCCAGATAGAAATCAAGAACTTCTTGCAACCGTTCTTCTTGCAACCCAAAATCAGCGGCGATGACTTGTTTTTCTTTGTCTGTGAATTGCATCTTGAATTCGTCAGAATCCGCGAGCAATTCGAGAAACATACAAAAAATGGCATATCATTCAAAACCAAATTTGTTTCGAGCGACTTTGATCACTCTATGATTGCGAAGGTCGGTATCGTGTGAAAACCAATCGGCGTTGTTTTTTTGTGGTCTTGACATAGTGGGGTGGTTGTCAGTTGTTATCTCGTGCGTTCTTTTAGAAAAGCATCAATTGATGACTTTGGAATGCGAATGATTCGACGAATAGATCCTTTTCAAGATATATCCACGAATCAGAGTTTCCCTTCTTTGATGAGTTGTCGGATTGTTCTTTCTCGGTATCAGAGTAATTTGTTGTCAACAACTTCTTTGATGGTGTAGAGGGTTTCGTTGGTGGTAGTCATAAAATTATGATTGCGGAATAAATTCTGGACTTGATGTCTGTGTGGCTTCGTCTGATTCGACGAATGTCTGTGTCTGTTCTTGCTTCGGATATAAAAGTGCAATAGAAGCGAGACCGCGAAACTTTTTTGGCTGATGAGTCATAAAAATAAAATGGTTAATTGTCAGCGATGACAATATATGAAATAGAAATATTTTTGCAAGCATTTGTTTGCATTTGTTTGCAATAAAATGCCGTTGTTTGCATTGAATAGAGGAAACACTATGGATTGACAATTCCGCTTGTGGTTTGTTGCATTGCTAGTTCCCAAACTCACTGATTGATCTGCCGTTTTTTGGCAACTTCCCAAGAAGTCGGCAAAAATCGTTTTTCATCATTCTGAATCTTTGCACGGATTCTCTTGATGTGATCTTCTCGTGGCAACTGAAACAATTCGGACAACATCACAGCCTGTCAGCTTTCAAAATCAAGAAGTTTTTCGCCATAGAATTCTTTCCAGACTTCCACAGTCAAAAGAATATCATCATTCCTGGTGTCTGGCATTTTGTCCAGGATAAAAAGAATTTTTTCTGTCAACTTTGACAATCATTTTGATTCTGAAGAGACCTTTTGAACAATTTCATTTTCCACTTTCACATCAACTATCTTTGGAGAATATCAGAACAATCATCTTCACAAATCATATATCATATATGCTCAAATATACTTTGATGGATTCTCTAAAAAATCACCAATTGTGTTTTGAACTTCATATGTTGGATATGTTCTATATGACAATCATCTGATAACATAAGCCATATTTTTTCTCGTGATATACCAATCTTTTTTGTCTGTTTCGAATGGATAGAACTCTGGTTCTCATTCAAATTTGATTGCTATTTTCATAGATTTGAAGGTGAAGAAGTAGAAGTTTTGTTTCTCTGATGGTATGGAACATATTCACCATAGATGAAAATATATTCCGCCACTTCTCTTTGTCTAAAATGAAGCGTTTGATTGTAGGCGTGAAATTCTTCAAATATTTCTCAAATTGCTTCAGCTGTTCTTGCTTCTTTTTTTCGTTTGTGAAGGTCTTTGACCTTCGCGATGTCGAGTTTTGTTTCGTATTGCATATTTATAGAGTTATAAGACCGCGACGAATCAATTCCCAAAAACATTTTTGTGTTGCTTTGATGTCTGCGATGGCGTTGTGTGCTTCAGCAAACTCTTCAGCAAACAGTCTCGAATGAAGTTCTTGCAACTTTGGATATTTGTTTCAGTATTTGTTTTTTATACCAACAAAGTCAATAGTTGACATCATCGTGCATTTTTCTTTTGTTCGGAACATTGCCTTCCACTCATTGATTCCTGGCTCCAGGTTTGTGAAGTATCGGTCAAGTTCAAAGAACATCACACTTCGATCATATTCAATATTATGAGCGACGACTATGTCGACAGTCCGAACAAGTGCGGTGAAGTGTCTGAAGAATGTGTCAATTTTTGGTTTGTCAGCAACTATTTGATCTGTGATGTGGTGAACCTTTGTCGCACCTTCTGGAATAGGAACGCCAGGATTGAAGAAGTGATCACCAACAATTTCTTTGATGGCTGTTCCATCTGATTCATATTCTCAAAGAATATATCAGAACTGAAGACAGCGTGGTTGTGAATCAAGAGATCATCATTTTTGTATGATACCAGTTGTCTCGGTATCGAAGAAGAGGATTTTTTTGTTCATAGAGAGGATTATTGGATATCAACAGTTTCCTCACTCTGAAAGATGCTTTTTGCTGCATCTGCTCAATCCTCTTCTGTCGTCACCTTCTTTGCTGGTTTTGTCTTTGTTTTGACAGGTTTGTCAACAACTTCTTCACTCTTTTTTTCTCATACTTCATCTTTTGGATCTGGTGACGGTTGCTTTTCTTCTTTTGGAAGTTTTGCTTTTATATCATCAACCTTCCCATCAATTCTCGTGATAAAATCAAGAGCCTGTTTTTCTGTCAAGTCTGACAATCACTTCACAATATAGAGTTTCTGAAGTGTAGCCAGGAGAAGAGGATTTGATTTTTGTGGCTGATATCCAGCAATATTTGTTTCATTCTTCTCAATTTCAGCCAACTTCAGCGATGTTTCCATAAAAGTCGACCAACTCGAATGAACCATTTTGACTGTTTCTGGATCAATCTTTTTATCACCAATTCACTTCTGAACAATAGGTTTCTGAAATTCTGGTGGTGCATATGGATCTTGTTCAACTGGTGCGTCGTGCTGTGCAACAACACATTCATCGCCAACACATATCTTTCACATCAACTCAACCCACTTGGAGAAATCGAGAGCTGGATTATCTGTTTTGAGTGGTTCGAGTCTGTTTTTTGTCGCGAGAATGGCGTGTTCTTGAACTACCATATATCTTTCTCGTGATGTCTTGTCGATGTCCATATATCCAACGATATCACAAGCGGCAGCGATTTCTGTTGCAGCCTTTCCGTTGAGTGATGGATATATTCGAATGATTTCTTCTTTGTCTTTTTCAACAGCCTCTTGAGCTAAAAATATACAGTGCATTGGAAGATCTCGAAAATCTCGAATGATTCTCTTGATTTTGGTGAGAACTTCACCCCAGTCATCTTTTCTGATATAGCGACCATTCTTTTTCTCAATTTCAGCCTTTACAATTTCATTGATTTCAGTGATAGAATCTATCACAACCGTTTTGTATTGGTGACTCGTTGTCTTCAAATAGTGATGAGCATCTTGAAGGTCTTTGAGTGTTTGAATGATGACCGCATCTGGTGACTTGTCTGCAATAGAGAGAAGACCGCCTTCAGCGGACAGAAACAATGGTTTTGGAGCTGTTGAAGCAAAGGTTGTTTTTCCACTTCCAGGTTTTCCGAATATCAGAGCCTTGATGAAGTGATCCTGTGGTTTGAATGTGACAATTTTCATAGTGGGGTGGGGTTGGAAATATTATTCGGTCGGCTGTGTTGGCTCTCACTTTTCTGGAACAATCCTATTCAGCCAGACTTCTTTGACGAAGGCAGCATCAAAATTGTTTGTTCACACTGGAAAGATGACGGTTTCCTTTGCGGTGTGAGTCTCGGCGAAGAGATCAAACTTCTCTTTTCTCTCTTCGTTCTTATAGAAGCGAACAAGAGCCTGGTCAGCGTTCTCGGCAGTGACGGCAGCCAAAAGGTTGTCGTGTCATTCACCAAATATGATGAAACATTTTTCTGAAGCCATAAAATAAAAAGATGAAAAAATAGAAACTATGAGAAGTCACCAGTGACAACTGATGAAAAAATATTGATCAGTGCTATTGGAACAAGAATCGCGACAAAATACATTGCATAATCATCGCGGAAGTTCGGATCGAGTGCCAAGAAGGCAACGAGTGTGATAACCATTCCAAGACAAATCTTGTCGGAAAGTTGTCGAAGTCGAAGAAGTCTCTGAAGATTTCTTCGTTGTCCCAAGTGGGACTTTTTGAAAGTGTGCTGAATCATAAAAAAGTGGGTTAAAAGATAGGCACGAAAGAACAATATTCAAAACCGAAGTCTTTGCAAGTATTTTTTGCAAGTCTTTGCATATATTTGCAAATAAATGCACAGCCAACATTGCAAGTCTTTGCATCTCGAAGCGGTTTGTGCAAACAGTTGCAAACAGTTGCAAAAATAATTGACAAGCCAAAAAAAGTGTGGCACAATGTGAGTGTTATTTGATAACCCAAAAACATATGGAAACATCTCAACCCCCATAATTTCTGAAGCAGAAACTTGTCAGAAACCATATTTTTTTATTCAGAAACTATGAACAACGAAATCCAACTCATCAATCAGAACTCTTCTCGCGAGATTGCCTTCCGAAAATACCAGGTGATCAAACGCCAGGACGGATTCTTCAGCACCACGACAGAAGTGATATTCAAACCAGAATATTTCAAGTCTGTTGACCGTATACAGTCAGAACAGAGACAGAGCATTCAAGAGAAACGACCATTCGGTCACTCTCTTTTCTCTTCAGTGAAGGTCGCCAACATACAAATCAACGGCAACCTTCGTCTGAAGTTCTAGTACAATTATTTTTTATTACACCTATTTTACACCTATGAACACA
>CAYVZB010000012.1:0-5088 GCA_964456405.1 uncultured Candidatus Saccharibacteria bacterium | reverse complement strand
TGTGTTCATAGGTGTAAAATAGGTGTAATAAAAAATAATTGTACTAGAACTTCAGGCGAAGATTTCCGTTGATTTGTATATTGGCAACCTTCACTGAAGAGAAGAGAGAGTGACCGAATGGTCGTTTCTCTTCAATACTGTGTCTTTGTTCCGCTTGTATGCGGTCAACAGATTTGAAATATTCTGGTTTGAATATAACTTCTGTCGTCGTGCTGAATAATCCGTCCTGGCGTTTGATCACCTGGTATTTTCGGAAGGTGACCTCGCGAGAAGGATTTTGATTGATGAGTTGGATTTCGTTTTTCATAGTTTCTGAAGTAAAAAAATAAGTTTCTGAAGTATTTCTGAATTCAGAAATTATGGTGGTTGAGCTGTGTTCATATTTTTATGGTTATCAAGTAAACGCTCACATTGTGCCACACTTTTTCTGGCTTGTCAATTATTTTTGCAACTGTTTGCAACTGTTTGCACAAACCGCACCAAATCAATGTTCTCTGGTTTTTTATATGTGCAATTATTTGCAAATATGTGCAATTATTTGCAAAAAAACTTGCAAAGGTCTTTGATTTGAATATTGTTCTCTCGTCGTTCTATCTTCTAACCCCCAACCATTATGATTTCACGACAAAAATTTCTTCAGAGATTCACAGGCGATGTCAAACCGTCAAATCTCAAAAAAAGAAAGATGTTCAATACACTTTTTGTCCTTCGGGATATTTCTGATCGCTTGCTTCTGGTCTTTATATTTTTGCTGGTGACTTGTTTGTCACTCGATGAATATTTCCGAGATGAATATGCGATGTATTTTGCAATCATATTTATGACCTTTGCATTTTTGAACATATGAACATCAATGATTGTCGGAGACTCAAAATAGTTCTATTTTTTATTTTTTTCTATATGGAAAAATGTTTCATCATTTTTGGAGAGTGACACAACAACATTCTCGCAGCTGTCACCGCAGAGAACAGTGAACAAGCTCTCGTTCGTTTTTATAAGAACGAAAGGAGAAAAGAGAAATTCGAAGTCTTCGCGGAAACACATCAAGCGAAAGAGACACGAATCTTCTCACCAGGAACGAACAATTTTGATTCAGCATTCGTGAAAGAAGTCTGGCTGAATCGTATCGTTCCAGAGATAGATGAACCAGTCGAACAATAATATTTCCAACCAATCCCCCACTATGAAAATTGTCACATTCAAACCACAAGACCACTTCATCAAAGCTCTCATATTCTGAAAGCCTGGTTCTTGAAAAACAACATTCGCTTCAACAGCACCAAAACCATTGTTTCTGTCCGCTGAAGGTGGCTTGCTCTCTATTGCAGACAAATCACCAGACGCGGTCATCATTCAGACACTCAAAGACCTTCAAGACGCTCATCATTATCTGAAGACAACAAATCACCCATACAAAACGGTTGTGATAGATTCTATCACCGAAATCAATGAAATCGTGAAGGCTGAGATAGAGAAGAAAAATGGTCGCTATATCCGAAAAGATGACTGGGGTGAAGTTCTCACAAAAATCAAGAGAATCATTCGAGATTTTAGAGACCTCCCAATGCACTGTATATTTCTTGCTCAAGAGGCGGTTGAGAAAGACAAAGAAGAGATCATTCGAATCTATCCATCGCTCAATGGAAAGGCTGCAACTGAAATCGCTGCCGCTTGTGATATCGTTGGATATATGGACATCGACAAGACATCACGAGAAAGATATATGGTAGTTCAAGAACACGCCATTCTCGCGACAAAAAACAGACTCGAACCACTCAAAACAGATAATCCAGCTCTCGATTTCTCCAAGTGGGTTGAGTTGATGTGAAAGATATGTGTTGGCGATGAATGTGTTGTTGCACAGCACGACGCACCAGTTGAACAAGATCCATATGCACCACCAGAATTTCAGAAACCTATTGTTCAGAAGTGAATTGGTGATAAAAAGATTGATCCAGAAACAGTCAAAATGGTTCATTCGAGTTGGTCGACTTTTATGGAAACATCGCTGAAGTTGGCTGAAATTGAGAAGAATGAAACAAATATTGCTGGATATCAGCCACAAAAATCAAATCCTCTTCTCCTGGCTACACTTCAGAAACTCTATATTGTGAAGTGATTGTCAGACTTGACAGAAAAACAGGCTCTTGATTTTATCACGAGAATTGATGGGAAGGTTGATGATATAAAAGCAAAACTTCCAAAAGAAGAAAAGCAACCGTCACCAGATCCAAAAAGTGAAGAAGTTGTTGACAAACCTGTCAAAACAAAGACAAAACCAGCCAAGAAGTCGACGACAGAAGAGACTTGAGCAGATGCGGCAAAAAACATCTTTCAGAGTGAAGAAACTGTTGAAATCAAATAATCTCATTCTATGACAAAAAAATCCTCTTCTTCGATACCGAGACAACTGGTATCATACAAAAATGATGATCTCTTGATTCACAGCCACACTGTCTTCAGTTCTGATATATTCTTTGAGAATATGAATCAGATGGAACAGTCATCAAAGAGATTGTCGGTGATCACTTCTTCAATCCTGGCGTTCCTATTCCAGCAGATGCGACAAGAGTTCATCACATCACAGATGAAATGGTTGCTGACAAACCAAAAATTGACTCATTCTTCAGACACTTCACCGCACTTGTTCGGACTGTCGACATCGTCGTGGCTCATAATATTGAATATGATCGAAGTGTGATGTTCTTCGAACTTGACCGATACTTCACAAATCTGGAACCTGGAATCAATGAATGGAAGGCAATGTTTCGAACAAAAGAAAAATGCACAATGATGTCAACGATTGACTTTGTTGGTATAAAAAACAAATACTGAAACAAATATCCAAAGTTGCAAGAACTTCATTCGAGACTGTTTGCTGAAGAGTTTGCTGAAGCACACAACGCCATCGCAGACATCAAAGCAACACAAAAATGTTTTTGGGAATTGATTCGTCGCGGTCTTATAACTCTATAAATATGCAATACGAAACAAAACTCGACATCGCGAAGGTCAAAGACCTTCACAAACGAAAAAAAGAAGCAAGAACAGCTGAAGCAATTTGAGAAATATTTGAAGAATTTCACGCCTACAATCAAACGCTTCATTTTAGACAAAGAGAAGTGGCGGAATATATTTTCATCTATGGTGAATATGTTCCATACCATCAGAGAAACAAAACTTCTACTTCTTCACCTTCAAATCTATGAAAATAGCAATCAAATTTGAATGAGAACCAGAGTTCTATCCATTCGAAACAGACAAAAAAGATTGGTATATCACGAGAAAAAATATGGCTTATGTTATCAGATGATTGTCATATAGAACATATCCAACATATGAAGTTCAAAACACAATTGGTGATTTTTTAGAGAATCCATCAAAGTATATTTGAGCATATATGATATATGATTTGTGAAGATGATTGTTCTGATATTCTCCAAAGATAGTTGATGTGAAAGTGGAAAATGAAATTGTTCAAAAGGTCTCTTCAGAATCAAAATGATTGTCAAAGTTGACAGAAAAAATTCTTTTTATCCTGGACAAAATGCCAGACACCAGGAATGATGATATTCTTTTGACTGTGGAAGTCTGGAAAGAATTCTATGGCGAAAAACTTCTTGATTTTGAGAGTTGAAAAGCTGTGATGTTGTCTGAAATTTTTCAGCTTCCACGAGAAGACCACATCAAGAGAATCAGAGCAAAGATTCAGAATGATGAAAAACGGTTCTTGCCTACTTCTTGGGAAGTTGCCAAAAAACGAAAGATCAATCAGTGAGTGTGGGAATTGGCTATGCAAGAAATGACCAAAACAAAAGTCAATTCATAGGCTTTTCCCTCTGTTATGCAAACAATGTCATTTTATTGCAAATAATTGCAAAAATGAGCTTGCAAAAAAACTTCTATTTCCTATATTGTCATTACTGACAATCAATATTTATTTTCTTTTATGAAAAACACCATCAAACTTCGTGGTCTCGCGTCACTCTCTATTCTCACTCAAAAGAAAGAGCAAGAACCACAAACATTCGTGGAATCTGAAACAGCGACAGAAATTGGAGAAACTTCATCACTTATTCCTCAATCATAATTCTATGAAAGAAACAACCATCGCGAAACTTTATACCATCAAAGAGGTTGTCGATTGAAAACTCCTCTGATACAAAGCACGATCAATCCGTGAATTCATAAAAAAAGGAGAGCTTGGATTTGTAGACATATCACCAAAGTGATCAATTCGAAGAATCATTCGAATCCCCGAATCCGAAATCGAAATTTTTCTCAAAAAACGAGCTTCATAATCTCTGACAAACCCCCACACTATGTCAAGACCTCAAAAAAACAATGCTGATTGGTTTTCTCACGATACCAACCTTCGCAACCATCGCGTCATCAAGGTTGCCAGGAATAAATTTGGAGAACGCTGATATTCTGTTTTTTGTATGTTCCTAGAACATCAGACAGACTCAGATGATTTCAAGGTCTTATTCAATGCAACAGAAAAACAAGTCATTGCGGCTGATTTTTGACTCCAAGAATCAGAACTCCAAGAGATAATTGATTTCTATATCGAATTTGAACTCTTGCAAAAAGATGGTGACTTCGTCTATTCTCAACACCTGATTGACCGAATGCAAGCTCTCTTAAACAAGCGTCGTGCAATGCGTGAGAAATACACCAAGAAACCAGCACCACACGATTCACCACCGAAAGAACCAGACAAACCAAAGCCAAAACCAGACACGATGTCACAAGAAGACTTTGAACGATTCTGGGCTGAATATCCAAAAAAAGAGGATAAGAAAAAGGCAATGAAAAAATTCCTTCAGCTCAAATCATCATTGCTTCCGATAATCCTGGACGCAATCAAGCGAAACAAGGCATTCAATCGAAAGTGGAAAGAAGGATATATCAAAAACCCTCTCACCTGGATCAACGGTGAAAACTGGAACGATGAAATTCAAACACAAACAACCAATGAAACACACTCACCAAATAACACCTGAAAAATCAGTTCGGAATGATCAGCCGATGATGTTGTGTAAAATATGCAACAACACTGGTCGAGAGGCTTGAGAAGTTCATAAT
>CAYVZB010000011.1:0-22031 GCA_964456405.1 uncultured Candidatus Saccharibacteria bacterium | reverse complement strand
AGTAAACTACCCATTTTAGAACCTAAAGAAGATGGTGAAGTTATTGCATTTCCTACACCTACAGAAGTAGAAGAAGATTTTCCGGAAAGCTCTTCTTTTACCTTGGTTTTTACTTTTTCAAACTCAGCAAAAAGTTTTTCTATTTCTTGTTTTGGTTCTGAAAATATATCTTTAGCCTGTGTTTTTGCGTAATTCATCCATGTATCTGTTCTACTTTTCATTGTTGATAACCAAATATCACCAGATTGTTTATAGGCTTTATTTACCTGATCAATAGCTGCAATTTCAGCCTTTTTTACCTTTGCAATTTCCGCTTTTTTGATCTTAAGTTTTTCTTCATTTTGTCTTTTTTCTTCTTCAAGTTGTCGCTTTTTCTCTTCCATAGCCTCTTTTTCTTTATCAAAAGCATAGTTGTAATACTCTTGACGGAGAGAAAGGAGTTTTTCTTCTATATCAGCTCTTTCTTGAGGGTCTGTGGTATCACTAAGGCGTTTTTGCATATATGCAAATTTATCAAGGGCAATTTTAGCCATTCTTGATTGGTACTGAGTGAAATTACCAGTTTGTTCAAATTCTGTTTGTGCCTGACTGGAAGCCAATGAGGCTTTTGTGTCCATTTCTAGTTGATTAGCTCTGAAAAATGATGGTGCAAGTTCGCTTTTTCTTGATGATAAAGCACTTGAAAAAGCCTGATAACGTTGCCTTGTCTTATCAGATTCCCTGTTTCTGTTATCGTAAAACTCATTTTCAACATCTTTAATCTGTTGGGTTAAGTCTTTTATTTTATCTTGGAAATCCTGGATTTCATCAGCAAGTTTTTCTTTATGTTTACCATAAATCTTATCAATCATATCCAGTTCTTTTTCGTACATTTCCTGTTTTTTGTCCAGGAGTTTGGTTTCTTGTTCTTTAGCTAAATCCTTACGTTTTTTCTTTGACTGAAGTTTGATAGTGTCGATTCTAAGGTTTAATTCTTTTTCAGATTTATATTCAGATTTAGCTGCTTCAATAGCTCTTTTTTCTTCCAGATCAATTAAAGCCATTTTGTTATCAAAAGTTTCTTCTTGTGCTGATATTTTAGCTAATTTATTTTCCCAAAGTGCTTCATTTTCAGCATTTTGAATTTCTTTTTGTGCTGTGTCTATTTTTTGGGAATATTCATTCCAGATTTTCATATATTGCACAAGAAACCCTAAACCGCCTAAAGCTACAATATCAAGTGTTTTTAATTGTTCATCCCTTTCTTTCTTAAGTAATTGTATTTTTTGCTCTGTGCTTATGATATTTCTTTCATTTTCATATGCACCAATTTGGTTTAGTAATTCTTGAATTTCTTTTCTGGCTTTTTTAACAGATTCAGGTAAGGTATGACCAATGCTATCTGTAACAACTCTTGCTAGTTTATAAACTGCCTCACCTAAAAGCGGAATGGCTTTTAAATTCTCAAGAGTAGCCTCATTAATATCCTGTTGAGTTTTTTCAGTTTTATTAAGAACTTTATATAAATTATCGTAACCGCCTATTAATGCTGACAATCCTCTGGCACCCTCTTGAGCACCTTCAACAGTAAGACCGACAATATCACCCCTACTTGCTTTTTTGGTAATATCAAGTATTTTGTCACCTACTTCTGATAAAGGTTGTATTATTGATCCAATACCTTTCATCATTTCAGAAGAACTTTCCGTAAAAGTTTTTGCAATATTTGAGAAAGCATTATTTATTTTTGATAAATCGTTTACCATTTCATTGGTTTTGTTTATATCAATTAATTTATTAGCATGTTCTAAAGCATTTTTTTCACGTTTTAAATTTTCTTTTTCAATTTCATTTGTTTCTTTTGATAGCCTATCGTTAAGAATTTCCAGTCGTTCCAAATTTGCTTTTTTTTCTAAGTCTAAAGCCTGATAAGTATTGATTTTATTTAGTTCACTCTCACGGTTAATATTATCAAGTTTTTCTTGATGTTTTTGGTTTTCTAATTGTCGAGCAAGTTGTATTTCAGCTTGATCAATACCAGGTTTGGTAATATTTTCTAAACCAAAAATTTCACCACGTTTTAAACCTTTAGCTTGCCAATCAGATTCAGGAATAGCATTTAACTCTTTTTTTGCTAAATCAATTTCATCCTGAATAAGTTGTTTTTTTCTTGCTAAAATATTTTTTCCAGAATCTAAACGGTATTGTTCCTCAAAATCAAGGATACTTTTCTTTTGATTTAAGCCCATTCGCTCTAATTCAATTTCTTTTTTTATCTTTAATTCACCATTTTTTTGGTCAATTAATCTATTTTTATTTGAAATTTCTTTTTGTTCTTTTAATAAGGCTTCTCTAGTTTCTTTATATTTTTCCTTTTGGAGTTCTTTATCATTAGAAAGAAAATTATTAATATCCTTTAATCTTTTTTCATTAATTTCTTTTTGACGGATTAATTTATGCTCTTCAGATACTTTATAAAATTCAGCATTAAAATTTAATTCTTCATTTTCTTCGGAAAATTTTTCTTTCTTGAATTTAAGCCGATCTTCCAAACTCTGTTTTTCAAAGTTGGATATATTTATTTGAATTGTTTCTGCTGTTTCTGAAGATTTTTCTTTAAAATCCTGGTATTCTTTTAGGTCATATTTTAAAAGTTTCTTTGATGTTTCTGATTGTAAATTCTGAATTTTGGTTAGAAAACTATTTGTTTTTAATGCTATAGCTTCTTTGGATGTTCCTTTTTCGGTTTCAGCTTCGATAAGTTTGTTTTTATCATCTTCATATCGTTTTAGGTTAGTTTCGTATTCATTTTTTATACGTTCAATTTCATTATTTTTAAGTTTTTCACCCGCTGTTTTTTCTTCATCTTCCTTTTTTTTTCTTAGCTGTTCAAGCTGTAAATCACGTAATTCATTTGCTTTTATAATATCTTGATTAGCCTGTGTTTCTATATCTTTAAGTTTTCTTTTTTGATTAGCCAAAGCTCCGGCAAGAGTTGTATATTTCTTTAACTCGTTTTTATCCGTTGGGACACCATCTTCTCGAACTTTATCAAATGATTTTTGTAAGCTTTCCAGCATAGACTTCTCATCTTCTAAGGCTTCTTTAATTTTATCGGTTCTTTCTTCATGCTTTTTAATGATATCCTTTGTCGCATACTCCATTTCAGAAAGTCTTATTTTATTTATTTCATCCTCAACAGTCAGCATGTCATCGCCAATTTCTTTGGCTGTTTCAATCATTTCAACGCCACGGTTTCCGTATTCAGCTAAAGCTTGGTAAGGGTTGAAGTTTTTCTTTTGACCAGAAGGCATATTTTTACCAACTTTTGAACTTATATTATTAGCCTCTTTATCATCAAAATAATCACCTTTTCCAACTTTACCTATGTTGGTAAAAAATTTCCAAACTTGATCAAAAAATTCTTCTGATTTTTGTTTAAAAGCTGATATTTGACTGTCAAAATATGTAAAAATATTTTTGATACCATTTTCAGTAAGGTCACTCCAAAATGTTCCTATAAAATTTCTTAAATCTGAAAAAAGAGATTGAACACCTTCTATGAATTTCAAAACAGCATTAAGTCCACTTGCTAAAACTTTTATAAGATCCCCAATAAGAGTAAGTAAAAAACTTATTACTGTTCCTAAACCAGAAAACATACTTTTTGTATCTTCCCAAATTTGAGAATCAGCTAACCATACAAACTCTGCACCTAATTCCCGAAAAAATTCAATTACCTGGCTTATACTTCCTTCAACAAAATCTAAAAATTGATGTAAACTTGGTTGAACTGCTACGAAAATCTTTTTAAAATCCGAGGAGATATTGTTAGTTAGAATTTCCCAACGATTTAAAATCGATTTTGTAGACTCTTCAAATGCTCTTTGTAAGAAAGTTGTATCATTTTGTACTTCTTTTTTTATTCTTTCAAATTCACCGGACATTATAGAAGAATAAGCAACTTGTAAGCCTCTGTTTGCCCGAATTTCTTTAAACATTCTAGCTAAAACATCTTGGACTGTTGAAGCATTTTTCTTAGCATATGCTTCAACCTTTGTATTAAAATTTCTAAGAAAACCTTCAAGAGTTCCATCAATGCCTTTTAAACCTGATGGTGAAAAAATAAGTTTTTGACCTATACCAGCTGTTTCATCATTAATTTCTTTTATAACTCCCTTCATTTCTTTAGTTGGTTGGATAATTTTCTTTACCATATTTGTGGCGGCAACTGTTGCCTCACTGGCATTTCTTAAATAATTTCCGAATGAAGATACCAAAGACAAAGATTCATCTAAAGAAATATTAGCGGCAGTAAAACCACTGGCAATAGTACCGCCCTGTTTGGCAAAATCTGCAATGTCAAGTTTTGATTGAGTTGCCGCAACTGAAATTTTATTAAATAAAGTCGGCCAGTCCTGAACAGTTGATGAATAATTTTTATTTGCAAGTACTCCAAAATTTATCAAGTCATTCATATCTGATTGAGTTGCCATTGCGGACATTTGAGCTATTTGATAACCATAAAGTGCGTCTTTTGCTTCATTAATACCAGCGGCAAAAACTGTTTGTATACCACCAGCGGCTTTATTTGCAGAGGCTCCTATTTCCCTTGCAGAATCTATTATTGAATTTGCTGTTTTTTGAAAATCACCTAAGCCATCTTGTAAAACAGTTCTGGATTGATACACCTCTTGTTCAAATTTAAGTATGTCATCGGATAAGGCAATAAAAGCTTGTCCTATTTCTCTTAGAGCTACTTTAGCGGCTGAAGCCATAAGATCTAAAGCTACCAACCACATACCCATTTTAGGAAGAGCATCCTCAATTCCTTTATTTGCTGGTTCAACAGGGTTCGCGACTGGTCTGTCCATGCTTTTCTTTAATTTGTCTATTTCTTCTTGAAGTTTTTTTGTTTTAGCTTCAAGTTTTTCAAATTCTATTAAAAGGTTTGTAAGGGATTCTAAACCTTTTAGATCAATATTAATCCCTTTTCCAAGTTGTTTTAAATCCTCTAGTTTTTTTATCATTTCAGATAAAGATTTATTATAAATCTCTAATTTTTCAAGACCTTTTATTTTTATTTCAGTTGGAATATTTTTAGAATCTTTAGAAAAAATAGATAAAACTCTATCTAAAACAGAATTTCTAACATTTGCTTCGGGCTTTTTTATATTTGAAAGAGATTTCATAGCTTTAATAGCCTTATCAATACCCTCAACTCCTGACATATCAAGTGATATCTTAGAATTTTTTTGAATATTTGATAATAAGCCAAGCATTAATTCAAACTTTTTAATAACAGTATCAACTTTTGAATGATCAATTTTAATATTTATAGCTTTTGAATCGGCTACACTTAAAAACTTTTTTAAGGATTCCGTTGCCGGAGTTAAATTCTTTCCAGTCAAAGCAATTTCTTCATTTGCTTTATGTACACTTTTTGTAAGAGTATTTAATAAATCAGTAGATTCTTTTAAAATTACCTTTAAATTTTTATTATCGCCCTGAATCTTAAGTAATAAGGTTTCTTCTTTTTTCATTTTCTTTATTTTTATTCATAAAAAAAGGAGAGTTTCCCCTCCCTTTTTATATATTTTTTTATTATTTCTTAGGATTTTTATCTGTTTTTTCTTCAGGTGGTGGTACTTCCACATCTTTTACAGCTTTGCTTTTAGGATTAACAACAGCAAAACCATAAGCTCCATCAATATAAAAGGTTGCTTTATCTCCTGCAATTTCTTTTACATAGGACTGTGAAAAAACATTTACTTTTTCTGTGTCATTATCAGAAAATTTATGTCTTACCTCAGTAACATCTTTATACTCTTGTTTATCCACACCTCTTACAACTACAATAAAAGGCTCTTTTATTTTCTTGATATCAGCTTTTAAATCATCTGATAAAATAACTGCTGATTTTTCCTTAAAAACTTCCAATGATATTACACTGGCAAATAAAACAGCAATTTTCAAATTATTAAATATTTTTTTCATCTTTAGGTTTTTCCTTTCTGAAATATTCTCTGAATAACATTTTTTTTCTTTTTTCCACCTGTTCTGGTGAAGGATCGGTATAAACCGTTTGTCCTTTAGTATCTTTAGATTCAATCTTTTCGGTGGCTTTTCTCTCAATTTCCTGAAGATTTTGCCTAAACCAAAACCGGGCATTTTCAACTAAAACTCTTTTATCTAATTGAAGGAATTTTAAAAAAACTTTTTTGATATCAGTTTTCATTAACCATTCAAAAGGTAGACCTTCTTTTAATAAAGGAGAAATTATTTCATTGTGCAAAAAGTTTAAGTCGTAAATATTAAAATAATAAATACTACTTTTCTTTTCTATTTCATCAACCCATTCAAGTTTTCTATTGAAATAGTATGGGATGAATCCATGTATATGTTCAACAGGCTTAGAGCAAGCCTCAAAAAAAAAGCCTGATCAATGGATGATTCCGGTTTTAAAAAGATTCTGATAAGAATTTCAGCTAAAACAGTGTAATCAGTAGCTTTTATAATTTCTACATCATAACCAACAGCTAAGGAAATTATTTTATATAATTCTTCCAAACCTTCTTTTGTTTCAGAATTAAGCCAGTAATTAATCAATTTTTTAGGTATTTCTTTAAATCGTTCTTTACAGGCTTCTATATCTTTTTGATATGCTGAAATAAATTCATCATCAATTTTCTTTTCATTTTTGAACTTATTTTTTTCTTCACCATCTGGCATGGACATATATGTTTTAATATTTTTGATTTTTTCCATAGGGAAATCATTAGGCTCTGTAATACCTAATGAAACAGTTATATCAAAAATGTTAAAGCCAAGAGAACTACCTACACGGTTAAAATAAAAATTTAAGGCTTCAATAACTTCGGGTGATCCTACTATTTCTAGATTTTGTAACCATTCATGTTTGATTCTTGGCTTCAAATTTTGTTCAATCATATAAATCCTTTAATAAAAAAAGGGGTAGATTTACCCCTCTAATGCGTTGATGTATAAGGGAAATTAATAAGTTCCAGCGTTTGACATTATTTCCTCAGTTAAGAAATAACGCCATTTGTAAGTTGAACCGTCAAGAACTCTTTCAGGGAAGATTTCAAACTCAAGAGTTGCTTCTTTACCCTCTGCTGTTCTTTTTGGCATTGTACTTGATACTAATTTTGCTTTACCAAACCAGTACATTTCGATTGAATTACTTGAATGATCATCAAAATCTATTCTTAATTCAACTGGATCGGGCAACTCACGGGCGTAACCTGCATTGGAATACTTAGCAACCACTGTAACAGTAGCCCCGTCATCAGGTAATTGCATGAGTGGTGTAGTTAAATAAATTACATTATTGTCAGTATCCACATAATCAATAAAAGCGGTTTCAATAAAATCATCAGTTCCAGTAAGAACCATTATTTCTTGTTTTGCTGCAAAATCACTAACATCAGCCATACCAAAAGAGGTATTTGTAATTGTTCCATTTGTTTCGTCAATAGTGCCTGAAATGCTACTGGTATCAGTAGCCACATTAGTTACTGTTGGAGGTGAACTTCCACCAGTTGAAGCCATATTTGCTGATACGGTCATATAGTAACCGGCTTTAGTCTTGATAGTAAGTACATGAGAAGCCCAAGCGGTATTAGTTTGATGTATCCCTGTATTTGCTTTGATTGCACTTAAAATAGCCGCTTTAGTGCCAGCGTCATCAGTTGTCCATGCAACACTTAATGTGGTTGCTGAACTAGTTTCACCTGTTTCTATATTGGTTGTAGTGAATGTCATTGTAATTGTTTGACTCGCTACAAAAGCCCCAGTCCAAGTTGCAACATATTGACGTGTACCAGGGTGAGCTGTGCCCGATAGAGAGTAATTTGAATTACGTTGAGCAAAGGCAACACCTTCACGGGTAAGGTTTTTAAGAGTCACAGATAATTTAACAGCGTTTGAAGTAGGTTCAGTACCTAAATTAACGGTTGAAATACCTGTTTTCTCCATATAAGTTTCAATGGTATTTTGTATGTCAGCTTCGTTTTTTAGAATTCCGTAACTTCTCCATTTATCGTTACCGAATCTGGTTGTAGATGATCCGATTCTATTTCTCCATTTGAGAAAAGAATTTGCGATACCGGTAGTAATCCCGTCCATCCCCAAAAGCTCATCAAGTCTTGATTGGGCATAATTTTCTTTAACTGTCCCCATTTAATTTCCTCCAAAAAAAAATAATTGCAATAAAAAAAGACCCCCCGAAGAGGTCTATTGTTTTTAGGTGTAATTTAGCTGGTTTTTAAATCTAAAATCAGCCGGTAAAACTTTTCATAGGGCAGTTTGTAAGGCTCCCTAAATCCATAATCTTGTATTGTCTTTACATAACAGTAAGCACATGTACCGTTTAAATTTTTATTTTGTTTTATAACTTCTATTACCTTGAAAGCAAAGTTTAAGCAGTCTGTTTTTGCTTGTTCAAGTTTTGGATTAGATATCATTAAGTCAATGATAATATCTGGTTCATATTTTTCTTTAATAAGTGGTTCAAGAATATTAAAATTAAAACCCGGAAAAATTGATAAAAAGGGAGAAGGTAAAGCAATATTATTAATGTCTTTTGAAGTTTCTCCAAAACTTTTTAAAACCTCTTCACTTGTAAGGTATTTATAAAACGTTGTATTAATTACCTTTGAGTTTGATGTATTAGTATTTACAGGTCTTTTATTAATATATTTATTTTCTTTCAATATTTTTTCAAGTGATTCAATTGGTCTATACCAAGGGTTGTATTTGGCATTATATTCTTCATACATAGGATATTCTTAAAGAGACCTCGTTTAATAATTCTTTTTCACCGGTTGGTGATGGACCAAGATAAGTCCTTTTTGGGAATTTATAAGCCGGTGTCCTTCCCCATATTCTTACAGGTAATCCCCATTGATGGGTTCCAGCTCCGGGATGAGAAGAATAAACATACATATCATTACCGACTAATCGATAATTAGAATCTTTTTGAGTCTCTTCAAATAATTTACCAATACCCCAAAGAACTGTTGTTCCTTTCTTATTTGCTTCCCAAGGATTCCCCTCTGGTGTCTGTTGAACTCCAAAAAGCCTAGCCTGATCTTTTTTTAATGCTTTGGTGATTCCTGGGTAAAGATTTGACATTTCGGAGTTATCAGCCATCTTATTAAAAGCATTGATAACGGCTTGTGATTCCCATTCAAGATTTATCATATTGATGTTACGATTCCTGAACGGGTATACCATCTTAAAATATTATCAATTTCAGAATCTCCGGTTAGGGTTCCGGTTGCTACTGCTTCTGATATTCTGTTTTCATTATTCTGACCTTTATCAAAATAAACTTTTGATTTTCTCTGATTACCTTTGTTAGTGTCCGTGTCAAACATCCAGAGCCTAACGATCATTTTTAATGCTTCTTTGATTAATTCAGGTGTGCTTCCATCCTCTTCGACATATCCAAATGACCCGGTAAGCCTTATATTATTTTTTCCTTTCGGAAAGATATAAGTATCTGATTCAATTTTTGGATAAGTACGATCATCAGGAAGATATCGGTTAAAAACCTCAAAATATGAGAGCTCATACTCGGTATATGAACCATCAGAGTTTTTGAACTCTATTTTTGTAAGCTCAATAATTGGAAATGGAAGTTTTAAAAGATAATTACCAGAACCATTAAGATTAAGTGTTAAAGTCCTTTGGTTGAAAAACTGACCGGTAATTTTTTCAATATATTTTTGAGCAAGTTTTATCTTTAAAAGTAATTTAGCCTCAGAGGGTCTTTCTGCCAAAACCGTGATTTCGTCCATCATTTCATCAACGGTTAAATATAAAGCTGGTGATATTGTTTCAGTGTCGGTTGCTGTTGTTGCTGCCAATACATCAAAACTTATATCCTCAGTCTGAGTTTCAGAACCGGAATTTAATTCCCATGTCCAACGGATAATATGATTACCAAGTGGTTCATCCGCTGGCACAGTCCACTCAGCATAATAAATACCTTCTTCTGAACGAGTTGCCGGGGTTGATGAAACTTGTTCGGTTTCTACCCCGTCACCATCCACAGAAAATATTTCAAAATTTATAGAATCAACATCAACAGCGGTTCCATCCGGTAAAGTAACAATCCATTGAAGATCACTTTCTGTTAATGTTTTTTCTCTATAAATTGACATAATTGCTTAATACCTATTAGTTTAAAGCGTAAATAACAAAGGTATTTGCCGCTGTTTTTCTACATCTGAAAGTTCTTGCCGAATTTTGCACAGTAGTAGAATGAGCAGAAGGTATAACAGCGGCTCCCACAATACTAATACCTGAAGCCCCGGCGGTAAGTGTTGCTGTATTAGCAGCCGCATTGGTATCAAGATTAATTATTGTAAAATCAAAACTATCATTTGCGGACATAGGTAAGCCTGCATGATCCAAAGCAGCGTCGAGTTCTGCTCCTGTAGGTAGGGTCAAAGCTACTGTAGCAGTTGTATTCTGGGATATAGTTATTAAACCTCCATAAAGTTCCGCCGCTGTAAGAGTAGCCGCTGCTGTTTTTGCTGCTGGTGCACCCTGTTCTTTACATAAAAAATCTCTTATGTATGTAGTACCTGCAAACTCTGCTTTTGCTTCACTTGTAAAACTTTCTCTTACTGAAAAATTTCTTGGTCTTGTATCTAATGATGACATATTAAAACCTCACTTAAAAAAATATAAAATTTATGAAATAAAAAAAGGGATTATAAAACCCCTTTTTCTGTTAATTTGTTTTAAAAGATATATGTTAGACTTTCTTTACTTCAAATCTTCCGTTATTTGAAAATCTTTCAATCTCTTCCTTATTTGATGTTATTTCCGGTGCATTATTAAGATATACCTTTTTACTTTGTGGGCTTTTATAACTTTTACCCAAAATTAATTTAATAGAATAAACCTCTTGTTTAAGATTAACACTGGTTTCTATAGGTTCTTCTACAGAATCATTATTAACTGATTCAATAACAACATCATTATTTTCCGGTTCAACCGGTATTTCTTTTTTTGCCATATTTTTTTCCTCTTAAAAAATTGTAAGAATTTAAAAGAAGCTACTTATTAAGTAGTTTCTAAATCGTCCTGAACGTTTATTGCTTTTACAATTGCGTCAGTTCTGAGAACGTTTGCAGCAATAGAGCCTGATATAACAAAAGTCCAGGTCTGTTTTGTTATATTTTTTTCACGTTCAATCATAATGTCATCAGTATTCATACCAATTAAAAGATTGGTAGGATCTGTAAGTAATAATTCAGGAGGAGCTTTGTATGTAACTTTAACGGTAGAAGCTGATGAGATTGCGCTACCTGATAAAGGTCTTGCAATTGTTCCATTTGCTTCGTTTATTTCGTAATCAGTAGTTAAAGTATAAGGTGTTACAGGTGTAGAAGCTAAATCAGTAGGAGTTACCCATACTTCAGTGTCTACTATATTTTTATAATCCAGAGAAACGGCGGTTGTTCCTGTAAGGGTAACATGTTTAACTTTTAAAGGTCTCACATCAAAAAGCGGTAAACCTAAAAGAGGTACTGAAAAGCCTTCAACCTGCATCATACCAGTTTGCATTTTATCACCAAGCAAGGTGTTTCTTCCAGAAAGCTGGTAAACATAATTATCTACAATATCGGATGGCATAATGAATCTTAATAAACGTGGATCCATTTTATATTGATCAGGCATTAATTTTTTCATATTTGCGATAATTTTACTGATTTTATCAGAGTTTTCAGCATCGAAAATATTACCGGAATCTGCCTTTTTCAACCAACCGTCGCCTGAAGATAAAAGAGGATCTTTTACCATTTTTGTAGATGAGCCGTTTACCGGATCAATTAAACTTTCATATTGAGCATGCCCCACGGTATTACCATTAAGCGCGAATCTCTCAAGATCATTACCGATAGCAGTTGCAAAAGCCTGCATTAAAACATCTGTAATATTTCCATTCTGAATATTTTGTTTAATAAATTCATAAGAAACTTCAACCACAACATTGTAACGAATTGGTGTTAATTCCACATCTGATGTTACAATTCTGGACTGTCTCCCTGTGCTTAATCCTTCTGTTTTAGGAAAAACAACTCTTTGATCTAAAGATAGTTTTGAAAATCTTCTTGTGGAAGCGGTAAACCTTGCAGTTGTAACCTTATCCATCAAACCAGAAAGTTTAAAAACATCATAAACAAACTGGTTGCCTTGTTCAGCGGTAAGTAAACCGCCGTTTGAAATACCTGCTGTGGTAATCATGTTGTCAGCTTTGGTAAGCTCAGCGTTAATATTAGCCATTTTACTTTTTATCTCCTATTTTTAAAATTTTTTGCATAAAAATAGGAGCCATTTCGGCTCCTATTGGAATTTTTGTTTTTAAGGATTACATTGAGAAATCCAAAGCACTCCCTTTAAACAGATTATTTTTCTTTCTTTTTTCCAATTCTTCAGGTGTTAGACCTGATACGTTTGCCTGTGGTTCTGAGTTACCGCCAGTACGCATTTTTATAAGACTTGATATTCTTTTTTCAAGATCATCAAGTTTTTTAATTAATGGATCTTCTTGTTTTGGTTGTTCTTCCGGTTCAGATTCGCTTTTTTCTAATTGAGCTAAAGATTTTTCAAGAGATTCGAATCTTTTAATTAAATCATTATCACCCGGTTTTTGTTCTGAAACTGAGTTTGTATCTGATTTAACAATCTTTGTTTCAATAGCTTCAATCTTTTTAATAAGCGGTTCAATTACTGATTTAATTTCTGAATTTGGTTCTTTTGGTAAAAAGAATTTTTTCAAAGAATCCATAAAACCCTTTGAAATATCTTCAGAAATATTTTCACCATCTAATTCAGCAATAGCCTGAAGAGCTTTTTCAAGTTTTTCTGATGGCTTATCACCTACCAATTCAATTTGTTCAGCATTAAAGCCCATTTTTTGAAGTTTCTTTTTAAGTTCGTCTTTCATATTTTCCCTCTTTTTAAATAAAAATTTTCTACCATTTGCCGGGGAATCCACCAAAGAGACTTCCCGAATTTGTGCATTAAGAATTTCACCGGGAATAGGTCCCGATTCCTTTTTTTTATACTTCATCTGGTTTTATTTCTCCCTCTCCTCCGATTGAAAAGCCTGTATATTCACCGGAATCTACTTTTTTCTTTAATTTTTTATCAAGTATTTGCCATTGTTGAAGCCATGTACCATCTTTTACAATTTCACCCCCAATTATTGTATCTTCATGCGTTATCCAGTTCATTATTAATGTGGCTTGTGGCTTAGGATCATTATTACTTTTCAGTAATGATTTGTGCATTAAACCTAAATTTTGATGTTTTGACATATAGAAAATATTTGCTTTTTCAATTTCTTCTTTTGATATGAATTGGTCGTGTAAATCCCGGTTTTCTTCGTCACCGGGTTCCAGAATGATTCCGGTAATTAAACCTTGAGTTGCTTTTTTTATATCAATCGGCAAATTACCGGAAAGTTTCTTTTTTAATGCTGTGGATTTTATTAAATCATCGTCTACCCATGGTAATTCTGGTGATGGCGAACTAACTTCTTTTGGAGCTATACAAACTATATTTAATGCATTTGCAATAAGCATTAATTCTTTAAAATCATTAGAAATAATATTTATACAATCAAGAGCTGTTTGGATTGTCTTTTTAAAAAAATCAAATTCAGGATTTTCAGGAATAAGCTGTAAAAATACATCAAGTAAAGCCATAGAACTCTGTAACGCCTGATAAATATCATTTATTCTTTGGACATCATAGGAGCTTACATAAGTTTCATAATATTTTTTCAGATCGGTTTTTTTAATAATTTGAAGTGGAACCGTGCTTATTTCACCAGTTTCACCATAAGTAATAAACCTAAGATCATCTTTTACCATTTTTACAAATAAAAGGAAAAGATTTATGATTCTTACCTGATCAGGATTATTTAATTTATCTGTTAACCTGGTGAAAATATACTGAGAATTATAATACAAACTATCAAGAGAAACCCTTAAAGCATATACTATGCCCTCTGTAAAAGAAATGTTTACTGATAAAGCCTTTTTTACTGAAATAAGATTTAAAAATCTTTCGGTATCTTCCTCATTTATTTCTTCTAGTTCACTGTTAAAATCATCTTTAGGATAAGACTTTATAAGCGATGTAAATCTTTCAAAAGAAAGTGTGTTTCTTTCGGAAAACCCTTTTTTGTATTCTTCCCATGAAGTTATACCATAATCGGACGGTTTTGAATTATCAAAAAAATTATCATCATTAATAAGAAAGTCTGTTATGACTTGGTTATCAATAGTTTTAATTATTTTATCTGTTTGCTTTTCAGTTATCATTTTTATTACCTACTAAATACATGCGAATCCCTGTTAAACCTTCATTTTCAAGAACTTTTTTTAATTTTTGATAAATTTCAGCTTTTGGCTGATCTTCCAAAGGAAGTACTAAATTTTTATTTTCTGGAAGAATCCCTGAACGTTTTTCAGCTAAAGAAATAGTTAAAGGTTTATTCATAAAATTTTCATTTAGCTCTTCTAATCCCAGATCTAAATCTTTATTAAGGATTTTATGAATTTCACGGGGTATAAAAGCCCCCTTTTGTAGACCGTCTAAAAGAATTGTTGATTTTAATTCTAGGTTCTCAATTTTAGATGATTTTGAATAATACCTATAATATTTTGCTTTAAAATCTGTAAGTATTTTATTATTCTGAATATCATCTTCTTCAACTCTTGCTGGTCGACATACTTGTTCTTCAAATACCTGTTTTAGTATTTCAGCCGTGGCACGATTAACTTCAGAGCTTTTACCCAAAAGAAAACTTGGTATTCTATAAATACCTGCTATTCTTTCACGTGCTTCTTTTTGATAATCCAAAGCCATGCCCTCTTTTTGAGTAAGAATATTAAGTGGTTCTATTCTTATTGCCGGGTTTTTATAATCCATATTTGGACCAGCCGCTCCTATTTTTTTTGAATCAGCAGAAACGACTAAAAGATTACCAAATTTATCCATTTTTTTATTTTGTTTAACATGATCCTCAATCTGATTAACAATAGTGTCAGCCGTGGCACCCTCTACTATTACAATAAAATCAGGTATGCCTTTATTTTTAAAAGTTTCAGCATTCAATAAATCTGAAGATCTAACCCCTAATAATTGAGGAATAAGAGAAACCCATCGTGGTATTCCATAACCGTAAAGATTACCCGGATCTAAAACTTTAAAATGATAAATTTCAGTAGCCGCTTTAAATTTTTCATTTTCGGGAATAAAATTAACATCTGTAATATATTCACCTATAGAATTTTTATAATATTTACCCGTATAAGCATTCATAATACGAGGATCACCAAACTCTTTAAAATATGTTTTTATTGCACCGCCTGATGAAAGTTGGACGTATCTTCTAAATTTTTTTAATCTTAACTGGGTTTCAAATTCCAAGGTATCTGGATTTTTAATGAAATTTTCAATAAGAATACCGGTATCTTCATGCTTAGTTAGTCTGATTGTATCGGAATCAATAAGAACAGCTCCCTGTAAATTACCCTCCAAATCTCTTTCATATTCTACATAAGAATTGCCATAAATTTCTTTTAATGTTAGTTTATTCTTTTGTTCCTGAGTCCAGGTATTATCCAAAGATAAACTTAAATAAAACATTGTTATTCTTGCTTTTTCTTCTTTCATCTCTTTTAAGATCTGAGGAGGAACCGGCTCATTAGTCTCTACAAAAACCGCTATACCATTTTTCTCAACAATATCCCACTCAGGCTTAAAATCGTAACCAAAACCAACAACATTGGTAACGAATACATCTATTGCGGTTCTTAAAGCGTCTGATATATCATAAAAATCTTTTAGTTTTTTTAAATCCAATTCAGGTTCAATTAATTCGTTATAAGCGTTTTCATTTGATTTCGGTATGGAATTTATATCATTTCCTGAAATATTATCTCTGCCTTTATAATTTTTATTTATAGAAACTTCAGGAAATGATAATAAAACACTATTACTGTAACTTTCATTAAACTTTAATGTTGATGTTCGAAATTGAACTTCCGTTTCTTCATTTTCCATTTATTATTTTCCATTTATTATTTTCCATCTATTATTTTCCATCTTTCTATAATTAAATCCCTTACCTGCCATAAATAGGTTCTTATACCGTTTGCTATCATGCAAGACATAATACTATCATCGGTAAACCTCTCTCCGTTTTCACTTTTTCCGGTAGGTGCACCCATCTTTCCATTACCAAGATTTTGAAACCAATTCATTTCTTTTATGATTTGTTGGGATGAAATCTTTAAACCTGGTAAACCTGCATATGTTTTTTTTAATTCAAGTCGTAATTTAAATATTTCAGACTGCTTATTACTGCCAGTATGCCAACCGCCTTTGTTACCATGTGAAAATAAAAAATCCTCCCACTCTGGTATTTGATAAGCTAATTGAACAGCAGTGTCACCAACTTCACCATTATTTTCAAAAGCAATTAAACCGGGATACTTTTTCCAAATCTCTAAAGCTAAAGGTACAAGCTCCTCCGGTTCACATCTTAAAAATTCGGTATAAACCTCCTCGCCGGTATCATCATCAATTACAGTAATACTTGAATTGTCTGAATAAAGCCCACCGCCTCCTATATCAACACCAATAGCGTAACAATGTCCAGATATAGGCTCTTTAACTGTTGTTGTAATTTTTCTTACTTCTTCTGGGAAAATAAGATCAGATTCAGCTTCAAAACAACTTACATCATCTTCTGGGTATTCTCTAAGAAAATCCCTTTCAATATTAAGTTTCTCTGATATTTTTTTCCGCCTCCAAGCTATTTGTCCGGCGGTACAATTATGATTTTCAATCAAAAAACTTTCTTTATCGGATAAAGTTTCTAATACCTGTTTTTCTTCTTCAGGTGATAATTTTATATAATATTCCGGGATATCAAACCATGGAACAAATCTGGAAGTCCATACGGAATTAATATCTTTACCTGATAAATAAAGGCTATGAAAGTAATCTCCCACCATTTTAGGCGAAGATTCAACAAAAACATTACCATCAGGAGAAACCGCCTCCAATAAACCTAACATTGTTACTTTAGCACTAACCCATTCAGCCAATTCCGAAACATGAAGATTAAAAATTGTTTTTGATCTTCCCTGTTTTCTGGCAACTGTTTCACTAGCTCCGGGTTTCTCTGCTCTGATATTAGATATTAAATCTGGAAACGTATACTGAAAACTTGTGTCATATGCCACACGAGGTCTAAAATCTTTTGGCATATTTTTATAAAAGACTTTATCTTTTAATTGGAACATTTGCTTTGAAAAGTCATAATCCTGACAATAAATTAATGAAGTGCAACCTGTATTTGTCATGGTGTCATAAGCAATAATCCCACGGATAAATGTAGAACCACCATATTGTCGGCTTTTTAATTCATTTACCCTTATTTTTTGAAACCTTTTCTTTATTATCCCGGAAGTAGTCGTGTAATCTAGCCAGTAATTTTTTAATAAAAACTCGTAGTATTCTTCCTGGACTTTATTAAATTCAAAGCGAACAAGCCTACCCTTTTTATCAATGATCTTAAAAAAAGTTTCTATAAAAAGCCGGGGATCGGTAAGAACTTTCTTAGGAGCTTTCCTTATTTCTTCCAATCTTTTTGGTACATAAAGGACATTATTCATCCTTCCATGCTTCCTCTATTATTTCCTCATAACCTCTTTTAGGTGTCTCATTAACAACATCCTTAGGATATTCATTCTTTAATTTAGAAATTTCCTGATTTGTTTTCAGAATAATTTCCATGTATTTGAAAGCAAATTTTGAACCCTTTTTACTATTGATAAATTCCCAAGCCTTCTTTTTTAAAGCCTCATGCTCATGTATCCTAGTATTTCTACTAAACTCAATAGTTTCTTCTCGTTTATTGCCAAGCTCCTTAATCATTTTATCTAAGCGGTTCTTAACCGTCATATGAGATAACTTAACTTTTGTGGCTATCTCACGGAGCGTATAGTATTGAAAATGGAGCCTTAAAATCTCGTCATTTTCTATTTCTTTCTCTATTTTAAGCCTTTGTTTCTCGTCATCTGACTTTTGCAGCTTTTTTGTCATTATCGTAAAATCTCCATGTAAAGGGAAAAAGGCTTTTAATATTGATAAACACTGAGTAAAATTTGTTTACAAAAAATAAATATTTACAAATTAGTTAAAAAATTTCAGAGCAAAAGAACAAAAAAGAGCCGATCTTAAGACCGACTCGGAAGCTTTGTCTGGTTTATAGTGGGTAGTAAAAAATCTTTTTAAGGTTATCTATTTTTTGATACTATAATCTATTTTAATAATATCATAGGCAAAAACCGGGTTTTGTCACTTTTTTTTCACTAATTTTTCACTGAAATTTCACTGAGATTTTGGCAATTTTCCAGACTATAAGGGAATCTAGATACCAGTCAATTTTGACACGCGTCACGGAACTTTATATATATAAGTTAAGTTTTGTAAATTATAATTCGTGAATAATAATTGCTTTTAAAAGTGCGTGAGTAGCTTCTTTTAGCCGGTATTCTCTACCTGAATAAGATAATTTTTTTAGGGAATTTCTTTCAGCTCTTGAAATATTTGCCTGCCAACCTTCTTGTAATGCCAGTTCATACTTAATGATATTTTTGTATTGAGTAAGTAATCTTTTTTCGATTATTTCATTAATATCGGATCGTTTAACGAATACCTCTGGAAACTCACATTCCAGGAATTTACTTTCTAATCTTTTTATAAATTCCGGTTCCATGTCATACCATTTTGTTGGTTTTATCGACTTGGATTTTGTTTCAATAATTTCAGGCGGTGGAGCTGAAGAAAGTGAGAAATACATCTGATCATTATTTTTATACAGTTTGAAAGATAAGTTAATAAATTTGTTTTCTGAATTTTTTCTGAAAAAAAGTTTGTAGAAAAAAAGATAGTCATACAGAATTTGAAATGCCTGTTTCTCTGGTATCTCTGAAATTTCCACATGTGTAGTTTTGGTCATGGTTAGTGACATATAGCCCCTTAAAAAATTTAAAATGTATTTATCATTATCATATCATTTGACAATAATGTTATCAAGGAATTTCTAGTTTTAATTTACTACATATTTTGAATGTTGTTTATGTAATAGTAATGGTTATGGCGTTTTGATATGCTTATTTTTAGTGTTTTTTGGAAGAAAATTACTGATTTATATATATAGAAAAATACCGTAATCCTTTTATATCAAGGGTTTACGGTTAATAATTTATACTGATAGTTTTTAAGGTTTTAGTTTCTGCTTTCTTATATAAGCATTTAATCCATTGTGTGTGGAATAGCCAAGTAAAAGTGCTGTTTTCCTGACCGATAAACCGATTTTTAAAAGTTCCTGAATTCTGTCTTTGTTTTTATCAAATTTACTTTTTTGGATTGTTCCCTTTGGTTTCCCAAGGATAACCCCTTGAGCTTTCCGGGCTTTTAATGCTTCTTTAGTTCTTATGCTTATAAAATCCCTTTCCATTTCAGACCATAATGCAAATAAAGTGATCATAACCTTAGAAGTAATATCGTTTGTATTTTTGCAAACATCAATATTCTGTTTGATTAGAATTATCCTAATATTTCTTTCAATAAGTTGTGATATTAGAGAAATAACTTCAGGGGTTGATCTTCCAAGCCTAGAAAGTTCAGTTGCTATTAAAATGTCAGAATCGTTGAGGTTATTTGAAAGTTCATCAATACGCCTTTGTTTGGTTGTTTTTCTTGAAGAAATAGTAATTTCAATAAAATCATTTATATAAAATTCTTTTTCTCTGGCATATTCCAAAATCTCATGCCTTTGGTTTTTTACGTCTTGAGTATCTCCCGAAGCTCTAATATATGCAATAATTTTTCCCATAAAAAACCCACTGGTAACAATAAACGCTAAATATCAGAATGAATTATACAAAATGGTAATAGATAATAAAAGGTTTATGTGTGAAATTTTGGTATTTTTTATCGGTCGTTATGTATGATACAAAATCTTTTATTTTCAATACTTACCGAAATCGTTATATATATAAATATATAGATAAATATCAGTATGTTTATATAGATAGATTTTAGATTATTTTTTAACAGAAACTTGGTGAAAAATGGTGAAAATAAATTAAAATTTTAAAATGTGTGATACAATAAAATCGTGACGTAAATAAACCCTGTAAGGGATTGAACCAGTTAACTTAGGCTAACTACCAATCGTCACCACTCTAAAAAGTGTCTAAAATAAAACCCTGTAAGGGTGTAAGGCTTCTCTTAATCGGGGAGCCTTCATAATTTTCAAAATATTTTATTTTTTTTTAATTATTTTGATTAATGTCTATTGACAAGTAGACAAATAAGACTTATAATTAAATCATGAAGGTTAAGGAAGCCTTCCAAAATCAAGATTGTAGGAGTTATCCGTTAAATAGCAAGAGGTGAATATGGAAAATTTAAAAAAATTGATTGAAGAAGCTAAAAAGGCTTTAAAAGATGGGGCAAATCAGTATGACATGGATTCATTAGGTATTACAGAATTTGATAGTAACAAATTTACACGAAATTATGAAAATATAACAGCCAGTGATGTTTTAGAAGGTTTGGATTTATGGGATTGCTTATCAAAAGAAATGAAAGAAGAAATCAAAAATTTAACAAATAATGATGATGAATTAGATGAGATAAAAACAGAGCTTTGGCAATATTATAAAGACTGTATAGGAGAGAAAGTTGATTATTACATAGAAAAAGCAAATAATTGGTTTCTTTTACAAAGAACAATATTAATCAGGGTTGGGGTTGATAGCAACGAAGGTTTAGACGGATGCGACAAAGAAGAAATTGGCACATTTGAACAATTACTTAATAATGAAATTAGCAAATCATTTTATGATACTAATTCAGGTGAAAGAATTGATATAAGTGAAGGCTTAGAAGATATTAAAAAGATAATTGAAAAAGATTATGAAACAAATGACTGCGGAAAAATTTATAAATCAGATAAAACAGTAGAATGGGAAGTAGAAACAGGTGACGGCTACGAAACTGTTAAAAATTCTTTATCATATGATTTTAATTTTAATGATTATGAAGAAGATGAAGAAGATGAAGAAGATGAAGACGATGAAGACGATTCTTACTAAAAAAATACAGGCAGTAACCTAAATTACCGCCTGTATTCTCAAGATTGTAATTAAAGTATACCAAAAAGGATTAAAACAAATGAAAGTAATCATATATTGTTATTTATTAAAATCTTTTAAAAGGATTCAAAAAGCTTGTCAGAGGCAGGGAATAAGCTTTAAAAATGAAACGCACAATTTACCCGAAAAGCAATGGGTAATAGTCACGGACAATTTACCATCCGTAAAAGATTTTTCTGATAGTAAAATAGAAATTAGAGAAAATGAAAATTTTGATTATATTGCTTAAAAAAAATCAGGATATTAAAATGTATAAAAATTTAGAAAGTATTCCAAAAGAAATTTATCCAGAAATTTGTGAATTATATCAAAATGGTAATACTCTTGATTTTATTGCCAGAAAATTTGATACTCATTCTTATCTTATTTCAAGAGTATTAAAGATGTCAGGTGTAAAAACCAGACAGGTAAAATTATCAGAAAATAAATACATAAGAATAAATTTAAAAAGAAAAAATATAAATAAATTATTTGAATATTCCCAAAAAAATAATTTAAGCGTTGAGGAAATAATTGAAAATTTCATTGAATCACTTTAATTTATTAAGTTTTTTATTGAAAAAAATTAAGCCATCAAAACCCAACTTAAAGAATGTGCATGAATTTCCAAAGCTGTTAGACTGTCTAAGCAAGATTTAAGGGTGTAACCAGTTGTAACCACATCATCCAAACGATACTTTTCGTCGCTTTGGGCAAAAAACCCCAAATTTTTTCTATTAATTGAGAATCAATATCAGAAAGAAAAACCTTACCAGATTC
>CAYVZB010000010.1:5692-23534 GCA_964456405.1 uncultured Candidatus Saccharibacteria bacterium | reverse complement strand
AAATTTTTTCTATTAATTGAGAATCAATATCAGAAAGAAAAACCTTACCAGATTCTGATTTTTCACCTAATTCAAATTCTTTTATATAATTATGAACCGTTGCCTTTGAAATTTTTTTATTTGTTTCCTGAAGGAACTCTGAAACTTTTTTCATGTCTTATACCCATCTTATACAATCATTGATTTATCTTAGACAGTATTATTTACGTCTTAGATTTGTCTTGTATGTGACTAAGATCAGTTTTAGACAAAAAAAAAGACTGTCTTAGACAGTCTAAAATCACAATTGAGGTGGGATATAAAATTACATAGGAATAAAAATACTTAATTCAGGGTATTTTGCTTTAAATTCTTGAATTAATAAAATTAAGCCTTTTCTGAGATAATGATATTTTAAATCTGATTTTAGTTTATTGAATTTAAATAAATGTTCCCGGAAAAATATAGATTCATTTTTATATATCAGCTCTATTTCTAATAATGATTTATTTAATTCATAATTTGTATATATTTTCCCCGAAAAAACCGAGAACTCAAAAGATATTTTATTATAGTTTCTTGAGTCCAAAGTTTTGATATATTTTTCACCAGCTTCTTGAAAACTTTCTTCAGGAGAATTAAAAATATTTGGTTCTTCTTGGCATTTTATTTCTATCGGAGGAAATAGGGTCACAACTTTTAATGGAGTAATAGGTTCAAATTCATTTGCTAAAGTGTATTTTAATCTGCTGTATTCCATAGGTGAAACATTTATTATTATTCTATCCATAATTTTAATCCTTAATCTTTTCAATAATACTTTCAATAAATGAAGCCTGACCATGAATATTTTTCTTTTTCAATGCCTCTGATTTTTCTTGAAGGATACTTATCAAAGTTTGTTTTTCAGTTGGGGTTAAGTTCATAATAAAAGCAACATCCTTTCATGTTTTTGGGCTTTTTTTATTTCAACCAATTCAGCCATTTCAGGAGAAAATATTATTTTTAATTGGTTGATCATAATTTCAACATCTGCAATTTCTTCGCCTATATTTTCAATAAGAGTTGATAATTTTTCTGGAAAATTGTATAACTGATATTTACACAAAGCCTTTTGAAGCTCTGATAATTCCTCAATACTTTTTATAATCTGGTCTTTTTTGCCATATTTTTTAATTATTCTTTTGTAAAGTTCTTTATTTTTCATTTAAATTACTTCCTGACGATAAGAAAATAAAAAATAATTTATTAATTTTTGAATTGGAAACTTATTAGGAATAAAACAATTATAAATATAAAAGAAACCATCTTTAAGTTTTTGAGTACAGGCTTGATTAAAAAAATAAGGACTTATTAATTCAAAATATTTTTCATTATCGATTAAAAAATATTTGCTATCTGTTAATTCTAAATTGTCATAAGGATATATATTAAGATTATCATTGATAAGTCCTTCAATAAATTGAACCGATGCTGGAATACAAGACCATAAGCATAATTCAAAGATTAAATAAACAAAATCAGAATAATTAAATTTAATTAAACCGTTTTCAATACATTTAAAATAATTTGTAATTATATTAGTATTTAGCTTGAAAGAGGTTAAATTTTCAGCATATAGTTTTTTATCACCTATATGCTTTAAATGACCGTTATATTCATAATCATTGTAAATATAAGAAATAATTAAATCAAGCATTTCATTAAAATTAGAATCATCATTTATTAAATAATCACCATTAAATTCAATATCTTCTTTAATAATAGAAATAGAATCCCAAGGCTCTAAATCTATAAAATAAGAAGTTTGACTTAAATCAAAAGATTTTAAAACTTTTAAAACTTCTAATCTTAATGAAATTCCAATAGAATTTTTTAAAAAAATATTTAAATACTTTTTTCTTAAAAATAATTCACTCATGTTTTTTTTACTCATTTTATTTTATCCTTTGATTGATTTCTTTTGAAATATTGATCTGTAAATCCTGAATTGTTTTTTCAAGATTTAAAACATCTCTGTTTTTCTGTCTAATGATTTCTGATTTTTTTGAATTATCATTTATCAGTAATTCATTAAAAAGAGCTACTTTGTTAAATTCCTTTTGCAACTCTGAAAAATCATCTAAAATTTTATTATAAAGATTTTGCCAATGATTTATTTTATCCTGATCGGTTAATTCGTTTTTAAACACTTTTAATTAAACTCCTTTTCAATGCTTTTATTAAATCATCAACAGAGGGTTTAATTGCCTTAGCAAGAATACTATCCAGAATTTTTAGAATTGCTAAAGATTCCGCCTCTGTTTTTGCCTCAATATCCACCGGAATAGTGAATTTTAAACCATATTTATAAAGCATTTTTATTTCCTTTCGTTGTCATTTCAAATAATAATTTTTCACATTCTTCACAAACGGTTTTGGAACCATCTTTAAGAATGTCGGAGCAGATTGTACAGGTGATATAAATTTCTGATTTCATTTAAATCACCTCTTGAAATTTAGATTGACGTAAAAATAATTCTGACATGGTTAAAATCCTCTCTTTAAATTAAATAAGTTTTTGAAAATGGTGCGTTTGGTTGACTTAAATCCCAAACAAAATGAGCATACTCGCAAGAATCGGTCGCTCCTGCTTTTATTGTTTTTCCAGTATCTTCATTGTAAAAATCTTCAGGAAAAAAACTTGGTCTATTATGGTGTAAATAAATTTCATCAGGCATAAAATCATCAAAAAAACTTAAACGTTTATCACTTGCTAAAAAAGAAAATCTAAGAAAGAAAATAATAAAACCTTTAATTTTTACATCTTCAACGGCTTTTTTAATAAATTCCATAGCAAGATTGAAGGGAGGATTTGAAATAATTAAATCCGCATAATCAGAAATAACAAAACTTAAATAATCAGCTTTAAATCGTGCCTTTGAATCTAGTCTTATATCAATAGTTAAAATTTCAGCATTGGTAAATTCTCTGAGAACTTTAGGGTAAGGCATGTCATATTCTTCATTTCCTCCTGCACATGGGTCTAAAATAAAATTCATATTGCTTAATTTACCGGGGTGATTTCTATCAAAAGCTTTTAAAAATTTTCTGATATGCTCCACCGGAGTGACATAAAAATCAAATTTATTTCTTGTATTGCCTCTATTTGTTGACGACATAATTTACTCCTTTTTTAATACTCATCGTAAAAGGTTCACTAAAACCCTTTAAAATAAATACCTTTCGGTATAAGTTAGAAATCCAATTTAAGAAATCTTTTGACTTCTTAAATGACATATAACAATGCAGGTTACCTTTCCCCTTTCGGGATTAAATATATATATTTGTCTAATTAGACCTTTTTCTGAAATCATCAGCATTTGGACATGTCGAATAATGGGAGATATACCCTTCGGTTAAATTCTTTAACCGACCTGTTTTTCCATTTTTATTTACTACCATTTCATCTGGATTTATGAAGTTATCTTGAATACTTAAAAGTTCTGGATCAACAGGATTGAACTTACCTGATTCAAGTTTTATAAATTTAATTTCAGCGCCACAACCTCTACAATTAGCCATTATTGACCATCCTTATTAGCATTTACCGTTGCATATTCAATTAATTGATGATCATCCGTAAAAATCGGAGTTGAACCGGAAACCTGAATATCTGTTTTTTCAGGTGGTAAAATCTCATATCTATCTTGGTACTTTTTCATAAAAATAGCTTTATATGCAGGACTGAAAGAGTTGATATAACTATCCTTATGTATTTCAAGTTCGGTTCTTGAGCAAGAATTTTCGATTTTACTTAAAGATTCAACTAATAAATTCCCTGAAAAGGTTTGTTCTTCATTTTCTAGGCTTGTTTCAATAGTAATTACCTGATTTATTTGATCCATTTTTCTTTGAAGTAAATCTTTAAAAATTTGAGTTTCCAACTTATCAGACCATTTAGGGTTATTTTTCAATTTTTCCAATGCTGTATCAAGTTGTTCTTTAGTGCTTATGAGTTGCCATGACTCATAAAAAGCCGGGAATTTTTCTTTAAAGAAATAATCAGGGTCAATTATATTTTTTTGTTCTTCGCCACTTATCTCATCAGCTTCTTCTTGGACATAAACCGGGGTAAGAAAAACATCAGGGCAATACCACTTAACACCATTGCTCATTGCACGGGCAAAAAGGAAATTTCTTGGATATTTATCAATATTTTTTGCATAACCTTCTTTTATAGCACTTGCCCCGGTTCCTGCTCTTTTTGCGTCCTCTATAGTAAATTGAGATTTACCAATAATTTTTCCGGATCTATAAAAAGCAATAATACAAATATCATTTTCAAGTTTTTCTACTTCATAATCGTATTTCAAAGACTCTCTTACTTTACTTGCCATAAGAACAGCCCCGATAACGATATTACCTTTTATTACACTAATTCCCTTCATTGACTGGAATGGTGGTATTCCAATTTCTTGCCCTGCCTGTATCTTAACGATAGCCTGATAAATTGAATTTGTATCTGGAAATAAACCGCTTTTAACAAAAGCCTCTGCATAACCAGTAACATCAACAATATTACTTTTAACCCGTGAATTATTCATATTAAAAACCTCTCTTTTGAATTTGATTGTATGTATAAAAAACTAAGTCAAGAAACCAGACCACGTTCCCTTTTTGTTTTAACTTTTTCAAAAGAAATTCTGGTAAATCTTTTTCAAAAATTGGCATGTCAGTAACGTCAAATTCAGCATTTAAAAGAGCTGAAATTATTGCATTGAAGCCTAATTTTTCAACCAGACCCGTGAGGACAACCAGCTTTAACTTATCCTGTGCTTTTTCTGTATTGTTATCAACTTTATTCAAAGCGTTGCTAACACCTGAATTAAGCCTTTGTAAACTGTCTTTTTCTGCCTGATTTCTGAAAGTTTGCCAGTCTATTTTTTTGTATTCCATTTTATACACCTTCCTTTTGTTCAGATGGGATAAAAACCTTATCATGAAAGGATATAAGCAAATCAATATATGTTTTGTATTCCTTTATTTCTTCTTCGGTATATTTATTTTTTCTACCAATTTCTTCGTAGTTTTCTAGCCAGTACCCTATAGAAAATTCATGACAGCCTATTTTTATATGCTGAGGCTTGCAAAATGACACAAAATGTCTAGATCCGGAAATACTTATAAATTTATGAATTACGCCATCATAAATTTCGCCATCATAAATTACGCCATCATAAATTACGCCTCCACGAATTACGCCTCCACGAATTACGCCTCCACGAATTACGCCTCCATAAATTACGCCATCATAAATTTCGCCATCATAAATTTCGCCTCCATAAATTACGCCTCCACGAATTTCGCCTCCACGAATTACGCCTCCACGAATTACGCCTCCAAGAATTACGCCTCCAAGAATTACGCCTCCATAAGCCCACGCTGAACCTTCATGAGATAAGTTATCCTCTGATTTTATATAACCCCCTTTATCTCCCTTTTTAGCTATAATAGAACCATATTGAGTTTTTATATCAATTAAAGCCTTGATTCTATAGAGAATTACACCGTCTTTTTTAATGAAATCACTTTTCAGTAATTTATATTTTTGATTTATTTTTGTTTCTTCTTGCATATTTACTCCTATGAATTTAATAAAAAACCGGTTTAGGATTACCGGAAACCTGACACTGTTTAGGCTTCGACCTTAGCAAACTGGTTTAATAAAACCTGAAAGATTCTTTTGTAAGAATCAACTTCAGATTTGATATTTCTTTCAACTTCTTGACTGTCAAAAATTTCTCTTTTTAAGTTACAAAGAAGCTCTTTAGACTCCTGATAACTTTGTTTTTCTAAAAGAGCTTCTTGAGCTTTAATTTCTCTTTGCTCTGCGTTCTTTAAAGTGGTATCAAAAACAAACTCTTTTTTGGCTTGAAATTCAAGAAAATCAATAGCTTTTTTTACTTCTTCCAGCTTCATTTCAAGAGAAAAACTTTTTCTTTTTGCTTCGGAAAGACTGATTTCTAAACTCTGAATACGTGAATTAACTGATAAAATATCCATGACAAATAAACTCCTATAAAATATAAAATAAATGAATGAATTGAAAGGGGCATAAGCCCCTGTACGTTAAACCGCTTGTTTTTGTTTGAAGCTGATTACTTCATTCAAGGCTTTAATGTACTTCATTTCTTTTACTTGTTGGTGTTTGGTTAAGTTTGGTAACTCTGCAAGTTTACCTTGTCTGATAACAAGAAGTCTTTCTACTGGAAGGATTGAATAAACTTTTACAAGTTTTTCATGAGCTTTTTTTGAAATGTTTTCTAACAACATAATACACCTCGTTTGTTTGAGTTAATCAGGCAACTTGCCGGGAGACTGATTAACAATCTTTATATATATATTCTATCAAATAAAGTAGCTCTTGTCAATACTTTTTGTATCAAATTTTGATACATTAATTATGTTTTTTAAATTTTTGCCCCTTTAGCTCTATTACATTTCCAACATAATGTTTGTAAATTTTTCTCGGTAGTAATACCACCTTTAGAAAGCGGAATAATATGATCTATTTCTAATAGTAAATTCTTTTCCTGATTTATGGTTGACACTCCACAGGGCAAGCCCGTGTGGATTCTTGCTTCAATGATTTCGCAACCTACTTTCTCCACAAGCATAACCATAAAGAAAAAATAAAAGTTAAAATTGGATGTTTTCTAAAAAAACCTCTCTGATCTTTTCCACAATGGATACATTTTTTTAACTCGGAGCTAATTTCTTTCTTACATTCTTTACATTTTGTTAATGCCATATTTTAAAACCTCAGGTAAATTTATTATTTTTATTATATCAGAGCTATATAAAATAAAAGACTAAATACTCCCTTTCAAAGTGCTTTTATTTAATTCTAAATGTGTTGACATTAAGCACTTTTTGCCCTAAAATTAAATAAGGTATTTTTTTTATTTTTTTTAGGTAAAATGCTTGTGACTAAATCAAGATTAAAAGTTTTATTAGCGGAAGCTGATATTACTCAGGCTGAATTAGCTGAAAAACTCAATATTAATAGAAGATTTATAATAGATCTTGCAAATGGAAAATCAAAAAGTCTTAGTGTTGAGAATTTAAAAAAAATGGTAGAGTTTTTTCAATGTAATATTCAAGATTTAATTTACTTTGAAAAAGTTTCATAATATATAAATGAAAAAAGCCCCGATTAAAGGGCTTAGTACATTTTAAATTTTTTTGGTTGTTGTCTCCCGGCAAGTTGCCAACACCAAAAACAAACGAGGTATAAAAATTGATTAAAAATAAACCATTTTTCATACAAACCTTCAAGGTGAGGGGTTTAAATCCTAACGTGAGGGTTCATTTATGATTATAGTTTACACTTTACATTTTTGCAACATTAATTTAGACATAAAGTTAATTGTAAAGTTTCTTACTATAGCTTTATTTGAGTTGGTTCTTATATATATAAATATATATATAAATATATATATAACCGTCAGATCTATATTTCAGAAATTTGTTAAAAATTTTTCAGATTTAAAACCATTAAAAACCTTCAAAGTATTACATTTTGTAAATAACGAACATTTAATAAAAAGTGTTCAATTCTTACATAATGCTGTAAGAATAAATTACAATAAATGTAATGGCTATCACCAAAAAAAAATTAAAAGGAGCTTTACAATGAGAACAAAAACCGGAAAACTTTACAAAGTAGGAACAGGATTAAATGTTAGTTTACCTGCTGAGTGGATAAAAGAATTAAACATTACAGAAAAATCAATAATAGAGAAATTTCTAATAAATGGATTGATTATCATTTCACCTAAAAAGATTTCAGCAAAAAAAATAAAACAGGCAGTAGAGATATTAATAGAAGATAAACCAAAATCTAAAACCGTCTTAGAAACAACTAAGACACCCGTAATACAGTTTAATTCTATGCTTCCAAGGGTTGCAGAAACAAACGAATTAGAACCGTATAAGACAGAAGCAAGACAGGTCTTAGACATAAATTTTACTTATGAAGAAAAGTTAACAATTAAAACTGCTTTCCTTTATGCCGAAAAAGAGGGAATGAGAGTTCCAGAAGAAAATTCCAGTAATCTAGAAATTTTAGAGCTTTTAGAAAGAGCTTTTAATAATTGTACTTTCCCTTATGAGCTTTCTGGGAAAATACAAAAGATTTTAAAGAAGTACTTATAGTCACAACACCTTAGGAGGGAAATCATGACTAAAACAACTAAGAATAATTCTATCATGGGTTATTCAAAAATTAAAGAGGTTACATTTAACGGTGTAACTATGCTCGGTATTCAAACAGAATCAGGAAAGATTTTTACAAGTGTAAAAAAGATTTGTGAGGACCTGGGTCTTGAGTTTAGCAGTCAATCAAGAAAAATTAAAAAGGATAGAGCTTTAAGCCAAGGGGTTGCCGTTTTGGCAATCCCTTCAAGTGGTGGCTTACAAGATATATTTTGCCTTGATGTTGAATATTTACCTTTTTGGCTTAGTAAAATATCGATAGGGCATTGCAAAATAGAAATTCAACCGGTCCTTTTAGATTTTCAATTAAAAGCTAAAGACATACTTGCAGAAGCTTTCATTGATAAAGATAAAAAACAATCTCAAAATAATGGCCGGCAATTTGAAATTCCAAAAACTTTTCATGAGGCTTTACTTTTAGCAGCTGCTCAAGCAAAAGAGCTTGAAGAAACAAAAAACCGCTTGGCATATGCTGAACCCGTTGCATGTTTAGCTGAAAATATGTTGTTGAAAATAAAAGAATCAAAACGCCTGGCATACTTCGGTAAATTCCTAAAACAGTTTGTTCCGGAAATGGGAAAAAATAATATTTCAACTTATTGTTTCAATAAAGGTTACTTATCCAGAAAAAAAGATGGAAGCATGGAAGCCAAAACAGAATTTATTGTTGAAGGTAAAAAGAAATTTTTCCATATGCTTCCTTATGTTTTGGAAGTAACCGGAAACGGCAAAACTTTCAGTAAAGATTGTTGGGAAATAAGAATAACACCTTTAGGAGCAAAAGCTGTTCTTGAACACTTAATCAACGACAAATTATTAAACCTTAAGGATTATAACCAAATAATGATTTTATCAAGTAAGTTTTTTGAATCTATTGACCCAGAAGACGTTCAAAAGGCAGGTTAAAAATATGCAATTAATAATAACTCTCACAATAATAACAATCAGCTTTCTTTTTGGGGCTGTTTTTGGCTCCCTTCTCGGGGTAAAAAAAAAAAAACTTAAGTATGAAATAAAAAATTTATTGAAAGAAGGTAAATAAAGATGAATAATACAATAACAAAACCTAAAATAGCTCCTTTTATCCAAATTCCAAAGGAGTTCAAACAAATTCGTAAGAAAATGACAAGAACAGCTCTTATTTTACAAGATCATATTTTTGATATTTTAAAAAGTAATAAATGGTCTGATGGCATTGGTTTATTTTTTGTTTCAGAATTAGCAAGAGAAATTGAAGTTTCTACAAATTCTATTAGAGACGCATTAACCGAATGTGAAAGTAAAAATATTTTTTACGTACACAATTTAGGCGTTAAAGGTAAGCTGATTTTACTTGTTACGGATAAAAATAAGGTCATATATGAAAAGTTAAAAAATCAGGAGGTTTCTGCCGATATTGGCAGATTTTTTCGAGTTGACTTCACAAGGGGAAATATTGATTCAGGAAAAACTATTTTTAGAACTCAATTTAAAATGACCGGAATTAATAAAGAAAATTTTGGTGACGAAATAGAAAAATTTTTGCCAAAAGAGGATGAAAAAAATATAATTAACCCTCAACCAAAAGTTACATTATCATCAAGAAAACTTAATACTAATGTCAATTCTACTTCATTAAATAGTGAATCAGAGTTAATAAGTACCATCAATCCTGAATCATCAGACCCACAAGCAGGGTTGAGGGTTGACCAGCCTAAAACTATTGAAAAAACAAGTAATTCAGGGGGGTGTATAGAAATATATACAGAGAAATTATATAAAGAAACAATACAGAAAAATACAGAAAGTGAAGATCTACCGATAGATGGTTTAGAAAAAATTTCTTTACCGGAAATCAAAAATGATAGTCTGACTGTTGAATTTTTAAAAAATAATTTTGGCTTTGGTAAAGAACCTAACCTAAAACCTGAATCTTTACAAAAAAAAGAAACTGCTCTGGTGACTGATGTTGAAAAATTAAAAAAAATGTTGAAAAACATCAAGATTGATTTACCAGGTGTAAAAAATGAACCTATTTCAGATTTTAAAATCAATGAATTGGTTACCAAATATCCTGAAAGAATTGAAGCCCAAATCAAGGCTTTACCTTACCGAAATATTAAAAGCTCTGTTGCTGGGATTCTGATTAAATCTATTGAAAGTAATGCTGAACTGCCTGCTGAAATGTTAAAAATTGAAAGAAAAAAAGAACTGGAAAAAGTTTCTGCCAAATATGAACCAGTTTTGAAGATTTGGGAACCGTTTAATGACCATAAAAATACCAGTGAAAAGACAGCAAGATTCATTCTTACTCAAAAGATTTTCTCAAATTTAAAAAAATTCAGATCAGACAGCAGTAATGTTAATTTTGTTCATAACCTGGTTAAAACATCAAAATTATTACCTCTGAATGAATGTTTTGACAATGTTTCACCGGAAGTTTTGGAAGAATTGAAAGAGATATCAAATAGTTTTGAATTTGTGGCTTAAATGACAGTCCTACAACAATACAGGAACAAATTTAAATATGGCTTGGGTTTTCTTTCCTTTGTTTCGGAAATAGATTTTATTGATTTAGTTAAGTATGAAGAAGGTTACAACGAAATACCTGTTGCTGAAGCAATGATTCTGGCAAGTTTTTTGAAATGTGATTATAGGGAATTAATGGGAGTTGAAAAGAATGTCTAAAAAGAACAATAACAAGGTTTTTCAAGACTCTAAAAATACTTCAAGGCTTAAAAAAGATATTGAGTTAAGGGGATTAGAATTGAAAAAAACTATTAAGGTAAAGGGGAAGTAAGATGAAGGCATTATTTTTAATATTATTAATTGGTTTATATTTTTTTTTAGGGAATTATTTTTTTCCAGATATTATTATAATTTTTCATAATTCAGATAAAGATTTGATTTTAAAATGTATTTCTCTTGGTCTAATTTATACCGTTATTTCTATGCCGGTTATAATTGTATTAATCCCATTTTATATTTTAACTCTATTTATTGGATTATTTTTTACACCTTTTATTATTTTATTTGGAATGGATTATTTTATAAATTTTTTGATAATAAAAGGATATTTAAATTTATTTTTATTTAGCTTGGTTGTTTTATTTACGCCCTTGAGTTCAACTAAAAAAAATGAAGTACAGGTAAAGGGTAAATAAATGCTAATTGATACCCAGCTAATAATTTACGGGAATATTACTGATATTTTTTCTGGTAAAAGATCGTTTATAAAACTTGAAACTTTAGAATATGGAATTGTAAAGATTAATATCAGAAAAAAACTTTTAATTATTTACCGTAAAAAGCTGAAAAATTTTGTGGGAATAAGTGTTACTGGAAGAAAAAATACTAAAACCCAAAAATTATCAAATATTTGTTTTATTTTTCTTGTAAGTGATTCTGATAAATACGGGATTAGTATAGTTGAAAAATTGCTCAGATTTAAATGATCTTGAAAGTTTGGCTCTGAATGGTGTTATTTAAATGAAAAATCCTTTAAAAATCTGGAAAGAAATCAACATTAAAAGAATACTGTTTCTTATCTTTTTCCCATATTCTTACAAGATTAGAGAAAATGGTTCTAAAGATTGGGATTATGTCTTTGAAAAGAAAGATTTAATACAATTTGCTTGTTTTTGGTTTACATTAGGCGTGTGTTTTATCACGTTATTATTAGTTTTAGAGGAGTTGATTAGATGAAAAATGAAATTAAACAAATTGAAATTAAAAAAACTCAAAGGGGTTTTGATTATGGAGAGTTTACAGACCGTTATGGAGCAAAATGTTCTATTCAAAAAAGTTCTTTAGCTACTGAGGATTGTATCTGGTTGGGTTGTGAAAATAAAAGCATAAAAACTTTTAAAGGTAATGGGACTGGGTGGGGTGATATTTCCCTTGATGATTTGGCTAAGAAATTAAAAATGCAGGATATTTTAATAAATGACCGTATGCACCTAACAAGAGAACAAGTTAAGGCATTATTACCGATTCTTAAAAAATTTGTTTTAACTGGTGAAATATCATGAAAAAATCAATAATAATATTATTTCTATTATTCCCACTTTTGGGAGAATCTAAACCTGTTCAAAGGTTTTGGAAACTACACCGTCCAAGTATTACACCGAGTGTTAGTGTGTCAGTTTCACCAAGTCCGACACCTTCACCGAGTCCTAGTTTTGATATTGATGTGAGGTATATAAATTAGATGGAATTTATTGATAATAAAAGAATTGCTAATGGAATAAAACAATATAGAAAAAAATTTAATTATAGTCAATCTGAATTAAGTAAAATGATTAATGTATCTCGTTCAACTCTATCTTATATAGAGCAAGGAAAAAGAGAGTTAACCGCAAGTGAATTACTTAATATTTGTGCGATTTTTAATATAAATGTATGGCAACTTATAAATTATGAAAGAGCTATAAGAGACAGTTATCAAGTTACGGAATTTTCAAAACAATTTATAAGATTATCAAAAGAAATGAATACTTTAAAAAGAATGATAAGGGATTTATTAAAATGATTGGATATTATCTTAAAAAAAGAAGTGGAAAATATTTAAGTTATAATGGTAAAAGTAAAAAGGCTATACATACTTAACCTAAGTTGCTAATTGTTTTTTCAGAAAGGTCTGAAAATTAAGAGCCAAAAAGAATCCAAAAATTTTAATTTCAAAGCCTTTTTGATTTGTAGCATGAATTTTCTTTGGTTGCAAATTGTTTTAGGTGTCAATGTACCGTTTTATATAATCCAAAAAGATTTCTTCAAGTATGCAATGAATGTTTTGAATTTTTAGAAAACTTCAGAAGGAAAGATTACAATAAATGATAAAAATCTTAAATTACAAGGATATTCCCGAAAATATTAGATGTGATTTTGATATCTGTGAAGGTGACTATTTAAAAATAAAAATGACAAATAAAAGGGTTACTATTGAAGTAATAAAATCTAATGATAAAAAATAAAGAAATTACAACAAAATCCGGGTATCACGTCTTGCATGTCGTTAACCATCACGGAACATTAGTATTAAAGGACGTTAACGGGTATTTTGTCGCTTTAGAAAAAGAATATATCCAGGAGCTTAAACAGGCTATTGATGAGGTTATGAAGTCTTAAGAAATCATTTTCATTATTACATCAAAAAGCACCGAAAACATTTGTTTCGGGTCTGTATTAGTGATATAGGCTGATAATATACCAAGCAAAGCAAATACACCAGCTATTAAGGATTTTCCGTGTTTAATCAATCCCATTTTCACCCAGGTCTTAACCTCATTTGAAAAATCAAAATTATTAATTGATTGACCTTCCAATACTGTCACCTTTTCGGATAATTGGCTTACATTTAACCGTTGTGATTCTAATTCTTTGACTACTTCGGGAAACTTAATTAATCTAAGTTCACGACATTCTAAAATATCAATAAATACCTTGATTGCACCGGCTAATTTTATCTCTGGCAAACTCTTATCAATTTCATGTATTATAAAGTTCTCATTACTGAAATATTTTAATAGTAAATGTTGATAGGCTTTGATATGCTCTGATATGATTAAGATAGGAATATAATTCTTTTGTTTGTCCAAGTACTTAAGTAAATCCGCCCCGTTAGTGTTTTCAGCTAATTTCAAATCTAAAATAATAAAATCATATTTATTTTCTTTATCTTCAATTAAATCAATGGCAGTATAAGCCCCTATACATTGATCCGAGGGTATTCCTTGAAGTTTTAAAACCTCAATAAATTTTTCTTGGTATTGGCTATCATCTTCTATTATTAATGCTTTCATATCAAATCCTTTCAATTTGAATCAAAATTCAATGTTAAAAATTCTTCTATTATTTCAGCAAAAACAGGAAGAAGAATATTTTTTACGGCAAAATCCATTGCATTATTGAAATTCAATAATTTGTCCAGTTCATCATATAAAGACCGGGCAATATTGATTGCATTTTCCTTAATACCTTTGTTATTGTCAATTTCAGTTTCTTTTAAAATTCTGTCTGAATGAGTGACAAAATCACCAAAAGGTATTTTTTCATGAAAATCCGGTATTTTTGACACGGTATCCCAAATATCACGGCTTAATTGCATTGTATCCATATAATTCTCCTTTACTTTAATATTTCTAAAAATTGAAATTTACGACCCTTACCATTTTTTAATTCTGAATAAATCTGTTTTGCTCGGGTTATTACAGGTTCTTTGAATTTGCCAATATCCCATCTTTCTGGAAAGTAACCGTCTCTTTTTGCATATTCTGCATGATCAGTAACTACAGGAAATTTAATCATTTTACCGGTATCAATTAACCGATCAGGATTAGAATAATATTTTTTTTCCGGTAAAAGTATCTCTCCGTTAATATCAAGAGATTTCCATGCGCAAAATTCAGCAATTAATATTGATGTTGTTTCCTGTTGTACCTTTGTAGGCTCTAAATCTGGATTTTTCATACATGACATTGAAATACCAATCAAACCGGAATTTCTACCCCAAATATGTGATCCTTTTTCACTGAGTTTTAGACTTTGGACCACAACAGAATTTCCAGAAAAATCACAAATATTAAAATGATAACCATCAGCATAATTAAAACGGTTATTGGCACCCCAATGGAGTACAATTCCTTTAGGGTTTCCCATAGGTTGATTTTTTTGGGTATTCTCAAAGTAAGGTATAAGCCTCTCTTTATTAATTCCAAATGGTTGACTTAACTGGTTATTTTTTATTATTATCATTTAGTTTCCTTTTAAATTTTGGCAATAAAAAAAGAGGAGCATAACTCCCCTTTTAAAATATTTTTATTAGGTTTTATTGTGAAAGTGTTCTCATTGTGCCAACATGAATATAATTTGGATCTACTTGTAAGGATGTTTCAGGATTACCCTTTGAACGGTAATTATAATCAATATTCAATAATTCCTTTTTGGGAGTATTATTAATCCCCTTTTCAATAAGGTATTTGAGATAAACTACCGGTACTTTCCAATAACTTGAAATTGTTGCCGGTTGGTTCTCTTTGGATTTCATTTTATCCAAAACAGAATCACATTGATTGATTAAAAAAGTCCTGGTATTTGTATCAAGTTCTATTGTCTCTTTTGATCTCATATCAAATACAATTTCCATTACTTGAATAGAATCCTTTGAATCCATATCACCAGATTCAAGGACGAATTTTAAAACATTTCTTATTTTCAATTCAGATAAATTTGCTGAATTATTCATAGTTTCATTTATTACTTTTATTATTTCTGTATTCTCAAACTGTTTTTTATTACCAAATTCCTTTAGTAATTTTTTATAAAACTCTTGAATCTTATCATTTAATGTAGGGTATTCAATTTCCTTATCATCAGTATCTTTTACTACTTCTTCTAAATATAGTGCTATGGTTAGTTTATTATCGCTACTCAACAATTTGTCCTCCTGAAAACTCTTCTAATTGTAATAATTTTACTTCAGCTTCCTGATAACTTTTTGGCTCTGGTATTATTAGATTCTCAGTTACTTCTTCACGGAAATTAAAACTCTTTGGTTCTCCGGTATAAGCATTTATACCATTTTCCGTAAAATGCTGTAAATCCTTGAATGAAATTACAGTAATAATACTTTCCTTTGTTAATGGGTAATGGTGAAATTCTTTTGTTACAAAGCAACTCACTGTTTGACCAGTTCCCACACCCTCTCTATTTTTTAATTCAATACCATTTTCAAAACTTATCATAAAACCTCACTTTATCAATATTTATAATATCATAAAAAACTTTAAAATACTATACCTAATATAACTTAATTAAGTAGTATATAAAGGGACAAAATAATCAGTACCGGCAATACTTACTCTTATTTTTTTATCCTGTGAACCTCCTACTGCCGCAGATACAATTTCAAAACCATCGAACCTAAAAGCATACTCTAAGCCTGCTCCTGCATTTGCGATATTCATTCTTAATCCATACATAGCATTTACGCTATTATCATCTGCGTCGATTTCTATAGTTGATCCTGCCAAGTTATGATCTAAAAATAAAGCATTACTTGAGCTGTCTTGCTGTATCGAAACAGCGATTGCACTGGTAGCAGAGGCGTGATCCTGAATAACTGATAATATTGACCTTGCCGAGGTGTTAGACGCATTGGAAATAATACAGGCTAATGTACCAGTTGTTACGCTGTCACCAGTAATATTAAATCCGTTCGTTGTTGTGCCGGTAAATGATTGATTATATGCACCTGTAACGTCCAGAGCAACGGAAGGGGAAGCGTTATTTATTCCGACTCTGTTGTTTACGGCTGAAACATATAGAACATTAGTATCTACCCAAAAATCACCGGTTGATAGTAGTTTTACGTGGTTAGTAACCCCGGCATCGGCTGAAAATAAAATGGCTTGTGAGTTTCTAATATTAAAATCACCCTGAACCGACCCATTAATAAGATTATTACTCGCACCGGCTAAACCAAATAAACCCCTTACCGTTCCATTTTGATAATAATATGTTGCTGTGATACCGGTAGCACTTCCATTTATAGCAATTATTTCATTACCAGATCCAGCCCCACCATTACCAACATTTGCACGCATACCAGTAATAAAAGAATTACCTAAAGCAATATTTCCACTTGAATTTATTATAAAATGAGCTGTTACCCCATTATCAGTACTAAATAAAATCCCTTGAGTGTTTCTAATTGCCAAATCATTTACAGCCGTTCCAGTTATTAAACTATTAGTCCCTGACGCATTCCCAACTATACCTTTTAAAGCTGAATTTTGATATAAATATAAAGCAGCTTGACCGGTCGAACCTCCATTTATAGCAATTATAGAATTTGTTGCAACTGCGCCACCATTACCAACCGTTAAATGTGCCAGTGAAATCGTTGATGTGGTAAGTATTGCTACTCTATTGTTTGTACTATCTACGTAGAATGTATTGGTATCTATAGTTAGGTTTCCGCTTATACTTGCCGAACCAGTATGAATTAACGCCCCCCCGTCTGCTATTGTAAAAACATCAGTAGAACCGTCTTGAAATCTTACGATGTGGGTTGTTGTTGTTCCATTGTTAGCAATTAAAGCAGCAGAATCAAAAGCGGTTGGTGTATTAGTACCAAGATAAAAATAACCGCCTATTTCTATTCCAGATGTGCCAGTATTACGGGAAAAACCAACAACTGCCATGTTTTTAGCTGAGTTTTTAGCGGTTGTTGTGCTTCCAAATATACCAAGGTTATTATCAGCATTTTGGGCAATACCAACCGCACCCATATTAAAACCTGTTGTTGTGCCGGTTGAAGTAAATCTACCGGCTTGGTTTCCGGTTATTGAGGTAAAACTACCGGCAGTATTGGCAACATCGGTACTAACTGATAAAGCGTTTACGCTTCGGTTATGGGTTGAACCGGCTTTTAATTCTAAAAATAAACCCCTAAATAATGGAATACTTGAGGAGCTTGGAGTAGTAAAAGAAAATATTATACCTGTTTCTGTTGATGTCGTTCCCGGGTCTGCAAAAGTACCCGATACATATAAAGCACTAATTCCGGTTAAAATAGAACTATTAACAACATGTAAAGTATGACTTGGTGTGGTGTTTATCCCGA
>CAYVZB010000010.1:0-5592 GCA_964456405.1 uncultured Candidatus Saccharibacteria bacterium | reverse complement strand
AAAATAGAACTATTAACAACATGTAAAGTATGACTTGGTGTGGTGTTTATCCCGACTCTATTGTTTGTACTATCTACATATAATGTGTCTGTATCTATGGTTAGGTTTCCGCTTATACTTGCTGAACCAGTATGAATTAACGCCCCCCCGTCTGCTATTGTAAAAACATCAGTAGAACCGTCTTGAAATCTTACGATGTGGGTTGTTGTTGTTCCATTGTTAGCAATTAAAGCAGCAGAATCAAAAGCGGTTGGTGTATTAGTACCAAGATAAAAATAACCGCCTATTTCTATTCCAGATGTGCCAGTATTACGGGAAAAACCAACAACTGCCATGTTTTTAGCTGAGTTTTTAGCGGTTGTTGTGCTTCCAAATATACCAAGGTTATTATCAGCATTTTGGGCAATACCAACCGCACCCATATTAAAACCTGTTGTTGTGCCGGTTGAAGTAAATCTACCGGCTTGGTTTCCGGTTATTGAGGTAAAACTACCGGCAGTATTGGCAACATCGGTACTAACTGATAAAGCGTTTACGCTTCGGTTATGGGTTGAACCGGCTTTTAATTCTAAAAATAAACCCCTAAATAATGGAATACTTGAGGAGCTTGGAGTAGTAAAAGAAAATATTATACCTGTTTCTGTTGATGTCGTTCCCGGGTCTGCAAAAGTACCCGATACATATAAAGCACTAATTCCGGTTAAAATAGAACTATTAACAACATGTAAAGTATGACTTGGTGTGGTGTTTATCCCGATTCTATTGTTTGAACTATCTGCAACAAAAAGTGTGGTATCAATTAAAACATCACCGGAAAAATTAGCAGTTGTTGACCAAATACCCGACCATCTATTACTTACATCACCTAATGTTTTTGAACTTTGTGGAATTAAACTTTGATTGATTGATGTTGTTGTAAGATTTGATAAAGCGGTATTAGCACCAGTTCCACCGGCTAAAAGAGCTAATTCAGTTTCAATATCAATTAAATCAGCTTCAACCTGCCTATTAAAAACCTGTTGATATGTCCAGTATTTGTTTACTGTAGGGTTTTTATCACGAGCCGTAAAAGTCATTATCTTAGCCTATGCCATTTATCTTCAGCTTCATATACAAATTCAGCAGATTCACCATCTGTTGTTTCCAAAAGAACAGGATCGGTTAAACCGTCAATAGTTTGTCCAGTGTTAGGGTTTAAGGTTATTGTATAGCTGGTACAATTTCGGCTCTGGTCAAATATGATTATTTTTGTTCCAAATTTCAAATCAGCACTGTGAGCCGGGAAGCTAAAAGTTAAAGCCCCGGGTGAAGCTGCTGAAACTATTCCATAAATACCAAGACCGTTATTTGGTGTGGGTATTGTTCCTGAAACGTCTAAACTTTCATAATCAGAAAGTAATTCACCTGGTCCAAGTGCAAACTCATTAATTAATTCAAAATTTTTCTTTATTTTCAGTAATATAGTTTGCATTTCAGCCCATGAGCTTGGATTAGTAGGAAAATCCCTTAATACTGAGGTTAAAAATATCATTATTAGTTAGCTCCTAAATTTATTTTTATATTTCCGTTCTCAACAACACCTTGGAGTTTTGAGTATTCCCAGTCTTCTATTTGGAAAATAGTTCCAGAGTTTGCACCGGAATTACCACTTTCAATAATTGCCCTTTGAGTGACTAAAATCCTTACTACGGTTCCAGCAGTAGGTGTATAAGGTAAAGGGGAATCAAGGGTTATTTCATTTACATCTTTGTCAGTAATTTCACGTTTTTGAAAATTACCGGTTTTTTCGATTTGAACTCTATCACCAATTTCAAAGTCTGAAGCGTCTTCCAATACCAGAATTGATGTTGAAGTTACTGTATCAATAGCAGAAAAAGGACATGAATCAGCAGAATCAAAACTATATGACATTGTTGCTTGGTTACCCGAAACAGTTGGGGTAACAGCTTTACGAAATAATTCATGCTTACTGCCTATTGTATCGGAATCTGTTGAACGGGCATTGTTACTGAAAAAAGCAATATAATTGATATCTTCAACTATTTTTGTTAAGCTATTTTCTACTTTTGACGTTATTACTGGCATATTTTTCCTTTATGGCATTGATCCTGAATCGCACATTATGAAACTTGAAGGAACGGTAAAATTATTTCCATCTATTATCTGAGTTAATAAAGAACCGTCATATCTGATTTTATAAAACCCTTTTGTTGTTGAAACTACTGAATACACATAGAAAATTAGGTATTCATCTGTTGAATTCCAAACTGGTCTAAATTCAGAAAAACCACCGGCATAAGAATCAATATGAGCAGTTCTTGACTCTAAACGGCTTGGACTTGTTCCATCAATATTTGAAACAGAAATATTAAACCACCAATTACCACTTATTTGAGCTGTACCATACCAATTAAAGCCCATCTTTGTACGTGCTTTATTTAAGTGGGTATAACGATTTGCATTACTAGAACTTATATAAAGATCAACTATTGTTCCCGGTGTATATGGGACGGTACAAATGACATTAGCTGATGTGTAAATAACTTTATTTAAAGTACTGTCATATTGTAGATCCCTTACTTGTCTATGTCTGTTATTGGTATTTACTAGATTTAATTTTGTTTCATTACCAGCAAAAGTAGCCGGAACACTTGAAGAAATATTTTTAAAAATATCAAGACTCTCCCAAGTCGCGTCATACCTGGTATAAAATAGCTCAGAACCATCATCGTTTAATGTTGGGTACATGTAACCAATAGTATTATCATTGGTTAATTGTGTTTCAGTCATGGTTTCCATATCAATAAGGAATAATTGAGTTAAACCATTACTAAAAATATCTCTTGCTACAATGCCAATAAATCCATCTTTGGAGAGAGCAAACCATGTTTCTTTATATGACGTTTGAGAAGTTAATCGAACTTCATTTGTGAAATCTTCATTGTTTTTATAAATATATGCCCTAGTTCCACGATTTACAGAATAGAATACAAAGAAACTTTGTGTTGTTTGGGTTATTGTAGCCGGGTCACTTGTTCCCCATCCGTTAAGTGCATATACTTTAAAAAGATACTCACCTTGCTCCAAAGGGTCTGCTGAAAAATCATTGTCATTTGCATAACCGTCTGTTACCAGTGTTTCCAGATCGCTAGTTGAATATATCTCAATATAATATTGAATAGCATCTGGCACTACATCCCATGAGATTGTTATGTAATTAAATCCATAATCCACAATTACCAAATTTTCAGGAGTATTAGGAGCCGAAACGCTTCGAGATAAAGCACCCCAAAGAACTGTTAGTTTAAAATCTACTTCATTTTGTGGTTTTCTATTTACTGCAAGTTTAGCTTTACTGATATCATTTCTGTTTTTTAGATTAGCAATTATCCTTACCCAGTTGTCGGAATAATTCGCAAAGGTAATTGTTTGAATTCTATTGCCCCGGTTATTATTACCGCCTGTATCTGTTTCTGTTGAAATTTTATTATCAATTACTTTAAAAATACCTTGTGGAAATCTGGAAGCTGAAAAAACAATTTCTTGACCACGCCTTAAAACCGTGGGTCTCTTTGTCACAAGGGTTAAGGTAATCAATGGATCAAGGTATTTTTTGAACTGGTTTAATAATTCGGTTTCCTGAGCTGATACTATAGGGAAATCAATGTTTTCTTCTACAGCATAAGTACCATGCCGGTTCATTTTATCCCAAAAAGGATACTCCGGTGAAAAATCTGATAAAGGATAATAAGTTATCCAAAGTTTACCGTCATTTGATTTGTTTGGTTTGTCATATTTATTAAATTTAATCCAAGACCCTGAGCTTTCAATATGTTTGGTTACATAGCCTAGAGTAGGATAACCAACCGTTTCTTCCAAACCTTCAGGTAATACGTCATAAGCATTCATTAATTCAAATAAATCACCAACTGCTAATGTGGGGATCTCAAATGTTGCCCCGGTTTCTCCGGTTTCCCAGTCTTTTAAATCTCTTAAATTAACTGTTTGACCGGAAATACTAAAAGCTTTTACATAAACATCACCATCACTGGTAATCCTACATACCAGTTCACCGCCCCGGTCATTTGTCAAAAATCTGTCATCATATTCGGTTAAAACTTCTGCAATTTCTGCTGAAATATCAAAAGAACTGTTAGAGTTTTTTACCTTCACAGTGTCAAATAATTCTCTGGCAACAAAAAGAATATCACTTGCTTTTTCTACTTCGTAAGTATCATCACCGGTATATTTGAAATCTTTTATAAGAAATTCACCACTTGGAGGACGGGAAAAACCACGTAATTTTAAGTAATTTTTCATAGGATCATCAGAAATCGTGAAAGTGAGTTTAAGATCGCCTTGCCAATATTCCGGTTGACCGTCTGCATCAAAAGAATTTGGTATAAAAATAATACCTTCTTTAAGAGTAAAATCCGTTACTCCCGGTGCCCAGTCTTCTGATAATTGCTTATTTATTCCGACCATGACCGAACCGTATAAATGCACTGTAAATTATTTGTTTCATGTTCCTCTGCTATTCCTATTACTTCCCAAAGCACACCAAAGCCTGAAAGTTCATTCATTTGACTACTTGCTAGACCGTACTTTTTAAAATTAATAGTTTGAATATCTTCACCCGTATATTCGTATCGTTCTACTATTCGACCTGAAGGAAGGATTCCCCCATATTCCGACCGAATATACTGTTCAAAAATCTTTGCTTGGATATCAATAACTGATTTTGTTCCTTCATAATCAAGTTGAAATGGAAGTGTTGAAAAATCTCTTTGCTCTATTTCAATTTCCCATAAGAACTTTGGGAAAGCGTTTCCGTCTTCATCATATTCGCTGTAACCATATACTTCACGGGTTTCAACTCTGGTAATTTTGCCCAACATTTTATCATCACGGATACCAATAAAAGTACCGTCTGATTCATAATCACATACCGCCAGATCCCAACCTGTTTCAAAATCTATGAGTGAATCATCCAAGTCCTGAAACATAAGCGTAAAATTTGCTAATGATGAAGTATCCCTATCACTTAAATCCGGGATTTTTCTAGCAAGATTATCGGTGTACTCTTCCCAAATATCAGTACCCCATTCTTTTATAAAGACTTTTATCATAATGATTTACTGGAATTTACTTCTTTCTGTAATTGCCTTGTCATATTTGATTGAAGCCTGTCCATAGCTCCCTGAATTTCTGCTGATGAATCCAGTTTTACACCGGAAATGCTGTTATAAAAAACAACAGATATTCCACCCCCAGCATTTGAGAACTCACGGTTTTGTTTTTCTGTAAGGACTCTTTCACCCTGGTGTAAATAATATGTTCCATCTTCAGGAACAAAAGGAGTACCATTTTTGTAATAACCTTTTATCATTTGTTGTCTGGCAAGATCTCTCATGGTTTCAAGTGGGAACCACAAATACTTCTCAAAGAAATATTGCTCCGAAAAACCCGGATTATTTTTAGCAATAGCCCTGATGATATTAGCCTTTTCAACATCGGGATCTAAAACAGAATTACCAAGTAAACTACCCATTTTAGAACCTAAAGAAGATGGTGAAGTTATTGCATTTCCTA
>CAYVZB010000009.1:0-28957 GCA_964456405.1 uncultured Candidatus Saccharibacteria bacterium | reverse complement strand
GAAAAAAGATAATCACACTAAAACAAATGTGCTAAAATATTTCCATGGAAGAGAAATATAAAATTCTCATAATTGATGATGACACATTCATTCTCAACCTATACGTAGCGAAGTTTCAAAAAAATGGTCAAGAAGTTGAAGTCGCTCGAAGTTGTGGTGAAGCTCTCTCAAAATTGAAGAACGGATATGTGCCAAATGTGGTGATGATTGACGTTGTGTTGCCTGACATGAACGGTTTGGATTTTTTGAGCCAAGTTCGGGACGAAAAGATAGCTCCTGAAGCGGTTTATATGATGGTGACAAACCAAAATAGCGACGATGAAACCACTCGAGCAAAAAGTTTAGGAGTCGCTGGGTATATTATTAAGGCTAATTCAACACCATCGGAAGTGGTTGCTAAGGTGCTGGAGTTGGCAAAGGCACACAAAAAGTAATCATAGGAGACACATGGAATATAAAAAAGATCTTGAAGAGTTGGTTGACATTGTGATCAAAGAAGGCGGTTCAGACATTCATTTGGCTGAAGGTCGCTTGCCTGTGATTCGTATTTCAGGCTCTCTTGTGCCTTTGGTAAAAAGAAAGCCGTTGACCAAAAAAGATATGGAGGGCTATCTCAATGTTCTGCTTATTGAACAAAGCAAGGAAATTTTAAATAACAAAAAGCAGGTTGATTTCGCCTTCAAACCAGACAATACTCAGTCACGATTCCGAGGTAACGCGTTTGTTCAGCAGGGTTACATGAGCATTGCGCTCCGTCTCATCCAGGAACATATCCGAAGTCTTAAAGAGTTGGGTTTGCCAGACTCACTTTCGGCATTTGCCCGCAAACAACAAGGATTTTTTCTGGTTGTGGGACCATCCAACCAAGGTAAATCAACAACGCTCGCTGCTCTTATCGACATGATCAATGAAGAGCGTCTCGAACACATCATTACGATCGAAGATCCGATCGAATATGTTTATAAACAGAAAAAATCTATCATCGATCAGCGTGAAGTTCGTTCGGATACGCCAGATTTTTACACTGGTCTCTGGGGTGTATTTCGACAAGACGTTGATGTGGTTATGATCGGTGAAATGCGTCAGCCAGAAACTATGTCTACAGCTGTGACTGCCGCCGAGACTGGTCATTTGGTTTTTTCAACACTTCACACAAACTCTGCTTCACAAACAGTAGAGCGCATCATCGACTCATTTCCAGCGTCTCAACAAAATCAAATTCGTATGCAACTCGCTGGTTCGCTCATCGGTATTTTTTCTCAGCGCCTTATTCCAAAAGTTTCCGGTGGATTGGTGCCGGCCTATGAATTGCTCATCAACAACACCGCTGTAGCAAACGTCATTCGCGACAAGAGAACCCATGAAATCGACACCATCATCGAAACCAGTTCAGACCAAGGTATGATTGACCTTAACCGTTGTTTAGTCGGACTTGTTCGAAGCGGTGTTATATCGGTTGAGAATGCGTACCGATATTCTTACAATCCAAAAACTTTGGAGAAAATGCTCTAAACTATGATCTTTATATACAAAGGTATAAATCAGACAGGTGAAGTTCAAGACGGGCTTATTGATGCTGTGAATGTTGATGTGGCGATCAAGTCACTTCAGAATCGCGGTGTTGTTATTTCTTCGATCAAACCCCAAGCCTCAAAAAGCTTTGCTGAAAGAATCCCGTTTATCAACAGGGTCAAAACAAAAGATATCGTTGTGGCGTCGCGTCAGATGGCTACGCTTTTTGAAGCCCAGGTTTCTGCGCTTCGTGTTTTTAAACTTATCGGTAGTCAGGTTGATAATCCAGCCCTTCGCAAGGTCATGCAGGAAATTTCTGATGACTTGCAGGAAGGTTCCTCAATTTCTCGTTCGCTGGCAAAACACAAGAACGTATTTTCTGACTTTTATGTGAACATGGTTGCGGCCGGCGAAGAGTCCGGTCATCTCGATCAGACCTTTAGCTTTTTGGCAGACTATCTGGAACGACAATACGAGGTTACTTCAAAAGTTAAACATGCCCTGATCTATCCGATTTTCGTTGTTTTGACCATGATCGGTGTTATGGCCCTTATGCTTACGTTTGTTATCCCACAAATGGCACCGATTCTTGAGGAGTCTGGGCAAGAACTGCCGATTTATACCAAGGCTGTTTTGTGGCTAAGTTCATTTGCTACCAACTACGGTCTCATTGCACTTGTTGTGTTTGTTGTCGGTGGTTTTTTCCTAACAAGATACGCTCGAGGTTCAGGAAAGGCTTCGTTTGATCAGTTCAAACTCGATGTTCCATATTTGGGTAATCTCTACAAAAAACTCTATCTTTCTCGAATTGCAGATAACATGAACACCATGGTTTTGTCTGGTATTTCCATGGTTCGGGCATTGGAAACAACAGCAAATATTGTCGGTAGTGATATATACAAAGCAATTTTGTTCGATGCACTTCAGCAGGTTCGTGGTGGTAAGGCGCTTTCTCTCGCATTGTCCCAATATCCAGAAATTCCAAGCATTATGGTGCAGATGGTAAAGGTTGGTGAAGAAACTGGAGAACTTGGAAACATTCTCAAAACTCTTTCAAAGTTTTATCAAAAAGAAGTTGTGGCTGCGGTTGATACTATGGTTGACCTTATTGAACCAGCAATGATCGTGTTGCTCGGTCTCGGTGTCGGATCACTTCTTGCGGCGGTGCTTTTGCCCGTGTACAACTTGGCGGGGTCGATTTAGTTTCCAACCAGCCCTTCAGGAGGGCGCCGTCGATTTCTACTGAAATCGCGGCTCCTCTCGGCTCGTCAGCCTGCGAGACCCTCCGTTCAGGGCTGGTTGGGAGAAAGGGAATTCAATACAAATGCATTTGTATTAAATTGTATTTCCATATCCTCGCATCGCCTTGCTGGGATTTTGGAGTTATCTGCCTAATCCACACTAATTCCTTGCTCGATAGTGGTACTGACTTATAATTAGGTCACGATCGAGTGCCGTCGATAGCGCACTTATAGATCTTAAAATTAAGTTTATAAATAACAGTTTATATGAATAAAATGAAAAAAGGTTTTACACTGATTGAGCTCTTGGTCGTTATTGCGATCATTGGTATCTTGGCTTCGGTCGTTTTGGCTTCTCTTAATACAGCACGAAATAAGGGTAACAACGCAGCTGTAAAGTCTCAGATGTCGAGCGTTCGAGCTCAAGCTGAGATTGTTTACGATAAAGACAGTGGCTCTTATGCTGGTGTTTGTGCAGATACTCAGATTGTAAGTCTTCTAAACGCTGCTTCTCAACAAGGTGCTGGTAACACAACAAGTGATGTCTGCGTTAACAACGCTACAACTTATGCAGCACACGCTCCTTTGAAAGTTGCTGAGGGTACTTCAACGAACTGGTGTGTTGATTCAACGGGTAAGTCTGTAGGTATCACGGCTGCACAGGCAACCGCACTTGATACTGCCGGTGAACTTTGTCCGTAATTTCTTTTATGGTGTTTTCAAAAAACCGCTTTCAAGCGGTTTTTTGTTTGTTTAGAAACACAATCTGTTGAGTCTGTCGTATAATATTCACGATATGCAATCTAACGACAGAGGCTTTACACTCCTTGAACTTCTTGTGGTTTTGGCAGTGGTTGGGCTTATGAGTTCACTGCTTCTTGTTTATGTAAAAAGTGTAAAAAACCAAGCTACCGATAATTTGGTCAGATCAAATCTATTAAGCGTTAGATCTCAGTCCGCAATTTACTTTGATGAGGTAGGGAATTACGATGATTTTCTTACTACGCCGAACACTATTCAAATGAAAGCTGTCGATGCCGCGGGTCGTGCTTCGGGGGGAGGTTGGGCAAGTGGTGACGGGCCACTTGGATGGTACGCTAGGGTTCAACTTAAAAGTAAACCCGGATTTAGTTGGTGTGTTGATTATTTGGGTAATTCAAAAGAGGTTGTCACTGATGCAACGAATCCAGATGATGCACTCGCGTGTCCTTAAGTGAAATTGTTAACAAGTTTGTCTGTGTGGATGGGAAAATTTTAATGTATCAAATAAGGGTATAATTTCTATAGTTTTTAAAATATTATATGAAAAAAGGTTTTACTCTCATCGAACTTCTGGTGATACTTGCTATTGTGAGTTTGCTTTCCTCTATTATTCTTGCGAATTTGAAAACTTCAAGAGATCGGGGCGCCAACGCTGCAATTAGAGCCAATATCAACACCATAAGGACCCAGTCAGAGATCGTGTATGATGAAACAGGTAGCTATGCGACACTTTTTAGTGCTGGTAGCCCAGCACTCAATGCTTACGATACGGCTGTGATTTTATCAGGGGAACCGGTTCCAACGGGTCTTAGATACTCTGCCGATCAGTGGATAGTTCAGGTTAAACTTAGGTCTGGGGATGGCGGTGGTGTGTGGTGTACTGATAATACTGGAGTTGCACGGAGAACGTCACAGCTTACAGAGCAGTATTTTTGCCCATAAGGTCCTCGTGGTTCACATTGGTCGCACTGCTGGCCTATGATCTTTCGGGTTTTTTGTTTATAATTATGAAATTAATAAGAAATTCTTTAACAATGAAAAATTTTAAAAAAGGATTTACTCTCATCGAACTTCTGGTTGTAATCTCTATTATCGCTCTTCTCTCTTCAGTTGCTCTTGCGTCACTTAGAAGTGCAAGGGCGAAGGCGGCTGATGCGTCAATTAAATCAAATCTGGTCACAGTTCGAACACAGTCAAATATTTACTTTGACGCCAACGGGAACTATTCGGGTTTTTTAAACAATTTTAATAGTACCCAAACAAGGGCTTTTGATGCGGCAAGGGCGATTGTTGGAGGAGCTGGTTATACTAGCGGAACAGCAGACTGGTGGTTTGCGGTGGTTCCTCTTAAGTCAGATAGTTCTATAGGCTGGTGTGTTGATTCTACTCAAGCTTCGCGATCTGTTGTGCTCGCTGGCTTTGATGGGACAGAAACTTCTTGTGCTGAAATTTAGGCACTTAGCTTTTGGGGATTTGGCCGATAAATAATATTTGTATAGGGGCCCATCATCAATTCTGAAAAATGATCTATTTTCTCGCTACTTATGTTTTTATTCTCGGTACCCTCATTGGAAGTTTTTTAAATGTAGTAATTTTGCGTTACGGCACTGGCAAGAAATTTGTTGGAGTGGGGGAAAGATCAATGTGCTTCTCGTGTGGCAAAACCCTTGAATGGTACGAGCTTTTGCCTGTGTTCAGCTTCGTATACCTGCGGGGCAAATGTAGGGGGTGTGATTCCAAAATTTCCTGGCAATATCCATTGGTTGAGGTGCTTACCGGATTAGTTTTTGTAGGTATTTTCCTCAAAAATTATTCAGGTTTGATTTTTGAAGGGTCTTTTTTGTTTGGTTCCGTGCCACTTTTTCTTTTGACTCTACTCCAATTTTTGATCTGGTCTGTTTTGATCGTGATCACGGTGTATGATTTCCGTCACAAAATCATTCCCGACGCTCTTGTCTACGCTTTTTCCGGACTTTCATTGCTCAGTGTGTTCTGGTTTCCATGGGTGATTGGTAGTTACACTGACCCAATTCTTTCTGGTATCGGTTTCTTTTGTTTCTTTGCTGGTTTGTGGTTCATTTCTGGTGGTCGCTGGCTTGGCTTTGGTGATGCCAAGTTGGTACTGGGTGTGGGTTTTCTTCTGGGGCTTGTACGAGGGCTTTCTGCGCTTGTTTTGGCGTTTTGGATCGGAGCAGTGGTCAGTATTGCTTTGATGGCATGGCAGTATGTACAGCAGAGGGCTATTCGTGGAAAAGGATTGCAGGGAGGTCGTCCGCAACTTACAATGAAGAGTGAGATACCTTTTGCACCATTCATTATTCTCGGCACGTTGATTTCCTTTTTCTGTTACGTTGACATTCTTGGTATCGGGGCATTTTTTTAAAATGTTTGCACGTAAATTAAAAATAAAAAGAACAGTTTGTTTCAGCCGAGGTTTTACTTTGTATGAGCTTCTCATTTCTTTTGCAGTCATTTCCATCATTGCAGGCATCGTTCTCTATAATCATAAAAGGTTTGAAACCGACATTGAGGTAACCAATCTTGCGTATCGAATGGCGATCGAGATCCGACAAGCACAGGTGTATGGTATTAGTGTTCGTCAACACGCTGGTGCGGGCTTGCTCGGCTTTGATGTGTCGTACGGAGTTCATTTTGAAACCGATGTTAACGACTCGTTCATTCTTTTTGCCGACGGAGACGGTAATGGTTTGTATAACCCAGCAGTTTTTGAAGGTAGTGTCGATTGTCCTACAGATAGTGGCTCTGAGTGTGTTGAAAAATTCTCAATAGGGCGAAACAATAAAATCATTGGTTGGTGTGGTGTTTTGTGGTCAAACACCACTGATGTGTCTCAACAATGTTTTGTTCCGGGTTCTGGAACAGACTATCGATTTTTTGATATCAAATTCAAACGACCCAACCCAGACGCAATTTTTTCTTGGTACAAAGGTTCATACGAAGAAGGCAGCACGTCGAGCTTGCTGAACCGAGTGTGTAGCGACGGCGGTGTTGATAAGGCGTGTAACGGATATGCTGTATGTCTCGAATCACCGCAGGGAAAAAGAAAACGAGTGGTGGTATACGAAACAGGACAAATCTCTGTTGAAAATGTCGATCCTGATACGACCTGCAGTACTATATAGCTATGTTTGATTTCATTTTTAAACATAAAAAAACGTTTAAAGAACAGAAAAGCCAATCTGGTTTTTTGATGGTCGAACTCATCGTTGCGCTCTTTATTTTTGGAATTGTTATGACTATGAGCATTGGTTCACTTATTACTGCACTGGACTCGAATCGCAAATCCCAAGCTCTCAAATCTGTCTTGAACAACCTTGAAATCGCTATGGATACGCTTACAAAGACTATCTCTGCCGGAAGATATTATCAGTGCGCAGAAGATGTCAAGGACGGATTTGTTTTTACCAACCTTTCACAACCCGGATGGTGTGATACTGGCGATTCGAATGGCCACACTGCAATTAGTTTTGTTTCGAACGAAAATCTTGATAATAATCCAAGCACGCGAGACGCATTGGTCTATCGACTTAACCATTCTGATGATGGTACGAGTGGTTTTATAGAAAGAAAGAGGTTTAAGAGTACCGACAATGGCATCAATTGGAGTGAAAACGATGATGAATGGATCAGAATGACTGCTCCGGAAGTTAATATTACAGATTTTAAGTTATATATGAGTGGTACTGCGCCTATCGAAGACTCGGACCTTACCCAGCCAAAGGTAACGATCTATGTTGCAGGTGAGGTACAGTCTAATCAAAGGGTCGGCACCACTCGCTTTGCTGTTCAAACTGTAGTAACCCAGCTCATCCCTGATTTTTAACATGAAATATTACATTCTTAGAAAAAAAGGTTTTACACTAATCGAAACACTTGTGGCAGTCTCCGTTTTGCTCATTGCGCTTACCGCTGTGTTTGCCGCGGCACGCAACGGAATCGCTTCGTCATCGGCTCTCAAAAATCGAATTGTCGCTACATACCTTGCTGAGGAGGGTGTGGATGGTTTAAAAAATATCAAAGATACAAATCTTTTAAATATTCTCGTTGATAACAATGTTAACTGGCTCGAGGGTATCTCGGAGTGTTCTCAGTCTGTGCCGTGTGGTTACGATATCTTGGATAATGGAGGTATTGGTACACTTGGCGCCTGTTCATCAATGGAAAGCTGTAAGGTAAAGATGGGTTCGTACAACGGAGATTCAACACTCATATACCGCCAGTCGTCTGCGGCGGATAATAATCCAAGCACTGTAGACACTGGTTTTGTGCGAAGAATCTGGGTCGAAGAAACAACTCCAGATAAGGAAGCAAAGGCGGTAGTTGAAATCACCCGTCCAGGACAATCAACCTTTAAACCATATCGCATTGAAACTTTTATCAATAATTACTGGCCGACACCATAATGAAGACTAATCCTCAAAAAGGCATAGCAATTCTGATCGCGGTGATCGCCGTAAGCGCCATGCTCCTCATTGCGCTTGCTATTTCTGACATCTCTTTTAAAGAGCAGGTTTTAACCTTTTTTGGACGCGATTCTAAAACTGCTTTTTATGCTGCAAATTCTGGTATCGAATGTGCACTCTTTCATGATTTTGGGGGTGGGGTAGATGGTTCATTTAAATTTCCAACATCTACAGCAAGTGGTTCAACTGGCACAGTTCAGTGTGCGAATCAGGCTTTGGACACCGATGTGTCTGCCGATACCAACTCTGCTGTTACAAGCTTCTTTTTTAATGTTAACTCTGAGGCCAGTTCCTGTTCCATTGTTCGGGTTACCAAGACAGTTGTGGGCAACAGCATTCAAACGACAGTCGAATCTCGTGGTTACAACAATACCTGCGACGAAAGTCGAGATCCATCTGACCCAGCGTTGTCCGATGACAGTGCACGCAATCTTGAGCGAGCACTACGCATGACGTATTAAACTGGTTTGGGATTATTCAGCGTGATTTAGGATTAGACACAATACATCCTGACTCTTTTGCTATACTACTGCCATGTCAAAAAAGGCTCCAAAGGACGTAGTGGAACGGCTTAAAAAGCTTAAAGAAACCGTTGAACATCATCGGTACAATTACCATGTCTTGGATAAGGAGGAAATTTCTATAGAAGCTTTGGATTCACTCAAGGATGAGTTAAAAAAGATTGAAGAACAATATCCAGAACTTCTTACCCCCGATTCTCCTAGCCAGCGCGTAGCGGGCGAGCCACTGCCACAGTTTAATAAAATTCCACACAAGGTTCCGCAGTGGTCATTTAACGATGCGTTTACCGAAGAAGACATCCGAGCATTTGATGAAAGAGTAAAGAAAAATTTAAAAATCGCACTCGGTAAAGATATTCAGCCGGTGTACAACTGTGAACTCAAGATTGATGGTTTGAAAATTGTGATTGAGTATGAAAACGGTACGCTTAAAACGGCAGCAACTCGTGGTGACGGGCGTGTCGGTGAAGATGTAACAGCAAATGTTAAAACAATTGAATCAGTACCGATTACACTTACAAGCCAAGTAGACGCTATCGTAGAGGGCGAAGTCTGGCTTCCGAAAAAACAACTTGAAAGAATAAATAAGGAAAGAGAAAAAGCTGGCGAGGCTGTTTTTGCAAATCCCCGAAATGCTGCCGCTGGTTCTATTCGTCAGCTTGATCCAAGAGTTGCTGCATCTCGCAAGCTCGATACCTTTATGTACGATCTGAGTTCTTATAGTAAAGAGATACCCAGAACCCAGCATGAAGAACTCACACTGCTTCAAAAACTTGGTTTCAAAGTAAATAAAAACTTTACACTTTGTAAAAATATAGAAGAAGTCATTTCTTTTTGGAAAGAATGGGAAAGGAAAAATAAAACTCAGGACTATCAGTTGGATGGTATTGTCGTAAAGGTCAACGAAAGGGAATATCAAGAAATTCTCGGTTTTACTGGTAAGGCTCCACGTTTTGCCATTGCCTTTAAGTTTGCGGCCGAGCAAGTAACCACCGTTGTAGAAGATATTCGGCTCCAGATTGGTAGAACTGGTGTGCTAACACCGGTGGCACATTTGAAGCCAGTGCTGGTGGCCGGTTCTGTTGTCTCTCGGGCAACGCTTCACAATGAGGATGAAATAAAACGTCTCGATGTTCGGGTTGGCGACACGGTGATCATTCAGAAGGCCGGCGATGTTATTCCCGACATTGTGAAAGTTCTTACGGAAATGAGAACTGGTAGGGAAAAGGAATATACATTTCCAACACGAGTCCCAGAATGTGGCGGAGATGGTTCGATCGAAAGAATCCCTGGGCAGGTTGCGTATCGGTGTGTTAACAAAAATTCTGCCGCACAACATAAACGGAAGTTGTATCACTTCGTTTCAAAACATGCATTCGATATTGAACACTTGGGTCCGCGAAATATTGATGTGTTGATCGAAAATAGTTTAATCTCCGACGCGGCCGATATTTTTGCTTTGGAGCGTGGTGATCTGCTCAGTCTTCCGCGTTTTGCAGAAAAGTCAGTTGATAATCTGCTCGATTCAATACAAAAAGCCAAAAAAATAAACCTCGCGCGATTTATTGTGAGTCTTTCTATCCCACAAGTTGGTGAAGAAACAGCTGAAGACATCGCACACCATTTTCGAACCATTGAGGCTGTTCGAAATGCTTCATTACAAGAGCTTGAAAATCTTCAGGGTGTTGGACCGATTGTTGCCCAGTCAGTATATTCCTGGTTTGCGGATAAAGACAATAAAAAACTTGTTGAAGAGCTTTTAGGGCATGTAACAATCGAAAAAGTTGCGAAACCTACGATGGATCAAACCCTTACCGGTCGTACGTTTGTGCTTACGGGCACGCTTTCCACCATGTCCCGCGATCAGGCCAAAAAGGCGATCAAAGAAAGAGGCGGTGATGTTGTTGGATCGGTTTCAAGCAAAACAAACTTTGTTGTGGCAGGAGAAGAAGCTGGATCAAAATATGACAAGGCCAAAGAGCTCGGTGTGGCGATTCTTTCCGAGGATGAATTTGTAAAAATGCTTAAATAAGTTACGCTTACATCTGTTCGGGATACACTCGCGTTGCGTTCCTTTTCCCTAAGTGGCACTCTCAGGGATTCCCGGATGCCGGTGTGTCCTGAAAGGTGTTGCTTAAAACCTTATGATTGAAAGAAAAGACATTGAAAAACTTGCTGCTCTTGCCCGTATTACTGTTCCAGAAGCAGAAATGGCAAAACTCCAAAAAGATATGGGGGCGATTTTGGAATACGTCGGACAGATCAATGAGGCAAACGATTTGGCTGTTGATACCGAAGACGATCCAGCGTTTGCGTATAATTTTGGAGTAAAAAATGTAATGCGCGAAGACGGTGAGCCACATGAATCTGGAAAATACACAGATGTGATTCTCAAATCTGCTCCAAAGTCAGAAGATGGTTACCTTAAGGTCAAAAAAATTCTCTCATGATCCCTGATGTAAAAAAACTTTCGATTCGACAGGCACATGAACACATGAAAAAGGGTGATTTTTCTGCTGTGGATTTGTGTAATGCATGCCTTAAAAACATTTCAGAAAAAGATAAAGATGTTCACGCGTTTCTTGAGGTCTATGAAGATGCAATCGAACAAGCACAAAAGGCAGACAAAATGTTTAAAGAAGGTCGAGCAACACTGCTTACTGGTATTCCGATTGCAATTAAGGACAATATTTTAGTTGAAGGTCGACGAGCTGGCGCCGCGTCAAAAGTACTTGAAGGATACGTTGCAAGTTTTAGTGGTCAGGCAGTTAAAAAACTTCAGGAGGCAGGGGCGGTTTTTATTGGTCGGGTAAACATGGATGAATTTGCCATGGGGAGCTCTACTGAAAATTCTGCCTATGGTCCGACAAAGAACCCGCACGACACAACTCGAGTTCCCGGTGGCTCTTCGGGTGGTTCTGCGGCTGCGGTTGCGATGGGTGGGGCAATGGCGGCACTTGGTTCTGATACGGCCGGTTCTGTTCGTCAGCCAGCCGGTTTTTGCGGTGTGGTTGGTCTCAAAACCACATATGGTTCGATTTCTCGAAGCGGTCTCATCGCTCTCGGTTCTTCTCTCGATCAAATCGGTCCAATTGCTAAAACTGTCGATGATACAGAAATTCTTTTTGATGTAATGCGAGGTCAGGATCCACTCGATAGCACAACAATTCAAGATGCAGATTACAAAAAAGCCCAAAAGACAATTCCCAAAACATTAACAATCGGTGTACCAACAAATCTTGTAGAGGGTGGTGGAATTGATCCCGATGTAAAAGACAATTTTGATGCAGCAATAAAAAGATTACAGGAGTTGGGTCATAAGGTCGTACATATTGAGTTACCACACGTAAAGTATTCTTTGCCTGCGTATTACATCATGCTTCCAGGCGAAGCTTCTTCAAACTTGGCGCGTTTTGATGGAATGAAATACGGTCTGTATGTTTCTGGTGACACACTACTTGATGATTATCTCAAGAGTCGTGGTCAGGGTTTTGGTCCGGAACCACGCCGACGTATTCTTTTGGGAACTTACGTGCTTTCTTCTGGTTATTACGATGCGTTTTACAACAAATCTCAGCAAGCACGAAAACTTATTACCAAAGATTTTGTTGAAGCGTGGAAAAAAGTCGATGCCATTATTACTCCAACATCTCCTACACCGGCATTTAAACTTGGTGAAAAAACATCTGATCCAGTTTCTATGTACTTAGCAGACGTATTTACGGTGCCTTCAAACATTGCTGGTATTCCAACCATTGCCGTACCATCTGGAACCGTTGTTCGAGAGGGTAGTGTCTTGCCAGTCGGTATCCAGCTTTTTTCTCCGCATTGCCGTGAAGACATTTTGTTTAAGCTTGGCAAGGAATTCGGCACCGAACAATCTGGATAATTCGCAGACTCGTTGTGCGAAAGTTTAGTACAATATATAGGTAATGGCAGACAAAGAAGGTCCAAAACCACTACATCCGGCTGAGCCGGTAATTGTATTGTTTTTTATAGCATCGATACTCGGTTTGATTCTCATGCGAATCGAGGAATTTCTTGCTGGGCATAGTACACTCGCTGTCTTTTTTCGTTCACTCTGGTTATTTCTGACTCGGGCTATTTCTTTTGATCAATTCATTGCCACTGTTGGTGGTGATGGACTTACGAGTACGGTTTTTCTTCTGAGGATGGCCTCGCTTATTTTTTCGGTGTTTATGGTTTGGGCAATTTTTGTTGCTCAGAGAAAATATTCTGCGGTAAATAAAAAATTACGTGAGCCACTTAAGGCACCTAAGGAAATTAAATATGGTGTAGAAGCTCCCGCTGTTCCGTATTCGAATCCTCGTTGGGCAAAAGTTCTTGAACACGTTAATTCCAATAACTCTTCAGACTGGCGTTTGGCTATTTTGGAAGCGGACATTATGCTGGCTGATGTGCTTGATAAAATGGGGTATCACGGTGTAACCATTGGCGACAAACTCAAGGGTATTGAGTCAAGTGATTTTGACACATTGAACGATGCATGGGAGGCTCACAGGGTTCGAAATGCTATTGCTCACGAAGGCTCAAATATAACTATTACCAAGTCAGAAGCTGAAAGGGTAATACGACTTTTCGAAAAGGTATTTAAGGAGTTTAAGTACGTATAGGCTAATTGTTTTATCTTTATAGTGTGGTATCATTGTGTTACAGGTGCTTTGTAGTTTATAGCGGGGTAGAGAAACAGTAACTCGCCAGGCTCATAACCTGGAGATTGCCGGTGCAACTCCGGCCTCCGCAACAATTTTTTCAAGCAACGCTCTTCAGGGCACGCCGTAAATTCCTGCTGGAATTTCGTCTCGCCCTCGGCCCGTCGGCCTCCGGGAGTCCCTTCAGAGCGTTGCTTTGGATAAGGGAAAGCGGGAAAGGGGAATACAAATGCGATACATGCAAATTTAGTCAATTTATTGTATTGTATTTCAATCGTGAGGCGAGTAGGGTATATTTTCGTTTTAGGCGCGCGTGGAGGCAATGATTGAAGGTGAGCTTGCGAACCTGAAACCATTGCCGTAAGGTAGCGCGCCCAAGTGTAGCGAAGATATACAAAACGAGCGGACGCGTCGGGGTAGCTCAGTTGGTAGAGCACAGGACTCATAAGCCTGGGGTCGTGGGTTCAATCCCCACCCCCGACACAAAATGGACATATATTTCGTAAAGCGCCTGGGGCGCTTTACATCGTAGGGGATTGAAGCCCGATTGAGATATTTTGTGAGCTTGCGAACGAAATATCCAATTGGGGTACTGAAACTGTAAGTTTCAATCCCCACCCCCGACACAACATTGAAAGGGAAGTCAAAGTCTGATAAATTAGAGCGACCATAAGTTGGCTTATGGTAGGTGCTTAGTTGCGGGCGTAGCTCAACTGGTTAGAGCACTCCCCTGTCACGGGAGAGGTTGCCGGTTCAAGTCCGGTCGCCCGCGCATTCTGTGCTAAGGGTGTTTGTAAACATAAAAGACATCTTATGGGGTGTTCTTTTGTGTTTCTAGCAATGAATCTTTATCGGCATTGACAAAGATTTAAAATGGGATTCTAATTTGGAAAGTTCTTTGAACATCGTTTGGTCTTTCTCGTGAGTTACGAGAGGACTTATGCAAATAAAGTAAAAGGAGGTATCCAGTGTCTAGCTTTCCAACCAGTGTCTTTCCGGTGTGGAAGAGGGTGAGGTTAGAAACCCGCAATGGTTTTCTTGCTGATTTTGCTCAGGCGGGTGTTCGTGTTGGTGGGTGTATGAAGAGTGTTTTGGAAGAGCACAAGCCCTTGGTGTTTGGGGCAGAACAAGGGGTTGATCTTTCTGTTGTCGATTTGTCCCAACTCGGTTTCAAGGAGGGCGTCAACCTCGCGGATATCACAAAAGTTGCTGATGGATTTGGTTTGGGTTTGTGTTCGGTGGCAATCGGGCCTTGCCTGCGTTTGCAGTACACCGATCAGCCCGACGATGAGTCTGTCAAAATGATCGTGAAGCCAAGTTTCGAGTCGACTCCGATCGAACTTTTGTTTCATGTATTCCGTGAGCGTGATGTGCTGTGGATTGTTGGCTGCCGGACCTGTCCTCGTCGGCTATGGCTTCCGACCGACCGCTTCGTGTTCGTTCGTCACCAGCAGGAGCCCGAGGCAGTTTGAATTCTGATCTTGCCTAGCCATGCCGTTGGCACGACGGCTAGGGGGGCGACAATCTTCGCTAACACAAATCCCACTGCACGGTGGGATTTTTTCATTTCAAATAAGATAATGCTGTGCACAAGTCCATTTGTTTAGTGTGGCTAGTACTTTACAATTAATGTAGTTTGTTTTATCAATAAAATAAGTATTCAATGCCTCCACAATCACCGTTTCAAGTTCCACCACAACCAACACCCGTTCCAACTCCCCAGCAAGTTCCACCACAAATGATGCCCGGTCCATCACAAATGCCTCCAGCGCATCGTTCTCGCGCCACACTTTTAATCGCCATTATCGCTCTTGTTCTACTTGTTTTGGGTGGTACGGCATATGCATATTTTCAAAAAATTGGTCCGTTTGCGAGCGCGACATATACCGAAGAAAATATTTTTTCGGGTTTACTTGTAAAAATTGGTCAAATCAAATCTTCTAAAACAATCATTTCAGGTTCACTCGCCGTTGAACCACGTGACCCAGATGCGATACCGTATGTTGTAAAGAATTCAACCTTGGATCTCAAGCAAAAGTATGAGAATGATTATATTAGAGTACGGGATTTGAGACAGATTATGTCAAAAATCTCAACGTATACTTTTGCCGAGAAAAAATTTCCCGCATCGTTAAGTGTGTTACCTACAGCCGTGGGTTTTTATGCGTACTCTATTTTTGATCCAGTCACCGAGAAGTCATATGAATATAAAATACTTGATAATGGCGCCGATTTCTCCTTGGTTGTTACTTTCGAAACAGACAATGCAATCCAGGAATTGCTGAGGGCCAACAAGTATTATCCCGATACAGCTCTAAAGGTTACTGGAAAATCAATTGAGTTCAGAAAGGCTCAAATGAACCGTTTTTATTCTATTTCTTCAACATTGCCAGAACCGTTTCTGGCCGAATGGTCAAAATCACTTCAGTACATACCCGCAGACATATCGGGTAGTATTGCTGCGAGTGTTACAGGAGAAAGTAAAGAAGGAACATTGCCGCAATGGATATTTAATATGAATGCTGAGGGCGTGATGGGGGATCTGACATACAAGATTAATTTAGACGCGATTAAAAAAGATCGAGATTATTACGTAAAAATTAATAACATCCCAAGTATTTTCCTTTTCATGAGTGATTTTTCTGCTATGAAGGGGAAATGGGTAAAATTTTCTTCTCCACAGTCATCTCCATCAGAAGTGCAGGGATATTATGGAAGCGACCTGGGGTATTTACAGAATGAATTACCCAGATTGGAAGAATCATACCGAAAAAATAAGGAAGACCTCGCCCGCTTCATGAGAAAGGCAGTGGTAATTGCTGACGAAGTTAAACTTGCTTCGTTTAAATCTGGACCGAAACGAGAAACTATTGATGGTAGAAAATTAACTCGTTATGAACTTGCGATCAATAAAGAGGCGATTATTAATTTCTACACCAGACTGGGTGAAGAGGTGAGAAAAGATGAAAGCCTTGGAGAATATCGAGAATTTACGGGTGACATTGCAACTCTCGACTATCTTAAGGGTTCTGAATTTGATGAGATATTCGAATATATAAATAAAAATACTCAATTTACACTGTGGGTTGATGACCAAGGATTTCCAGCGATTGTACAGGAGGCAATTCGACTTGTACCAGCGGATTCTGCTGTCCAGCTTAAGGATAAGCAAATCAAGATAATCCTCCGACTCGTTTTGTCTGATATCAACAAATCATTAGACATAAAGGTTCCAGAAGATGCGGTTTCATTTCAGGAACTTTCATTAATATCGGCCCAGGATCCGGTCCAGCAGTCTTCTGCAATAAAATCGTCTCTTTCGGCAATTCGTGCAAAGGCGGAGCTTGTTTATGATCAAAACGGTTTCGGGTATGGAAAGAACCCGTTTCCCTTGGGGCCATGTAAACAGACAGCAAACACACTTTTTGGTGATATAAAAGTTTTTGAAAATATTAGCCGTGCAACGAATAACAATCCGAGCGTTGCGACATGTGTTTCATCAGCAGTATCAGGCACGGTTGAAGCATATGCGGTTTCTGTTCCGCTTCCGGATGATGCTGATTATAGTTGGTGTATCGATAGTACTGGTGCAGCGACTCAAATTCTTGGTTCGGTGAGGGGTGTTTCTTGTCGGTAGGCTCGCAAAAAAGTTAGAAAGACCCCGCATGATGGGGTTTTTTTATACCTAAATATCTTTACTAATTTTCAAATTTATTCTCTAGAATCTTATCCCCATTGACTGGTGAACGTTCGTTCACTTATACTAATTTCATAACAAATTAGTAATAAACAAAACAAACATATGGCCATCACACACATTGCACCAATGATCGAAAAAAGATTAAAAGAACTTAATAAGAAAATTGATTCAAAGATTGTTCGGGGTCAGTCATATCGAGACGAAGCTCGGGAACATCGTATGCTTCTCTTAAGATTAAAAGGTCACCGAACAGGTATGTTTGCACAACCGTTCTCATTCTTGCGATTTCGATAATTCATGTCTGAACAATATAAACAAAAAATTCTTTCTTTCTACAGTACACACAAACGAATGCCTGTGTACCGAGAAATCATGGCCCTTCTTGGTTTTAAATCTAAGAACGCTGTGTACAAACTCGTCCAAAAACTTATCGATGAGGGTGCGGTAGAAAAGGATTCAAGCGGTAAACTTGTACCCAAAAAGCTGTTGGGTGAGGTGCCACTGCTTGGTCTTGTAAAGGCTGGTTTTCCCGCAGCCGCAGAAGAAGAAATGCTTGATTCTATGAATATCGATGAGTTTCTCATTAAACGAAAAGATGCTACGTATCTTCTTCAGGTTGATGGAGATTCGATGATTGATGCCCATATTGCTCCAGGAGATTTGGTGGTTGCGGAGAGAACAAACGTTGCTCGTGATGGCGACATTGTTATCGCTGAAGTTGATGGTGAGTGGACTATGAAATATTTTAAACAGAAACTTGGTCGGGTTTGGCTCGAACCAGCCAATAAAAAATATAAACCTATTTATCCAACCGAAGAACTTAGGATTGCGGCGGTCGTGAAGGGTGTCGTAAGAAAATATGGCCGATGAAAGAGAATTTCCCAGAGCTATATTGCATGTAGATGGTGATGCTTTTTTTGTTTCGTGTGAAGTTGCATGCAATCCAAGTCTTAAAGGTAAACCGGTAGTAACCGGTGCAGAGAGGCGCATTGCTTCTGCTATGAGCTATGAGGCCAAAGCCCTTGGTGTTGGTCGGGGTATGCCTGTGTACCAGATCAGGCAGCTTTTTCCTGAGGTTATTGTCATTCCATCGCATTACCGTCTATATGAGATATTTTCTCAACGGATGTACAAAATTATTTCTCGATTTACATCTACCGTTGAGTGGTACAGCATAGACGAATGTTTTGCGGATATTACAGGACTCGATGTTGACCTCGGTATGTCTTACGAGAATATTGCAAAGGAGGTTCAAGAAACTTTATATCGTGAACTTGGCATTACGTTTTCTGTCGGACTTGCCACTTCAAAGGTTATGGCCAAGGTGGCTTCAAAATGGAAAAAGCCAAACGGTCGAACAATTATCCCCTTATCGCAGATACCAGAGTATTTGGCACGGGTTCCATTGGGAAAAATTTGGGGAATCGGTCCGCAAACAAATAAGTATCTTTTTAGATTTGGAATTGAAACCGCTCAGGATTTTGTTGAAAAAGGGGAAGCGTGGGTGAGAGAAAACTGTGCAAAGCCAATGGTGGATATTTGGCATGAACTTTCTGGCAGGTCACTTCATGACGTGTATTCGGGTAAAAGGGCAGAACATAAATCATTTGCAAGTACGGAAACTTTTATGCCGACCTCAAAAGATCCAGCATTTCTTTTCTCTGAACTTTCTCGTCACGCCGAGGATGTTGCGCGTAGTGCCCGACGGCATTCTTTGGCCGCAACACGAGTTTCGTTTTTTCTTAAAACAAAAGATTTTCGTTATCGTCGTATGGAATGCACATTGCCGTCTCCAACCGCATTACCGCATATAATTTTAGAAGCGATCAGAAAATCGTTTGGTAGTGTTTTTGACCCAACATTCATGTATCGGGCCACAGGTGTCACGCTTTTTGGTATTGTTCCAACATCTCATGTTTCTCAGAACTTATTTGCAGATCATAATAAATCTGATTCAGCTAAAAGGGTCTATGATGTTCTCGACCAACTTATCGCAAAATACGGTTCTCGGGCTGTGCACGTCGGCTCAAGTCTTGGAGCATTTCATCATCGAAAAAAGAAAGAGCGTGGTTTTAATATTCCAATTTTAGGGAAGGTTCGCTAATTGAAAACCTGCCCAATTTGTAATATTATCAGCCACACGGTCTAAGATCTTTCATCGAAAGCGAGTGAGATGAATGCTTGCCTATCGCAAGACGCGCGGCAATTGCAGCAAGTACTTGAGAATTTTCTTGGAAATTCGAAAGTAGCTTGCGCAATGAGCTGCGCTCGAGCGAAGCGAGAATGCGTTGTGCGAGCGTAACGCCAAGATAGCTCAGTTGGCAGAGCACTCCCATGGTAAGGGAGAGGTCCCGGGTTCGATTCCCGGTCTTGGCTCCCAAAAACGCCACCTTAGCTGTTTTGGTATAATGCACCGCGTTACAGGCGCCACCTTAGCTGTTTTGGTAGTTAAACAGCATTGCCACCTTAGCTGTTTTGGTAAAATTCACCAAGTAACCACGCCACCTTAGCTGTTTTGGTAAAATTCACCAAGTAACCACGCCACCTTAGCTCAGTTGGTAGAGCACGTCTTTCGTAAAGACGGGGCCCGCAGTTCGATCCTGCGAGGTGGCTCAACTTTTCTTTTAGATCAGTTTATTTAGAGGCAAACGTACCAAGGGCTTTGATGATTTCATCGGTTACTTTTTCTCGCGCTAGTGAACCGTCAACCTCAACAAGAAGTCCACGTTCGCGGTAGAACTCAATAACAGGAAGGGTTTGTGTTCGAAACTTGATTAAGCGGTTTTCGAGAGCTTCACGTCGATCATCTCCACGGTCGCCACGGTCATGCAGTGCTTTTGCTGCCTCGAAGCGTTTCCATATCTCTTCTTCGGTTAGTTGCAAGAAGACCACCGCCTTGATCGGGTGTCCTCCCTCTGTCGTTGCTTTCATTACGATCGATTCTTCGCCCCTTAGTCTCCCCATGGCACTTAAAATAAGTGGTTCATTTTTGAATTCTGGTTTCGAGAGATAGGAAAGCATGATTTTGAGATACAGGTCACTTGGTAGTAGGTCACCCCGGGCCATGATTCGGTCTATTTCTCCCTGATCATGATAACTTCTGAGAACATCGCCACCTGCGATCAGGGCACCGTTAAGAAGCTTTGCTAATTCTCGACCTTGGGTATCTTTACCCGCAAAGGGTGGTCCAAAAACATTAATTGAACCCCTTCCTAACCATGCAGAGAGATTTTTTAATGATTCGTTCATGCTTTTCAGTATACCCCGAAGGGTAAACGGGGTCATTTTCTGATTTTGTGCGTGTTAATATAAAAACATATTTATTTAATAATCGTTATGTATAAACATATAAAGTTTTTTAAAGATATTGTTTTAACTGATATTCCGGAAGTTGGTGGCAAAAATGCATCGCTTGGCGAAATGTTTCACTATTTGGCTCCTCAGGGGATCAACCTGCCCAATGGTTTTGCTACTACAGCAAAAGCTTATTACTACTTTCTTGACCATGCCGGTATTCGGACTGAAATCGCCGACATTCTCAAGAGTATTAACACCAACGATGTTACCGACGCAGAAAGGAAAGCGGCTGGGATCCGATCTCTGATTACCGAGGCAAAACTTCCCGAAGATTTCGAGACAGAAATAAAGAAGGGATACAAAGAACTGAGTGCAATGTGTGGGCAGGACAACCTTGTTGTGGCTGTGCGCTCGAGTGCTACTGCCGAAGACTTGCCGAATGCTTCATTTGCTGGCCAACAGGAGTCGTTTCTCAATATTTCTGGTGAAGAGGGAGTGCTCGATGTTGTAAAAAAATGTATCGCTTCGCTTTTCACTGACCGCGCGATTACGTACCGTGCGAACAATGGTTTTGATCATATGAAAGTTGCTCTTTCGGTTGGTATTCAACAGATGGTTGCAGTGCGAGCACAAGCGGCTGGTGTCACATTTACTATCGACACTGAATCCGGTTTCAAGAATGCTGTTGTTGTAAGTGCGGTGTATGGATTGGGAGAAAATATCGTGCTTGGACATGCAAATCCAGATGAGTTTACAGTTTTTAAACCAACAAAAGCGATCATTCGTCGAAAGCTCGGGTCCAAGAAGGTCAAGATGATACCAATGCCGGGAAATAAGACAAAAAATTTGGATGTACCGATAGAAGATCAACGTCGCTATGCCATCACCGATGATCAGGTAAAAACTCTTGCAACATGGGGAATGATGATTGAGAAACACTATGGAAAACCTATGGATATAGAGTGGGCCCTTGATGAAGACAACGGCAAGCTTTATATCGTTCAGGCTCGTGCTGAGACGGTACAATCACGTAAAAATCCGAATGAAATTGAAGAATATGTACTTGTAGGTCAAGGTCCGATTATTACAAAGGGAACGCGTGTCGGTAACAAAATCGGCGTGGGTAAGGCACGTCGAATCATGAGTTTGTCTGATATTGGCAAATTTAAAGATGGTGACGTGTTGGTTACTGAAATGACTGATCCAGATTGGGTTGAAATTATGCGTCGCGCAAGTGCAATTGTTACCGACAAGGGTGGGCGTACCTGTCATGCGGCGATTGTTTCGCGTGAGCTTGGAATTCCTTGCGTGGTTGGTACAGCAAATGCTACTCAGAAGATTAACGATGGAGACGATATCACGGTTAACTGCGCCGGTGGCAACGAAGGAATTGTGTATGGTGGTGTCCTAAAATTCGACATCAAAAAGACGGACATTAAAGATATTCCACGCACAAAAACGAAGATCATGATGAACATTGGTTCTCCTGATCTTGCGTTTGAGTATTCGCAAATTCCAAATGACGGTGTCGGGCTTGCGCGTGAAGAATTTATTATCGATTCTCATATTAAGGTTCATCCGCTCGCATTGCTTCACTTTAACGAGCTTACGGACAAAGAGGCACGGGCTACGATTGAGGAGCTTACCCACGGTTACTCCAACAAGGCAGACTACTTTGTCGACAATTTGGCAGAAGGTATGGCAACAATTGGCGCGGCCTTTTTCCCACGAGACGTAATCATTCGTTTTAGCGATTTTAAAACAAATGAATATGCAAACCTCATTGGTGGAAAGCAATTTGAGCCACAAGAAAATAACCCAATGATCGGTTGGCGTGGTGCGAGCCGTTACTACGACAAAAAGTTTCGTGATGCCTTTGAGCTTGAGTGCCGAGCGCTCAAGAAGTGTCGTGATGACATGGGACTCACCAACATCAAAGCCATGATTCCATTCTGTCGAACTCTAGGTGAAGCACGCAATGTTCTGGACATTATGGCTGGACAAGGACTCGTTCGCGGTTCCAATGGATTCGAGGTATATGTTATGTGTGAAATACCATCAAACGTTATTCTTGCAGAACAATTTGCCGATCTCTTTGACGGTTTCTCAATCGGTTCTAACGATCTCACTCAGTTGACGCTTGGAGTTGATCGCGATAATAGTTCCGTAGCCCATGTTTACAGCGAGAATGATGAAGCGGTGAAGACTTTGATTCGAACAGTTATTGATGTCGCTCATAAAAAACATGTAAAGATCGGTTTGTGTGGTCAGGGTCCTTCGGATAATGCTGAATTCGCTGCATTTCTTGTTGAAGCGGGGATCGACAGCATATCTCTTGCTCCTGATTCAGTTATACCGACAACTATTCAAACCAAGAAGATAGAAGATCGTTTGGGACACGGGGGTCGTGCCGGACGACACCATAGTTTTTTAAGGCGTTTCTTTTAATTACGGTTACCGTGTACATCGGGCTTATTCAATAGAAAAATTATTTGATTTTTTCTAATGGCACGGTTTTATTGACAGCTTTGATATAGTTATATACACATGATTATTCTTGTAAGTCTTGCAGCGTTTGTTTGTACATTGCTCGGTGGTCTTTTTGCACTGAGGTTCAAAGACAAACTTCATCTGATTTTAGGCTTTAGTGCTGGGGCGGTTATTGCTGTGGCATTTTTTGATCTTATTCCTGAGGCAATTGAGTTGGGTGGTGGATATGATGTCAGCACGATCACGTCTATTGTGGCGGCTGGTTTCATTTTCTACATGATCCTTGATCGGTTTGTGATTCTGCATTCTCATTCTCATAATCACGAGGGCGAAGTGAATCATGAACATACTCCAAGGGGAACATTGGGTGCGGGAAGTCTGGCTGTTCATAGTTTTCTTGATGGCGCAGCTATCGGCCTTGCATTCCAGGTTTCTGCAGCAGTTGGAATGATTGTAACTGTTGCGGTACTTGTTCATGATTTTTCTGATGGCATCAATACTGTTAATCTCATTTTGAAAAACCATGGAAGTAAAACAAATGCCTTTCGCTGGTTACTGATTGACGCACTTGCACCAATTCTTGGTATCGTATCTACGCTGTTCTTTTCGTTGTCAGAATCAGTCCTCGGTATCGTCCTCGCAGTATTTGCTGGTTTCTTTCTCTATATTGGTGCCAGTGATCTTTTGCCAGAAAGCCACCACAGTCATCCAACCCGATGGACGACATTCATGACGATAGTGGGCGTGCTCGTACTCTTTTTCGCAATTCAGTTAGCGGGACATTAAAAAACACAGTACATTTCGCTTTTATTGATTTTTTCTTAAATATATTTTAATCTTCTCGAACCGTACCGCTGCGTGGTAGATGGCCATCGGATGCTGTCCTTTCTCCATGCGTTCACGTATATATTGTCGGAACGGGCGTTTTTGAACCGTGAATGTACTGGATGATTCGTGGTGGTAACGGTTGGACGGCCTAAAAACCGTCCGGTCCCCGGCGAGAATACTCTCGTCGGGGATTTTTTCTTTGTGTAACACATGGTATTCTCCTCGTATGAAAGATACTCAGGAAATCGATAAAAAAATCGCTGAATATGAAGCGGCAATGACCGATCCGAATTTTTGGAATGACAAAAATCAGGCTCAAAAAATAATTAAAGAACTTACCGATCTGAAGGCCGCAAAAGAAGGTCAGGGTAAATATGATCGTGGTGATGCGATTGTGACGATTTTTTCTGGTGCTGGCGGTGATGATGCAGAGGATTTTTCGAGCATCTTGCTCTCGATGTATATAAAGTTTGTACACAAGAAAGGCTGGGGCGTAAGGGTTCTTCATGAAAATAAAAATGACCATGGTGGATACCGAAACGTAACGATTGAAATTGAAGGCAAAAATGCATACGGAACGTTAAAGAACGAATCTGGCGTACATCGTCTGGTTCGGATCTCTCCTTTTAATGCTAAAAAAATGAGGCATACTTCTTTCTCATTGGTAGAAGTTATTCCAAAATTTGAGAAAGTTACCGATCTAGAAATTCCCGAAAGTGAACTTCGGGTTGAGTTTGCTCGTTCGAGTGGTCCGGGTGGACAGAACGTAAATAAAAGAGAAACAGCTGTGCGCGTTGTTCATATTCCAACCAATATTGCAGTACATGCAGATGGCGAGCGTTCTCAGGCTCAAAACCGCGAGAAAGCGATGCAGATTCTACGAGGAAAAATCTTTAAGGCACTAGAGGATGACCGAGTGAAGAAGGAGGGCGAAATGTATATCAGTAAAACGACAAGTATTGAATGGGGTAATCAGATCCGTTCATACGTATTTCATCCATACAAAATGGTTAAGGATCATAGAACAGATGTTGAAACATCAAACGTTGATGCGGTTTTGGATGGAGATATTGAGGTTTTTATTGAGGCAGAGAAAGGTTTATAAGCAACGCCCTCCGGGGGAGGTTTTCAACCAGCCCTTCAGGAGGGCGCCGTCGATTTCTACTGAAATCGCGGCTCCTCTCGGCTCGTCAGCCTGCGAGACCCTCCATTCAGGGCTGGTTGGGAGAAAGGAAATACAATACAAATGCATTTGTATTGAATTGAATTGCATTTCTTTTCCCCAAGCAATGCGCTGTAGGGGCTCCGCAGCGCGACGGCGCGAGGACCGAGTAGAATCTTAGTAAAGATTCTACGTACCCGTAAGCGCATTGCTTGAAGCCATTATGTTATAATTGCCCGGTAGCTATTTCCTATGATTCATTTTGATAAAGTTTCAAAGGTATATCCTGACAAAACGGTTGCCCTCGACAACGTTTCTTTTAAGATCGACCCGGGTGAGTTTGTCTCTATTGTTGGTCATTCTGGTGCCGGTAAAACAACTCTCATAAAAATGCTTTTGGCTGAGGATAAGCCAACAAAAGGTAAGGTATTTCTTGATTCAGTTAATATTCATTCACTTGCGAAGAGCGGAATTCATGCCTACCGACGCCGGATCGGTGTCGTGTTCCAAGATTTCCGACTACTTTCAAAGAAAACCGTCTTTGAAAATATTGCGTTTGCTATGGAAGTTGCCGGACGACCAGATTCAGAGATTCAATCTGACGTGCCACACGTTCTCAAACTGGTCGACCTTGAAAATAAGATTTGGAACTATCCAGAAGAACTTTCTGGTGGCGAGAAACAGCGTGTGGCAATTGCTCGAGCCATTGTTAATCAGCCAGATATTGTTATTGCCGATGAACCAACTGGGAACCTAGACCCTGCAAATACCTTTGAAATTGTTCAGATTTTGAAAAAGATTAATGATTTGGGAACAATGGTGATCTTGACCACTCACAATAAGGGCGTTGTAGATTCGATTGGCAAGAGGGTTATCACGGTTGATCGTGGTAAAATAATTCGCGACGATGAGAGGGGGAGTTATGTTTTGTAAAAGATGTTTACAACAAATTTTAAAAGAGTAATACGATCCGGTTTCTTTAATTTTGCCCGTAACGGGTTTGTATCTTTATCCTCGATTTTTGTAATGTTTGTAACTCTGAGTGTCATCGGCTCTCTGCTTCTTACAAATGCGGTTCTTAATTCGACTCTTAATGAACTTCGAGATAAGGTTGACCTCAACGTTTACTTTGTACCAAAAGCTCCAGAGACTGATATTTTGAACATTAAAAAGAGTTTGGAAAATCTTGTTGAGGTAGAAAGAGTTAACTATGTTTCTCAGGAACAGGCTTTAGCAGAATTTACGGTTCGTCACGAAAATGATCAGCTTACGCTTCAAGCTTTGGCTGAACTCGAAGAAAGTCCTCTCGGTGCAGTGTTGAACGTAAAAACAAAAGAACCATCGCAGTATCAGGGTATTGCCGAATTTCTTCAGGGCAGAAACATTCTCGGTTCAAGTGGCGAGGAGATCGTTGATAAGGTTAATTATTTTCAAAACAAAAACGCAATCGAGACACTTTCAAACTTCATTTCAACTTCACGAAAACTTGGCTTTATTTTGACGATCTTGCTCGTGGTTATTTCTATTCTGATTACATTTAATACACTGAGACTGGTTATTTATGTGTCTCGAGAAGAAATTTCGGTTATGAAACTTGTTGGAGCAAGTAATTTTTATGTACGTGGTCCATTTGTGATCACGGGAATTTTATATGGTTTTATCTCTGGTATTCTTACCATGCTTGTTTTTTATCCGATCTTGTTCTGGCTTGGTCGCTACACTCAAAATTTCTTTGGCGGTTTTAATCTATTTAGTTATTACACCTCACATTTCGGTCAATTGTTCTTGGTTGTGGTGGGATCGGGCATTATTATTGGCTCAATTTCAAGTTATCTCGCGGTTCACAAATATTTAAATACATAAAATGAAGCGTCGAAAATTCATATTCGTAACGGGTGGAGTAATGTCTGGAGTCGGTAAGGGTATCGCTTCTTCTTCTATCGCACTCATTCTACAGGCGCGTGGGCTTAAGGTAACTGCGCTCAAAATTGACCCATATATTAACGTCGACGCTGGGACAATGAATCCAACCGAGCATGGTGAAGTTTTTGTGCTCGATGATGGTGATGAAACAGATCAAGATATGGGAAATTATGAACGTTTCCTCAACACGTCACTTTCTCGGGTGAATTACATGACCACTGGTCGGGTGTACCTTGAGGTCATTCGCAAAGAACGAAATCTTGAATACAAAGGCAAGAATGTGGAAGTGGTTCCTGACATTCCGCTTGAAGTCATTTCTCGTATCGAAAAAGCAGCAGAAAATGCCGATGCCGATGTAACTGTAGTAGAAATTGGTGGCACGATTGGTGAATATCAAAACATCATTTTCCTTGAGGCGGCTCGAATGATGAAGACTAAGTATCCTGACGATGTTGGTATTGTCATGGTTTCATATCTTCCAAATCCATCAAAGATCGGTGAGATGAAGACGAAGCCGACCCAAACTGCCGCCCGAACTCTCAATAGTGTTGGTCTTCAGGCCGATATTATTATGGCCCGAAGCAATGTACCACTCGACCAGAAAAGAAAAGACAAGATTGCGATCTTTTGTAATATCCGTCCTGAAAATGTGATCTCGGCTCCGGACGTAGACAGTATTTATGATGTGCCGATTAATTTTGAGAAGGATAAACTTGGTGAAATTCTTTGCCGGGTTGTGAACATTAATCATAAAAAGCGTGTCACAGATCTTTCGAAATGGACGACATTCGTGAATAAGGTAAAAAAACCAAAGGGTGTGGTGAACATTGCGGTGGTGGGTAAATATTTTGATTCTGGTTCGTTCGTACTTTCAGATGTCTACATTTCTATTCTCGAAGCCCTTAAGTTTTCTGCGTTTACTTTGGGCCGTAAACCAGTTATCACATATTTGAATTCAAAAGCTTTTGAAACGGGAGAAATAAAACTTTCTACACTCAGTAAATACGATGGTGTGTTAGTTCCCGGAGGTTTTGGTTCAACAGGAGTTGAAGGAAAAATAAAAGTAATTGAATATGTTCGTAAAAAGAAAATCCCATATTTTGGTATTTGCTACGGTATGCAACTTGCGGTGGTTGAATACGCCCGCAATGTTTTGGGTTGGAAGGATGCGCACACCACAGAAATCAATCCGAAATCTAATCATCCGGTGATCGATATCATGCAGGACCAAAAGGGCAATGTTGCAGAGAAAAAGTTCGGGGCAACCATGAGACTCGGTGCATACCCGTGCGAGCTGAAAGAAGGTACACAGGCTCATGGTGCATATGGAAAAGAAATTATCTTTGAAAGACACCGACATCGATACGAAGTGAATCCTGTGTTTATTGAAAAGCTAGAAAAAGCTGGGTTGGTTTTCTCTGGCGCTTCTCCAGATCGAAGATTGATGGAAATTGCCGAGTTGCCAGAAAAGACACACCCATTTTTTGTTGGAGTTCAGTTTCATCCAGAATTTTTGGCTCGACCACTTGCTCCACATCCAGTTTTTACGGCATTTATAAAAGCGGCGATTAAGAAACAATCAAACAAATAAAAAAACAGCGCATCATTCGATGCGCTGTTGTGTTTTCCTGACTCAGAGCAGGGGAAGCCTACCGTAATGATCAGGTTTTCCGATCTCACCTCTTCCTTCCTGAACAACCTTGATCTGTAGTCCCGTTTCAGTATCGATACCGAAGAAATAGACATTCGTCGGTCCGATAAGAACACGGCAGGGGGTGGTGAGTTCAACCCTCGAAACACCGTTGACACGTGGCGTGATCCAACCAATATACCACGGTCTCTTGCTATCGGTTCGGGTGATGACTGCGTACGGACGCCAGCCTCCGGCGATTGTCAGATGACGACGTAGTCCCGAAAGATCTTTACTCGGAATTCCATCGATACGGGCCATGAGACCTTGGTCAAGGGCGGCAGTCTGGACTGTGGTCAGTTTGGTATTGTTCCAGACATGTGTTCTTTGAGCCCTTTCACGAAACCATGTTGCACCAACGAGGTGCATCACCGGAGTCATGAGGTAGTCAGCGATTTTTGCTACGCTGCCAAGTGGTTTTACTTCTAGTTTTGTAGGCAATGCCCACCTCCTTTCAGAAGTTTTCTGCTTAATATTATAATTGATAAAGGTTGATATGTCAAACTAAGGCTTGAAAAAAGCATGTTTTCAAAGTATTGTTATTCGGTTATTGCCGGTTCGTCTAATGGTAGGACGATCGCCTCTGGAGCGATTAATTGGGGTTCGAGTCCCTGACCGGCAGCTAGTGATGGCCGATATGGCCGAAGGCCATGCGAGGCCAGCACTTTTTTGGT
>CAYVZB010000008.1:0-56684 GCA_964456405.1 uncultured Candidatus Saccharibacteria bacterium | reverse complement strand
TCTACGTACCCGTAAGCGCATTGCTTGAAACCTTCCCCTGAAGGGCTGGTTGAAAAAATTTGCCAAGAAAAACTATATATAGTATTACTTAGTCTCATGAAACTATTGATTGTTGAGTCGCCAGCAAAAGCAAAAACTATTTCGAAATACCTCAAAGACATACCGGAACAAAAAGAACACTTCGAAGTTGTTGCATCTGTCGGACACATTCGTGACTTACCTAAGTCGAACAAAAAGGCCATCGATATTGAAGGTGGTTTTGTTCCTCATTATGAAATCACAAAGGGCAAAGAGAAGGTTGTTGCTGATATTGCTCGCCTTTCAAAAAAAGCTGATGAAGTCCTCCTTGCAACCGACCCCGACCGAGAAGGTGAAGCAATTGCTTGGCACATCGCTCAGGCCGTAGGTCTCAAAAAACCAAAACGGGTTGTGTTCCACGAAATTACCAAGGACGCCATTGCTGAAGCAATTCAACATCCACGAAACATTGATCAAAACTTGAGACAGGCCCAGGAAGCCCGCCGAGTGCTTGATCGTCTTGTTGGATATGATCTTTCTGGTCTTATTTGGAAAAAAGTTCGATACGGCCTTTCTGCAGGACGAGTTCAATCTCCTGCACTCCGAATCATCATGGAACGCGAACGAGAAATTCACGCCTTTAAACCTGTAGAGTTCTGGGTTATTACCGCTCAAACCGAAACCCCTAAAAAGGAACCGCTCACCTTTACCTGTTCAGAAGAACCAAAAGATAAAAAAACTGTAGATGAAATCCTAGAGAAAGCAAAAGCTGGTAATTGGAAAATTTTTGATCTTAAAGAAACTGCAGTAAAACGCGCACCCAAACCACCATTTATTACGTCTACCCTCCAACAAACCGCGAGCTCGCAGCTCGGCTTTGCACCATCACGCACAATGCAAACCGCACAGCGCCTCTACGAAGCAGGACATATTACCTATATGCGTACTGACAGTTTGAACTTGAGCGAAATCGCTCTTGCTCAAGCCGCTTCAGTTATCGAAAAGAAATTCGGTAAAGAAATGGTTGAAATCCGGAAGTATAAAACCAAAAGTAAAAATGCTCAGGAAGCTCACGAAGCAATTCGCCCAACGAACCTGACAAAAGAAGTAATGGGTATGAACGATGAGCAGAAAAAACTTTACAACCTTATTTGGCGCCGAACGATTGCGTCACAAATGGTTGATGCCCAAATGCTCCGAACCAAAATCACGGCCGGAGTAGAAGACAAAAGTGTTCCAGAATTCGAAGCAAACGGCTCACGTGTTATCTCCCCTGGTTGGCTTATGGCTGATCCGGATGCCCAAAAAGAAGATACGATTTTGCCAAAACTTGCGGCTGGCGAACCACTCAAACTCGTCTCTATTGATTCAGAAAGAAAAGAAACAACTCCACCGGACCGATATTCAGAAGCTGGTCTCATTAAAGAACTTGAAAAGCGAGGTATCGGCCGACCTTCAACCTACGCTTCTATTATTAAGACAATCGAAGATCGAGGCTATGTAGAAAAAGTCCAACGATCACTTGTACCGACAGACACTGGTGATGTTGTGAGTACTTTCCTTGAAGACAACTTCATGGAGTACATTAACGATACCTTTACCGCAGAAATGGAAGACAAACTCGACGGTATCGCTGAGGGTACACATGAATATGAAAAAACTCTAAAAGATTTCTACAAACCATTTCTCAAAGATGTAAAATCAAAAGACAAGATCGACAAACTCACCAACCTCGGTATTGCTGATCCAAAATTCAAATGCCCTGTCTGTGATGCTGGCATGATTATCAAACTCGGAAAATCTGGACGATTCTTGAGCTGTGAAAAATTCCCTGACTGCACTGGCGCACGAAAGATCGATGGTACTGAAATGGAAGGACCGAAAGAAACCGGTGAACTGTGTCCGGATTGCGGTAACAAACTTATCGAGCGTGACGGACGATTCGGCAGATTTATTGCATGCTCAACATATCCAAAGTGTAAATATGTAAAGCAAAGTGAGAACAATCAGAACAAAACTGGTGTAATGTGTCCTGATTGTAAAACCGGTGAAATGGTAGAACGTCGTGGACGCTTCGGGCTTTTCTACAGTTGCTCAAACTATCCAAAGTGCAAGAATGCGATCAAAGCAAAGCCAACAGGCAAACTCTGTGAGTACATGCGCGAAACTGGTAAGTGCGGACATTTGATGATGGAAGGAACAAAAACGATTCCTGAGCGATGTTCTGACAAAACGTGTCCGAATCATAATCCGCATAAGTTAGAAAAAGTGGAAAAGTAAAAAATTATATAATGATTTGACAATATTTATTTTGTAGTGTATTTTGTTTTCAGAAAGGAGGCATTTTGAAAAAGTTTGATCACACAACGAAGCGAAATCCGTCTCAAAAACTTAGACTTGTACGACTACTTTGCCTATCGATTTGTTTTTGTGGAGTGTCTTGGGTTATCATCTTTAGCATTTTTGGATTTCCGTTCGTGGCTTGTTTTGGGATTCCGGTTGCGATTCCATTCGGTGGATTTTCTCTCTTCCTCAGGTTGCGAATCTGGGATGAAGTCGTTGATTCACTCATGAAGCACGCTGGTCTTTGTCCAAACTGTGAGTACTATACAAAAACCACCCCCAGGCGATGTCCCGAATGCGGTCTCGAGTACCCACTGCATTTTCGATATCACCCCTCCACAAAACCACCACTTTATTGAGGTGGTTTTCTTTTGTTAGTATTTGACCTACCTCACCAAAAGTTATATAGTATTTTCGGATAGCAGTATTTGACGAATATTAAAAGTAATGTTAAATAAATACTGAACGTACATTCACACATCACCACCCTACACACGGAGAAGGTATGGCAAACGTTAAAATTTATCGTTGCGATTTCTGCAGAACATACTTCAGCAACTCATCCCTCTGCAGATTCAACGGACTTACGTACGAGGCAGCGGAGGACAAGGTCGACGAGCTTCGAAGGGGGCATGTGCACGCCGAGATTGTCAGAGACAACCAAACGAGACGGTGCAACGGCACTCAGTGTCGCGCGATCACGAATGAAGTTGGCACGGGGCAGAGTAGAAACTTCAAAACTCCGCCTAAGCGTATTCCCGATCGAAATGCCTGGGGATCCTGAGGACCAGGACACATCAAACACCGCCACTCACGGAAAAACCGTAGGGGGCGGTTTTTCTTTTGTATGGCCTGACGCGAGTCCGAGCGACGACTAGTAAATCCTCCGCTGGGAGGATTTTACGCTCTCGAGGACGGGTTGTTAAAAGAAATCATAACGAAAAATTCTTCACCGAATATAATTCGTTTTCTTCTTTGTCTTTCTCGGCCGGCGCTCGGTCATCAATGATTTGTGGCTCCTCGGAAGTAATTTCTGATTCGGGAGTTTCAAGTTGTGTCGTAGCTTTTTGATCAACCATAATCCGATATCCAGAATTTTTATTTGATTTTACAAGTTCAAGAATTGTGTGAAGGTCATCATCAGAAAAGAAATCAATAACGACCTTACCACTTCCCCCATTTGCCTTTCGTTCAATAGAAACTCGAGTACCGAGCGCAGAGCCCATTTTTTCTTCCAGTTCAGCTGTTTCTGGATCGGTTTTGTATTCCTGTTTACGAACCTTGTCGTATGCGATTTTACGAGAAATCGCTTCAGCTTCACGAACCGTGAGTCTTCTCAGCATAATTTCCTTGAACAAAACCATTTGTTCATCGGGCCTGTCACCCAACATTAGAATCGGTCTAGTGTGGCCTTCGGAGATTTTGCCTTGACCAAGTGCATCCTGAATTTCCTGTGGCATGGTAAGAATACGAAGAGTGTTTGAAACATATTCTCGACTCTTGCCTACTTTCTTGGCAATTTCTATATGCTTAAATCTAAATTCACGCGCGAGACGATCAAAGGCCCGTGCACGATCAAGCGGATTCAAGTCTTCACGCTGAATGTTTTCGATAATTGCAAGCTCGAGCTTCATTTGATCAGTTTCATCACCGATCTTGATGAGCACAGGCACTTGCTGTAAACCAGCAAGTTTGGAGGCACGCAAACGGCGCTCGCCGGCAATAAGTTCATACTCGACATCAAGTCCGCCGTCTGGTTTCTCTACCTCTTTACGCGTCACCACAAGAGCCTGAAGTACGCCGTACTGTTTAATAGAATCTGCAAGACTTTCAAGTTCGGCTTGGTTAAACTCTTTTCTGGGCTGAAATGGATTTGGTTTGATTTTGTGTACATCAATCCAAAAAATCGAGTCTTTATAGTAATGTGACATGAGGATATTTTAACACAGGCCCGTTTGGTGTTTTGCATTAATTTTAGTAAAGTAACTGGCATCACCTGCCTTTGTTACAGCTTTGGCGAGGTACTGCCGGGATGGCGGAATTGGTAGACGCACACGACTCAAAATCGTGCGTAGCAATACATGAGAGTTCGATTCTCTCTCCCGGCACTTGAAAAAGACCAAATCGAAAATCATTGTGATACTGGGGCCAACAGCTTCCGGGAAGAGTACCCTTGCCATCAAACTTGCCCAAACAATTAGCGGCGAGGTTATTTCTGCTGACTCACGCCAAGTCTACAAAGGAATGAACTTGGGTAGCGGTAAAGTAACAAAAAAAGAAATGGACGGGGTGTCCCACCACCTTCTTGATGTCAGCTCACCCAAAAAGGTTTTTACCGTTGCACAATTTCAAAAATTAGGTCAAGAAAAAATTAATGAAATCGTGGAACGAGGAAATGTACCAATCATTTGTGGAGGAACAGGGTTTTATATTCAAGCGCTTGTAGATTCTGTTGTATTTCCAGACGTGCCACCAAACCAAAAACTCCGCGCAACATTAAAGAAAAAAACAACTGAACAACTTGCTGAGATGCTCAAAAAAATTGATCCGCGGCGGTATTCAGAAATTGATGCGAACAATCGACTTCGCGTAATCCGAGCCATTGAAATTGCAAAAGTGTTGGGAAAAGTACCAAAGATGACCAAAAAGACTCAGTACAATCCCTTATTTATCGGAATCAACCCTGATCAAGAAACGCTAAAGAAAAATATAAACCAAAGACTTAAGGCGCGCTTTAAACAAGGAATGATCAAAGAAATTGAAGGACTGCATCGTTCTGGAGTTTCATGGAAACGACTTGAAAACTTTGGGCTTGAATATCGCAACATCGCCCTTTTTCTACAAAAGAAGTTGGGCAAAACAGAAATGGTAGAAAAACTTGAAACTGAAATCAACCAATTCGCGAAAAGACAAATGACTTGGTTTAAAAAGGATAAAAGGATCAGGTGGTTTGAACCAGCTGACCAAGAGAAAATTAAAAAATCAGTAAAGGAATTTCTTTTGCACAAAAAGTCTTAACCTAAAACAAAAAAGCAGAGAATGTTTTACATTCCTTCGATTTCAGTAACCACTTCGGGTAATTTTGAAAAACCGTTATACCCCGTAATATGTCCCGCATCACTTAATGTAATAATTTTTGAACCAAGTTGTCCAAATTTCTTTTTATTTAATTCAAACGCACCGTACGGATCGTTATCAGAAATAATCAGTGTTGAGGTTGGCAAAACCTTCTTTAGTTTTTTGAGGTCAATTGGAGTTTCCATCCACGGTTTCGCAACCGCTTCAGTTTCCTTGTCTTCGAGATTTTCAAGCTTAAACCAACCAGCAACAAACACTGCACCGCCAACAACTTGATCCTGAGATTCTAGGAACCGCATAATGGTCTGGCACCCAATACTGTGACCGATAAAATAGGTATCAGAATCAACTTCCCCAACAACATCTGCCAGGTGTCCCACCCAAGCACCAATCTCTGGTTCATCCTGACCCCTCATAGACGGCGCAGTGACCTCGTAGCCCCTTTCTTCGAGCTGGGTCTTAACCCATGGATACCAATCGGTTTCTGGTTCTCCTGACCATCGATGAACAATGAAGACTCTTTTCATAAGGTTTTATAAAAAATAATGCGGGTCCACCCCGACTCGAACGGGGAACTGCGCGTTTGGAGTGCGATGTTTTACCATTGAAACTATGGACCCAGAACTACATGGTATCAGTACGAATAACGAATGCAACATGAAAACAAAATCGTATTGAATTTATCCTACCGTAACCACCATTTCGAAGCACTGCCGCAGCCGAGTTCGCATGGTCTGTCACATCCCGAGGCCGTACCAATACGGCCGAGTTGGGTTGACAGGAACTCGGCGAGGATAAGAAAAAACCTCCGCTGGGAGGTTTTTTCGGTGCTGAGAAGTGGTGGTTAAAAAAAAATTACTTCTTTGATTCCTTGTGCGAAGTTCGCTTTTTGCAGGTTTTGCAGTACTTAGCGAGTTCAATTTTACGCTCAACAGACTTACGATTTTTCGTAGAGTAATAATTGATATTTTTGCACTTTGTGCACATCAATTTGATCAGGTGATCTTGTGACATAGTGGAAGAAATATACCGTAAAGGCACCAAAAAGGCAAGATTTTTTCAACCAACCCTTCAGTAGGGCGCCCTTGCATTGCATTTCCCCACCCCACCATTCCCCGTAGGAGTTTCGCGGAAAGACAATGAAAATAAAGGAGTCTTTTGAGAAAGAAACCTGCGCAGTCTGAGGAACGTACCCGTTCCGAGTTCGCAGGTTTCTCGTAAAAGACGACTGTTATTTTCTTGGCTTGAAGCGGGCCCCACTCCGAAGGGGAATGGTAAAAACTCTCGGAGAAGAAAACCCTACACAAAAAATCTCTTAATGAGTGGGTTCAACCGAGTAATGATTTCGTATTCCGATGTACGCTCTGGATCAGCAATTTTATCCGCACGAATTTCGTCAGTCCCATCTTCGCCTATGATCGTAACAATACTTCCAACTTTCACTTCCGGAATATCAGTTACATCAATCGTTATCATATCCATAGAGACTCGGCCCGTGATTCGCGCTCGTTTACCATGAACCAACACATCACCAATATTTGAAACGGATCGAGGTAAACCATGCCAGTACCCGATCGGGCAAACCGCGAGTCGAGAATTTCGGTTCAAGGTCGCCGTAAAATCGTAACCAACACCCTCGCCTTGAGCAACATTTTTTACTTCTCCAATACGTGTTCGCCATGAAAGAATTGGTTTCAAATCCATGCCCTTTTCAGCTCCCTTAACTTCTGCAGAAGGCCATACGCCATACATAGCGATACCATATCGAACCATGTCGTAATGTGCTTCTGGATAGATCATTGCTCCGGCACTTGCAGCTGCGTGAGACATGACTTTGATGCCCGCCTCTGCAAATGCTTTTCGCCAGATTTCAAACTGACCGATCTGAGCAAGTGTTGCCTCCCGCTTTGCAGGGTTTTTTGCTGCAGCAAAATGAGTAAAGAGACCGTCGACAATAACGTTCTGTGGTAACGACTGAATTTTCGAAATTACTTCTGGAATTTGGTCGATCTGGAATCCTTGTCGATGCATACCAGTATCAGCCTTTATGTGAATTGAAATCTTTTTACCGAGTTTAGAAACCGCTTCGAGGGCTTCGAATGTTGCAACAGAAAGAGTAACGCCCGCATCAGCAGCCTCCCCAACTCTTTCAGGTAATGTGTATCCAAGGACCAAGATCGGAACCCTGATTTCCTCTTCACGAAGTGCTACTGCTTCAACTATTGAATCAACACCAACCCAATCTGCCCCAAGTTTTTCAATCTCTACTGCAAAATCATGCAAACAATGACCGTAGGCATTTGATTTTACAACAGCCATAAACTTCGTATTTGGAGAAAGTAAATTGCGAAGTAACTTATAGTTATGTTCAATTGCTGATCTATCTATTTCAATCCAGGTTCGCAAACCGCTCGTATCTAACTTTTGCATTTGATAACTGTAGCAAAATTTACTTTTTTAAAAAAGAAAGCCCTCCAAAAAGGAGGGCGTCGAGCTCTGGCAAAAAGATCCAGAGAAGGATGAGTAGCAGAAACACCCCAACCAACACACCCCACCCGAACCCAAGCCAGAAGTTGGTCTTGCCATCTTCCCACAGAAACCCAATGTGGGTTTCTCGGTCTTCCACGGATCCCTCGGGCCAAAGTTCAAAGCCCGGATATTCCGTTTCTTCTCTCTTCATAATCACCAGGAACCTCCTTTGTACGTGTGATAAAGAACAAATATTGTGCGTAGAGCAGGATTCGAACCTGCGTAGCCCAATGGGCGAGAGATTTACAGTCTCTTGCGATTGACCACTCCGCCATCTACGCGTGAACAACATAATAACTGAAAAATCACTAAGAGGATAGTCTTAGTGATTTTTCGTACCGGAATTCGCAAGACAAATATCTGGGGCTCAGAAGGCTATTTAGTCACCGACTCAGTGGGTAACAATGACTCCTCGATGAGACTTCCCTTTCTCCCCTTCTTCACATCAAAGACAAACTCATTGTTCTTTACATCAACAATCACAACCCCACCTCTTGCAATTCCCTTTGAAATAATCAGTGAGGCAACTTGATTCAAAATCTTGCTTTGAATAAGACGTCGGAGTGGACGTGCACCGTACTGTGGGTTATATCCTTCCTTTGCAAGAAATTCGATCGCTGCCGGAGTAACTTCAAGCACTATGTCTTTCTGGGCCAATCGTTCTTTTACGAGATCAACCTGAATCTGAGTAATATTTGCAATTGCACTTTCATTAAGCACATCGAAAATAATGATGTCATCAAGACGATTCAAGAATTCTGGTTTAAAGTAATCTTTAAGCGCACCCATGAGACGACTTTTTGTATCTTCGTAGCTATCTCTCTCGCTAGTACCACTTGCAAAACCAATCTTTTGCATTCGATCGATAAACTGTGCACCGATGTTTGAGGTAAGAACAATAACGGTGTTCTTGAAATTTACTGTTCGGCCCTTTGCATCAGTAAGCCGGCCGTTATCAAGAACCTGAAGCAAAATGTTAAAGACTTCAGGATGAGCTTTTTCAATTTCGTCGAACAGAATAACAGCGTATGGGCGATGTCGAACTTGTTCAGTAAGAGAACCACCTTCTTCATAACCAACATAACCCGGAGGCGCGCCAATGAGTTTTGAAACCGCATGTTTTTCCATAAACTCAGACATGTCGACTCGAATCAAAGCCTTTTCATCGTCAAACATAAAGCCAGCGAGAGCCTTTGTAAGCTCTGTCTTACCAACACCGGTTGGACCCATAAAGAGAAATGAACCAATTGGACGATTTGGATCAGCAATACCTGCACGTGAACGTTTGATGGTATCAGAAATAATCTGAACAGCATGATCCTGACCCACGATTCGCTTCTTCAAGAAGTCTTCGATACGGCCAAGTTTTTCGGCTTCGGCTTCAAGCATTCGAGCCATAGGAATGCCGGTCCATCGAGAAACGATTTCCGCGATGTCACCCTCTACAATTTCTTCTCGGAGAATACTACGAGAGCTTTGAAGCTTCTTAAGTCTTTTGCTTTTTATATCAAGATCCTTTTCAAGTTCTGGAATTCGTCCATAGCGAATCTCTGCAACCTTTGTAAGGTCAATACGGGCCTCTGCAGCATCAGCCTCGTGACGTAGGCTTTCAAGTTCCTTTTTAATATTTTTAATATCAGAAACCGTTTCTTTTTCGTTCTGCCACTTGAGTTCAAGTTCTGAGGTCTGTTCTTTCAGGTCCGCAACTTCTTTATCAATCTCCTTGAGACGGTTCTTGGTTTTTGGATTCTTTGACGTTTTAACCTCTTTTGAAAGGGCCTCCTTTTCAATTTCAAGACGCATGATCTTTGAATGTGCCTCTTCAAGAATTGGTGGCATATTTTCCAAAGAAATTCTACGGAACGAAGCCGCTTCGTCGATAAGGTCCACAGCCTTGTCTGGCAGGAATCGATCTGTAATGTATCTGCTACTTAATGTAACTGCCGCTCGGATTGCATCATCAGTAATTCGCACACCATGAAAGAGTTCGTATTTGTCCTTCAAACCTCGCAAAATCGCGATGGCATCATCGTTTGATGGTTCGTTTACAAACACTGGCTGGAAACGTCGTGTAAGCGCCGGGTCTTTTTCAATATATTTTTGATATTCCTTAAGGGTGGTTGCGCCAATTGCTCGAAGTTCACCACGAGCAAGTGGTGGCTTTAACATATTAGACGCGTCAATCGAACCCTCAGCGGCACCAGCACCAACAATTGTGTGAATTTCGTCGATGAAAAGAATGATCTTGCCTTCTGATCGTTCGATTTCTTTGATAATACTTTTGAGTCGTTCTTCAAATTCACCTCGGTATTTTGTACCAGCGATCAACAAACCAAGATCAAGGGACACGAGTTCCTTGCCCTTCAAAGATTCTGGCACGTCACCAGTGGCCATTTTGATTGCCAAACCTTCTGCAATTGCGGTTTTTCCTACACCAGCTTCACCAATGAGGATAGGATTGTTCTTCTTACGTCGAGAAAGAATCTGAATGATACGTGAAATTTCATTGTCACGGCCAATAACTGGATCGAGTTTGTTTTCGTGGGCAAGTTTTGTAAGGCTTCGAGTGTATTTCAAAATTGCCTTTGGTTTTTTTGATTGGGCGGCTTCTGGAGTTTTTGTATGCTTGAGCTCTTCAACAACTTTCAAAACTTTTTCCTTAGCAATTTTGAATTTTGCCAAAAGTTCTCGTGCCTGGCCCTGACCATCGAGAATTGCAATGAACAAATGTTCAGTTGAAACAAATTCATCATGGAGCGTTCCAGCAATTTTGGTGCTACTTTCGATAGCTTGGGCAAGTTCTGGAGTTAGATAAATCTGATATGACGGCGAAAGCGTACCACCGCTTTCAGCGCTCTCGATCGCTTCAAGAATTGAGTCAGTGAGAAGAATCGTGTCGATATCGAGTTTCTCAAGGATAGACGTAACCATACTCTCTTCCTGGAGGATCAATGCCGCTAAAAGATGCATCGGGTTCACGTGATTTTGACCACGTTCAATAGCAAGCTCATGGGCTTTTCTAATTGCTTCCTTCGCTTTTGTTGTGAAGTGATTAAATGGTGGCATATTTTTTATTTTGTATCACAATGATAACACATTTTTGTCAAAATAACAAACGGCATCGCCAGGAAAACAGCAATCCTGTACCTACTGGAATAATTCGGGGTGTTCATTCTTAAACAAATTCATTGTTGTATATGTACTTTCATTTCCTGTTGGAGAATAGGATTCGAAGCCGACCAAATCACCGTTTAGGTTTAGAAGGATGGAGCCTGGGGTGAGGTCTATGAGTGGAGTATCTGTCTGAAGACCAATCACAATAGCTGTTGATGTTGCAGTGGCTGGTTTACCGTCGCTGGTTTGGGTACTGAGACCGGTTGCCCGACCAATAGAGACCGCCTCTTTATCCCTGCCACCCATTGCAATAACTGTTTGACCAAGCTGAATGTTGCGTGCGTCTGCGATTCGGGAAGGAGTAAATGTTCTGGTTGAACCTTTTGAAAAATCGGGTTTGAGATACACAGCATTTGAGATCCGACTCACCGCGAGCGTAGTAACTGGATATACTTCCCCACCAGCAAAAAATTTTGCAGAGTATTCGCCCCTGCCAGTGATATAACGCTTGTCAGTCAAAATTGTTCCGTCTGTCTTTACAACAACACCGATACTTCTGACGGCACCAGAAGTTGGTTCATCTCCGTCAATGATCCAGACAAGGTTGGCTCGACTTGCTTTGATAGCATCGATAACGAGATCTTCTTCTTTTACTACAACCGTTGTTTCGCGAGTAATAACATTTGGTTTTGAGTTCTCCTGCGGAACAATTGTTTCAACCGTTCTTTCCACAACGCGGTTAATAGTCTGTGTCACATTCTGTGGCGCCTGCTGCAGAAGCGACGTTGTGATTACTCCTGTACCAATCGAGGTAACAAAACTGACCAAGAGACACAAAAGGATGACTTGTGTTTGGGTAAGATCTTCCATTGCCTCAAATCATACGGTAAGGCTTGGCACGACGCAACAGCTCTTTGGCAAAGTCGAGTTTTATGGCGTATAATCGGCATATCATGCCTCTTTCTCTTACCCCAGAAATTATTTTTTTTACTCTCATCGGTGTTGGGCTTTTGGGTATTTTGAATCTGGTTTGGCTTTTTATAAACACACACAAAATAAAACAGCTACTTGGTGGCACTGACGCAAAAAATATCCAGGAAGGACAGATCATTATTCGCAATGAGTTAAACCAACTCAAGGCATTTCGCACAGAAATTGAACAATACTTAAAAACAGTAGAACTCAGACTCAAAAGAAGTGTTCAGAGTATCGAAACTGTCCGATTTAATCCATTCAAAGGTACTGGTGCTGGCGGCAATCAGAGTTTTTCGACTTCATTTATTGATGAAAAGGGTGATGGTGTCGTGGTATCCGGTCTGTATAGTAGAGACCGTGTCAGTGTTTTCAGTAAAGCAGTTAGGGGCTATACTTCTACTTTCGAGCTAACTGACGAGGAAATGGAGGTTATCGAAAGAGCAAAAAAGAAGATTTCAAGCCGTGGATAGATATTTCTCTACATTCACAGTGAAACATCATGAGCAAAACCGAAACACAAAAGAAAACGGTTATCGAACGCCCGCCTGTTGTTGTGGTCATGGGGCATATTGATCATGGTAAATCAACTCTCCTCGATTATATTCGTAAAACTAATATTGTAGACAAAGAAGCGGGTGGTATTACCCAACACGTTTCGGCCTATGAGGTCACTGCAGATATGGGCGGTAAAAAACGACGGGTTACATTCCTCGACACCCCAGGTCACGAAGCATTTCAGACTCTACGCGCTCGTGGTGCAAAAGTTGCAGACGTTGCGATTCTTGTTGTGTCCGCAGAAGACGGTGTAAAACCTCAAACAATCGAAGCGCTTAAATGGATTAAGGAGCAAAACGTCCCATTCGTGGTTGCGTTAAACAAAATCGATAGACCAAACGCCAACATCGACAGAACAAAGGTAACCTTGGCAGAAAATGAGGTTTATGTTGAAGGATACGGTGGCACCATTTCTAGTGTCCCCGTTTCTGCAAAAACCGGAGAAGGCATTCCTGAACTTCTGGAACTTGTATTCCTCACCACAGATGTTCTCGACCTTAAGGGCAATCCCAACAACCCCGCAACGGGAGTCGTGATCGAAAGCAAGCTCGATCCGCGTAAGGGTATCTCTGCAACTCTGATTGTAAAAGACGGATTCCTTGAGTCCGGACAGTTTGTGGTTGCAGGAGAAAGCTATGCGGTAGTGCGAATTATGGAAAATGATCTTGGCGAAAAAATCAAAGACGCCACATTCTCTACTCCAGTAACCATTATTGGCTGGAGTGAACTTGTACCGGCAGGCGCTGAATTTAAAACTTTCAATACTAAAAACGAGGCGCTCGAATATGCAGAAGCATTCAAGACTCAAAAGGTAAAAATGAAGCCAGAAGTAGTTAATCCAGACGAAGCGGCTCTGCCAATAATTATTAAAGCCGACACCCTCGGTAGTTTGGAAGCAATTGATTTTGAGATCAAAAAAATTGGTACAGAGTTAATCAAACCAAAAATTATTTCTGAGGGGGTTGGTGCAATTGGTGAAGGAGATATTAAATCTGCAAATGTCGGTAAAAAAGCCTACGTTTTTGGATTCAATACAAAAGTTGATGCACCGGCAAAAATTCTGGCTGAACGAGATGGTATATCAGTCGAAGTTTTTTCTATCATTTACAAATTGACCGAACGAATCCAGGCCTTGCTCGAAGAACAACGTCCAAGAATTCGAACTGAAGAAGTTACTGGCTCAGCACGAATTTTGCGCACCTTTAGTCGACAGAAAGACAAACAAATTATTGGTGGAAAGGTTGATGAAGGAATTCTGATGGTTGGCGAAACTGTAAAAATCCTTCGCCGAGAAACGGAAATTGGTACTGGTCGAATCCGAGGTCTTCAACAGCAAAAGAAAGAGGTTGATGAAATCAAAGCTGGGACCGAATTTGGCTCACTGGTAGAATCCAAATTTGAACTCGCTGTGGGTGATGTATTGCGAGCAATTAAGGTGGTGGAAAAATAATTCAATAAACACACAAATATGGATTTTCATAAAGAAAAAACAGAATCACTCCTTGCCCGCCTCGTTGGCGAGTTTTTAAGCCATGAAGCCGGACCGGTTTCACTCATTACAGTTACACGAGTTACTTTTAATGAGAAAAGCAAACACGCAACAGTTTTTCTTTCAGTTCTTCCAGAAGACAAAGAAGCAGGCGCGCTCGCTTTTGCGCAACGAAAAAGCTCCGAGCTTCGTGAATATGTTCGAGGAAAAGCGAAACTACGAATCCTTCCTGTTTTTGAGTTCGTAATCGATATTGGAGAAAAGAACAGACAGAAAGTCGATGGGCTTTCTGTGGAGGCTGGAGAAACTCAAAACAACTAATAAAAAATGACTAGCGCTGCTAGTCATTTTCAATTTGTGCCGAGGAGAGGACTTGAACCTCCATGGATTACTCCGCTTGCTCCTAAGGCAAGTGCGTCTGCCAATTTCGCCACCTCGGCATGAGCTGAAGTATACACAAATGATTTAAATACGTCTCTAGTCACCATAGATAATTTACTCGTCGCCACTCACAAATTTCCGCGACCCCGACTCGCCTGTTTCCCCTACTGGGGAAACATGACTCCGTCTTGGTCAAGTATCCCAAAATCCAAAACTATTTGGATTATTTTATTTATCGTGTCGTCACGGATAATTTGCTCGCCGTCGCTCGCAAATTTCCCTGACCACGCCTCGCCCGTTTTTTCTACTGAAAAAACATGGCTCCGGCCTGGCCACGTATCGAAAAACCCGGAACAATCCGGGTTTTTCTCTCGTGTCCACCCAGTAGGGATCGAACCTACGACCTTATCCTTAAGAGGGATCTGCTCTACCAGCTGAGCTATGGGTGGTGGGAAGCTATGGACGGATGTTTAACTTTCTAACATATTTCTCCTGTGGTCACAAATAATTTGCCCGTCGACACTCACAAATTTTTGCGACCCCGGCTCGCGACCTCGCCTGCTGGCTCGGTAACGCTGCGCCCGGCACAAGTATCGGAAAATCAAAAACTGTTTTGATTTTCCTCTCTTGGTGCCCAGAGTGGGAATCGAACCCACAACCCTTTCGGGACACGATTTTAAGTCGTGCGCGTATACCAGTTCCGCCATCCGGGCATATCCCTTGAGGCCACGGCGAGAATCGAACTCGCGCATAAGAGTTTTGCAGACTCTCGACTTACCACTTGTCTACGTGGCCATTGTTGGCTCTTTTCTGGCCGACAAGATGAAATGATACACCAAAACCCCATATTTGCCGAGGATACAAGCCCTAACCTCTGCCAGACCCAAACTATACTTGACAACACACCAAAATCTGTTAAAATAGTTTCGGATCTAAATTTGTTCGTTCAAAACACAAACACACCAAGTAAAGGAGTATCGATCATGTTGATCTTCGTTGCGGCAGCGGTAGCATTGCTACTACTGCCCCTGATCGTCATAGTGTTGGCCTGGTTGGCCGCCACGAATGACTGGCAAGCAACCTTCGTTAAGGAAGGTACGATCCGGTTTGTTGTCGCTGGTGGTGATCACCTGCGAACCCTGGTCAACGTCAACGGATATGTGTTGACCAAGAGTGGGCTGATCAAACGTGCGCCCGATCACCCCCTCCCCGATCATCCTGATGATCCAAAAGCGACACGCGAGGAGGTCGACGAACCAGCATGGTGGCTGGCACGATATCTTCGCAGAAGGTGGGGCTTCTACTGGGTCAGCCTCTTCTATCCATGGCGCAGGGTTCATACGTTCACTGTTTCAAAGGACAGTTTGAATCCAAAACCGATCAAGGAGGGACAACCCCTAAGCGATCGGATTGTCCACAATGAAGGCGAGGTCGAGGAACTACTTTTTGAATTTCCGCGACCATTATTCATTGGTGGCGCGGAGGCTGCGGATCGGTTCCGGGTCGACATAATCCAGAAATCGATTTTTCAGACGGTCGATCCGGTCATCATGGTCTTTAACTTTCGGGGCAAGTTCTACCCCGAGCTCGATTCCGTTGTTGGTGCCCAAGTGAACGACCTCATCAAGGAACATCCTTTCACAAGGCTGACCTCGATGAGCAAGGGTCAGGGCTCACCCTACTCCCAGAACATGTTGGCGATTAACAATCAAGGTACTGCTGATCGTCCAAAAGGAATCACCGCACATTTCGGTGTGCGGTGTAAGGCATCCTGGAGTGAGGAACTTCGACTCTCGCCTGGGCAACCCGACGCAGATACAGCATCACGCGCTCTCGAGGTCGAGATTCTCAAGGGAGACGCCGACGTTCAGAAAGCGAAACGTGAACTTATCGCCGCTAAGGATCGCGCCGAAGCGAGTGCGGCTGAAGTGAGGGCTCTTGGCGCTGCCTTCAGCGCACACGGTAATGTTGCTGACCACGTAGCTGGTGTGCTCAACACTCGCAACCTTGGTCAGAACTCCAACATCACGGTTCTTGGCGCAACAGGAACTGCACTGGTGGATACCAGTCAGCGTCTGGTTCGACCTAAGTCTTCTGATCCGACACCTACGGCGCCGCCTGACCCGACACCCCCTACAAAGAAGTGATTTGTATTACACATTTCCAAGGACCCATCGCAAGATGGGTCCTTTTTTATTAGGCACAAAGAGCGGGGTATAATATTTGACTTCTTATTTATAATATGCTATTATTTAGAGCGGAAAGTGGTCATTGAAACAACACTCAAACACATTGAATTAAGGAGTCGGAGCATGGAAACCTTGCGGACGATACCCACTTTCCTCATGGAAAGTTGGTTGATCTGGATCGTTGGACTGCTTGTAGTAGTCCTCCTCGTTGGAGGACTGATCAGGCAACAGATGAAGCGAAAACGAGAACGGACGTGTAAGGCAATCGTGGTTTACCAACCCCCAACCACACTTGCAAAACTTATCAGGGAATACCTGAAGTTCAGCAAGGCCCTGACCACTTGGTCAGGTTCAACAGGCGCGACGGGACAAACACCCAATTGGGCAACACCCGTCGTACAGAAATCGGTAAAGACAAGAAGGTGGATTAAGTCTGCACTTGTCTGGACCCTCTGCATTCTCGCTGGTGTTGCGGCTGGATTCGGAATCTACAGCATCCCCTTCTCATCCCTGCTAACGGGCATTCATATGCCAGAACAGGGCAAGACACTCGAAGTCCTTGCGATTGTGACCATTGGCTTCGTAGGCTTCTTGCTTGTTGTGTGTGCAGTCGCCCTCCTCTTTACCGCCCGTCGTAAACGGCGGAAAAAAGAAAAGAGCGAGAGCGACGACGACAAGAAAACGGGGCTAACCTGGAAGAAGTTGGTTAGTGAACAGGTAGAGTATCTCGAAGGAAACCCGTATCTCGTTCCGCTCTACGTCGTCATCTTCTGGGGCGTACTAACCGGAATACTTTGGCTCTTAAGGAACGAAACGACGGTACACTGGGGGTTTTCAGTTTGGAACTGGTTCGTTCACGAGCATTCTGCAGCCTACTGGGTCACACCGCTACTACTTACGTGTGGTGGACTACTGTACCGAGTAGAATCCAGGATTGCTAAAACCATCGCTCTCTTGTTCCTGTTTCTGATGGCTTCACTGTGGCTTGTGGCGTTAAACAACGCATACACAAGCAGTCCGAGCTACATCGCTCGTCAAAAAGCCACGGTGCACTACCAGAATCCAACTAATTCAGAAATGATCATTGCAAAACCTGGTGAATGGTCAAAAGCGGTGATCACTACTCACGACAAAGAATTGCGGTACACATTCGATCGATACGACCAAGAGGTCGAAATCGAAAAGAATGGTCGACAGGTCTTTGTCGACCTGCCTGGTAATGAAAACTGGGTAGATCTCGGTGAGAACATTACGTCATTGCGATTCAAGTCCAAGGGGAATCAACCAGTCACTGTCACCATCAACCTCGTTCCGAGAATGCGGTAACGAGAACAATCTTCACGGGAGCCAGCAATGGCTCCCTTTTTTATACAAAACAAAACCACCCCGCTTTCGAGGAGTGGTTTTGTTTTAATTTAGAGTCCAAGATAGTCAGGATATGGTATGCCGAATGTGTTCAGGACCAGGCGAATAATACCGTATACAGAAACCATAACCACCATACCAACAATTCCCCAGATCATATTGCGTTTGCCTGTTTCCCGGCCATTTTCACTGCCTGCTTTGTAGATAAACTCAACAAGCCCCCAGAAAAAAACAACAAGCGCAACAACAAACAGAAGAATGATTATTGGATTGAGTATGAACTCATTAATCTTTCCCAAAAGAGAGTTTATAGTGATCATAAGGAAAGATTAGGTCGAAACTAATTTCCGACACCTGGAATTGGTTGTGTTTGTGGGGTGTCGATATCAAGCGCCTGTCCAACGAATCGAACAAGGCCCCAGACTGAAACGATCACGAAAAGTCCAACGATACCCCAGATCATGATATTTTTGCCTTTTTCTCGAGCGTCTTCATCACCATTGCCAGTTGCGAGAATAAATTTTGCGAGACCCCAAAAGAAGTAAAGCAATGCAAGAGCCGCAACAAGCGGAATGAGGACATCAACAATACCTCGAACAGAATCAATAAGACGCGTAACGTTACTTAGATTTTTTGCAAAAGCAAACACCGGAAAAAGAAATAAAGAACTACTAATAACTATTTTTTTCATTTATTTTGAAGCAAACTAATAATCTTATCAGTATTAATTGTAACACTGTAGATTTTGCCGAACAAAGGAGATGTTCACAAATCCTAACGGAGATCGCTCGTGTTTATATTTTGAACGTACGGGATACCAAGGTCCCTTTTTATCCAAGAGACAATACCCCAAATAGAAACCATAACAAAAAGAGCTACGATACCCCATTTCATAATCTCTTTACCCTCCTCAACCGCACTCTCGTCACCATTTCCCAGCTTAAAAATAAACTTGGCCAACCCCCAAAAGAAAAAGAGTAAAGCGAGAGCCGCAGCAAGTGGAATGAGCAGATTAACAATATATCCGACAGACAAAATCCAGTCTCTTATACCACCAGAACGTTGGGCAAAAACAAGAACTGGTAGCCCCAAGAAAAAAACTGACTCCGAAAGCATTAATAATTTTCTAAGTAATATACGTGTCATTTAATTATCAGTAGGTAGTTGTGGAACATTTGGAGTAGACACTCCGAACAAATCAAACTGTAGGTAGCTCACAATACCCCAAATAGAAACCATAACAAAAAGAGCTACGATACCCCATTTCATAACTTGCTTGCCCTCCGCCCTCCCATCTTCATTGTCAGCATGTAAAATAAATTTCGCAAGACCCCAAAAGAAAGTCAGGAGAGCGAGACCGGCAACAATTGGGATTGTAATTGAAATCAGATCAATAAAAATACAAATAACATCGGTAAGATGTCTTGCCGTACTTACAGTCGTGCACAAAGCAGCATAACTAATAGTTGGAGTGAGGAAAGAAAGAAAAAGTGCAGAAGTTAAAAGTACTTTTTTATTCATATTACGGATTGAGCAAACTTGGTGCAGTACAACCAGGCAACGAAGGTGCAATTTGGCACAATGTACCATTAATCGCCTGAGCGATGACAACCGAACCGAGTAAGATGGCAGCTCCAATGAGAACGTATAAAAGCATGCGTCTAGCATCGCTAATTTTGTCAGGATTGCCACGGGCGGTAACAAAAAGGAAACCCGAATAGATAATCATAAAAACAATAACAACTGAGCCGAGAGGCAACACCACCCGCTCAAGCACCAGAACCACTAATTCATAGATACTGTCTACCCCGCTCGCAAGAGGATTTGGTAGCCTTGTGCTTGAATTTGTTGTGCCACCCCCCTGAGCAAAACTAACCATTGGTAACATGTAAAGTAGTGTGCTTGCACCGATATTCTTTAAAGTGTTCATTAGAAACATTGTAGCAAATAAAATTAAACCTGTTCCCGAGCAAAAGAATAAACCACCGCCGCAGGAACACGTGTATTAAGAAAATCTTGATAACCGTCAGAGTTTAACAACGCAGACGTAATAAACCTTACAATAAGCCACGCTGACAAAACAAAGATAAATCCGATAGCGACCTTGGTGAAAATTTCTTTGGCTTGCTCTTTTTTACTTTCACTGCCACCAGAAGTCACCATAATCCACCCAGCCCAAGCAAAAGCGATCGCTGCGATTGGAATAGAAAGATAAATTAGAAAATTGATAACAGACGTGATAAGCCTCATAACATCTCCGAAACTACAATCGGCTCCGTTATAACAAATATCGCCAAGAATACCACCACCTCCGTTTGGGGTTGTTCCACCACCCTGAGCAAAAGTAATAACAGGCACTACCACAACAAACAAAATAACAATTACTGAGAGAAATTTTTTCATCTGTATAGTATATCTAACTGATCACTAGCTCTAAAAATTGATTGGTCAATATTTGTTCGACCAGATGTCACAGATTCAACCATTTCCTTGAAAATAGGATTGAGTCGACCAGGTTCCGGAGCAAGCCAAGCTCGCGACTGAATCGCACCATCATAAAACAATGCCGCATATTGTTCGCTTGGCTTGGACGCAAGGAGGTCACGTCGTACTGGTGGTAAACCGGTAGTTTTCGACAACCCTGAAATGCTTGTCGAACCAGTGAGTATGTTTGCTACCCTGAACGCCTGAGCGATCTTTTGAGAGTTGCGCGGAATAGCGAGTGCAACCACTCGGCCAAATGTAATATTTTTCGTGTAGTCTTTCGACTGGGGCATTGCGGCAATATCAAAGTTCAGGTTTGGATTTTTCAAACGCAGTTCAGGTAATTCTGAGGCGAAACCAAAATACAAGGCAAGGTCCCCAGACAGAAAGAAATTTTTTGACTCTGGCAATGCTCGATTCCATGAATAAAAAGGTTTGAGCGGATTAGCGAATTCTGTGTAAAACGTTAACGCTCGAAGCGCCGGCATGGTAGGAAGATCAAATCGATCGCTAAACACGTTTTCAACAACTCCGTCAGAGTTTCGGACTGTAATCGGACTACCCGCTTGCATTATCAAAAGACTAATGAGCTCATTGGCATTTGTGATATTGCCATATTCACCAAGGGCTGTCGTGCCCTTTGAAACGTTGAAGTTTGTATCTTTAACAGTAAGTTTATTCGAGAGATCATAAAATTCGCTCCAATATTTTGGTGGCAAACTAAGTCCTGCATTGGAAAAAGTGTCTCGATTCCAATACATCATCATTGGATCGATGATAAATGGTAGACCGTATATACCCTCGTTCGATAGGAAAAGCTCACCTTCTTCCACAAATGTGTCTTTAAACGTTCTTTCAGAATATGCGCTATAAGGAATTGGATAGATTTTATCCTTATGTTTCAAAATACTGTCTTGGGGTAAAAAGAAAAGATCGGGACCCTTGCCAACCGCAAGCGCTTCGACAAAATCTTGATCGAAAGTCTGACGTTTCTTTTCGACATACGTAATATCAATTGTCTTGTCTTCGGCAATACCAGACCCTCGAAGATACGAACTAAACAAGCTTTCACTCATCGTGCCCCAGATAGTTACTCGAGCGATTTCGTCCGTTTTAGAAGAACGAGAAAATGCAAATACCAGGACACCAATGAGAATAAAGGCACCGAAAATACCAGTAAGCACCAATTGGAATTTACTCATTCCTTTCATTTCAAATATTCTATCACGATAAAATTACTGCTTACACCTTTTTAAACACAAAGCCGTAGTGATGCATTCCGGCATCAATTTCTCTTTCAAATTCAAAACCACCTGCGAGAAAAAGCTTCCGGCACTCATCCTTAGGAAAAACATCTCTCTTGTCTGGACCAATACCACCAAATGAGTCTGTCCAATCAACCACAAGAACTTTTCCCCCAGACTTAATAACTCGCCCTACCTCTTTTATAAAATTCTGCTTATTTTTTATTTGAAAAAGAAAATTACACACGAGTCCCCTTTCCATTGAACCTTCTTTAAGCTTTGAGCCCATTGGAGATTCAAGGTCGGCGGTAATTGTTTCTATATTAAAAAGATGAGCCTTGTTGGCCTCACGTTTGATAGTAAGGAGAAGATCTTTTTGTACATCAAGAGCAATTACAGTGCCATCGAAACCAACAAGGCGCGAAACTGCAAATGTATAGTAGCCTGCACCAGCGCCGAAATCGACGATTTTCTGTCCCGGGGCAATGTCAAACTGCTCCAAATTCTTTTTAGGATTCGAAAACTCCACGAAATAATTATAACATTTCTCTTTGGTGTTCTTTGTCCTCCGGGTGGGTTTCAAGCAATGCGCTTACGGGTACGTAGAATCTTTACTAAGATTCTACTCGGTCCTCGCGCCGTCGCGCTGCGGAGCCCCTACAGCGCATTGCTTGGGGAAAAGAAATGCAATTCAATTCAATACGAATGCATTTGTATTGAATTCCTCTATCCCAACCATTCCCCGTAGGAGTTTCGCGTAAAGGTAGTGAAAATTGAAGAGTCTTTAGAGAGTGAGATGAGCACTGTCTGACGAGCGAAGCGAGGAGTTTGCTCATCTCACCGTAAAGACGACTACAATTTTCCTACCTTGTAGCGGGGCCCACTCCGCAGGGGAATGGTAAAAAACCTCCCCGGAGGTAAATAATGAGAAAAAATAAGGACAAATCCAAATATTGACTTTATCATGTGATTGTGATATTATCATACAAGGAATTCAGTCACACCCAAACAGGAGAAATGTCATGAGAAAGTTCCTTGATTCGCGTCCTGGTCTACCCCAGATCATCGGTGCCATGCTCGGCATCCTGCTTTGCCTCCTGGGCGGCAGAATTGCAACCCTCACAGGTTCGGAATCCTTGGGAATAATCACGGTCATTCTCGGGATCCTGGCCCTGGCAGTGTTCATGGCTGGTGCTCTGGTGATATTTGTTGGTGTGCAGCTTCAGAAATGCGCAGCCGGCAAAAACACCGAGAACAATGTGGTCGTCGCCGCGATCCAGAAGGAACACGGCACGAGACCAACCTGGGATCAGGTCATGAGAACTCTCATCGTTACCGCCATCACGGAGGAACAAAAGAGAAACCGGAAATAAGTGATTGCCCCAACGCAAACGCCGTCTCTCATTGAGACGGCGTTTTTTCTTATCTAAATATTTGCTTTACAAACAAATCAGCGAAGCGATCACATCTTTTTCCCGAAGTTTCATAATTCGTACACCCTGAGTTGAACGACCAAGGAGAGGAATTTCTTTTACGTCGGTTCGAATAACCTGACTTTTCTGTGACATCGCAACCAATTCTTCGGTTTCTTCATCAACAACCATCGCAGAAATAATCTGGCCGGTCTTTGGAGTTACGTTTGCGGTCTTGATACCTGATCCGCCACGCTTCTGAATCTTATATTCACCAATTTCCGTTCGTTTACCATAGCCGTTACTACTGATGATAAGTAATGCGTGTTTCTTTTCGATCTTAGGCACAACAGAAGCCGCAACGATATGGTCACCCTTATCGAGTCGCATCGCAATCACACCCGCTGCATTTCGGCCCATTTCACGAATGTCTGATTCTTTAAATCGAATGGACTGACCTTTTGCGGTCACGAGGCTGGCAGAGTCACCCTTTGCCACAAATGAAGCAGAAACGAGTTCGTCACCATCATGAAGTTTAATAGCAATAAGACCGCTTCGGCGCACATCGTTGAAGCTCGACGCTTTTACACGCTTTCCCACACCATTTTTAGTAACCATCAAAAGAGAAAGTTCTGCCGCACTCTTTAGCTCCTTTGGCATTACCAGAACGGAAGTGACTTTTTCGTCAGCGGCGAGTGAAAGAAAATTGATAAGTGCCTTACCTTTTGTTGCACGGCGACCCTCTGGAAGATCATACATTTTGATCTGATACACACGACCCTTGTCTGTAAAGAAAAGCACGTCGCTGTGCGTATTTCCAACCAGTAAATGAGTTACGAAATCTTCTTCTTTTGTTTCAAGGTCAACGACGCCAACACCACCACGTTTTTGTTTGCGGAATTCTTCTGGCTTTGTACGTTTGATGTATCCACCCGAGGTGAGAACAAGTGCATTTTCTTCCTCCGGTACTAAATCTTCAACAGAGAGAATTCGTGCACCTTGCTTAATGATCATTGTTCGACGATCATCACCGTATTTATCAGCGATCTCCTTTGTTTCTGTCTTAATAATTCCAATGATCTTTTTTGGATTAGAGAGAATTTCTTCACATTCTTTGATGAATGCCTGGACCGCTTTGAGTTCGTCTTCGAGTTTCTTGCGTTCAAGACCAGCAAGCTTCTGAAGTCGCATATCCAAAATCGCAGTAGCCTGGATTTCACTGAACTTGAATTTCTTCATCAAGTTGGCATGAGCTTCAGCTGTGTCCTTTGAAGACTTGATCAGCTTGATGATTTCATCGATGTGATCGAGCGCCTTGGTCAGACCAATCAAAATATGTTCCCGCTCTTTTGCTTTTTTAAGATCAAATTCTGTTCGACGACGAATAACGATCTTTCTGTGACCGATAAACTCTTCGAGCATTCCCTTTATAGAAAGGGTTTGTGGCACACCATCTACGAGCGCGACGAGATTGTAATGGAAAGTTTCCTCAAGTTGAGTCATCTTGTAGAGCGCATTCAAAACTTTTTGTGGATGACCGCCACCTTTGAGATCAATAACAATTCGAATATCTCTGGTTGATTCATCACGAAGACCCTTGATTCCTTCAAGTCTTTTTTCACGAACCAAATCAGCAATTTTTAAAATGAGGTCAGATTTATTTACACGATAAGGAATTGCAGTAATCACAATCTGACTTTGACCAGCCTTTGTTTCAACAATTTCAGCAACACCACGTGTGACAACACCACCGCGGCCCGTCGCGCTTGCATGATGAATATCTTTTCGGCTAAAAGCAATGCCCCCTGTTGGAAAATCGGGGCCCTGAACAAACTCCATCAAATCCTCGGTGGTAGCATCGGGATTATCAATCAAATGAATCATAGCGGCAGATACTTCCCTCAAGTTGTGTGGAGGTATGTTTGTTGCCATACCAACAGCAATACCAAGCGTACCGTTCAAGACCAAGTTGGGCACCGCCGTTGGTAAAACAACTGGCTCCTTTCGAGTACTGTCATAGTTGGGTCGCCACTCAACAGTTTCTTTGTCGATGTCGCGCAAAATTTCTGCAGAAATGCGGGACATTTTTGCTTCGGTGTAACGCATAGCAGCAGCCGGATCACCGTCGATATTACCGAAGTTACCCTGACCCATAATAAGCGGATATCGCATCTTGAAATCCTGTGCCATCTGGACCATAGAGTCATACACCGCCACGTCGCCGTGTGGATGGTAGCTTCCGAGTACGTCTCCAACCACAACTGCAGACTTTCGAAATTTTGCAGAAGAAGTAAGACCCTTCTCTAACATGGCATACAGAATTCGACGATGTACTGGTTTCAAACCATCACGAACATCTGGAAGCGCACGAGCGGTGATAACGGACATCGCGTAGTCGAGGTACGAGTCCTTCATTTCGGTCACAATGCTTCGCCCCACTACATTGGACACATTAGACAAAGCCGGTGGTAACGATTCCCCACCTTTGTTAGACTCCCGATCGGAGTCGGGAGTATGTTTTTTAGAGTCTTTATTTGCCATCTTTTATACTGGAATTATAGCACGGAAGTACCCGTTTTTGAAGCAAAAATCAGGCCTCATTGAGCCTTATTTTGCCCAGACACAACCTGGCCCGTTTCCGGAGAAACAATCTGAATCTCGTTGTTAAATTCGTATTTTGTTTCTTTCAAGGATTTTACAAATCCATCCCACTGAAATTTAATAGAACTGAAAACCTGAGCACTGTTTTGCTTCAGAGCATCAAGAGGTCCTTCTTCAGTGACACGATTATTTTGTGCCACCACCGGTCTACCAGTTATTGCATTCGGAAACGTAATGGTCATCCAGACTGCAAATAGCATAAGGGTAACCAAAAGCGAAGTCGAAAGAGCAACTGCGTGACGATAGGTTTCTGATTTATTTCTTAATCGTTCGATAAGTCCAAACATGTTAGAGAGATGGATTAATTACGAACACGTCACCTTCCCTGCCTTCCAAATCTTTCTTCTTAATAGTTAGTTTATCATGCTTTTCTGGTGTGTTTCCGCCAGCTTCTTTGAGAAAAGTTTCAAGATTCTTATCCTTTCCGTCAATACTGTAATGCATCGGCACAATAATCTTTGGGGCCAAAGAAACTGCAAACTTATATGCCTCTGATGGTGAAAGCATGCCATTGCCGCCAATCGGAACAAATAAAATGTCGATTTCTTCAAGTTCTTGCTTTACTTCTGTTTTGAGTTCGGTTGTACCAAGCGCTCCAAGGAAACAGAGATTCATGTTCTCAAGTGAGACAGTGTAAATCGTGTTAAGTCGTTCTTTGCCGTCATAGTTGGAAGTACTTGGAAGGCCATGAACAAATACTCCTTTTATTTCGTATTCACCTGGACCATTAATAACAAAAGGTGCCTTGTCACCACGAGAAGCGTTTTCAATACCGTTCATGTCGGCATGATTTGTACTCACAAGCACGATATCTGAACCAAAACTTGCGCTCTTGAAATCAGAATCCTTTGAAGGTGGATTGTAAGCAAGCGTAATATCGCCGAACTGAATTTTAAAAGCTTCCGCCCCCATGTATGAGATGACCATAATGGTGGGATTATAGCATGATGTTTTTAAATTTCACGAACCTTTACAAAACCCCACATTTTCGCTACTATCCTTGGGTTCATTTAATAGCGCGAGGTGAAGCTAACCCTTCAAATCTAACGGTTTTTCTGTCGATTTGAGTACTTCCCCTGCATACATTTAAATGCCAACAAAAACTAAAGAAGCTAAGGTAAAAGCAGACGGTGCTGAAGAAAAGAAGGTAATAAAAAGTGAGATGACTGACGCTCAGAAAAATGCCCTTATGGGTAAGTTTTTTGCTGAGTCTATGACACCACCATCAGTTGGTGACGTTATCGAGGGAACCGTTATCGGACTAGATAAATCAGCTGTCTATGTAGACCTGCCACCATTTGGAACAGGTATCATTTTTGGCAGAGAATATATCAACGCTCGAGACATTATCAAGAAAATCAACCCAGGTGATGCAATTGCTGGAAAGGTTGTCTCTCTTGATAACAAAAACGGCTATATTGAAATTTCACTTAAGGAGGCTCGACAAGCGATCATCTGGAGCGAAGCCGAAGAAGCGATTAAAAACAAAAATGTCTACGAACTTCCTGTTCAAGACGCAAACAAAGGTGGCCTTATCATGTCATGGCAAGGTATCACTGGTTTCCTCCCCGCTTCACAACTCAACACTTCCCATTACCCACGCGTAACTGACGGTGACAAAGACCGAATCCTCGAAGAGTTGAAGAAACTAGTTGGTGAAAAAATCAGCGTTTCTATCATTGGTGCAGTACCAAAGGAAGGAAAGCTTATTTTCTCTGAAAAGAATCCTGAGCTTAAGAACAAAGAAAAGATTATCGACAAATACGAAGTCGGTGATGAAGTTTCGGGCGAAGTAACTGGTATTGTTGATTTCGGTCTGTTCATCAAACTCGAAGAGGGTCTTGAAGGTCTCGTTCATATCTCAGAAGTTGACTGGGGTCTTGTTGATAACATCAAAGCGATGTTTAAGGTTGGCGACTCAGTACGAGCTAAGGTAATCGAAATCAAAGAGGGTAAAATTTCTCTTTCTATTAAAGCACTTCGACCAAATCCATGGATCGAAGCAGAAAAGAGATTTAAAAAAGATGATGTAGTACAGGCAGTTATCATCAAATTCAACAAACACGGTGCACTGGCTTCTATCGAAGAAGGTGTTGCTGGCCTTGTTCACATCTCGGAGTTTGGCAACGAAACAAAGATGCGAGAAAAACTTTCTCTTGGTAAGAGCTACAAGTTTAAGATCACACTATTTGAACCAAAGGAACAGCGAATGACTCTTTCGTTCACTGAGTGACAAAAACAAAAAACCGCCCAAAATTAATATTAAACGGCGGTTTTTTGTTGCCCGACACAAAATAAATAAAGCGAATTAGGGCAAAAGAAAAACCCCAAGCCGAAGCTTGGGGGTGTTGGAACAAAACCATGAGCACTCGTTGATGACTTGGATCAGCGGCCGAAAGTCCTTGCCCCGCCAGAACGATCACCCTCGTTATCGAATCTGTCGATGCGATCGGGGTAGTCCTTCAACAGGTACCACGAGAACCAGGGCAAAGACAGCACCAACGAAAGGAACCAGAAACAGACTCCGATGAACCGCGGTAGGGCCACGCCCATGTTCGGCACATACCCGATCAAAACCAGCACGGACATCACCCAACACGCGCAGGCGGTGACCGAGCAGACCAAAGTGAACCATCCGATCCTGCACTTGTTCTTGGTCACGCTGGAGTTGTAGAGGATGTTGCACATGCACGCGATCCCAACGCAGCAGAGCGCGATCAGACACAAAAAACCACTTCTGAGCGCGTTTCCATTCATAACAGGCTTGATATCTCCGTCCATGGTCTAAACCTCCATCATTGTCTGTAAATGTTCATGCGAAGAACCGGAACACCCGGCTCATTAATTTCCTTGCTTATTATACCAAAACACCAATATTTGTCAATGTCAATAGGAACATCGCACCGTGACATAGAAATGCGCCCAGATTAGGTACTAAAGCTTACCGTTCCACTCATTCATGGCCCGATCTCTTCCCTCCGTGATTAAAAGTTCAAGCGCCTCATTAAAACTTTTTGAGATTTTCTTGAGTGTCTCCTCGTCTTTTTTAGAAAACTTTCCAAGAATAAATTTCATTACCACATCTTCGCCAATAGGCTTCTTGAGTTTGCCGCCGGCTGTTGATGGCGAAACACCGATTCGAATTCGAACAAAACCCTCGGTACCCACCGCCTTTCGTACAGATTCGACACCGCGGTGACCACCAGCACTTTTATTAAAAGAAATTTTTGCTCGGCCGAGCGGAAGATCGAGTTCATCGTGTACAACGACAAGCATCTCTGCGGCTTTTTTACTCTTTATCACCTTGCCAACCGCATCGCCCGACTTGTTCATAAATGTTTCTGGCAAAATACCAAGAACTTTTTCACCTCCAACCTTTCCTGATGACAAAAGAGAGTTCAACTTTTTATCAAAACTGAATTCTGGAAAGTCGTGCTTTTCAAAAAAATTTTGCACAAACATTCTGCCGACGTTATGTCGTGTATTTTCATACTCTTCACCCGGATTTCCCAATCCAACGATTGTATACATGGCGAAAATTGTAGCATAAAAGGATTTTATTTCGACTAAAAAACCAAAACACGCAAAAAACTCTTGTGTCAAACAAAGAAAGGTAATAAAATAGCTCCATGGATGAACGTTCTATTGATAGTTCCAGACAAGAAAATCAAAAACAGCCTGGCTTTTGGTCTGAAATTATTAAGTTCACGCTTATAACTCTCCTTATCGTTGTGCCATTCCGGTTGTACATCGCTCAGCCATTCATTGTTTCGGGTGCTTCTATGGATCCAACCTTTGCGGACGGTGATTATCTAATCGTAGACCAAATTAGCAAGGATTTTACTCAACCAGGTCGAGACTCAGTGGTTATTTTTAAATACCCAAAGGACCCAAGTAAGTATTTCATCAAACGCATCATTGGCATTCCTGGCGACACTGTCGAAATTAAAGACGGCATTGTGATTCTCAATGGAAAAAGCCTAACTGAACCCTTCGTTGATGATGCAAATAAAAAATCTGAAAACATGAGTGAGATCAAACTCAAACCAAAAGAATATTTTGTGCTTGGTGATAACCGAAGTGGTAGTTTTGATTCTCGATCATGGGGCGTTGTTACTGAGAATTTGATTATTGGCAGGCCTCTTGTAAGACTTTTGCCAGTACCAAAATTCAATATATTGCCGGGAGATTACAGTGCACATTAACAGAATAACCAAAACGCAGCATGTCCTTAAAAATCAAGATGAAATTTGTTCGTGAGCCGTCTTATCTTTCAAAAGACCTAGACAAGGCAGCAGAAATTTCTCTTTTTTACGGTTTTCAACCAATCAAAACTCCCAAAATTGAGAAAAGCGACATCGACCAGGCTGCATCGATCAATTCAAACCGAACTGAAAATCATCAAGCAATTTTTCCGCGCGCCGAAGAAAAAGTTTCTCTTCTTCGATCAATGCTTTCATGGAATATGGAAGGGGCAACAAACCCAACCATGCTTCACTACAAGCGACCGCTTTCTCGGATTTCAATAAAACAACCAATCGATGATCTGTCGTATTCACTCGACATTGTCGGTTCAGGAGAAAGCGTCTCGGAGGCGATTGCTATTCGTACCGCAGTAGCAATTCTTGCCGATCATGGGCACGACAAAATAATCGTCGACATCAACAGCCTTGGTGACAAAAACTCCATTGCCCAATTTGAAAAAGAACTTCAAAATTTCAGCCGAAAACATGGTGCAAACATGCCACCTGAAGTTAAACAACAACTCAAAAAAGACCCTTTCGAATGTCTACGTTGTGAACATGAAAAATGGAAAGAAGTTCGAGAACGCGCACCCCAATCTTTAAGCTATCTTTCTGAGCAAAGCATCGAGCATTTTCAACAAGTACTTGAATACCTCGAAACACTCGATATTCCATACCGAATCAACCCTCGCCTTCTTGGACAAAGACAATACTGTTCACACACCGTTTTTGAAATCAAAAGCGCCAATGAAACCGAAGGAGTCAATGAAACATTTGCTGTCGGTACTCGACACAACTACATTGCGAAACGAGTTGGCTTCAAACGCGAAACACCGCTTGTAAGCGTAAATTTGAGTTTCAAAAAACCCAACGCTGCTCCGAAACTTTTCTTCAAAAATCGCCCTCAGCCAAAATTTTTCTTCATTCAATTTGGAGGAATTGCTCGACTCAAGAGCCTTTCTGTTATCGAGTCATTACGCCAGGCTCGTATCCCAGTTCATCACCAATTAAACAGCAGTAAGTTTGTTGGTCAACTTACAAGTGCAGAATCACTCAAAACTCCATTCGTAATAATCATGGGACAAAAAGAAGCGCTCGAAAACACTGTGGTGGTTAGACACATGGGCACTCGTTCACAGGAAATCGTTGCCCTACCTGAATTAGCAATGTATCTAAGTCGTCTAAAAATTTAGTTCGTACCGAGAGTTACAGAAATAGAAATTGAATCATCGTTTTCTGGTAAACCAGACGGGTTGTCTTTTTGCAAAATAAGAGTGCCCGACTGTGTAGTCGTGCTTATAAAATCAAGAGTGGCTAAAAACGGCACGAAGTCTTCTGTCATCCAGTCGGCTTGGGCCTGAGCGATACCCGTAGCGACCACTTTCCCCTGAGCGTCCTTGAGTTGAACAGGAAAAGAAGCTTCAAAGAACCAGTATCCCCTTGCCTGCCCCTTAACGACCATTGGACTCCTGATTTGCTCACCAGGTTTTGGATAGTCGACTCGTATCAGATTTGCATGTGAATCTTGGCCGGAAACAACAATCTGCTCAACAAAAGAGCGACCATCGGGTGTCATACACCGGGCTGGGTATGATTCCTGAACCGGAAACCCATTTTCCCTACACTCCTCAAAGGAGGTAATATTGGCAATCGCTTTTTTCTCCTGAAAATAAAAATACAATGCACCACAGACAAGAATGATAAAAAATATGAGTATACCTACGATTATTTTTAGTCGCATGCGTTTGTTATGATACTATCATTAAATGTCTTTTTTCCATGCAATTATTTTAGGAATCATTGAGGGTTTTACCGAGTTTCTACCGATTTCCTCAACCGCTCACCTGATGCTTGTTTCGCGGATCCTTGATATTGCCCAAACAGATTTTGTAAAAACGTTTGAAGTGTTTATACAACTCGGAGCAATCACCGCGGTTGTTTTTTTCTTTTTTCCTCGGCTCATTAAAGATCGGTTTCTTTGGAAAAAAATTTTAATTGCCTTTATTCCAACTGCAATTGTTGGATTCGTACTCTATAAGATCATTAAGTCATACTTGATCGGAAACACATTAATCGCCCTCTGGGCTTTGCTTATTGGAGGACTCGCGCTCATCGTTGTCGAAAAAATCATTTCACGAAAGCCAGTAAACAATGAAAGTGGAGTTGAAAGCATATCAAACACCCAAGCCTTCTGCATTGGTCTAATACAATCCGTGGCAGTAATCCCTGGAGTTTCTCGAGCCGCCGCGACTATCGTGCCGATGCTACTCATGGGCTCAAGCCGCAAAGCTGCAACTGAGTTTTCGTTTCTGCTTGCAATACCAACAATCGCGGCGGCTTCAGGGTATGATCTTTTACACAATGTTTCTGCTATTAACGGCCACTATGGCGTATTGGCGGTCGGTTTTATTGTTTCATTCCTTGCAGCACTACTAAGTATTAAATTCCTTATTTCACACATTCAGAATCATAAATTTATCTCTTTCGGAGTATACAGAGTCGGTCTTTCAATTGTATTTTTTGTACTTATACTCGCTCAGATAATTTAGATATCCCGAGTTAATCAACATCTTTTCCACATTCTTAATTTGGAGGGGTTTAGCTACGATCCTATACTGTTGTCGTAGATTAACAACAATAAATTAAAGGTATGCGAATCCTTATCGTTGATGACAACAAAGATATTCGGGAGTTGCTAAAGAGAGGTTTTGAATCAGAAATGTTTGCGGTTGACACAGCTGAAAATGGCGAAATTGGATCATACATTGCCCGAACCAATGATTACGACATAATCATTCTCGACAACATAATGCCTCAAAAAACAGGTGCGGAAGTATGCAGAGAGATCAGAAGAGCAGGTAAAAAAACACCGATTATTTTACTTTCGGTTGAGTCAAATCCTGAGGAAAAAGCAAAACTACTTAACCTCGGTGCAGACGACTATGTGGCAAAACCTTTTTCTTTCCATGAACTACTTGCTCGAGTTAAGGCAATCTTACGAAGACCAAAACAAACAATTGCCGAAAATTTGGTTACAGGAAACTTAAGTTTGAATTGTCGGACCCAAGTGGTCAAACTCGGAAAGAAAAATCTATATCTAACTCGAAAGGAATACTCATTACTTGAACTACTCCTTCGTCACAGTGGCGAGGTTGTGTCCCGCGGTACGATCATGGAACACGTCTGGGACCTTGATGGTAACCCGTTTTCTAACACCATCGAAACGCACATTTTTAACCTTCGAAAAAAGATTGAACGCGGTAAGAATAAGCTGATCTGGAACGTACCTGGACGCGGGTATAAACTAGCTTCTGTTGCATGAAAACACCGGAGTTACATATTCCCCACCACTCGAAAATCGAAGAATTTCTGGCGCTTGCCGAACTGGGTAAGCAAGCACGAGTGATTTTCCACGATCTGGCAAACCATTTCACCTCTCTCAACCTAACAATACAAGAGTTAGAAAATAATTTAGCAACGGAGCGAGATCGATTCCGTGAGTACTCTAAAAGGTCGAACGAAACGAGGGCGCAAATGGAATACGTGGCGCGTCTACTCCGCAGTCATATGCAAGGCAAAAATGAGCCATTTACGGCAGACAATATTGTCACCGGAGTTATCACTGTTCTGGAAGATAAGATCAAAAGATGCAAGACGAACGTTGTGCTGAATCTTGATAAAAACATTTCATTCCAAAGTGGCAAACGAGAATTTATTCACATTGTTACAAACTTGCTATGCAACTCAATAGAATCAATTGATCCAAACTCCGAAAAACCCAATGAGATTACAGTAAAGTTAGACCAAGATGCAACACGGGTTTTCCTTTCAGTCTCTGATACAGGTTGTGGAATTAAAAAGAAGGACCGAGGAAAAATATTTAGCTCTGGGTACACAACAAAGAAAACCGGAAATGGAATTGGTCTTGTTGCCGTAAAGGAAATGGTTGAAGAAGTCTTCAGAGGTAAAATTGAGTTTAGAAGCACAAAAAGTAATACAAACTTCAAAATAACCATACCAAAACAAAACAGGAAGCGAATTTCGCCTCCTGTTTTGAAAAGCAGTCCTGATTTTAGATTACTGAGCGAGAGCTTTAAAGGTTTGAGCGATCGCAGTGCCGTCTGAAGACATTGGCATATCCATCTTGTGATCAAACATCCGATCACCATTATCACTAAACAAAACTACGTAATAGTCATTGCCAGCCATTGTTGGTCGAAGTAGATCTACAACAACATTGTTGCTTGCGCCTGCATCAACTCGAGATGCGCCAAGAATATTACCCATAACACCGTTCTTTCCTTCACGAACGGCTACCCATGTTGATTCATCAGTTTCAACTGAAGCAATAGTTACAGCATTACCAGCTGTTTGATCTGCAACCATAACAGCAGCATCTGTATCCACCATCATCATTGAGTCATCGCTCATCATTGAACCATCCTTTGATTTGTCATCCATCATGGCAGAATCAATATTTGCAACCATCTTTTCACCCGTTATTGCTGTTTTTGATGTGGTTGAACCATGACCAATGAACCAGCCAATAAGAACCCCGACAATCAATGCAATCACACCCGTAACAATTGTATTTCTATTCATATTTTGCATATATACCATTCAGTAATCTTGTAATGTTTACCGATGAATAATTACATAGACAAGCCTCCACCGCAAGAGCACAGTGTGAAGAAGAAACAGCGCTAAAAGTTAGATCGTTTCTTTTCTCTAATGTTGATATGCGGGTGCTGGTAAGTGCCTTATTTGCGAGTCTTTCTACCCCTCCATGTTTTAGTAATTGTACTGAGCATTGATCCAATAATATTGCCCTTCTCTTTTAACGTTTCTCGGACTAAATCGATATCCTCAGCAACCTTCTCACCTTCCCTGCTTAGAGTTTCAGAAATACGCTTTACGTCTTTAAGAATTTGTATGAAATAAAAAGTAATAATTCCAACGCACACAGCGACAATCGCCACAGCACATGTTGTAATAAAGAAAAAAATATCAGCTTTTAATAGTGTTTCCATGGCAATTCTTTAGAAAAATAATAAACAATCTGCTCAGAACTTATTTGAGTAGCTCCTGATACGATGAGTAGGTACTAAGAAAACTTGGGATTGCAAACACCAGTCCAATGCTTGGCAACACAACTGCAAGAACTGTTACCCACAGTACCACAAGAAAATATTTTCGGGTCTTTTCTACCGATCGGTAGATCGCATCAAGCTTCGCCTCTTGGTCTGCTAATTTCTTTTGTATTTCTGGATCCATTTTTCTATTTTATTACTTTTGAGCAATAATTGTAAGGAACATTGGAAATTCTTTTCGAGCTGTATCTTCGGCTTTTGCCCGAGGTCCGGCTTCACTTTTCTTGTGAGAAATCCACTCCTCCAATCCGACAACAACAAAACCTGCGTTTGAAAGCGCCTTGAAATAATCTTGTAGAGGCCTATGGAACGATATGGTCTTTACCTTGTCCGTTTTTTCGCCAGGTGTCATGTCCATTTCACTCGAGAAAGAAGAATTGTAAGTATCAATTCTTCGATACTGAACTTGCTTTTCCTCATCAAAACCCCAATAAGATTCTTTTGGAATTCTGAAACATGGGTGATTAAGAACAACCACAAGCCTTCCACCTTCTGTCAGCACCCTCGCAGTTTCCCTGAATGTTTCGACCATTTCCTTGATGTTCTGAATCGCGAGCACGATCATCGCTCCGTCAAAAGACTTATTTTGAGCACAAGACATGGCATCTGCGGGCGCAACTTCGAATTTCAGATTTTCACCTGTATTTTGCTTTGCTTTGGCGATTAAATTTGGCGAAATATCAACTCCCATAACATCTGCCCCCGCTTCTGCAAAAGCTCTTGAGAAAAAACCTTGACCGCAGGCAACATCAATTATTTTCTTTCCCTTGGGTGCTAAAAGTCGTAGTAAATTAGGCAAAATAACCTGTGCTTGGTACGTATCGTCTCCAGAAAGAAGTTCGTCATACCAGTCGGCTACATTGCCCCATGTTGTTTTGTTATTTTCTTTTTTCATTAGCCTGCGATTGAACCCGGAGTAATCGTTGAATTTGGTTCGAGAATTGAAAAACCACCGTCAGAATTTGAAACAGCAAAAAGCATACCATTACTTTCAAAACCCTTAATAGTTCTTGGTTCAAGGTTTGTAACAAACATGCAGATTTTACCTACAAGCACTTCAGCCTGAGGAAAGTGCATTGAAATACCAGAGACAATTTGTCTTGGTTTCGAATTCCCCGCTTCATCCTTTTCACCAAAATCAACAGAAAGCTTCAAAAGCTTGTCAGTTTCTGGGATTTTTTCTGCCGAGAGAATCTTACCTGCTCGAATCTCAACTTTTTTGAAGTCTTCGTACGTAATGTATTGCATTGCATTAATTTTACCAAAATCCTTGTTTCGAAACACTCCGCAGCTAGGTCCGCAGGGTCTGTCAACGCCCGAGTCCGCCCTTAAGCGGACGAGTTGGCTTGACAGGGACCTGAGCGAGGATAAGGAAAATCCTCCGCTGGGAGGATTTTCCGGTGTTGAGAAACAAGGATTTAAAATATATGACTAGGAGAGGTGCTTTGAAACGAGCTTTGTCATTTCGAACATATTTACCATAGCCTTTCCATCAAACACTTTCTTAAGATTAGCATCAGCGTTGATGTTTCTTTTATTCTTCTCATCCTGAAGATTGTTCTCCTTGATGTAAGCCCAAAGTTTTTTAACTACTTCCGATCGAGGCATCGGACCCTTGCCAACAATAGCCGCGAGATCGGGGCTTACGTTCAAAGGCTTCATGAATGCAGAATTTGTTTTTGCCATATTTATTGTAAATTGTGATTAATTATGAACCCAGCCATTATACCATTGGAAATCATATTGTAGAGAGGGGTGTTAATAAAGACTGCAACACTGTTACCTCACAAAAAATGTCGCTCTAACCGTCACCATAACATCTTTATCTATCGAAGAGGTGTCATATGCACCATAATCTGCGACCTCAATAGAGTTTGGAGGCAAGACCTGAACAACGCCACTCGACGCGGCCTTGAGCGCTCCAACATTTTGGCCGCTACTTTTTGCAATTTGCTCTGCCCGCGCCTTAGCATCCTTGACCGCATCAGAAAGCAGAGAAACACGAAGATCCGCAAGTTTAGAATAATAATACTCTGGCTGATAGGTATTAATAAAAATTCCAGCTTGGGTTAAGACATCTGTATTCTTTGCAAGGCGTGTAATACCATCGACATCCTGTGATGAAACCGTAATACTTTGTCGCAATGTCACCTCTCGTGGACCTTGATAATTAGAATCGTAATACATTTGCTCCATAAATACTGGAGTAATTGTTATTTGATTTTCTTTAATACCATTCTGACTCAAAAACTTTTGAACCGCAGTAAGGTCTCGAGACAATGAAGCATAGCCACCCTGTAAACCAAACTCCGCAACTCGGCGTGACGTGCTAAATGTCCACTTCACAGTGTCTGCCTTGACTGAAGTCTTGGCCGAACCAGTCACAGATAAAGCATCATCAAGGGTTCGTGTTTTATAAAACGTATAGCCGCCGATAAGCGAAGCAAGGATAAAAGCCACACCAAGCACCAATGCCGGCAAAACAAACGGTACTGAAAGAAATTTATTATTCATAATAAAAATTTACTAGTAATTTGCACCGATTATATATCCCCTTCTAGCCAAATGTAAACGTGAATGCCCTTAAACCAGGATTTTTTATTCTAATCTCAAGCTTATGATCTCCGTAATCCGAATTTTCCACGAGGTTGTACAAAACCTCCTCTTTAACAGTAAGTTTCTTTAGAAATTTTCCGTCCTGCCAAATCTCGATTTCGGTTGAACTGTCGGCATTTGCGACCATGTACACGTTTTTGGCTTCATATCGAAACACAACCACCCCCTCAGTTTGATTCACTGCATATTCAGGGTCAAAATTCCATGTGCCAGAAAGATACAGCGCATTTTTCTGAATAGTTGTAGGTATCGTAAGTGTTTGCTTTCCCGGCCAACCCGGTCTGCCGTTTGCCAAATATTCATTTCGATCAGAACCGAAGTAAATTTCGGGACTCTGAACTTTACCCGGAGTAAAACTCATTACGTCCTTAGGGGTATCAATAGAAGATGTGATGTCCTGATTAATTTTCAAATATTCTGCTCGCTCTTTCAGTGCCTTCTGAATCGCTTTTTCTGTTTCTTCATAGCCACCCTCACCGATATGGTCGTAAATAACATGACCCTCAATATCTGCTAAATATTTCCGCGGCCAATATTTATTGTCGTACGCCTTCCATGTTGAAAAATCATTATCAAGCACGACAGGATATTTAATATCAAAATCCTTCACGGCCTTTTCAACGTTACTCTGGACTTTCTCGAACGCAAATTCTGGTGTGTGAACCCCGATAATCTCCAAACCCTGATCTTTGTACTTTTCATACCAGGTGTTGAGATATGGAATCGTTCGCTGACAGTTAATACAACTGTACGTCCAAAAATCAACCAATACGATCTTTTTGCCCCGCAGTTCTGCAATACTGATTGGCTTGCCACCCGTGTTTATAAATCCATCTGGAGTACTAATATCCGGAGCGAGCGGAAGAAATCCCTTGAACAATGCTCCGACTTCATTTTTTATGTTTTCGGTTTGATTTTTACTTGATTCAGACTTCTGCAAGAGATACTGCTCAACTCGTGTAACATCGAGAAATCCAGAAGAAGTGATTTTTGCTTCGATTTTTTTATCAATACCGGTAAGAATTGCAATACCAACAATGATAAAAATCACACCTAAAATTTTTTTAAATTTACTATCGGGGTCAGAGGCCACACCGAGTTTATCCAGAACACGTTGCCCGACCAGAGAAATTACAAAAAGTGCAACAGAAAGACCAATTGTATACGCGATAAGATAAACCGTCCCGAGAATGAAACTAGCTGGCAACACAGTAGCAAGGACAACAAAATACGTTGGGCTACAGGTTGAAAAAACCGGACCAAGTGCGGCGCCAATAATTGCATCACCCCAAAAACTATTTCGTTGATTGCCCTTACCAAGCAACATGTTGGAACGGGCATTGAGTCGGGCCATAAACTGCGACTCCCACAGTTTTGGAAATAGTGTTACAAGTCCAAAAAAAAGTACGATTAGGCCCGAAATCCACGTCCAGAGATATGGCGGAATGTGAATAAATACCGTGCTGACCTTGAGCAAGAATGTAAACAAAATTACTGAAATACCCAAAGCTCCGACGATTGTAAAAGCCCTCTTCCGGTGAGTGCTTCCACTAGCAACAGAACTGCCAATAATCACTGGTAATAAAGGCAGAATACACGGCGCTAACACTGTAAGCACACCTGCAACAAAAGAAAGAATAAAAAGAATCATGTGTAAATTATAGCGATATAAAGAAAAAAAGGTACTCAGGATAAAGCAACCTTGTGGGCTAAACTCATAAACAAAATAGTTTTGACACTTTGTCAAAAAATGATACCATCTCGGCAGATCGCACACACTTTTGAAAGGAGTTTCCAGTGGCAAAGAAAGCGGGTGGAAAGAGCAAGCGGATCAAGAAGGTGGCACTTACGCTGCCCAAAGACAAGACTGAAGCGGCACGGTTCATCACCGAGCTCGGTGAGCTGGATCTAAGAGCTGACGGGGTCATTTCCAGATACCAAACGGAGATGAGAACAATCCACGCACTCGCCGTCAACGATCTCGCACCCATCAACACCCGGATCGAAGAACTGTTCAACGGCCTTATGGCATTCGCAGTGGCAAATCGCGGTGAACTGCTTCCAGACGGAAAGAAAACCGTCGAACTTGGAACTGGAAGCATGGGTTGGCGTACGACACCACTTTCAGTCCAGATTGTGGGGACCGAGAAGGTTCTTGAACGGCTCAAGGAACTGAATCTCACCAAGTTCATCCGGACCAAGGAAACAATCGACAGGGCTGCAATGCTCAAGGACCGCGAGGAGGCAGAGTCTGTCCGAGGCGTATCTTTCAGTCAAAATGAGGAGTTCTTCGTCAAGCCGGCTAAACTTAAGGTCGAGGTGACTGGGCGCAAGCGGAAGATCGAATCCAAGAAAAAGAAAGGTGAGGAAGAAGACGAGTAGCAATACAGGAAGCCCCGACATGGACGTCGGGGTTTTTATTTGATCGTGGTAGTAAAGAGCATTATTTCACCGACAGTGCTATACTGCCGGCACCATGAAAAGACCTAGCCAGGCCCCAAAACCAGAGGAAAGTAAACCAGCTTTTCCAATGCGAATAAACAAATATTTGGCTGTCCAAAAGTATTCAACCCGAAGAGGCGCAGACGAGCTCATTAAAGACGGTAAGGTTTTTATTAACGGCCGATTGGCTGTTTTAGGTGATAAGGTTACAGAAAAAGACATTGTAGACGTGCGCTTCCGCGGCAAACAAAAACCCTACATTTATATTGCTTACAACAAACCAAAAGAAATTGTTACTCATTCTGCCCAAAAGGGTGAAAAGGAAATCAAGCACGTTGTCGGCATAAAGGATGTCTACCCTATCGGTCGACTTGATAAAGATTCACACGGGCTGATTATTCTTACCAACGATGGCCGAATCACCGAACGTCTCCTTGGACCAACACAAAAACACGAGAAGGAATACCTCGTTAAAACAAAAGAAAAACTCCGATCAAGTTTTAAGGAAAAAATGGAAAAGGGGGTCAAAATCGAAAGTGAATTTACTGCGCCGTGCAAGGTCAAGATTTTAAACGATCAGACATTCAAAATTATCCTGACAGAAGGAAAGAAACACCAGATCCGACGCATGTGCGTAGCGCTCTTCCAAGAAGTTGCCGACCTACAAAGAATTCGAATTATGAATATCGAACTTGGAAACATGCCCGTTGGACAATTTAGAAATATTGAGGGAGAAGAACTGCAAATCTTTTTGGAATCACTCGGACTTGCCTAGTAAAGTTGATCCCCGCATTCGTTGAAACAAGAAAGACGCAAACACAAAACTCCCCTATTTCTCCAAATCCAGAACTTCATCAATACGAATTTTCTCTACAAAATCTGGTACGTGACTCACGAGCACCATCGCTCCTTCATATTTATTGAGAGCCTCAGCAATAATCGGAATATGACGAAAATTAATATGATTAGTAGGCTCATCAAGGATTAAAAGACTTGGCTTCTGGAGTACAAGCCGGGCAAACGCCACCAGACCCTTTTGACCTTCAGAAAGACTGCCGATTTTACTCTTGATCTGATCTGGACCGATAAGAAAACCGGCGGCTGTAGAACGCATTTGTTCTTCAATATGTTCTTTCATCACCGACATGAGTGAATCGTAAACCGTATCCTCAAAATTTAAAGTTGAGAAATCCTGACGGTAATATCCGACACTGATTCCAGGTTGGATTTCCGCTTCAACAGAAGTTCCCGGCATACCGGTTGGCTTACCCTGAGCAATAGATTCAAGAAGTGTCGTCTTGCCAATACCGTTTGGACCCTTTAAAAGTAAATGCTGTTTCTTGCGTAACACAATTTTTGTTTTTCTTTTTACGGGTTTGTGAGTCTTTGGGCTGAGTGTTGAAAATCCGGTAATTGTTAAAATGTCGCCGTTTAAATTTGGATCGACAGGAATAATAAATGGCCGAATAGTTTTATCTTCCCTTCTGGTATCAACCTTGCTTTCTTCCAACTCCTCGGCTTTCTCGCGCATTCGCTTTGCAACAAGGCGCATTTGGCCACCCTTATTGGCAAAAAAGTTTGCCTTATCTTTATTTTCTTGAATTTCTTTCGCAAGTTGCGCGTTCTTTCGATTTTCTTTTTCTACTCGAGCGGTGATTTGCTCCACCACGTCAAAATAATTTCCGACGTACTGCTCGACTTTTTTTGTATATACATCAAGGTACAAAACTCCGTCGGTGAATGCATTAAGAAAATCAGAATCATGGGAAATAACAATGACAGTTTTTTTATATTCCTTTAGAAACTGGGTTAAATGTTCAATGCCGTTCTTGTCTAAATTGTTTGTTGGTTCGTCGAGAAGTAAAAGATCGGAATCCTGAATCAATGCCGAAGCCAAGAGCAGTCGGGCTTGCTGACCACCAGAAAAAGACCGCACGATTCTGTCATGCATTTTTTCATGACCTTTGAGGTTCACAACCTCCAACACGACATCTATTTTGGGATCAATATCATGAATTTTCCCAGTATTTTTACGTAAACCAGCCTCAGCAGAATCCTGGAATGCTTTTTGAAAAAAGTCCCGAACGGTAAGATCGAGCTCATTACGCGGAATTACCTGTCGAGCGATAGCAATGGTTACACCGTTTCCAACAAACACATTTCCGGACTCGGGCTTGTTTTCGCCCGTAATAAGCTTAAAAATGGTGCTTTTGCCACCTCCATTTTGACCCATAACAGTAACCTTGGTATTTCGACGCACAGAAAAAGAGACCTCATCTAAGATTGTTTTGTCCTGAGTATATTCGAAGCTGACATCCTCGAATCTGAGTATTACTTCATCGCGAGACATGGGTGTGAGCGTATCATAAAACGAGTCTGTGTCATAACAGAATACAGACTCTTATTTTTCAAACATTTTTATATCTAAAACATACATCGGCAAAATCACCATAAAACCAATAACCGACACAGTAATAATTGCGAAAGAAATTGAAACCGAATCGATAAAAAATCCAATACAGACAGGCGCTAGCACTTGAGTAAGTTGATAAATACTCAAAAAGGCTCCGCTCAGACTACCCATTTTTAATTTCTTTTCATGTTCGGTCGCAAGACGCTCAAGCACAAGCATGACAAAGTACACACAAACACTGATCGAAAATACAATAAGGTAAATAAGATAGATCGAATTCACAAAAGCCAGAGTCGCCAAAAGTCCAACCGCTAAACATGCAATTGTTCTTACTGATTTCTCATGCGCTCTGTCGGCCAAAAATCCAATTGGTACGCCAAAAAGATAGGGCGCTATCGAAAGCGCTGTCAGCAAGAATATCGTTGTGTAACTTTGGCTATTTACAAACGCAACAAGTGGCACGAAGAACGTAACAACAACAAAAATAACTCCCATGAGACCATATAAGGAACCGAGGTACTTTTGTTCCAAACTCCAGTTTCGAATAAAAGAAAACATTTCTTTGTAGTCCCGAATCACTTCTCCCCAAATCCCTTTTGATGCCAAAGGTTTTGAAACACGCTCAGCCGGTACACGACTAACAATTGCAATAGCAATAAGCACGGTTGGTATAATTGCCAGAAGCAATACGTGAATCGCTATAAATTTAATGAGGAAGAGTCCGACTATACCAGCAACAATCCACCAAAAACTTGAAACGGTGTCATAGTACCCAAAAAGTTCTCCAACGTTGTTGTGCGATACACGACGCATGTATGTCCTTCGGCCAACGCTATCAAGAGAAAAACTCACTCCGTTAAGCACACGGGCCACGAGAATAAAAGCCACCATACCAAACGCACCAGCAAGATAATATGAAAGTGCTATGAATGGATACAATACCAGTCCAGACAAAATAATTTTTTTACCCGATATCCGGTTGGCAAAATGAGAAACAATCGGCAAAGATAAAAGAAATACGATGTCGAAAATCGATCGCAACAAACCAGTATCTGTATAGTTGTGGGCAAACGAAAGAAGGAAAATCGGAATAAATGACTCAGCAAAGCCCCATCCGATAAATCGAATTGCGGTGGCCCATGAAATTAACCTGACTCCAAGGGGAATGTCGAGAACATTACGAAACATTGCCCTATTTTAGCACCATTACGCCACAGTTTGCGGTTCTGGTTTGTAGTTGTAGATAAAAGAAAGGGCGAGCATTGCAAGCACAAGACCAAAATCTCTTGCGCCAGTCGCACTGAAACCCATTTCAAGTGTAATCGGAATAAGATGAAGTGCGAGAATAAAAGCGACGATTCTTACCCAAAAACCCATAGCGAGCAAAGAACCAAGAATGACCTCAATAATTCCATTACCCATGACAATCATTGCTGGCGGTAGATGTAGCAAATTAACAGCGTAATCTGGAACGATGGTGACCCACTTTAAACTATCGAACAACTGAGAAAAACCAAACCAAAGAAAAACAGCGGCCAAACCAAACCGAAGAAGCAGCATACCAATATCAAATCTGTGAGACATTAATTTCGTGTACATATATTATTGAGTTAAGACGTCTAATTTGAATCCTTCAAGGATGATCCCTATTCGACTAGAACCACCGTGTTCACCGTTATAAGCAGACGATCCATCCTTGCCACAAATTTTCAAAATACGACTCTCGCCACCAGGATGATTTGGAATCCAGCTTGTCAGGTCGTAGACGGTACCGTTTATCGCAGACCAACAGCTCGCTCTCGAGTTATGCTGACTGACCTGAGCCAATGTAATACCGGCCTGAACTGGGGGTTAGTGTTGGAGTCGGCGTTGGGGTTGGAGTCGGCGAAGATACTGGTTTAGGAGTGGTTGCTGAACCAGTTGTTGGTTTTGTCGTTCCCGTCGTGGTCACGGAATTAACAGGTGTCGTTGGTGTCTCTGGTGTCGGATAATACGACACAGAAGCCCGAGTAGCCTTATCGACATAAACCCATGTTCCAACAACCAAAATAAGAACAATTCCCGCAATGACTGATATAATTTTATGCTTCATCTTTTTATTTTATTTCATAAGATAACTCACTGTTATTCATGCTACACCTATTACATAATTTTATAAACTCCTCGTGCCTGCCTGCGTACAAAACCCTCTTTTTCTAAGTCTGAAAGAATTTCTGAAATAACAGCTCCTTCATAACCCAAGATGTTTTGAATTTTTTTCATTATACAGCCCTCCTCAAGAAGTACCCTGAGAACCTCTGCTCTTTTCTGACGATATGATCCAACAAAACGCGTCTGTGTTACATGATGGAAACTTCTACGGCTAGGGTTTGTAGTCTTTTTTAAAAAAGCGCCGTAGTCAAAAAGTGCCCAGTACCATTCTCTTGGATTTTCTGTATCAAGAGCTTTTTCAATAAGCGGTAAAATCTCTCTATCGTGGACCCTTTCTTTGTCTTTGAAAAAGAAATGGATAAAAACAGAACGAATATTTGTTTCTATAACCACGACAGGAATGTTCCAGGCAAAAACCATCAAGTCCCCCGCCGTGGCCGGGCCAATTCCCGGTAATGAAACAAGTTTTTCAAAATCCTTTGGAAATTTTCCGTTATAATCCTTGACCACAACCTCTGCACATTTTTTCAAATACAAAGCACGCCTATTGTATCCAAGTCCCTGCCACTCATTTAGCACATCAACAAGTTTTGCTTTTGCTAATGCTTCAACTGTCGGAAATTTCTCTAGAAATGATTCGTATTTTGGTACAACCCGAAAAGCTTGAGTCTGTTGGAGCATGATTTCAGATACCAAAATTTTGTACGGATCCTTGGTTTTTCTCCACGGCAAATCACGTTTGTGATTTTTGTAATGGGACAAAATAGTGTTTTGGAATTTCTTGGTGGAGATCATAACTACATTCCCCCTTCGTATTCTTTCGGAACATCAAAAATAGTTTTTTCAAGTTTTTGACCCGAAAGAATTTGAGAGATTCTCTTTCCACCATAGATCGACGGCAAAATTCCGATACCGTTGCAGCCCAAGTTATACAAAAGAATTGGATTTTTGGGCTCTGGACCAATCAATCGAATCTGATTTTTGGTATAACCCATCAAACCATGCCAGGTAAATGCATAATCAATCTTTTTATGTGGATCGATATCATAAATTCGCTTGATAAAATCATCAATCTTATGTGTCACCTCTTCGGAGTATTCGTGCTGGTGCGAATACCGAGAATGATCATCAAGGGCAAGTTCTGGACCACCAATTGAAATCAGATTGTAGTCTTTGTCGCCTTCGTACTCAAAAAATCTTCGCGTGAGATAAAAATACGGATCTTCGGGAGATGAATCAGGATCGGTGAGATAACTGATAGCGATTGGTTGCTTGTTCATTTTTTCCAAGTATCCAGACATATAGCCAATCGTACCGTGTACAAGATGGTGAAATTTCGTATGGATATCGAGACCAGTTTCGTTGATGATCGTAATACCGGTAAACCCGTTTGTGCATAAAATAACTTTTTCGGCGACGACAGTATATTTGTCAGCATCAAGCACTACAGAGTTATTTTTGAGAATAATTTTATGAATTGGTGTAAGTTCATATAAAACAAATCTCTCAGAATATTTTTGCAATAAATACAAAAGAACTTCTTCACAAAAAAGTGCACTATTTATGCAACCTTTTTGGTACGAAAGGACGGCGATAAAATCTTTGGATTTTGTCTCTAGTCGAGAAGAAATTTCCTCCTCAGCCACAACAGAATATAAATCCGCATACTCAGCAGGAATATCTGCGAGAAAATCGGCGTTTTTAGAAATAATAAATTCCTCTGTATTTAAACCAGCCTTCTTTCGCCAAAAATTATTTTTTAGGTGAAGAATAACTTGATCGTAACTTGAAAGCCCGGCGTGACCCAAAAAATGTGAGAACGGAATATTTAAACCAGCATCAGTGTACATTTCTTCAAGTAAAAGCCAGGCATCTTCAACGGCCTTTTGTCCGTGGGTAGCAAGCTCAAGGCCGAATTCATCGACAAGACTGGCAAAACCTCTTTCAAAATAACTTACGACTTGTCCAGCATTGTGACCAGTAGCACCATGAGCAAGTTTGTATCGCTCGATCATAGTTACTTTTTTGTCAGTATATTTGAGAGTAAAAAATGCCGTCGACAAACCAGCAATTCCTGCACCAACAATAACAACCTCGGTTTCAATATCTTTTTTGAGCGGCTGACTGATTCGATCTTTTTTCAGTTGATGAAGCCATGGTGAATTGTTTATTTTCATACCACAGCATTATAAAGCATGCCTCTGATTTCTGCAGTGTCTCAACATGCCTCTAATTTTTTCCACACTGCATAAGTGAAGATTTGTACTTATGCTTAACATTGACTTTTTATGTGATCAAATTAGAGTGTACCCAGAATGTCACGCGAAACTACCCTGTACTCGTAACGGCCAATCAAACAAGGAGGAGTTGTTATGAAGCACGGTCTCATTCTGTTCCTGTTCACGTTATGTGTCGGTCTCTTTTGCGGCAGTGAGGTCAAGAAGCTGATGGGCACACAGGTGACCACGCGCAAAGACCCCGGAAGTCCTTCGAAACCACATTCGTTCTATCAAGAACGAGCGATGCTCGATGAACGGCGGCGAAGGGTCATCGAGAACCAGTTTCCCGACGAAGGTGCGACTCGTCGCCAAAAAAATCACTGGCGCGGACAACGCAAGATCCAACCCAGGGGCATCTACAGAAGGTAAACCCAACAAGCAAAAACCCCACGAATTCGTGGGGTTTTCTTTTACAGATTTATGCCAATTTATCCCTGCACAAACGTAAGGGCCTTTCCCTTTTTACCACCACGGCCAGTTCGACCAATACGATGAATGTAATCTTCGTAGGTTGCTGGTAGATCGTAGTTGATAACATGAGACACGTCTGCGATATCAAGCCCTCGTGCGGCCACATCGGTCGCCACTAGAATTCTGACCTTGTTGCCCTTAAATGACCCCAATGCCTGCTGACGCTTGCTGAAATTTTTATTACCGTGAATTGATTCTGAAACCAATCCCATAGCGGTGAGAGATTTTGCAAGTTTTTCTACACCATGTTTGGTCTTTCCAAACACCAAAACTTTTGAAAAACCTTCTGACCTCAAAAGTTCTGCAAGTTTAGTCATTTTGTCTTCTTGTCGGCCAACTCGAACAACGTCTTGGTCAATTGACTTTGAAGTGTCGCGAGTTTTTACCGAAATAGTAACTGGGCTTTTGCAGAATTTTGCAATCAAACCACCGATTTCTGGAGTAGTTGTCGCTGAGAAAAAGAGTGTATGACGTTCTGATGGCATTTGCGCCATCATTTCTTTCACATCGTTGATAAAACCCATGTCGAGCATCCGGTCTGCCTCGTCGAGTACAACCGTGGCAAATTCTTTGAGCCGAAGATGTTTCTGTTCGATAAGATCCTTGAGTCGTCCAGGTGTACCAATGACAAAATTATTTTTTAATCGAAGTGATTTGATTTGTGGCACGATTGAAGCTCCACCGACACAAACCACTGACCAAATACCCATTCCACGAGTGAATGCGGTGAGTTCGCCCTGGATCTGACCAGCAAGTTCACGAGTTGGAACCATGATAAGAATATTTTGCTTTGGATCACGCAGTACCTTGTCGATAAGTGGGATAAGAAATGCGGCAGTCTTGCCAGTACCAGTATTTGCGAAACCAACGACGTCTTGTCCTTTCAAAATATGAGGAATGGCCTTGTCTTGGATCGGTGTTGGCAACACATAACCCTTTGAAATAATGTTTTCTTTTAACTTTTCGGTTACAGCAAAGTCGCTGAACTTATGTTCAGGGGTAAATACCGTTGTTTCTTCAGTAACCGAAACCTTGTTAACAAATTTCGAAATATCTGAGAATGTTTTGTGAGCAAAATTACTTCTGCCACCTCGACCACCACCACTAGAATAGCCCTTAGAATAACCTTTGTAGCCACTGTGTGGGCGGCTTTTGAAGTTTGTATTGCCACGATGAAATTTCCGGGGCTGTGAATTGTTGTTACGATGTTCTTGCATAATAAAACTGACTCATCTTTAGAATAGATGTAAGACGATGAGAGATCTCATCAGTTTCTTTAGGGAAACAAAAACCAAGGAGAATTACCTTACAATCACTATAGTATATTAAGATCTACTATATGTCAACTCTACGGACCCAGATCTTGATATTAAAAAACGGGGCACCTGTGAGGGTGCCCCGTAAGGGTTTAGAGATTCGAACTCAGCGACGACGTCGGGCGCAGAAGAGACCGAGGACACTTGGCGAACATCATTTCTCATCCTCCAAAAACACCGACACAGAAACAAAAAATCCATCACACACGTGACAGATTGCGAACCAATCTCTCTCTACTTTTCTCCTTTCTCTAATACTTGTTTGTGGAAAGAACAACGCACTCAAGATATTTTTAGCACACTAATACAAGTTTGGCAAATATTAATTTAAGACCCCTTCTTTAGATGTTTGCAAATTAAACGGGTAAAAAAGTAAACCGACAAAAATATAAAATAAATGATTACAGCCAAACCAGTTACGATAAGCAAATTCGGACCTTCAGGATCGTTGATAAAGAAAAAGACCATCCTCGACGTTACGAGAGATATTATGCCCAAGATTAACAATGAAAGCTTTTTCGAATCGAAATGCATGATTGTCTTGGATGAATTAGTGATGGTGCCCAAGATGCTCAATTGCCTCTTTTTCTTTTTGAAGTTTCTCGGGAGTGACATCTTCGATCTCTCTGGTCCTCATCAAAATCCAAACCGAAATAAGGGTAGTGATTGGAACCGCCACAACCAGGCCGATACTACCGATCATGGTCCTGATTATTTCAGTCGAAAATAGTTCCCTATTTAATGTCAAAGAGAGTGGAGCGTCAGAAGATTTCAGATACAAAAGAAGAAGCGGCAAAGAAACACCGACATACGCAATAGCTAGTGTGTTAACCAATGCACCGATATGTTCTCGTCCAATACGTAACGCTCGGTTGAAAATAATCTTGCGTGAAAGATGCGGTGCCACATGATGCAACTCTTCAACTGAAATCGCTTGCCCAATAGCAACATCGTAGAGAACCCCGAGTAGACCGATGAGAATTCCGCCGAGAAGCAAGCCAACAAAATCAATTGAGCCACGCGTGTCGAGATTGAGGTATACGGCTTCTTCGTTGGCAAAACCACTTAATCGCGTGATGTGAACTGCGATATAGGCAAGAAATCCGGTGAACAAAACAGTAACAATCATACCAATTACAGCCGAAGAAGTTGTTTTATTGAAACCGTGCGTAATATAGGAACCAACAACGATGATCAGAGCAGATACTGCAAGACTCATAATGATTGGAGAATATCCATGGAGAATACCCGGTAACATGACGTATAGAATAAGAACAAAGCTCCCAATTAAACTTACTAATCCACGAATACCCTGAATACCACCAAAGATGAACACAAGGACTACAAATAAAAACACGAAAAACAAAACAGACGGAAGCCGATAAGGTTCTGAAACAGAATAATAGTCACGTCCGTCCAGACTGTTTGTCGTATGCATTAAATAAAAAACCTCTCCCTTTTTAAGACTTAGGTAGTCATTATCAACTGTTACCGTTTTATTCTTTTCTGTTCCCTCTAGAATTACAACTTGAATGGTTTGAAAGTTACTTTTGACGTCAGTACCGGGTATATCTTTTACCTCTTGATTCAAAATATCGAGCACCTTGGCACGCACTGTTTCAACTTTATCCGACACCAGTTCCCCGCTCTGGGCAAACGCAAAAAGGGGTTGAGAGGCGAGAATAAAGGAAAATATTAAGATAAAAAACTTTTTCATGTATTGATAGTAGCTTTTTAAATAGAATTTGTCAGATCGACAATAGAAGCGTTGACCCAGTGCAGAATTCCGGCTGATTCATATATTTTAGTAGTTACACCGTCACGTTCAGATACAACGGCATTCTCGATGATCTTAAGTCGTGTACAATTCGACGGAACGACCGAACCAACATCAAAATATCCGATTCCCGAGTCACAGAAGAAATACCCCAGATCATTTTTTCCTGCAACAAAATTCCATTGATTGTTTTTATAACGCCATTCACCTTGGTCCGTACGAACGAATGGAATAGTCTGACCGGGACCAATAAAGCCAGCAACGAGAATATTTGAAGACAACTTTGGTGAAAGCATTGCGGTGTCGGACGAACTCATGAGGTCTAAAAACGCCACCTGATATTTTTTTTGGTCTATGAGCAGAAGACCATTTCGATCTCCAGAATAAACCAAGGAATCGAATGAGTTTGATAATTTATAAATTTCTCTAACGAACAAAGGCAATGGGCTCACATTTACAAAAACGGTTTCGCTTACACCGCTCAATCCGCGTTCAATCCAACCATATCGACTAGCGAATCCGCTTGGTGCAAATGCAATATAATCTTTACCCAAAAGAGGTTTCAAGAAGGTCGTTTGTTTTTCAGCTAATAAATCATAGATATTGATTTTTGGATTTTTAGACAAAGAATCTTTTTCAATAAACGATAGAGAATAATCACCATCGAAACTAATGTTAGAAATATTTTGAGCAGTAAGAACTGACGAAACCTCAATACCATGAGAAGTACGTGTGACTATGTGTATGCGTGTGGTTTCACCAGTCGAATCTGTAAAGAACACAAGCGGTGATTGCTTCGGAATCGGCAGTTCTGTTTCTCGAGAAAATGCAATGAGTGAGTTGGGCCGTATCGTAAAGCGTACCGTGCTTATGTCAGCCCAGTTAAGAACTGGTGTAATCACATATCGTGTCGAGGTGAGCTTATCAACAACAAAATTATTTGGAGTATCCAAAATAGTGATCGAGCGGTTACATGTAAGCAGTATCGGTGTTGTGGCAGAATGAGGTGCTGTGAGAAGGCAAGAAATCGGCATCACTAATTGAAATAATGTGATCAATAGAATAATTCCGGTTAGTCCACCGATCACAACAAAGATGCGTGTATTAAATTTTCTTTTAAGGATAGACATATGGATCAGGAGGAACATCAGCTGACTTAATACTATCCGCAACAACAACCCAAGTTCCCTTTGAATTTTGATGCCAATGACCAGTAATGAAATACCACTCCCCACTGAGCAAATCCTGAGTTGAAACGCTGGTAAGCTGAACTGGAATTGATGTTTTGTAGGCATCGGCAATACAACACGTGATCACCAGCCTGCCGAGATCCATAATTTTATGTTCTGAATCGTACCCATCCAAAAAACCGGAAATAGAGACCGCATTACCCTCTAATTCTGGTTGGGGTTTACCAGAATTAAGATAATCGAACCAATCGCTATACGAATAATTGCTGGTATCAGCTGGAAGAGATTTGTTTGTCTCGTTTGTGTTGTTTGAAATTTTTATAGCAAGAGAATGAACTGGATCTAGAGCCCGAACAGGTAATACGATAAGCAAAATCAATAATACATACACCAAATGCATTTCATTTTTCTCTCTTCGAATCAAAACTCTGATTGCAGAAATAAGCAAAATAGTCCAACCAATAATTAAAAACCAAACCAGTCTACCGTTTACGTAATACAAAATCTGATGGGAAAAAATCAAATAAAAGAAACGGGCGCTAAATAAGCTGAGAAGAATTGCGGTGATCATGGCATGAAAAGATTAGACAAAATATATCCAGACAAAAATACAACGAGAAACAAAATAACGGTTACAAGACCGAAATACCAATATTGAAAACGCTTAGTGAAATAGGCTCGGAATAGAAGAATATTTTTGATATCAATAAGCGGTCCGAAATTCAAGAAAGCCAAAAGTGCCGATAAGGGCATATGGCTTGCAAACGGCAAGATCACGAACGCATCGACCGAAGAGCAAACCGATAAAACCAAAGCCAAAAGCATGAAACTTGCTATGCCCAATATCGGAAAATCACCGATTGTAAGAAAATATTGCTTTGACAGCACTAATTGGAGGAACGATGTGAGAGAAGCCCCAATAACGACATACATGAAAACGTGCTGAAACTCGTGATACGTTGCATCTAAAATTGCCCAGGCCTTATTTCCCTCTTTTGATGATTGAGCGTGTACATTGCACGTGTCACATTGATCAACGCTATCGCTCTGTGGACCAAGAATTGTTAACTCGCTTCCTTGAACATCTTTATACATAACAAAAATCCATCCAATCGTAATAGTAAGAATTTGTGCAACCAAGATTCGGCCGATCCAAACTGACGGATGCGCTGGAAAGGCGGCTATCGTTGCACCAAGTGTAATTGGATTAAACACCGGAGCTGAAAGCAAAAACATGACCACTCCCGAAGTCGAAACCCCCTTCTTTACCAAACTACGAGCAATCGGCACAATGCCGCACTCACACACAGGAAAGAGGAAACCGGCCACGATCGACACCAGATAATTTCTCCAAAATCCCCTTCCATACAAAGCAAGCATTCGTTCCTGAGAAACAAATTGCTGAATGATATTTGAAATGAGAATACCAACAATCAGAAATGGCCCGGCCACAAACAAGATACCAGTGAGTATGGTACCAAAATCAATAAGATTGGTGACAAACATACAATATTACCTTTCTAACTTTTGGCAGGCCTTACACGTACCAAACATTTCCAAAGAATGATCATCGATTACCTTAAAGTGTGATGAATTCTTTAAAATATTTTTAGATAATTCCGTGAGAGCGCAGGTATCAAAACTTTCAATCTTTCCGCATCCTTTGCACACAACGTGGTGGTGGTGATTGTCGGCTAATTCGTAATAAGCCGAATCTTTTCTCAAGTTAACTTTCTTAATAATCCTCGCCTGCTCGAGCGATGACAGTGTGCGGTAGACGGTAACCTGATTAATCTTTTTTGATTTGAGTTTGGCGTATATAAACTCAGCATTGATCGGATGACAGCCAACAGAAAAAATGTCAAGAATGTGCTTTCTCGCCGGTGTGGCCTTTAACTTCGCGTTCCGAAGACTTGTGAGTAATATTTCCGTCATGGCCTCATCATAGCTCTATGATAGTAATTTGCAATTAAAAATATCTTTAATATTTATATGCAAATTATTTGCATTTGTTTCTTATTTTAGTCTATACTTCATCAATGATCATAGGATTTTTAGGAAAGGGTGGCAGCGGCAAATCGACCCTAAGCAGTGGCTTTGTGACCTATTTAGCGAAGAAAGACATAAAAGTCCTCGCTATTGATGCGGACCATAATATGGACCTTACCTTCAACTTGGGTGTGGAAGAGAAATTTCCGTATCTTGGTGAAGGAATCAAAGACATCAAAGAGCACGCGGGTTTGAGCATACAAGACGAATCAGGCAAAGCATTTTTTCTTGAAAAAGAACCGCACTTTAGCCTTACCCCCGCCGATCCATATACAAAGAAGTTTTCTCTGAGAATAAATGACAACGTATCTGTTATGGCCGGCGGTCCACATACAGACGCCGTTTTGTACGGGCAAAGTTGCAGCCATATTTTGACCACAGCTCTCAAAATCTATCTACCATTCCTTAAACTCAATAAAAACGAAGTTGTTGTGATCGACGAAAAAGCCGGCAGCGACGGAGCTGGCACCGGCATCGTGAGCGGCTTTACGATGGCAATAATTGCGACTGAGCCAACCCCACACGGCGTCAAAGCAGCCAATCAAATCGCCGACTTGCTCGAATTTCACAACACACCGTACGAATTTGCTATCAACAAAATCCGGAAGAACACCGATCTGGCACCAACTCAGGCGTCATTAAAAAAACCAGCAAAATTTATGTTTCCGTTTTCTGAAGACGCACTCCAAACAAACGGTAACCCTACCCCGGACTTTGAGAAACAATTTAATGAGATATATCAAACAGCCGTAAAAATCATTGAAACGAACGGCGATATGCGAAAAGAACGCAGTCGAAAAAAATACGAGAGATCAAGGGCCTTCAAAGAGCACGCTCACTAGTTTTGACTTTTAGATAAGAAAGATATATTGTGTAGTAAGTAAATGCAAATTGTTTGCATTTGAAGTTCTTTCCAGGTGAGATCAACCGAGGAGATACCCAATGTGCGAAACGTATAGCGGAAACAGGCTCAACCGACCAATCGTTATCAAGGACCTTGGCGTCATCACGGGCGCCTACGGCGCTCAGCACGAAAACCTTATTCGTGCCATGTTCGGAGCAGTGACGCGCGACCTCTTCGTCCCCGTCCCGGTCTTCGTCACGCTCGTTGACCTGGTGGTCAGCCAGCTCGAGGACCGGACGCCGGCTCGCTTTGGGACACGCATCCGCTTCTCTGCCCTGGTGCCCAGCAGTCTCGATCGCTACCAGTCAGCGGAGATGCTTCTCGTTCACGATGGGATGACGACCTTCAACATGGCCGAGGCGAACCGCCGCGACCTCAACGAGGTGCTCAAATCGTACGGCCTGGCCATCGTCATGGACTGCTGCTGTGGCGCGAGTGCTGTTCCGACCGAGGTTGTCGATGAGTACATCGATAGCGAGGAGCACAGAACCGGCAACCGTCTCCGAACTCTGGCCGACAGCTACGGCAAGATCGGCGAGGTTTCCTCGGTCGACAATATCCCCGACGAGCTCCTGCCCAGAGCCGAGAAGGATGCGTATCGGCGGATCGTCAAGATCGCCCGCGACATCGTCACCACGCATGAAGTTCGCCCCTCGGATCTCATCGGGCTTCATTTGCCTCAGGATGTAGCACACGCTGCCGACGCGATCCGGAGGACTCTGCCGTCCTATGCGGCATGATCATCTTCCCGGCGCAATGCCCCGAACAAAGTTCGGGGTTTTTTATTACCCAATAATCGAACACGTTTCGCATTTAAAAAAGATTTGCATTTTTTGATGGATTAAGTAGTATCTCTGCCAGACCACAGAAATCCTAAAAACGAAAGGAGGTACCTTTGAAAAGACAAAACGATGTGTTTCTTTTGGTTGGCCAGCGTGGTTCTGGTAAAAGTCATTATGGAAAGCGGCTCATTGAGGCCGACCCGAAGCTACAAGTGATCAGTCGAGACGAGATCCTCATCCGGCGGTATGGATCAGTGCATACCGATCCATACTCCGGCGCTGGATACTACGCATACGAGATCATGGATCGTCTATTGCGACGAAAACTCGCAACACAGACCAGAGCAAGACTTCTCCTCGATTGTTGGACCGGTGACAGCAGAGAAAGAAAAAATCTGTTGAAGAAGCTTAGATATTACGGTGCCGATCGGGTTGTAGCCTTGTACTTCATCACTCCGCTCACAATCGTGGAAAACTGGTTTTGGTCGAAACCGGGAATCGCAAAAATAGGCGAGATACGAACTCGACAGGGTGAAGGACTTTCTTTTTTCTCCGAAAATGCTCCGCGCCATGATCATGAGCTTTTCCATGAGCTCGCAGCAAAGATCGATTCTGATGGCTTTGACGAGGTAGTAAGGATCAACCCACAAAAAGAACTGGTTGTCTTAACCTAAACGAACCGCTTGCGCAACACTGTTGCCCAGGCGGTTCTTTTTATTAAAGGTTAGAACTAAGTTCTCAATTTAAATAAATCAAGTTTTTCAAACTTAAATAGAATTTTAGACAAGACAAAGTTCAATTTCGCTTATAGAAAATTTCAAAGTGTTAGAGCCAAGAAAATACGTTTTATTTACAACAGATTATGGAGAAATCTACTCCAAAAATCTTAGAATGCTGCCGGTCAGGGACTCGGTCACGGATAATTTTGCTTCGCAAAATTTCCGCTACCCCGCCTCGCTCGCCGCGGTCATACGACATCGCGGCTTCGCTCCGGCCTTCTCGTCCCTAACCAAAAAAGTGCTGGCCTCGCATGGCCTTCGGCCATATCGGCCATCACTAGCTG
>CAYVZB010000007.1:34493-57099 GCA_964456405.1 uncultured Candidatus Saccharibacteria bacterium | reverse complement strand
GTGGGCGATAGAGGACTCGAACCTCTGGCATCAACAACGTCAATGTTGCGCTCTACCAACTGAGCTAATCGCCCGTAAGGCACTAGATGTCTGGGTCTACCAAAACAGCTAATCCCCTGTAAGCGATCAACTATTGCAGTGATCTTTTTGCAAAGACCTACCCAAACAGCTAATCGCCCGCTTTGTTCCCGATTTCTCGAGAACAAATATATAACTTGAAAGAACAGAAAAACATCTTACCATCGCCATCTAAATAGCGCTATGGTTTTACCAATCTTACCTCCAGGCGCCAAGGATCAAACCAAAAGCAACAAAAAGCACAAGATTGTATCCTGCGCCAATGAGAAACAGCGTCCATTTATCTTTTGTAGACTTGTTGCTCCACATATAAAGACCAGCCATTGTTGGGATAACGAAACCTGCCCAAATCCAAAGCGAATTCTCTACACCAGTAGCTTCTTTCCAACCAAGAATGTAGTGAGCTAATACATAGACCTGAAAGAGTACGAGAACAAACTGGTACACGTACATCTTCCACATTCCCTTCATGGCCGCCTTCATTGCTGCAGGATCTGTCGGCATAACAAAACCCATTGCATTCATAAATTTCTTTCCAAACAACGGGCCGTGCCAGACATGACCAATACCCATTGCAACGATTCCACACACTAAGACTGCCCAATAATTGATATCCATATATTTATAATTTAATTATTCTTCTAACTAAAATACTATACTCATCTGCTTGTCTTATGCCCTCAACGGTAACCGTATGATTGGCAAACGGAAACGCCGGTACAGAAGCCATTGATTCGCATGGAACGGTTTTGATACCCTCAGCACATTGACTATATTCATCAAAAACAAGTGCATATCCGATCTTTGATTCCTTGTTTTGAACTGTTCCATCAGATTCTTTGTACTGTTTCCACAGGCTTGCAGCTTTTGCATCAGCGGGACCATTAAACATAAGTGTTCCCTTTTCGCTAAAGCTGTTTCTGACAATATGAGTATACGCAAAAAAACCAATGATAATTACTACGAAGCAAAAACCGATGGTCTTCCGCTTACCCATAGTGAAATTATACCAATATTTAAGGCGGAAGTGAGAGGATTTGAACCTCTGATGCCCTTACGAGCATGCCGCTTTTCGAAAGCGGTGCATTCGACCACTCTGCCACACTTCCATTAACCCAAGATCAAAATATACATCATTTTTTACACTTTTATCAAAAGATGTTAAAGTTTCAAACGTTCTTAGACCCTATCGTCTATCGGTTAGGAGTTTTCCCTCTAACAAGAGTAGAATCGATAAGGGTTATAATTAAGCAAACAATGGCCCTATCGTCTATCGGTTAGGACAGTGCCCTTTCAAGGCGCAAAGCTGGGTTCGACTCCCAGTAGGGTCACACGAGAGAAAAACCCAGCCAATGCTGGGTTTTTCGATACGTGGGACAGCCGGAGCCATGTTTTTCCAGCAGGAAAAACAGGCGAGGCGGGGTCGAGGAAATTTGCGAGCGACGGCGATCAAATTATCCGTGACCACACGATCAAAATGGTTGGCCATTCCATCTTTTTGTAAACGCGGAACAAATGACGGAATCGAGGAAATTTGCGAGCGACGGCGAGCAAATTATCCGTGACCACACGAATTTTTTTAGCTATAATTGCGACATGGTAACCCAACACATTAAAGAATTTATTAACTTCATCCGAACACAAGGCGTTGCTGGCCTCGCTGTCGGTTTTATTCTCGGTAAGGCCATTTCTGACCTCGTTGCTTCGCTTGTAAACGACATCATCAACCCAATTATTGGCCTTGCACTCTATCGGTTGGGTGACTTAAACCAGCTTGTATTTCAAATTGGCAATTCAACAATTTCTTACGGAAAATTTATTAGTTTGCTAATCAATTTCATTATCGTGGCCGCAGTCGTTTATTTTGGTATCACAAAACTTCTTGGAAAAATCGACAAACCAAAGAGTTAGTTTTCTAGCTTGACTTTTCTCTTTTTATCCTATAGTATATTGGTAGGATAGTTCTTTGGAAAAGGTTGAGAGGGTGTGAGGAAGCGGTTTCCAGGTTTCCGATCAGTTCTTTAACTGTTCACTCACAACCACCCCTTCCTTCGCCCTCTCATTCTCCTTTTCCTTGTTCCTATCCAGCGCGTCCAATCGGATGCGCTTTCTTTTTAGCAACAAAAAGTATACTATTTCAGAAGACAGTTCCCCTGAACCACCGCGGCATCGTGTGCCGCACTCCTACACCACGCTGCTCACTACAGCGTGGTTTTATTTGACAAAAAACATGAGGGAGTGTAGAGTATCTCAAGATTCATCCTTTCCATTCGCGCACGGAGCGCTTCCCGTGCGTGAATACACCGCGCTCGGGTACAACGGGCGCGGTTTTTTCTTTAAAGTTTGAATATGATATACTCTGCTGACCAAGCAGAAATTACGAGGGTTACATTTTAAACACATGAAAAAAGTACAAATTTATTCAACTCCTGTTTGCAAATACTGCAAACTTGCAAAAGATTATTTCACTGCAAACAACATCCCCTACGAAGAATTTAATGTGGCCGCAGACGCCACAAGGCGCCAAGAAATGATCGACAAAAGTGGCCAAATGGGTGTACCAGTTATCATTGTTGGTGACACTGACCTCGTTGTAGGTTTCAACAAACCAGTACTGGCAAATCTTCTCGGTTTACCAGCATAGTTTTTAGTTTCGAGCCGCCTTCACTCTCTGGTAAATTCAGGGGGCTCCCTCCTTCGCTAAAGCTATGGAGGGCAAGGTCGGCGAGCCAGAGGCCGCCGTAGTTCAATGGATAGAACAACCCCGTCCTAAGGGGTAAATGTTGGTTCGATTCCAACTGGCGGCACAAAAGATGGCAAAATAGGCCTTATTTTGGTAGAATTCGCCAATGGATTTTCACGATAAGGAGTTTTTTGACAGGTTAATGAAGCTTACAGAAGAGAATAACCGGATGCTTCGTCGTATTCGAAGATCGGCATTCTGGACGGGTGTTACTCGTACCATATACTGGATTGTCCTTGTTGGAATTTCAGTCGGTGCGTATTATTACGTCCAGCCGTATTTGAAGCAACTTATTGCAACATACCAGGCCACCCAAGAAGCAACCGCAAAAATTCAAGGTATCGTGAATCCGTTCCAAAGATAAATAGCATCGTATTGCATTGTATTCGTATCGAAAGCGAGTGAGAGGAATTCTTGCAACACGCAAGACGCGCAGCGAGAATGTGTCGAACGAGCAAACGCCGAGATAGCTGTTTTGGTAAATAACATCAAAGTAAATCAAAACGGTCTATAAGGTAGGAACAGAAAGGTATTGCCGAGATAGCTCAGTTGGTAGAGCATTTCCCTGAAGAGGAAGGGGTCGCCGGTTCGAGCCCGGCTCTCGGCACAGTAAACAAAAACCGCACTCTGCGAAGAGGGGCGGTTTTTTGTTTTAGTTATTTCGCACCCGCAACTTAGACTGACGATGTTTATCAAGTTTCGGCAAACGAATAATTAGAAGGCCATGTTTTTCAACTGCCTCAGAGTCTTCAATCTCCACTTCTTGTGGCAAAGAAATTGCTCGAGAAAAACTACCCCAATAAAGTTCTTTATGGAAGTAATTGTCGTCGCTAATACTGCGCTCGATTTCCCTCTTACCCTTAATAGTCACCATATCGCGAGTAATTGTAATATCAAGATCCTCGGGTCGAACGCCGGGTACCATAGTTTTGATTACAATATCATTAGGGGTTTGATACACATCTACCATGAGTTCGCCGTCGCCAATTTCCATATCGACACCCTCATCGTCATCTCCATTTACAGAAATTCTTCTCGAAGTTTCTTCTTCAGTATCTTCTTGAACCTTCATGGCTCCGGTCAAACGCTCGAAAAATGATCTCCTTTCTTTCATAGTGTGTTGATTTGATTTAGTCTTTTTATTTTTTCAAAAAACACTAGTAAACAGATGACGGAAAACCAGAGTACAAGGAAAGTCGTAAGAATATTACTACTGTTATCACTTATTATAGATAAGTTGAAAAGGGTATGCAATACGGTTGCTATAAAAATTCCGATTATTGTCATAAACCTCTGGTCTCCCTTATTTCGAAAGAATGAAAAAGCAATACTAAGACCAACTGTAGCAGAGGTAGTTACATGAAGCAGGCTGGCACCAATAAAACGAAGATTGCCGGTTGCAATAACATCCAAAACACTGTTTCGTTCACCAAAAGCGCCGATCATAAAGAGAAAATTTTCCACCGCCGTAAAACCAAGCGCAGCGGTAACCATAAAAATAACCGCGTCTATCGGCTCATCAAATGATTTACTACGAAGAGCGATAATATAAGCCGCACCAAATTTCATTGCTTCTTCAACAAGGGCAAGCGCAAAAACAAAAGCCATTGATCCTTCTGGAAAAAAAGTATAGACAATGCCCTGAATTGGAATGGTCAAAACGACTGAAAGCATGCCAGCGATAAAGGTAACGACGATAAGCCCGCGCGGTTCCGGATGTGCACTGTCTTCCCGTAACCAAAACCAAAGCCAAAGAATGGCTGGTACCAAACCACCAAGAAAAACATATAAAAGAACCTCCAAATTCATAGAAAAATTATAACACTAGACCTTCGGCCACTGTTCGACCATCAACAAGGAACCCTTGGTTGTTGGTAGAAGCGACCAGATTTCTTCTGTTACAAAAGGCATTAATGGATGAAGGATTCGCAGTGATGTTGTGAGCATTGTATACAATGCATGTTGACGAGAATGTTTTGCCTTTTCATCGGTTCCGTTAAGAATCGGTTTTGATTCCTCAATGATTTTGTCCGCAACCTCTGTCCACACGTACTGATATATCTTCTCCGCAGCAATATGAAGTCGATACTCTTCGTACTCATTCGTGACTTCAGTGACGATATCATTAAGTCGCTTCAACAGAACCTCGTCTGTTTCTGTAAAAATTATTTTTTTATTGAAATCAATCCCCTCTGAATTTTCAAGAATAAACCTGCTGATATTCCAAACCTTGTTAGCAAAATGTTTGTATCCCTTAACTTTATTTTCATCAAATTTCACGTCATTACCGATCGCCGTGCCAGACAAAAGACCCATGCGTAGCGCATCGGCTCCGTATTTCTTTATCAGCTCTAGCGGATCAATACCATTACCCAAAGACTTGCTAAACTTCCGACCCTGTTTGTCCCGAACCAAACCGTGAATCATCACGGTTTTAAATGGCACTTGTCCAAGATGAAAACCACTCATGAGAATCATGCGCGATACCCACAAAGGCAAAATTTCATATGCAGGCGACATGAATGATGTCGGATGAAACTCTTGAAGATCTTTGGTCTTTTCGGGCCAGCCAAGGGTTGAGAACGTCCAAAGGGCTGAAGAAAACCATGTATCGAGAACATCTTCTTCTTGTTTCCAACCACTGCCTTCTGGTGCTGTAGTGCCACAGTAGATTTCACTGTCTTTATACCAAACCGGAATCCGATGACCAAACCAAATCTGCCGTGAGATACACCAGTCTCGAAGGTTTTCTACCCAGTTGAAATAGGTCTTACTGAATCTTTCTTGTGGCATGTCCACGACTCCTTTTTCAACAACCAATTTCATCATTTCCTTCAGGGTAATTTCTGAACCAGTTTTTATTCCCGGAATTTCTGAATGTGGAATCGTAAAGGGTTTATTAACACCAATCCACCATTGCAGTTTCGGCAAAGGTTCAACCACCGCACCTGTACGCTCTGAGATAGAAACATTCTGGAGCACATCTTCCTCTTTTTCCAAAAGACCCTGAGATTTGAGCCAATCAACAGCAATTTCCCGCGCTTCGGTGGTTTTTTTGCCGTTAAGTGGCCCTTCAACTGTCATCTTTGCATATTCATTGATGACTTGTGGCTTTGGCAAATTATTTTTCTCGGCAATATCCCAGTCGGCATGACTATGTGCCGGAGTAACACCGAGCGCACCGGTACCGAATTCCATTTCCACCGATGAATCAGTAACAATTTTGATATGAATTGGCACTTCACAAAAAATTGCATCGTATTCTTTACCAACAAATCTTTGGTATCGAATATCATCAGGATGAACTGCGACAGCAACGTCTCCAACCTTTGTTTCTGGTCGAGTTGTAGAAATTGAAATTGGAAAGTCTTTTGAATATTTGAATGTGTACAGTTTACCGGTTCGCTCTTCATGCACAACTTCATCGTCTGAAATTGTTGTTTGACCCTTCGGGTCCCAATTTACAATTCTGTTACCACGATAAATAAGTCCGGCATCATACATATGCTTAAAAGCAGTTGTAACCGCCTTGGTTCGTTTCTCATCAAGTGCATATGCATACCGTGACCAATCAAGCGATGCGCCCATAGAACGAATTTGGCTTAAAATTGTATTTTCGCTATTTTTAGCAAACTCCGAAACTCTTTTTACCAATTCATCACGTCCAATATCGTGACGACTTTTTCCTTCATTTTTTTGAATGTCCTTTTCAACACGAGCCTGAGTAGCAATGGCTGCTGAATCGGTACCCGGAACCCACAATGTCTTTTTACCTCGCATTCTTTGGAATCGAACAACGGAATCTTGCAGAGAATCTTCATAGGCATGACCAATATGAAGAACGCCCGTTACATTTGGCGGCGGCAACGCAACCACAAAGGATTCTTTTCTTTGGCCGGGCAAATTATCCGGATTAAAATAGCCAGAATCTTCCCAACGTTTATAAATTTGAGTTTCAGTATCCGCTGGATTATACGGTTTAAGAAATTTTGGATTCAGATTTTGAGCCATCAAAATAAGGTTATTTTCATCATCATATCATGTAGAGAAATATCAATAAAATTTGCCCAGGTAAGCTACTTGACTTTATGTATTTTAAATTTTATAATGAAAATGTAGTCATAAAAGACAAATTTTGTTGTTAAAGACAAGAAATGTCCTTTAAGAAAAATAGGAGTACCGGTAAAAGTTTTTTAAAGGACATTTGCACCTTAATCGCGTAAAAGTCAATTTACCATTTTTTGGCTCAAAATATGGCTTTAATTACCATTACGAGAGGTGCCGAATTGTTTGACATGCTAATGAGAAATCATTAGCATTCTGGGGGTACGATTGGAGTAAACCCGGAACACTTAAAACCAAAAGCTAAGTTAACTGTAGTACTGATGCAAAAAAACATGAAAACTCCACTATTTTTTTCGTTTAAACAAAGTCTTGGCTCAAGACTTTTTGTGCTTGCAATTATCGTTTCAATTGTAGTTCCACAAGCATACATGCTTTCACTTCCCCTTGCTTTTGCAGAGGAAGAAACTGAAGATTCAAACACAAGCGTTAAGAGTGTTGACGCTGAAACAAATGAACACAGTTCAGACGCAGCAGTTTCAATCGATTCAGTCGTAGAAAGCGCTGAAAATACGAGAACAATAGTTACTTCAGATGTAAGCAATAAAACTATTGAAATCACTGATAGACCAATTGATAACAATCTCGGTGATATCAAAACGAATATTGTCGAAGCTTCCATTTCTCCATTTACGCCGGTTGACGAAACCCCGACATTAGACATACCAGACAATACCAACGATTCTGGCGGTACATCAAACAATACTTCTACTCCGACTAACAACGACGGAAGCACCCCCGCTACCGAAGACTTCGATCCACAAGCGGCAGGAGCAAACAGCCTAACCACCACTCCACAAATGGGTTCGATTACTGTTTGTAATGTAATTGCAAAGGCAAACGGTGAAATAGTCACTTCCTCAGCAGGCTTACCCCAAGCTGCGTTTTCTTTGAATCTTCGAACACGAATTGGTAATTCAACTCCAATCCAAACCTCTCCATCAATCCAAGAGTTTGATTTTTATTCACACTTGTTCACTCGAACAACCCCCTCTCCGATCCCCCTAAGCGCACAATGTCTCAAATACAACCTTGAGATTAAGCAATATATTTATTCTCCAGTTACTGTAACTTCTCAAAATAGCAACGTCTGGGAAACACCAAAATACAACGACCAGTTCATCACCTCTGCGAACTCTGTTAATAATTTCTACCCATACAGCTATGAAATGTTCGACAACAACCAGGCAAATGATGGGCAAAGAAACGAGGACTCCGACGGTATCCTTACGCTCACAACAAACCGTCCGCATCGTGTGCTCGTCATCCTCAACAAACTCAAACCGGTCACACCACAAACGGGTTCAATCACTGTTTGTAAAATGATTATTACTAAGAACGGTCAAATTGCCACAAGCTCTGCGGGTCTCCCAGCAGGACAGTTTGATATCAGTTTTTACCCACTATCAAATCCATCAAGCTTTGTTCAGCACTCAGTCTTTAACGCTGCCACATTTGCCCCAACAACACCTTCAGTGTCTGGATTTGCTGCAGAATGTAAGAAGTACGAACATCTACCACTCCAAGCATACGTGTATTCCCAAGAAGCCATTACTGGCGCAGGGACGACTGAAGTATGGCAAACACCAAAATATAACGACGGGTACATACTGCCTCCAAACCAGCTCAGTAACTACTTCGAATACAGCCCTGAATCCTTTGATAACGATCCTTCAAATGACGCTCTAAAAAACGAGGACTCGGACGGTATCATTACTTTAAACATTAACCGACCAGACCGAGTGTTGGTTGTAATGAATAAACACAATTTGGTAGATGGTTGGCCACCGACCTGTGCAAACGGCATACAACTTTCTGTTACCGAATTTAAAACAGCGGTTGACCAGGGACGAATCACCTACGGACAAATCGTTGTTAATGACGCAACAACGACCGCAACATTCACGATCAACAACAATACCGGTTGTACCGCTCCAATCGCACTGACAAGCTACAAGATGTTTGATCCTTTGCCGACCCTCTCAACCCAGGTACTCTATGACCGACATGAAGTTATTCAAGCAACATCGACAACAACTCTAAGAGTAAACATTCCTAACTGTGCCGCCCAAATTGACGCATGGTTCGGTCTCGCTCCAGAATTCCTCGTTGATTCAAATCCGTATGCATACCCAGCAGTTCCCCATGTCCTACGGGCTATTCTCGTGCGTCAAAATCAATCTTGTCGTACAAATCCTGTTAATACTGCACCGAACATCACCTTGGTAGGAAGCAATCCAATCAATATCACCAAAAACTCAACCTTCACCGATCCTGGCGCAACAGCAATTGACGCAGAAGATGGAAATTTGACTGCTTCTATTGTGACTACGGGTACCGTGAACACAAGTGTGGTTGGCGCCTACACTTTGACATACACAGTTACTGACTCAGGAAATCTCTCAGCATCCACAACCAGAGTAGTAAACGTCACAGATGGCGGGGGCCCGACAAACAATCCACCTACTATTACCGTCCTTGGAAATAATCCAATGTTTGTATACGTGGGTACTACATTTACGGATCCAGGAGCAACTGCAACTGACCAAGAAGACGGTGATCTAACAAGTCAAATTGTTACAACCGGCTCAGTTGATGCCAATACTCTCGGTACATACACCATCACCTACACCGTAAGTGATTCTAAAGGACTTTCAGTTTCAAGCTCTCGTACTGTGAATGTAATAGAAAACACTGACGACAACGGAGGTGGTGGAGGTGGCGGTGGCCATCGCAGAAGCTCGGGTGGGAAGGTTCTTGGTGCAGAAACTGGCCCAACAGCATGTTTCTACTTGAATGACTACCTTCGACGCGACTTTAATAACGACCAAGCAGAAGTCTTGAAACTTCAGCTCTTCCTTAAATACTTTGAAGGCGAAAGCGCCCTCACAACAACCGGCGTTTTTGACCAAGCGACCTATGATGCGGTATCGCGTTTCCAAACGAAGTATCGTAGTGACATATTGAGCCCGTGGGGTTACTCATCTCCTACTGGTTACGTGTATATTCTTACAAAAAAGAAGATAAACGAGATCTTCTGTAAAACAGCATTTCCAGTAAGCACACAACAGCAAGAAGAAATCGATAACTTTAAGGCCCTTATTCAAAGCCTTAAGAGTCGTGGCGTCTCTGTGCCAGAAAACAACAGCATGTCGCACGATACGATAATGATCGACGACCACATGATGGACATAAAGGACATTGTTGGTGTTGGTACATCAACTGTCCCTGAGAATACCAAGCTTGGAAAGACCATAAAGGACAAAATTGATACGAAAAACCTCAAAGTAGTGGCGGCTGCAATCTTTAGTGTCCCTAAGGATCGCGAAGCGATTTTACAGGGTATCTATTTCCTCTTGATTGCCCTTATTGCAATCTATCTCTTTACCGAAATCGTCGTTGGTAGCCAAGACTCAAGCAAGCTTACGAAGTACCAAATCTGGTCCCGAAAAGCGACTGGTTACTTTGCAGGACTAATCGTTGCAATCATCGCAGCTGTCTGGTACCAAGCATTTAGCATCGTTGTACCACTGTTAGTCCTTGCGATCTGCTCTGGTGTATTCCTTGCCTGGACAATGACAAAAAAGTCAGATGACGATGTCATTAACCTTCCTCCTTCAAATCGATAACTAAAAGCAACGCAACATACAAAAAACCACCATCCGGTGGTTTTTTGTAGTATCAAGAAAGCGCAAGATTACCCTGAGCCTGTATAACCGAATTCTCTTCTACACCGTTCTTTTCATACCGAATATAAGCTGCAAGCGCGATCATAAGCGCATTGTCTGTTGAAAGATTGGACTCCGGAACAAGAAGGCTAAGTTCATCGAACTCATTAACAAGTTGTTCAAACGAACTCCTGATTGCTTGATTTGCAATCACACCTCCGGCGATGATCAAGGCTTTTGGATCATATTTTTCGATTGTATGTTTTGTTTTAACAACAAGTGTTTCAATGATTGAATCCTCAAAGGCAACAGATATTTCTTTCTTAATCTGTTCATCAATTTCGCCGATATCTCTCAGAGTATATAAAACGGCAGTCTTCAAACCTGAAAAAGAAAAATCAGCATTATCACTCTTGATCATTGGCCGCGGAAAATTGAACCGAGAAGAAATGCCTTCGGTTCGAGCTTGCTGTGCCAACTGAGCCACCTTGGGCCCACCAGGATAAGCCAAACCGAGCATCCGCGCCACCTTGTCGTATGCCTCTCCTACGGCATCATCGCGGGTTTGGCCAAGGATCTGATATGTAAGCCAATCTCTAATCAAGACAAGCTCAGTGTGACCTCCAGAAATGAGCAATGCGACAGCTGGAAACTTCACCGGGCTACGAAGGTTAAGCAACACAGAAGATATATGACCTTCCATATGATTAATCGGCATCACGGGAATACCCCAGACTTCACCAAGAACCTTGGCGGCATTGATTCCAACCCAAAGAGCCGGTTCAAGGCCAGGACCACTGGTAACGGCAATAAGATCAATTTTTGGTTTCTGGACTGATTCCATGAAATCAACAATCCTTTCAAACAATTCTGGCTCTCGGGTTAAATCGGTCTTAATTTTTTCTTTAACAGGCGTTTCAAGAATGTGTTGCGTTTTAAAATACAAACCAGCTTCTTCAAGAGCCTTTTCTACAAGTGGCACAAGATTTTTTGCGTGTTCACGTTTGGCAAGATTTGGAAAAACACCACCATATTGTTCGTGGATTTTGATTTGAGACAAAACCAAACTAGAAAGCACGGTAAAGACGGGCTGGTTTACACCACCCTGGGCATCGATAATGCTTACCGCTGTTTCATCACAGCTTGTTTCTATTGCTAAGATTTTCATATATGTGCGAGATACCGGAATCGGACCGGTGTCTGATGCTTGGGAAGCATCCATTCTGCCACTAAACCAATCTCGCCTCTGCCCGGCGAATACCAGCCTACTTTAGCCCAAACATGGCCTTTAATCTAGTCCAAAATGTTTCAGGCGGTGGTGGTGGAGCGGGCTTTTTTTCATTCTGATCACGCACGATTACAATCATTGTTTCGTCTTTCTTTGCGACACCAAACTTGTCTCTGATCTCCTGATCGAATCCGGGCTGACTTTTTACATAAGCCAAGTCATGTTCAAGCTCTGATTTTCGGGTTTTAAGGGCATCAAGTTCCATTTGAGCCTGTCTTAAATTCTGCTTACTTTCCTGACTTTTTTTGTAAATATTCCATGTTGGGCGAAGCAAAAGAAGAAAAAGTGCCAAGAAAACAACAATGGTCGTCTTTGAATACAAGCGACGCTTTATTTTTTGCCGCTTTTTGAGATATTCCATGAGAAAAGTATAACGGTTTTGTCATTCACATGAAAGTGAAAACCTCATCCAACCATAGACTGGGTCTTATCAGCACCCACACACGATGATGACAAACGACCTCAAAATACGCTAAGATATCTTCACAATGCTTTGGGACCAAAGAAACAGAAAAATAATCAAGATTGTCTGGGGTATACTCGCAGTCTTTGTAATTTTGAGTATGGTATTGTTCTTCTCAAAAGGAACGTTCATTAACACACTCTAGTTTATTCAGATTGAACCATTTTGAGGAACACATCGTGGGGAATGTCCACGGTTCCTTCGGCTTTCATGCGTTTTTTGCCTTCTTTTTGTTTTTCCCACAGTTTCATCTTTCGAGTTCTGTCGCCTCCGTACATGTGCTGAGTTACGTTCTTCTTAAGAGCCGGGATCGTGCGTGAAGAAATGATTCTACCGAGCGCTCTTGCCTGAACCTTGGTTGCAAACATTTGCTGAGGCAAGAGGTTGTAGAGTCTTTCAACCATATCTTTGGATTCCCTCTCAACTGTCTGACGAGATACGATTCGGGCAAACGCTGGCACTGGTTCATCTGCAACCCACATCTCAATTTTGCTTACATCTGCGTCACGCATGCCCGTTGCTTCATACGAAAGTGAAGCGTATCCAGAAGAAGCACTTTTTACCTTATTGAAAAAGTTACGCATGAGTTCACGAAGTGGCATTTCTGCGGTAATAGAAGTTCGATTGTCTCCAAACGTGTGAGTTTCCCCCACCAAGCCCTCATGTTCAAACAAAAGTGTCATCATTGGACCGACATATTCCGGCGGCACAATAACGGTGACCTTCGCCCATGGCTCACGGACTGCCTTGATCTCGTGTTCATCTGGAAAAAATGAAGCAGAAAAAATACTAATTGTCTTGCCGTTTTTAAGATCAATTTCATAGTTAATACTTGGAGTTGTAACAATAAGATTTAGGTTTGATTCACGGCGAAGACGTTCAGAAACAATTTCCAAATGAAGCATGCCGAGAAAACCGCACCGAAAACCCTTACCCAAAACACCCGATGCTTCTTCTTCGTATGAAAATGATGAATCACTCAATTTAAGCCGACCAAGAGCAAGTCGAAGGTCAGGAAAATCATCCTGGCTTTCTGGATAGAGCGAAGACCACACCACTGGCCGTGGTTTAAAATACCCCTCAAGCGGTGGCATAGTGTCACGCACAAGGGCAACCGTATCTCCAACAGAAGCAATTCCTGGCTCTTTGATACCAGTGACGATATAACCAATTTCGCCAGCAGAAAGTGTCTGTACAGGGGTTTCTTCGGGCATAAAGACTCCAACATCATTTGAGTTAAATTCCTTACCTGAAACACAAAACTTAAGAGCGGTATTTTTTGAAACCTTACCAGACAGCACACGGACATACACAATTACACCTGTGTGATTTGAATATTGAAAATCGAACACCAAAGCCCGAAGACCGGGGTTACCCTCAACACTTGCAGGTGGTGGTGGAACTCGATCAATAACGGCCTGAAGAAGATCTTCGACACCGGCCCCAGTTTTACCCGAAACTTCAACAATATCCCTTTCTTCACAATCAAGAAGTGTGATCATTTCCTTTCGAACTCGATCAACACTTGCAAGTGGTGAATCTATTTTTGAAATAACCGGGATAATTGTAAGGCCCTGATCACGTGCCATACCAAGCGTTGAAAGTGTTTGAGCCTGAACACCCTGAGTTGCATCTACCAAAAGAACTGTTCCTTCTACGGCCTTAAGTGCGCGAGAAACTTCGTATGAAAAGTCGATGTGCCCCGGAGTATCGATGAGGTTGATGATGTGATCCTTGTACTTCATGCGAACCGGTTGCATTTTGATCGTAATTCCACGTTCACGCTCAAGATCCATGCTATCAAGCACTTGATCCTTCATTTTGCGCTTTTCGATCGTACCGGTGATTTCGAGCAAACGATCTGCCAGTGTCGACTTGCCGTGGTCAACGTGCGCAATAATTGAGAAATTTCTAATTTTTGATGTTTCCATAAAATTTCTGCATCCTCCGTTTATACCGAAACCCAAGAGTTGAGTAAAAAACACTGGATCTCCGCACAAAGCGAAAAATACAAATCCTACACCTCTGGGTCAGGTCCAATAACCGGAACTGAAGCCTTCCAAAACTTATGATGGAGAGCGGCCATGGTTTCCTTGAGTTCCCGACTACCAAAGAGAGCGAGCACTATAATACCGCATATGATACCCACTATGCCAGCTATAGCACCCTGGCTTAAAACGCCAACAAAAGTATCGAGACTAAAGATGTTTTCAAGCATATTCAGACTTATGTACGTTGCAAGCCCCATGGACAATGCCACAAATAAAAGTTGGAGCGTGGTTCGCACTAAGCTTTTTGCAACACCTTTGTAGTCTCGATTAAACATGTATATATGCACCAACGCCGCCGCAATACTTCCAATCGAAAATGCCAACGGTAACATGAGTACGGTAGTGCCCGGCACATCAGTTACCCTAAACAAGGCTTCAACAAAATACTGAAACTGAGGGAACACGATGACAAAGCGAGCCAAGAATGCGGCAGTGGCAATAATAAAAAGCGCTGAGCATATATTGATATAAAAAGGAATTCTTGTATTCCCTGCCGCATATCGAGCTCGAGTAAAAACCAAAATTAGGCTCTGGGCCGCAAGCGAAATTACAAACAATGCAAGAGCGGCCGCAGTCAGGCGTGTATCCTGCCAACCAAATTCACCTGAACCCAAAATGACTCGGACAATGTGCGCACGAAGCACTACAAAAAGCGCCACAAGTGGTAATGAGAAGAAAATAATATACCGAGCGGTGGTATCGACCAGTTCAACAAACTTTGTTCTCTCGCCTTTTGCAAACAAAACAGCCATAGATGGGAATGCCGCCAAGGAGTAACTAACTCCCACAACCGAAAGCGGTACCGACTGAAGATTCCAGGAAAGACTCAGAATAGAAATTGAGCCCGCGCTCATAAGCGAAGCCAGCGAAATAAGAAAGAACTCACTGACTTCTTGAGCTGACATTGCCAGCGTTCTCGGAAACGCAACAACAAACATGGCAAGGGTAGTTCGATATTTTTTAAATGAAAGAACAAACTTCGGAAATAGCCCCTGCCGTGCAACAAAGGGCACCTGCACCAAAAAATGTAAGACTGCACCAATAGCCACACCCCACACCAAACCCGCCAAACCAAAACGTGGTGCCAAAAATACAATGCCGAAAATAATACCCGCGTTATACAAAAGTGGACTAATACCGTAAATAAAGAACCGGTTATACAACTGGGTTACACTTGCGATCAAGTTCGACAAACCCAGCATGATTGGAGAAAGCAACAAAATCCGTGTGAGAAGAATGATCTCACTTCGGAATGGCTCGTCAGAGAAACCTGGAAAAATCTTTGACACAAAAAACGGAAATAGAAAAAATATGATGATAGAAAACACAATCATCACAATAAGAAAAATTGAAAAAACTACGCTTAAAAACTCCCTACCTACGTCTTTACTTATGCGCACTCGTTCAGAAAGAAATGGGATTATGATCGAGGCAGAAAAAAGTGATGCCACAACAGCAAAAAGAAAATCTGGAACTCGAAAGGCGGCATAGTACAAATCCAAGGCCTGACTTGCACCAAATGTATGAGCAAGCAATCTGTCTCGAACCAAGGCAAGGACTTGCGACATAAGCGCAAAGGCGCCCAAAAGATATGCGGCATCATGGAGGCCGCTAATTTCCCTTCCCAAAAAACTGATAAGCTTTTTAACCATTAATGAGACTCAGTAATTGGTAAACCCTTCCGCTTTTCGGGTTTTACATCAGTCGGAGTCGCTGCCGTAAACGGCCCCCTACCCGCCTTCAAATTTACAAGGATCGCAGCAAGTTCAGGGTTATTTGGATTTTGGTCACTCAGCTCTTCAAAAATCTTAATTGCTTTTGCCGTTTCGCCTGCCTGTGCGTAACTTAAACCAAGGAAATATTTTGCGTTTGCGTAGACTGGCACAAGTGATATTGATTTTTCAAATGCAGCAACAGCACCCGTATATTCTTTTGCATCATATTTAAGAAGTCCGAGCCTAAAGAAATTCAATGGATCGTTTGGTGTCAGTGCAACAATCTGCTCAACCCGTTTGATCGCAGCACTCAGGTTACCCTGTGTAGCATCAAGCTGAGCCTGAAAAAATATCGCATCAATATAATTAGCCTTTAATCCAAGAGATTGATCGAGATACTCTTGAGCTGCCTTGAGGTCTTTGTTGGACGCTGCCAATTGAGCCAGTGCAAGATAGACCTGCGGGTTTCGAGGGCTAACCTTATTAGCCTCCTCGTAACCTGTCTTTGCGGCCTCATAAGAACCTTCAACTCCAATCGGTACGATGGCACTATATACCTGCGCAACAATCAGTTGATTTTCAAGTCGCAATGGGTCAGAGAGTTGTGCAAGTCGCGCGGCTTCTACGGCATTTGCGGTTCGTGTCTGAAATTCAGTTCTTTGTGCCTCTGTTACTTCTTTCTGTCCATTCGCGGCGGCGATAAGTGTGTTAATTTTTGACAAATTAAGCTGAGCCAAGGATCGGTAATATATATCCCGCTTAGACAAGCGAATCGCATCAAGAATTTTTGCTTCAGCGGTTTCTGCGTCGGCGTTTTGGGTTACTGCAGTTAATGCTTTTTGAAATGAGACTGAGGCCCTGCCTTGTTCAAAGACGACATAACTCAAACCAACGACAGCGACAAGCACGATGACGCCAACCATGGTTGAGATAAAACCAATTTTCGGATATTTAATAAACTCAAATAGTTTGTTTATCGAAATATGAGCAACTGCCGTTGAAGCCATAAATAAACCGGTAAAAAAGAACGTGAGAAACAATACAACTGTTCCTGGCGCATAGAAAATATTCATTGCCCACAAATACACAACGACAGCAAGCGATGACATAACAAGAAAACGAGTCACCCTGTCTCCATAGCTTGAAAATAAAGACTTGATACCAAGCCAGACAATCGATCCAAGAAAAACAAACCACATAAGCATTCCCAAAATACCTGTTTCAATAATGGAGGTTGGCACAAAACCAATGGCGCTTTCAAAGTTGGTATTCCAAAAATTCGTAAGATTTATATCAGGTCGATACATCTGCCAGGCAATACTGAAACGATTTGGTCCAGTTCCTAATATTGGATCAGCCTTGAAATTTGCCTTGAAGACAGCGAGTGTCGCGCCCCAAGAAGGACGAACTTCAATGCTACTGACTCCAAATTTTGCACCAAGGTTTGAAGCAATGTCCCTTCCAAGTGGTAAAACGAATACGAGTGCGATGATTGCAACAATAAGAAATTTCAGAGCAATTCGTCGACGAGGCATTTCAAGTCTCCCGTCGGCAGTTGTTTCCAGGGTTCCAGAAATCCTTTCAGCAACAGCAGTAGAATGTGCCGCTGAGTAAACAAAAAAGATGGTGATTATGATCCCAGCCACAATCCAAATTGTTGAAAAATTAACAACCATCATCACAAAAAGAGAAAGGAATAAAATCACATAGACTGCAACTTTTTGAATCTTCTTTAACTTCAATATTTCAAGGGCAAAAAGTGAAAGCAACATACTGATCCCAAAGAAAATTCCGAGCTCGTTCACACTTCCAATCGTATTGGTTGTAACTGAAGTAAAAAAACCGAGAGGAAGAAATTTTGCCCCAAAGAACAAACGCAGTGTATGAAAAAGTCCTAATACACCAGCCAAGACAAGAAATGTTGTATTGACTACATATAGCTTCTTTACACTTGAAAAAGAAATAGAAGCAAGATACGCAAGCACGGCCATAATGAGAATGAATGAAAAAGTTGTCGCTTCAAAACCATATCCGAGCAAAGAGCCGATCGGCGAAGAACTCGCAAGCGATGATATGAAAATCGCAAGAACCAATACCACCAAAGTAGCGGCAATGAGGTTCTTTGGGAAAGATACGGTTCCCCGCTTTATAATGGCGAGAATCGAGATAGCAAATGTAAAAAGCACCCCAATAGAAATAACTAATGCTTTGAGATATAAGAACGACAAGAATGGTGAGTAGCTACATACAACTGGGACTAAAACAAGCAAAACCACCAGCAGTACAGAAGGTAAATTCTCTAGTGTTGTGAGTCGGCGCAATAGGTTTATTTTTTGTGAGTCCATAAGTATGCTAATTGAAATAATGTGTTTATTATCTCAATTTAATGGCTCTTTTTCAAACAATCTCTCAACACAAAACCCCGCTTTAGGCGGGGTTTTGTAGTTTGTGTTTCTGGGTCTATAAGCCGAATTCTGTTCCAATTTTGTGATCGCCTGTGGCGAACAAAATTGGCGATAACTATTTATCTGTATCGGAAGTTGCCTTCCGATATCAAGCGGCACACTCACAACCTTTCGGTTCGAGTCCGGCCTTGCACACAAGTAAGGATTTAGCCGTTGCACCCGATACGTTACCGTACCGATTCATCCAGCATCACTTTTCTTAAGAAAAGTGATGCTGGGGCTGTGGTTCTTTCGTTCCACAGCGTCACTGTTCGCACCTCGTGGATTACTCCAGACGGGCGTTACCCGCTACCCTTCCAATTTTGTAATCGCCTGTGGCGAACAAAATTGGTGTGTGTTCGGACTTTCCTACCAGCACCACTTTTTCTAAATACATCCCATGATTCTCTACAGAATAAGGCAATATTCAGAAAAAGTGGTGCTGATCAGTTATCCGACCCAGAACGCAAAAAGAATAACATAAAATTAACCTAAAAGCAAGTTATGGTTGGGTTGAATCACTACCACCATCAGACGAACCCGAACTGTCTGAATCCCCTGTTGCACTATCATCGTTTGATGGTGCCGCCGGAGCACTGTCAGTGACATCGTCAGAGGTATCGTCAGAATGAATATCACCCACAACTGGAGCCATTGCTTCTTTCCGTGCTGAATCAACCAAATCACGTATTGGTGTGTCAGCCTTTATATCTGAACCCGCGTCAGTTCCCGACGGAGTGCTTGTCACAACCGGTTCATCAGTACGTCCATCATCGGCCGGCATTTCTTCATGAGAATCCTGACCACACTCACCAACAAAATTTTTGAGTTTACCTTTAACAATTTTTACACAATACGGCTTACCAGTGGCTTCATCATACAAAGTGATACCGTTTGGTTTTTCCGAAGTACCAACAGTAAGCTGACCAACCAAAATATTTTTAAACTTTGCAACTGACTCAGAGAATGAAATGCCAAAATCCTCAAGGGTCTCAAATGGATTTGCCCAAAGACCACCTCCGCTAGTTCCACCAAGAATATGACCTTCAACTATTGCGAGTCGTTCTTCGATAGAATCGAGTCGTAACTGTTCTGCCTTTACTGCACCGAGAGTAAAGACAGAGAGTTTGTAGGCATCGACATCACCTTTTGCGGTAAGGATTTCACGCGGTGCATCATCGTTCAAAACTCCAAGTCGATCTGGAGCGCCAGCTTCGTCTTTAAACTTGAATGTTGAAATATCGATTTCCTTTAATTTTTCTGCAAACACGGCCAGATCTTCAGTTTCAAGTTTATTAACGTTCGAAACCTGATGTCGCTCTGCCTTGACCACAAAGCCATACGCGCTAGCATCACCCTTAACGTCAAGCTTATATACAGACCCCTCAGTGCCAATACCGATGTTGCCAGAAGAATTAATTGTGATCGAAGGGGTTGTTGTTGGTGCATCGTTAATAGAAATTCTTTGAGCGATTTCCTGGACCGACTTAACCGTATCAGAAAGAATTGCTCGGGTATTAATGTTCACCTCCTTGCCGATTTCATTATATAAAGCATATCGTGGATCAACCTGAGACGCTTCTTCGGCAATAAAACCAATATCTCTTTTACCGTTGTAATATCCCGGTTTGTAGTTGAATTCTACCGGATTGAGTCTCGTTAACCGCGCAAGGGATGATTGACCATCAAGAGAACTTATATTCTCCTTTACTGTACGAGTTGAAGAATCACAGGTTGTTCCCCAAAGAAGATAATAAATCGAACCGTTGGTTTTTAGACAAGCAAAATACTCACCACCACCCACCTCCTCAAGATTATCGAAGGCGTAGTGATACGTTGATGAGTCATCAACTGTAACAAGCGCTCCATTACCAGTACCCTTCACATCTCCAATTTTAACAATTCCCGTCGAACCAAGAGAACTTGCTTCAATTAAAACTGCACCATTAGTTGAACCGATACTTCCACCAGAAAGATCGAGACTATATCCAGGAGTTAAGGTCCCAATACCCACGTTACCTCCTGCATCAATAACGAAAGGAGTTGAGTCGTTTGAATCGTCTGCAACAACAAATGAATTATCTGTACCAGTGTTTAGCACCGAAAGTCTTCCCCATGGCGACGTTGTGCCAATCCCAACATTTCCATTTCCAAGAACATTAAACAATGTTGCCTTTGTAGAACTTGCTACAGCAAAAAGTGAGGTTGTGGCAGCAGAAGACGGACCTTGCACTGAAAGTCGCGAAAATGGGGAGCTTGTACCAAACCCCGCCTTGCCCTCAACAATGAGACCGTCAGTTGGTGCGGCAATAGTTAATGCGTAAGAACTTCCTATAGCAGCCCCACCCGCAACATCCAACATAGACAATGGAACAGTTGCTGTTTGGTTTGTTCCGATGTACGTTTTGTTATACAAATAAACATTGGAATTACTGGTGTCACCGAACTTCATTGCTTTCCTTGAATATTTAGTGCTGTACAGCGCTACACCGTCCCATCCGAAAATAACTGGCCCATTCTGTGCGCTTGCATAGTTATATCCAATACCATGATTAGTGTCATTTGGATAAAGGTAAATCCTGCTCGTATTATTTAACTTAATATCTCCAGTTATATTTGCACTTCCATTCAAGGTCAATGTATCACTTGGAGAACTAGTACCAATACCAACATTTCCATTTCCAAGAACATTAAACAATGTTGCATTTGTGGAACTTGCAACTGCAAAAAGTGAAGTTGTGGCGGCAGAAGACGGACCCTGCACTGAAAGTCGCGAAAATGGAGAGCTTGTACCAAACCCCGCCTTGCCCTCAACAATGAGACCGTCAGTTGGTGCGGCAATTGTATCGTATGAGGTACCGTACGAACCGTTACCAGAAACAGAAAGTTTTGAGCCTGGTGCGGTTTCGCTGATACCAACCGAAGTATTAAGTACCGTTACAACAACCGTACTCGCCCCCGTTCCCAAATCGAGGCGTGAGTTAAGACCAGCACCCCCTTGAATAAATGCCTTCTGGGATGATTGATTAAATGTAATATTTGGAATCTGACTGTTGGAACTATCGTATAAAGTTAGTTGCACTGCACCAGCATTTTCTATCAAGGCAGACCCACCAGAAACATGAAACTTTCTCGACGGTGCCGCTGTACCGATTCCAACATTGCCGTTCTGTAAAGCATACAAACTCGAAGCCGCACTGAACCCGCCCGCAAATGTCGAGGTCGCAGTTGTAGTAAATGTACTGAAATAAGAAGATGCGGATTGTCCTGCCACTGAAAGATTCGTGTATGGCGACGTTGTGCCAATCCCAACATTTCCATTTCCAAGAACATTAAACAATGTTGCCTTTGTAGAACTTGCTACAGCAAAAAGTGAGGTTGTGGCAGCAGAAGACGGACCTTGCACTGAAAGTCGCGAAAATGGGGAGCTTGTACCAAACCCCGCCTTGCCCTCAACAATGAGACCGTCAGTTGGTGCGGCAATTGTATCGTATGAGGCTCCAAAAGATCCATTACCGTTAACTGACAATAAAGAAGCTGGGTCTATTGTACGAATTCCAACACCAAGGGGGTTTGCAACTGCTTCAATACTTTTGATATAAATTCCGGGGTCACCAAATGTGCCACCATATTGCCAATTTTGATTGTTATCGAAAACACCAATTTGTTGAGTCCCATAAATAGAGTCGTATACCCAGATACCAGCCTCATTACCTGCCCCAAAGCTATCATTAACCGCACCAACGTAAGCTCTAGCTGTACCGCCAGTCGGATTGCCAATAAAGGCATCTCCCCAGACGTCAAGTTGAGCCTCTGGACTGGATGTCGCAACACCAGTAAACCCGGTTGAACCGTCGACTGTAACACCACTCAATCCATTATTTGTTCCGAAAAAGAATTTATTAGTGCCAGTTTGATACGCAGAAATGATTTTGTCATCAGTAGCATTTATCAGACCAATCTCATCACCGATTGAACCCGATGAAATCGCTGGTCTGAAACCATTTGTATATCCACCAAGTAAAGAAAGGGTG
>CAYVZB010000007.1:0-34393 GCA_964456405.1 uncultured Candidatus Saccharibacteria bacterium | reverse complement strand
CTCAATGAAGTAGTCGCTGATGATGTGGAATTAGTAATATCATTTCTGAAAAATCGTTCGCTTGAAAGACCATCGAGTTTATCTGCTTCAAAAGCGGCCGGTACCGCACCAAGAACCTTTCGTGGACTCATTTCTCCGTCCCACGAAGGTGAGCCACCTGAACCTCCAACTTCAACGCCAAGATATAGCGTCTGGTTAAAATCAATGTTTGTAAGCGGAGTCGAACTACCAAGCATCAAACTAAAAAGACCATTGGTAACAGTGACGCGGTTACCTGGTTCTGTGCTTCGATCTTCGGTCCAAATTGCTGTTGTTGTTGCGGCTGTTGCAGAAGTCAAAAGCCAGAATTTCATATGGTACATGCCATCGGGTACCGCAATGTTAACTGTGTCGGTAAGCTTACCTTGATAATTAATCTGCGCATTAAAAGCAGCGTGGGCAACCTGAGGAGCCACTGCTGGTATAAACCCTGACACACCCATATAACCAGCCAAAACCATCGTTACAAGGAAAAATACCAAAAAGGTTTTGGTTGTTGTGATTATTATTTTTTTTGCTTTATTGTTCACGAAAATATTTTTACTAACGGACCACGTTCTCGGTTGCAGTCACTCCTTGTGTACGACGTCGGTGCAAATTCAGAAGTATCAAGAGAATCGGTAGAATCATGAAAAGCCAGAGAAAGTTGAACCTGTTATCCTGTTCACCAAACACATCGGGAATTTTTGCAATGATCGCACCACTGAGCGATGCCAAACCTTGATGTTTGTAGTCGAGAACCGCAAGTGCAAACTCGTACGTACCCGGTCTTTCAAACGCTGCAAGATTTGCCTCATAAGCAGTTTTATCTTTGTTCACTCGAAGCAGAAACGAGAATGTTTTGTCTTTGTCGTTCGGATCATACATAGTGATCGCAATCGTCTTCAAGATTTCCGGAATCTTGTCGTAATCAATCGAAATCGTAAGACTTCGATCACCACGGACTTCTACAGTTCCTGAGACAACCGGTTTTTTTACTCCATCCTGAATGAAATTAAGATCCAAGATTGAAAGAGACTTAAGCAATGGATCGATCAAGTCGGAAGGAAGCTCGAGGATGTCTGCAAACAACTGCGGTGAACCAGAACCGGTGCCATCAAGCGACAAACGAATATCTGTGACCGAACCGGACGAGTAATTTCCCACGTAATCCTTAGCAAATGCTGAGTAGTAGTAGGTTTTGCCCGGCTCAACGTTTCGATCAGTAAATTCTTCTGCTCGACCCTCGTAAATAACCTCACCTTCACTTGGATCTCTTGGGTAAAAAATCGTGGACTTCACAATTCTTACCAAATCAAAGTCTGTTCGAGGATTCCGCCAGGTAAGAAGAACGTCTCCATTCTTCTCCGTTGCTCTGAAATTCGTAACGTTTTCTGGTGGGTTTGAGTCTGGAAGAGACAATGTGTAGAAGTCTTGATTATCAATCACCCGTCTTCGATCGTACCCATCTACAAGCTCAATTTTGAAGAAATAATGAGTAGCTGGTGTAAGTTCAGTCAGACGAATGACATGATCCTTTCGATACAAATCATTGGCGAGACTGCCCAATTCAAGATCTTGAGTTTTACCCCACCACACGATCGCCCGCACTGGTACATCAGTTCCCAAACTAATCACCGCTTCATTGAAATCGGGTGAAACGGTGAAATACAAAAGTTTGATTGGCTGGTACCCATTACCATTTGAACTGTTGTTATCATCTGCCGGTGGCTGATCAATCTGAAATGTTGTGGCACTAGACGAAGCAGAACGAGCAGATTCATTTGTAGCCGCGTCTATGGCTGAAACGGTATAGGTGTATGTCGTATTCGGAGTTAGGCCTGAATCCGAATATGTCGTGACCCCTCCAGATAATCCAACAAAACTGTTGTCGCGGAACACTCTATAGTCTGTAACAGCAGTGTCGTCTGTTGATGCTGTCCACGAAAGATCAATTTGACTCGTGGACACAGCAACTGCGCTTAAACCAGCTGGGACTGAAGGCGCCGTAAGGTCTGGAGTTTCATCAATTAGTTGCGACACAATAAACTGGTCTTCTGCAGCCCGTACAAAGGAATGTACAGACATAACCAGAGAAATGATTGCGAAACTGATGACAATGAACTTGAAACTCTTCATATATGACCTTGATTAGAGCGTAACTGCGGTTAGGGTTGTCGTGGCTGTATATGTGTCTTCAAGCTTGAAGCTCGAAGCACCGACGGTAATACGAAACTTAATTGTTGTCGCAGTACCAGACGGATGATTGGCTGAACTACGAGACGCAATTGTTTGATCTGTCGTACTTAGTCCATCCCAACACTTGTCAGCAGAGTCGACACCAGTAACAGAACCGCACGACCCAAGCTCATCCAGAAAGTCTGAAACAATATCCGCTCCCTCTGGTGAAAAACCAAAACGTGCTTCTGAAGCCGGAACGGTGAAGTCATAGTCCGAGGATCCGGCTGGAACATAGTCGGCAATGGTGTCAGATGTTGTATCACCCTGCATCGCCGGACTTGAACTTGCCTTTATATAGAGTGCGTATCCAGAAGAACTATCGGTGGTTACGGTTACAGATGTGGCTCCGTTTGAAGTACCACCAGTAATACCACCAAGTGAAGGACTCATTGTGACGTCATCTGCTGGATCATCAAACGCAATATATGTCTCATGCATTTGCTGGTAGCCAGCGTGAAGCCTGAAGCTTGCACTGCTTGAATCACCCGTAGCGACTTCACCAGCAGTACTTTCCAAACGATAACTAGCCGACTCGCTGAGACCACCACCAAAGTTCACACTGTCACTTTCGATCTTGTAGTTTGAGCTCGACATTCCTACCGCCGAAACCCAATCAGTATGTGTAGCCAACACAAGAACCAAAAAAGTGGCAATGAAACTTATACCGATTGATCTTTTAACTGCGTACATTTTCTATTTCTTCTTTATTTCGAATCTTGTGACAACGAACCGCAATGCAAGAATCAGAACAAAAATACCCCCAAGAACACCGAGTGCAATCTTCCAAGGGATGACCCAGAAAGAAATCTGCATAGTGTCGACAATGTCTCCATAACCTCTATTAATAGAAGCCGTGGCGGTATATCGACCAAACAAGAATGGACGATTCCACGAGACCTCCCTTAATCGAACAGACTGGGGCAAAGAGAACCAAGGATCAACTTCAACAAGTCCGACCTCCTCTCCAAACAGATTCTTTATTCTGATTTCGCCATACGGGTTCACATACACTGAACCAGTATTTTCATAAAGAAGACGCATGCTGATTGGGCCACCACCATAGATTTTTTTATTACCAATAGTGCTAAAACCCGAGAGTTTTCCATCTTCGTTGACTGCACCTGGAATCTTTACGAAATACAACACACCAAGACGAGAAACAATCGCTGTTGACTGTGCACTCGTTGCTTCACGCTGTGTTGTACTGACAAGCACACTGCCATAACGACCACCTGGCTCAACATCAGTTGGCACACTGACAGTGACAGGGATTGTTGCTCGCTCACCATTCTCGAGTTCGAATGTTGATGATTCAAATTTCAAGAAATCTTTGAGCGAATACGGACCCCGTTCATCACCAAGCAAAACAACGGCCTCATTTGGATTTTTCGAACCAGTAAAGTCCTCCACCTCAAGATGAAAAACTCTTTTCCCACCCGTTCGATTAGAAACTGTAATAAGTGATGTTTTGCTTTCACCTGGGGCGATTTCGATTTCAACCTTCCCAGGCCCGACCACAAAATCCTGATACTGCGCATTCGCAACATCAATATTCTCAACCTTGTAGGCGGCAGAAGCAGAAACTGGAACGAAAACAGTAACGATCAGACTTAGAGCAACTACGATTTTTGAATATCTGTTTAGGTTCATGTTGGATATTAGTTGGTTGTTGCAGTCAGGGTTGTTGTTGCCTTATAGACACCTTCAGTTATGAACGAACCTGAATTGATGGTGAGCTTGAAGGCAATCGATGATGTCGAACCAGATGCAGGAGTTGCTGTTGACCGAAAGATTGTTGATGTTGCTGTGGTCGAAAGACCATACCAACATGACCCCATACCTCCCGTATCAGCAGAACCGGTGTTGCAGGTTGACGCACCATCGTCTTTGAATTTTTGTGCCAAATCAGCAGTTGTACTTGCTGAGACGCTATAGCCAAATTCTGCACCGGTTGGAACAGAATAGGTAAAGTCGGGCACACTCGCAGACGCAGGGGTGTAATCAGGGATAGAATCCGTTGATGTATCATCCTGCATCGCTGGACTTGAGCTTGCTTTGATCGTCATGGTGTAACCAGACGAATCGTTTGTGAGGACCACAACAGTGGTTGTACCGTTCGAAGTCCCCCCAGTGATACCGCCCAAAGACGGCGTCATAGTCACGTCCTGTGCCGTTGTGGCAAAAGAAATTTCAGACGTAATGGTCTGACTAACTATGAACTGATCCTCAATTGCGAGGCTTAACACTGGTTCTGCGATGAAAAAAATCAACGCAAAAACCATTGTCAGGACCACCGCACCAAGGAATGATTCTTTTATTTTTTTCATACTCTAATAAATAATGCTTTTAATCTCCACGATAATCGCACTTCAGACGCAAAGCGTCTGGTGACGAAGTTCCAAAATTGAAACCTCGTCACCAAACGCCTTTATGGTCCATCACCTTCTTTGACTGGCACCATTACGTATAAATACTCTTGATCATTTTTACTTTTGAACACCGGTTTGATTAAACCAGAAGTTCCAGTGTCATCAGGTACGATCTCTGCTTCGTCAGAAAAATTATTTTCCACGTACGCCTTAACATGTGCGTTAGCATCAACTGAACCAGCAGACGGAACAACTACTAAACCAGACACAGGGTCTCGCGCGTCCTGCTCTGACCAAAAAAATGGTCGACCAAACTTTTGTCCGGTCACGGCTACGAAATTATTGACCCGAGTAATTCTAGTCTGCATATCATTCACCACATCAGAAACCTGTTGATCGAGATAGGCCCCGATCGCAGAAAATACGTGTGATGAATATGCGACAGAGCTTACAAGTTCAGAGCGATAGTTTTTGATTTGCGCCACAGAACCAGAGATTTGATTTTCAACAACACTCATTTGGACACCGCCCAAATTAATTTGCGAAAGAAAATTCAAAGCGTGAGTTCCGTCAATTGCACCCGGCACAACGAAAACCAAAAGCATAACTACAACCAAAACACTTCCGATAATTCTTCGAGTGAATGCGGTTGTTTGTCTCTTTTGCTCTTTTCTATCAAGGAAGTTAATTGCTGCCTGATGAAAAGATTTATACGAGAGCTCTGAACCAAACCCCAAACCAAGCGAGTCGCCGAGTACGCCCGGCATTGTGGCAGCGCCAGCTCCAGCCGAATTACCTAGATTCACCATGTCGGGCTTTTTTTGGTAAATCGAAATACGGCCCCTTGGCGTTAAACTCGCTACGGTACGATGGGTATGAAGTGATTCTTCTGACACAAACCATGATCGACCGACACGGCGACAGTCAAGAAGCCCTTTTCGGCAAAGCTGTCCGATATAATCGGAATTATAGCCAGTTATTGAACCAGCTCGGCTTGCCGAGATATATTTTTTTCCTTCAAAAATCAATTCGCTACCCATGCAAATTATTATATTTTCTCTGGAACTATTTTTTATTAAATTTTGGGGATAAATCAAAGATATTTTTACCTAGGCTAATTGAGTTGAAGGACTCAAGAAAAACTCACCATGAGGCTTATACGAGGTCGTTTGCATTGGTTCAAAATCAGCAGAAAATTTCATAAAAAGTATTTATTATTTAACTGATCTAAAACTAAGAGTTTTGAAAAAACTAAATAAATCCAATTTTATAAAATGGGGATTACAAACATTGATAGTGTATATAAAAACAGTTAAACTTTTTATATATCATTAGTAAGGTTTATATAAGATGAACATTGAATTCTTAACAATAAAGCAAGCGGCAAAACTTCTAGGAATTACACCACTAACTCTTCGAAATTGGGACAACTCTGGAAAGTTTACTGCCTCTCGGCACCCCATAAATAACTACCGAGTTTACAAAAGAGCCGAGGTTGAAATGCTACTGGAGGATATGAAGACAAAACAAATTAAAACGAAAAGTAATAAACGTCAACCTTTCAAACTTCAGATCCGACATGAGTAAAAAACACCACCCATTTCGGGTGGTGTTTTTTAGTTAACAAATGTGCGATTTCTACCCGATTTTTTTGATTAATAATTCCTTGATGACCGCTGGGTTTCCTGCACCGCGACTCTCCTTCATTGCCTGCCCAACCAAAAACTGTAGTGCTGCCTGTTTGCCATTTTTAAAATCAGCAACAACAGCGGGATTTGCATCAATAATTTTTTTCACAATCGGTACCAATGTTTCTTCACCACTTTGTTGTAACAAATTATTTTCTTTTGCAATCACGAGTGCCTCACCGCCTTTTTCAAACATGATTTTAAGTATATCTTTCGCACCTCGTGACGAGACTTCATTTTTACCAATCATGCCAATCAGTGACGCAAATGATTTAGGATCAATTCGCATGTCATTCCAACGAGTAGGATTATTTCGAACCATTGATGCCAAATCTGAGTTGATATAATTGTTTGCCAGTACAATCATTTTCTTGTCATGTCGGAGTTCGTGCACGACCGCTTCAAAATAGTCGCCCCACTCTTTTGATCGGACAAAGATTTCAGCATCCTCATTCTTTAAACCAAACTCGGTGATCAAACGATTTCGGCGAGTCCATGGGAGTTCTGGCAACTCCTTTTTGATTTTTTCAGTTTTAAATTCTGGAACTTCTGAAATAAAAATCTTTGGTAGATCTGGATCTGGGAAATATCGATAGTCGTGAGAATCTTCTTTCACTCGCTGAGAAAAAGTAACTTCTTTTGTTTCATCCCAGCCTCGGGTCTCCTGAATAATCTTCTCCCCTCTTTCGAGTAGTTCGATGTGTCGTTCGACTTCATAGGCGATCGCACGCTCAACCGCACGAAATGAATTGAGATTCTTTACTTCAACTTTTGTTCCCATTTTTCCACCTTCTGCAGCAACAGAAATGTTGGCCTCAACACGCATCTCACCCTTCTCCATATTCGCCTCGCCAGCACCAATGTACTGCAATAACAGCTGAAGCTCTTTTGCAAAACGAACTGCGTCTTCGGCTGAATGAATGACTGGCTCTGTAACAAGTTCCATCAAAGGCACTCCGGCTCGATTAAAGTCCACAAGACTTTCAGAACCAGCGTCGTGTGTTGAACGGGCTGTGTCTTCTTCTAAATGGATACGCGTGATCGCAATACCGGTCAGTTCCCCACCGGACACAAGGGGGTGCTTGTACTGACTGATTTGGTATCCCTTGGGAATATCAGGATAAAAGTAGTTTTTACGATCGAATTCAGTAAACTCAGCAATATTCCCACCCACCGCTAGACCCATTTTGATTACATGCTTAACGGCCTCTTTGTTGATCACGGGAAGAGTCCCTGGGTGGCCCATACAGACCGGGCATACGTTTACATTGGGACGATCTTCATCTGGATCGTTCTTGGAATCACAAAACATCTTTGTCTTGGTTTTAAGTTCGGCATGAATTTCCAGACCGATAGTTGTTTTATATTTCATATTTATATTGTACGTCACCATTGTCACAGTGACGGTTATTTATTTCTTATTCAAACGATCTACTATCGCATCGCTCAAAATCTTTACTGATTGCTCATCGATAACAGAAACTGGAAACACAACACCATACCGTTTAAGCGCTTTTTGTTTCGCTATTACGTCTTCAGCACTCACCACATCGGTCTTAGTCAGAATAATCATTTCTGGTTTTTCTGTAAGTTCTTCGTTGTATTTTTTGAGTTCGCCACGAACTGTTTTGTAGGCAGTCACAACATCTTCGTTCTCGCACGAAACACAGTGGAGAATCAAACTTGTGCGAGTAATGTGTTTGAGAAATTTATAACCCAGACCCTTTCCACTCGAAGCTCCAGCGATAAGACCGGGAATGTCTGCGAGCACAAAACCAAAAAGCGGACCGAGGTGTGGATCAATGGTTGTGAATGCATATGCTCCAACCTTTGAAGCCGCATTTGTAAGCGCATTTAAAAGACTCGATTTGCCAGCATTTGGTAAACCAACAAGACCAGCGTCTGCAACAAGTGAGAGCTCGATTTCAAAATCTGCTTCTTCACCAGGTTTACCAAGCGTGCTCTGTTTTGGTCGAACGTTTGTAGAAGCCTTGAAGTGTTCATTACCAAGACCACCACGACCACCTTTAAGAATTTTGATCATCTGGCCTTCTTCGAGGAGATTCACAACCTTACCCGTTGAAAGATTTTTAACACTTGTACCAATAGGCAGATCGAGAATAAAATCTTCTCCTGCCTTGCCATCACAACTATCTCGAAAACCGTCTCCACCTCTTGTTGCAGAAAATTCTTTGATGTGGCGATACTGCGCAAGAATATTTAGGTTTCTGACAGCCCGAACATATACGTCACCACCAAAACCGCCGTTTCCACCGGCGGCGCCTGCTTTGTCACGGCCCTTTTCGTGGCGCCAACGAACGACACCGTTTCCGCCCGCCCCAGCGGTTATATGGACTTTTATCTCGTCTACAAAGGTCATAAGTAGACAAACTATACGTTAAAATGGCCCTATTTCGCAAGGAAACAGGGCAAGTGGGTAAAGTACCATCTTTAGGCTTCCAGAGCGATTTGAGCGAGTTTTAGGGCTCCTTCCTTAGAGCGAGCGGATGCTAAAAAGCGTTTATTGTGGCAAAAGACTGCATCTGCCACACCGGTAATGTGGGCGAGATCCCCGAAGGTCTTTCCACCCCATGCTACTGGCAAGTCTTTTTTATTTTCAAAACCAGTTGCATGCGCACGCACGGCCTTTACACGCCAATTGTCATCTTTGGGAAAAACGACATAAAGTGGTTCTGGAAATTTTTGAAGGACATATTCCCAATCATAATCCCGGTCGAGTACAATCAGTCGTTTATCTGAAGTATTGTGGTATGTATCAGTCACCACCTTTTGTGAATCAATTACAGCCTGTGCGGATTTGATCTCACGTTGAAGAATCATTTTTGCAATCGAAACCACTCGAATAAAAATAGAATCGATTTTTGATGAATCTTCGTCCCATTTTGGATTCATGGCTCCAACGACAGAACTTATGTCATACGGTCTGATTTCCGGAAAAACTTCTTTCGCTATTGAAACACCGTTATCAAGTGCGTCGATTGGAGAAACCAATCTCTGGTCAATAATATCCGCGACTTCTTTTGAACCAGCGATCTTTTCTCCATATTCTTTCCAAACCAAGCCGAAGGCCGCATACGGGATTCCGTTTTGTCTGTTACCGGCTCCACCAACCTGATGATGATCAAAACGTTTTTTATCTGGATCATACGTTCCACCAACATCAACAACATAATCACCAGCATTAATTATTTTCTGATCGCGGGTTCGAAGAACTCTCACCTTCCCCAAAAGCAGAGAAAGGCTTGCCACTGCAAAAACATCATCGGCATGAAATTCGCCACTATGAGCAACCACTGTTTTAGACCTGAACAACATGTCGGCTACGATACACGAATTTTCTTAACTCTTCAACCAAAACAATGACGGAAGAGATTATTACAGCAATAAGTATTTCATCAAGCGAAAGCGCTGTGGTCTTAAGAATTTTTTGCATTAGTGGATTGTAGATTGCAAAGAGTTGCAAAACAATCACCACCACAGTTGCAAAGATGAGGTACAGGTTACCAAAAATTTTCTTTGACCACACTGACCCGTCAGCAGACTTCACATTCCAAGCATTCCACCATTGCAATGCCGCAAGTACCGTAAGCGACATAGTATATGCCTTGGCAGTATCGATTCCGATAAAATACTTGAATACAGAGATGGCGACCACCGCCATCGTAAGACCCATGACAAACGCTCTGATGACCGAATGTTTATCAAAAAAGAAACCTCCGCCGGTTCGGGCAATGCGTTTTTTCAGTCGCTCTTTCGGCTCAAACGCCAAAGCAACAACCAAAAATCCGTCTGTGACCAGGTTAAGCCACAAAATCTGCGTCGGAAACAACGGTGGTGGCATAAATAAAAGCATGGCACCAACAACGCTTAAAAGTTCACCCAAACCAGTTGAAAAGAGGTACAGAATAACTTTTTTAATGCTTAGATAAATGTTTCTGCCCTCGTTAATAGCCGACACAATACTATTGAAATTATCATCAAGGAGTACGATGTCTGCCGCTTCTTTACTTACTTCAGTACCAATCTTACCCATTGCGATCCCAAGATCAGCCGCAACAAGCGACAAGGCATCATTCACCCCATCGCCTGTCATCGCTACGATGTCACCATTCTTTTTTAAGAATCGAATGATATCAAGTTTTTCTTCGGGAGAAACCCGGGCGAACACTGACGTTTTGGGTAGTTTTGTGAGAACTTCAGCAACAGGCATTGAATTAAGCTCACTACCTGAAATTATAAAATCTCCGTCTCGATAAATTCCCGCCTCTCGAGCGATTGTTTCGGCAGTCAGCTTATGATCACCGGTGATCATAACGATCCTTACACCACTCTCTCTGGCCGCTTCCACTGATTCACGCACACCTTCACGCAACATATCCCTCATACCAAAAAGTCCAACAAATGTTGCCCCATGAATTGGGTCCTTATTCAACTCTCCTTGATAATCAGTTATGTACGAAACAGCAAGCACGCGCAACCCTTCACGAGACATCACATGGACCAATTCTTCGATCTCGGACTTTCCGGACTCAGTAAGTTTTTTTACATGTGTGCCAATTCTAATATGTGTACACAAATCCAACACTGACTCTGACGCTCCAACAACAGAAAGAAATGATTTACTTTTTACGGAATGAAGTGTTGCATGATATTTCAACTTCGAATCAAACGGAACGTCATTGATTTGTGGTTCTTCTTGTTCAAGCTCATCTTTATGAAAACCAACCTTCTCGCCAAATACAAGCATGGCCGCCTCTGTTGGATCACCCGCAACCTGCCAGATCCCCTCTTTCTCTTTCAGTGTCACTCGGGCATTCGCGCAAAAGGTTGCAATTTTACCTATAAAAATAATTTCTGGATGATTGGCGGGGTCGACTGGAATGCCATCATAGAGCACGTCTCCCCGTGGCTCATACCCATTGCCAAAAATAGAAAAAAGTTTACCGCCAACAAAAACTTTTTCGATCATAAGCTCGTTTTTGGTAATCGTGCCGGTTTTATCGACAGCAATAACACTTGCCTGACCAAGCGCCTCGACAGCAGCAAGGTTCTTTACGAGAGCGTTCTGTTTTGCCATTCTGAATGCTCCGATAGACAGAACAAGGGTGATTACAACCGGTAAACCCTCAGGAACAAGCGAGACCGCAACCGCAACTGATGTAAAGAACATTTCGTTAAAAGAATTGCCGTACAGGATGCCAACCCCAAATACCATTGCTGAAATTGCAAGCACTCCAATACCAACCCTTTTTGAAAGCACGCGTATATCTTTGTTGAGTGGAATTTCTGTATCAAAACCAACAATTTTTTCAGAAATGCCACCAATAATAGTATTCAAACCAGTCGCGACAACAATTGCCCGAGCAGAACCCGCAACAACAAAAGACCCACGAAAAACCATATTGCGCTGATCTGCCGGGTTCGTAATAGACTGCGAAATCGCTTCTGAAATTTTTGAAACCGGTTCAGATTCACCGGTAAGGGCTGACTCGTCTATCCTGCAATTTTTTACTTCAAACAATCGAGCGTCGGCAGGCACCTTGTCGCCCTCACGAAGCACAATAACGTCTCCAGGAACGATCTCCTCATCAATAACAACTTCTTCAACCCCATCACGATTAACCACCGCCTGTGTTTTAGTAAAATTTTTGAGTGCGCGTAATGTGTTTTGAGCTCTTCCTTCCTGAAAGACTCCGATCACCGCATTAATCAAAAGAACTGCGAGAATAACAATAGTGTCTGTAATATCACCCAAAAAGAACACGACAATGCTTGCTATTACCAGAATATAAATGAGCGGGCTTTTAAACTGCCGTAAAAAAATCTGGAGTATCGAAAGATTTTTTGATGCGGGTAAACTATTGCTCCCATACCGCTTCAATCTTTTTACAACCTCTGTCAGAGTTAAACCACGTTCATTTGTGTTGAAGTGCGTAAGTACGTAAGAGATATCCTCACTTGCCCACGAACGTTGCAAACTCCCGCCCTTTGGTTGTACAACCTCCTTTGTCATTACGAAATAGACTTATTTTTGATGATGACTGGATACAACTCAAGAAGTGCAAACAAAAGCCCAAGAACAACTGGCCCAGCGATAAAACCAACTGGACCAAAGAAACTAATACCACCAAGCACAGAAATAAGAATCAAAAATGGATGAATTTTAACTCCTCTGTTTATGAAGTATGGTCCGAGAATATTATCAATAAGACCAACAGCCAGAACAACCCAGATCAAAAGTCCGATTGCTTGAGAAATATTTCCGCTCAAGAAAAGAAAGATTATAGCGGGAATATTTACAAGACTGGTACCAAGAGCCGGAACCAGAGACGCAACAGCGGCTACTGTACCCCAAATTACTGGATTTGATACACCAAACATCCAAAAGCCAACACCAGTGAGCATACCCTGGATCAGACCTATCAAAAGCTGACCTCTCAAAACAGAATTAACCGTAAGTGAGATTTTATTGAGAATTAAGTTGTCATAGGAATCAAAAAGAGGGCTCCAGGCCAGAATATTTTTGATAAGTCTTTCGTGGTCGCGGAATAGATAAAACAAACACAAAACATACAGAAATACACCAAGCGTTACTCGCAAGATTCCAGAAAAAAATGATGAGAGATGGCTGGCAAGCCAAGCGAATAACTGTTCTGCATACTGACCAAAGTTCAGGAATTGATCGAGGTTAGGATTAGAACCCGGAACACGATCGCGAACATAATTTTCAATATTTGTGATTGCTGTCTCGAGCCCAGCACTACCGGCCGAAATACTGTGATTCTTAAGATAAAAATCGGTTGATTCTTTGATCAACAAATTGCCGACAAATAACAATGGCGTGAGTATTACCACGAGCACAATAGCAACCGCAACCAACGCTGCAGCGTTTTGTTTGCCATCGAAACTACGAAGTATTCTCGTATGTACAGGTTTAAACAGAATGTACGTAATGATTGCAAGGAAAATAGCACTCACATAGGGTGCCGCAATAAAATAAAAGAGCACCGCAACAAGAACCAGAAAAACTACATAAAAAATAAGCTGCGAAAATTTAGCATTCATATGCAAATTATATCACGCACGAATAAGTTAGCTCTTTGCTGCCACAAGGCCCTGATGCTCTTCGGTATTCTTGAGTCCGCAGTTTTTGTACTTTTTACCCGAACCACATGGACATGGTTCATTTCTGCCAATATCAGAATTTGAATTTGAACCAACTGGATTTTGAGTTTTTGTGCTACCTTCAGCGATTCGTGCAAATCGAACCTGTGGCTGTTCTCTTACCTCCTGGAGTTTCTCTGTTGGAACCGTACCGACCTGTCCACTAATATTTGGAATCAATTTCAATATTTCTTCTTTTGCGCTGTCCTCCATTGTTTGGAACATACGAAGGCCTTCCTTTTTATATTCAACAAGTGGATCACGCTGACCATAGGCACGAAGCTGAACACTGCCTCGCATATAATCCATGGCTTCAAGGTGTTCAACCCAAAACATATCGATCATCTGTAAAATAAGTCTCTGAAGCACACGCGCAAACTGCTCGGAGCCAATCTGAGTCTTTTTTTCTTCGATAACTTTTCGCATCGCCTGATCGTCAGGGAGAATGATTGAATCAACGTAGTCATATATGGTTTGAGTATCACCAGTCAGAATCTTTCGGCGACGTTCGTAAATAGTTTTTCTCTGGAAATTCAAAACATCGTCAAATTGCAAAACAAATTTTCGAGCATCGAAGTTGTGTCCCTCGATTTTTGTCTGGGCATTTTCAAGCGACCGTGTAATCAGAGAGTTTTTGATTGGTTCGTCCTCGGCAAGACCAATTTTGCCCATGAGTTTTTTAATAGTGTCAGAAGCAAACACCCGCATGAGCGTATCTTCCAATGAAACGAAGAATTGTGTCTCGCCCGGATCTCCTTGGCGACCAGTTCGACCGCGAAGCTGATTGTCGATACGCCGAGCTTCGTGACGTTCTGTACCAATAACAAAAAGACCACCGAGGTTACGAACTTCTTCGGCAATTTCTGGCGTCGTAGGATTTCCACCAAGTTTGATATCGACACCTCGGCCAGCAAGGTTGGTTGCAACAGTTACCGCACCCTTACGACCAGCCTGAGCAATGATTTCACCTTCATTTTCATGGTTCTTTGCATTCAAAAGTTCATGCGGAATACCTTCGTTCTTGAGGTAGGCAGAAAGTAGCTCGTTTTTTTCGATAGACACGGTACCAATAAGCACTGGCTGACCTTTTTGATGCAATTCCTTAATCTTCTTTGCAACAGCTTTAAACTTCCCAAATTCTGTTTGGAAAATGAGGTCATCGTGGTCAACACGAGCGATTGGTTTATTTGTTGGAATCGTTGCAACCTCAAGACCGTAGACCTTGAAAAATTCCTCTTTCGAAGTAAGTGCGGTACCGGTCATTCCAGAGAGTTTTTCGTACATTCGGAAGTAATTTTGGAATGTAATCGAACCGAAAGTACGAGATTCCTTTTGGATTTTCACTCCCTCCTTTGCCTCAATTGCTTGGTGCAAACCTTCTGACCAACGTCGTCCAGGTTGCAAACGACCGGTGAATTCATCGACGATAATGATTTCGTCATTTTTTACAACATAATCACGGTCTTTTTGGTACAGCTCTTTTGCCTTCACCGCTGTCTCTAAATGGTGCACGTATTTAATTCCCTTGTCGGTGTAAATATTTTCAATACCTAGAGCTTTTTCTGCTTCAGTAATACCATCATCAGTCAGACTAATTGCTCGTCTTTTTTCATCAATTGTGTAGTGGGTTTCTTTAGTAAGCCCGCGCACCATCTTTGAAAATGTCGTATAAAGATTTTCAGAATCACCAGAAGGTGCAGAAATAATAAGTGGCGTACGCGCTTCATCGATCAAAATTGAGTCGACTTCGTCCACGATCGCATAATGAAAACCTCGCTGTCGGAGTTTGTTTTCTTCATATTCCAAATTGTCGCGAAGATAATCGAAACCAAATTCATTATTTGTGCCGTATGTAATATCGGCTGCATATGCTTCTCGGCGAACCACAGGGCGCAAAAACTCTCGAACGACCCTAAAGGACCCGACCTCATCACGAGTTTGGTCGAGTTCTTTGTGGTTTGGATCGTAAATAAAAGATTCATCGTGGTTGATGATTCCAACAGTTAAACCAAGCGCATTGTAAATCTGACCCATCCAAACCGCATCACGTCGAGAAAGATAATCATTTACAGTAACAACGTGAACGCCTTTTCCTGTGAGCGCGTTGAGGTACGCAGGTAATGTTGCCACAAGGGTTTTACCCTCTCCGGTTCGCATTTCGGCACCACCACCTTTATGCAAAACCATTCCACCAATGAGCTGAACATCGAAATGCCTTTGACCCAATGTTCTCTTTGAAGCTTCGCGGACTGCGGCAAATGCCTCGTGTAATAGGTCATCAAGGGACTCACCCTTTTCCAAACGAGACTTAAATTCAGTGGTTTTTGCCTTTAAATCGGCATCAGAAAGCGCCTGAAACGCTGGTTCCAGATTGTTGATCTTTAATACCCGAGATTCAAGCGGTTTAATGATTCTTGTGCTTGAATCCCCTAAAATACTGCGTAAAAAAGCCATATCTTATTTGAGACAGTATTGTAGCAGAAAATGAGTTTTATTTCATAATGACGCTCCCATAAAACACAAAATCCCCGTTGGGGGATTTTGTGTAAAACGAGACCAAAACTATCGTCGTCGCTTTGCAGTTTTCTTCTTAGACTTCTTTGAAGCTGTTCGCTTCTTTGTTGTCTTCTTAGTTTTCTTTTTCATTATTTTTGAGAACTGATCTCAAATTATTAGCGGACAAAATCTTTTCCGACCACACTTTTATTATGAGTAAAAATTATTTCCTACACAATAGAACACAAACCAAAAAAGTGGATAAGTGATAAAAAAAAAATTAAAAATTTCCAACCGGAATAACTTCCCACTCAATTTCGATTTCAGTTTTATTTTTTACCTCATCAAAAATTTTTTGCGCAAGTTTTTTTATTTCTAAAGAAGTTGCTCCACCAAAATTCACAATTGCCAGAGGTTGGGTTTCATATAAACCAACATTTCCATCTCTGTATCCCTTGAGCTGGCAAACCTTATCGAGAACCCATGCCAGAGGAATTTTTTTAAAACCATTACCGGCAGGAAAAAACGGCAACTCGGGATATTGATTTAAAAGCTTGTTATATTTTTCTTCTGTAATAATTGGATTTTTAAAAAATGAGCCTGCGGTACCGACTTCAGAGATATCAGGAAGTTTCTTTTTTCTAATTTCAATTACCGCTTTTCTAACTTCCAAAAGTGTCGGCTCGGGTGCAGTAGCGAAGTAGTTACCGAGATCTTTGTATGTAAGATTTGGCTTACCACCGGCCACGAGACGCATTGCAACACGTAGCACAATAAGTTTCTTGCCACGTTCTGACTTAAAAAAACTGTCCCGATATCCAAATCGACATTCAGCATTAGAAAGTTTTCGAATATCCATAATTTCCGGATCAAATACTTCGACCCATTCGATTACCTCTTTTATTTCTGTACCGTATGCACCAATGTTTTGTACCGGCGTAGCACCAACACTGCCTGGAATATACGAAAGATTTTCAATACCAGCGAGATTCTTCGACACCGCCACAGCAACAACATCGTCCCAATGTTCACTTGCACCAGCGATCAGAAGTGTTGGTTCAGGAAATTCAACTCCTTGAATTTTTAACTTAATAACCAGACCGTCATAACCCTGATCTGACACAAGAAGGTTTGAACCACCACCAATTACAAAATACGGAAGCTTTTTATCACAAGCAAAGTTAATCGCAGCCTTAATACTTGCAATATTAGTAACGTTGATTAAAAAGCGGGCCTGTCCGCCAGTCCGGAATGTTGTATATTGTGCCAACGACTCAAAAGGTAGAATTTCAACCATTGTAGCTTCTCGTCACCGCCGCTTACATAACTCCATAGATATATTATGAGTGCAAACGTCAGTGAAGAGGAGGCGCAATGCACCACCTAGTCATCATAAATGATGACACCCTTAATGCAACACTATTGGCATTCAAGAATGTATTAAGAAACATTTAAGCCCCGCGGTGCGGGGCTTTATGGTCTTCTACTTTGTTTTTGTTGGATCACGTCCTGCCTGAATCTCTTTAATAAAGTATTCGATCTCCGTTTTTTTATCTGGGAATTCTGTGAGCATTGCTTGAAGAACACTGATAGATTTTGCTTTTTGGCCAATAGCGAGATACCCGGCGGCCAAACGTAGGCGAACTGATGCATCGCCAGGCAATAACTTCACTCGATTCTCAAGAATTTTTACCGCACCAGCAGGATTTCCTGTATTTACGTATGCGGAAACAAGTCTTTCATCAAAGAATTCTGGGTTTTTAGACAGGTCACTAATCAAACTATCTGCCAGCACATTCTGCTTTGCATAGAGGGCAGCGATAGCATACAAAATTTTTGATTCGGGACTTGTGGTATCAAGCTCATATGCAGTTTTGAACTGGCCGAGGGCAACATCATAGTTACCAGCGCTGAGCTGGGCAAGACCGATCTCAAAATACACGCGTTGTTTCCTTGGAGTAACTTCTAACGCTCTTTTCAGATACGGCATTGCACCTTCAATATCACCCGCTCGTACTCGTGTACTGCCCATAGAAAGAAGATATCGAGCATCATCTGGAAACCGGTTGATGGTTTTTTCAAGGTTTTCAAACAACAATTCCACAAATTTTTGACTTGTTTGTGGAGAAACATTTGAATTAACGAAGGCATTGAACTGCCCGAGCATTTGGTCGGTAGCTTCTCCTGTAGCAAAAGTATCTGCATCAAATACTTGCTTAAAATATCCAAGACTTTCTTCGGCTGTATTTTTGTTGAAGCTCAGGGCTCGAATAAGGTCTCGACTTGCACCGATTGGTCTTATATTCCAACTATAAATCATCACAATGACCCCAATAGCCACCACAGTTGGAATTACAGCGTGCGATATCGCTTTATTCTGACTTAGTTTTTCTATCCAAGCTGGTGAATTTTTGTTCTGCACAAATTCTGAATGAATGTATGCCAACAATGAGAAAAAATAAACATAGCTAATTAAGTTATCGAACACGAAGAGATTCTGAAAGAAATACGCGGCAAGCAAACCAACCAATAGACCTTTTTGACCCAATGAAAAATCCTTGTTTTTCCAAATCAAATAAAGCGCGCCTGCAAAAAGTGACAAATAGGTTACAAAACCAACCAAACCAGTTGTCACAAGCCAGTCGAGCACTACGTTGTGTGCTCGATCAAACCATGGTTCCTGGTTGTACATTCGAGGATCGTAGTATTTGTTAAACACGTAGTTAAAGTTTTCTTGACCCCACCCGAGAATCGGTCTTTCTTTGAAACCCTCCCAAGCCATTGGCCAAACAAAACGACGACCTTGATTATTTACAGACTCAACTGTAATTGAAGAAAAACGACTCAAGGTCTGACTATTGTTTACAAAGTTAGTTTTACGAACAGCAAAAAATCCTCCAACAACAACGATGACCAGGACCAAGAGCCCAACACCGGCCTTTCGAATCATTGGCCTATTTTTTTCAAATAAAACTATACCAATCGCTGTCAAAAAGAGCCCACCGAAAAGCGCCAAGATAGCACCACGTGTTGCGGTGTAATAGAGCGAAACAAGCTGACAGATCAAGGCCAGACCATACCAACCATAGAGAGGCCAGTTATTTTTAACCCCCCTTTCATAGACTCCGAGAGATAAAAGCAGTGTAATGAAAATATTGAGAAGCATATACACTGCAAGATATGTTGCGTTACCAAATGTGCCATCGATACGAACACCTCCTTGGTTGATCTGAATCTTTCCAGCAAGTTGCATAAAGGTGTAGAAAGACATCATGACGCTTGCAACAACAGAAGTGTTGAAAAACAGACGCCATCGGGCCTTTGTGGTTAAAACAGAACTTGCAACAAAATAATACCCGGCGACATGGAGCGTTGTCAGAAACCCGTCCATGCGTTCGTAGTTACTCCAAAAACTATGATAAAAAGAGTGGCCAAAAATATCAGCAAGAAATACAACACCAGTCAGCCCCAACACCGACCATGAAAGCCAAGAAGTTTTTGGTCGCAACGAAGAGTCAAAAAACATACCGGCGAACCAAAGACCAAAAAGAATTTCAACCAAGATCCTAAAGGTAAATCCCTTACCGGTAATAAACGGGAAAAGCTGAGTATCGGCGATTACAAATGGAATAAATAGAACACAGAGCAGGCCAGCAACAAGTGCGTATGTCAGGAATATATTAGATTTCATTGGTTAAAAATATCACAAAGTCAGCCCAAGCAAAACCGGTTACTTTTGCATTACTCCTACGAGTTGTTTCATAAGATTTTCTAAACTGTGTTTTTGGGCGGTATTTTTGAGCTTTTGAGCGAGAGTCTCCTTTTGTTCCTGAGACAATTTCAATACATCGTTGAGCTTTTGGGCCAGATTCGTTGAATCTCGATCCTTAAACATCAGCTGTTCTCCGATCAAATCTTTGAGTGACTCATTCGACACAAGCACGAGAGTTTCGCATAACATTGCCTCAATGATTGTTTTGTCAAAACTACCTGAGTCAGTCAAATTCACAAAAATTTCATGTTCATTATAGATACGCGGAGTTTCTGTATTTGGAACACCTTTTTTAAATACCAACTTCCCTGACCTCACAAGCTTATCGGCTTGAAATTTGATTTTTGAAAAGTATTCATGATCTGATGAGGTTGGATCGCCATATATATACGCAGTGAAATTTGTATTCAAATCATTGAGTTTATAAAGTGCATCGATAAAAACATCGACATGCTTGACTGGTGAAATTCTAGTTAAAAGTAGAATTGAGTTGGGAGTCTTTTTAACATCAGACGATTTACAAAAAAATTCTGAATCGACACCGACTGGCATATATATTGTTTTCTTAAACCGTGAAGTAAATGAACCTTTTGAGGTACAAAAAACTCTATCTGAAACCCAGACTGAAATTCGAGTGAGAAAATTGCCGACTTTATGATTTCGCCAGAAGTAGATTTTCTTTCCGAGTAACTTCCAGACTTTCCAGCCAAGTAAAATATATTCTTGGTTCATGTGAACAAAAACCGCATCGTAATTTTTCCTTTCAGACCATATATAGGTATAAAAATTTAAAAGATATCTAAACTTACTTACACCCCTTTCTTTACCCAGAGAAAGAACTTTTACGTTCTCGGGCAAATGATACTCACCCCTTCCAAGACAAATGACTGTTATGTATTCAAAATGTTTAGAGAATTCTACAAGCCAACGATGAAAAAACCCGAGAACCCCATCTCGCTCATCAACTTTTTGAGTGATAACAAGTAATTTCATATTAACCATTCACAGACCCATGTTTCGGAGCCGCAGCAAGAATTTCATCTCCATATACACCACGCAACAGATCGAGGTCTTTGCCACTTTCAAGGAGTAGTGTGATGTTTTTTTCTTTCATTGCTTCGATCATGGCAATCCCGACTGTGTCCCCCACGAGTTCTCTATAAAGTCGGGACAAAGTTTCGTAGTCCTTGATATGACAATCGCCTCCGACACCTCGCCCGGCTTTTGGATTTGGTTCGATATGCCACTTCGCCACAACTGGGTCTTGGAATGCAATCATTGGATCTTTAACAATAAGATCTTTGATATCAGCCCACTTCACGCCAAGTTTTACAGAAAGATCAAAAAGAATATTCATGTATATCGACCGAGCAAAAAGTGAGGTGTTGTGAACATACTTAAAAAACTCAGCAGTTTCTGCCGAAACAACTTTTGACGGCGCCTTAGGTAACACCTTGATCACAGCCTTGGCCCGATCTGTGTATGCCTTTGATTTCTTTGGAATACCAATGATATTTTCAATCGGATGTGCTGCATCATACTTTGCAGTACCACGGCTCAGAAACTCAGGGCTGTGCATCACAAAAAGCTTCGGAAACTGCCTTTGAATTGAAGCCGTTGTGCCTGGTGCAAGGGTAGATTTAATAACAACGGTTGTGCCAGAAATAACATTTGCTAGCGCGTTACGAACAATACTATCGTCAAAACCTTTGGGTGTTGTTGGAGTTGGAACAGCGACAAAAACAATCCTACAGTCTTTTAATTTTTCTTTGTTGGCATTATACGGCGCCTCAAGAGCATAGCGCACCACGCTATAGCCACGTTTTTCGAAATCATCAGAATAGTTTTTACCAATCCAGCCTTGGCCGATGAAACCAATCAGTGGTTTTTTATGGCCCATTTTTGAGGTTTTTTTCATAGTTTCAGTATTATATTCGTGTTACCGCTACTTTCCAAATACAGATTCAAAACTTTGTTTGTAGGCCTCTAGATAGACTTTTTTATCAGTAATCATCATTTTCTTAATTCGCAGGCCGGCTTCCTGAGCAAAATTCATTCTCATACCCTGATCTTCAATAAGTTGAGAGATTTTATCGACCAAACACTTACGATCACCCACTGGACAGACCAACGAAATGCCATCCTGAAGCAAATCGTGGGCGATCCCAACATCAGTAGAAATTACCGGACAGCCGGCCGCAACGGCCTCGACGATTGTCAGTCCATACCCTTCAAAATTTGAAGTAACCAAAAACAAATGAGCGGTTTTGTAGTACGAAGCAAGATCAGATTGCCACCCTTCAAATACAACGTTATTACCCAGATTTAAATCTCGGGTAAGTTTTTCAAGTTTAAATTTTTCTGGACCAGTACCGACAATAACTAAACCAATTTTGGAATACGTGTTTGCGACTTGCTTGAATGCCCGCAACGCCAATGGAATATTTTTCTCAGACGTAAGCCGAGACGCCATAAGAATAATGAAATTAAATTGCGGATATTTTTCTCTCAGATTAGAAGTAATCGGTGCTGTCTCGTACTTGGAAATATCAACAAATATCGGCAAAACAACTTTTTTTACGTGTGAGGCGAGACTAATCCCCTTCAAACTATCGAGAATCTTTTGACTCACCACTCGTATGCCATCGGCGTTGGGCAAAACCTTTCTTGCAATTCCAATCCGAATTTTATTGAGTATAGATTCCTGAACAAAAAATGGATTCAGAAAGTCAGTGTGAATCTGAACATGGAGAGGCATACCGAGCTTTTTCTTAATCTTCATTCCCACAAGACCGCATTCAAATGGGTCTTGAACCGTTACCAGTGTATCGGTTTTTTTCAAATTTCGATCTTTAGCAATATGCTCGGCAATTTTTACCGCTCTTCGAATGTAGGTTAATTGGGAAAAAGAATTTGTGGCATATACCCAAACATTTGGAGAAAGCTGAACCTTTGATGCAAAACCTTTTTTTGTAAAAACAACAATATGAAGCTCTTCAAAAAGCCTTCCATACTCAATTTGCCGGTCTCTTACCGAGCCCCCATCTTTAAACAAATTCCGGTCTGTGCCGATACTAATAACTTTCATGTGATCTCTTAACTATAGCTAAAATTTCGTCTGTTATGTCGCTCCATGAATGCGTAAAATTGAATGCCTTGATCTTTTCCCTTTGTACATTGTAATTTGATTCGTCGGCCAAAAATAAGATTTTGTTCTGTATATCTACAACATCTTCAGGATCAACATACACACCAATGTCTCCAATCCTTGGTGTCAGACCGTTTTCTCGAGTGAGTATAAACGGAGTATTTGTCCGAATGGCATCGAGAATCATATTTGGGCTAATGTCACCGAGTGAAGTAAGTATGACCGCATAACTTGAAGAAATTTTTTCTAGAAATTCACTATACGGCGCATTGGAAGTGTCGAGCACAAGACTTTGATCAATATTCTGAGCTTGAATAAAGGCATGTGTGAGCAATGAAAGATTTTTCCATTTGAGCGGTCTTGTTCCTGCTACAAAAACCTTTTTTCTTTCCCTGTGTTGATCTATTTTTTCTCCATAAAAATTTTCCACAACAAAACACTTTTCTGAATTAAGTTCGTACGCTTGTTCAAAAATCTTTCGCTGCCATTCGGTACTAAATATGACTGCGTTCATGTTCTGAAGTGTCCATTTAGTAATTCTGAAAATCATTCGTTCCTTCAAATTCAGATTCGGCAATTTCTCTTTATAGAAATTTTTAAAAAGAACCAAATCACCGGTTCTTTCAACGTATGATTCCCACAAAAAATCACCACCAGTTCGCACAATGATCTTTTTTCTGAGCAATGTAGCCGCAATGGTTGCGGGCCAGCCAACACTAAAAGTATCAAGGGCCAAAATAAAATCTACACCCCGTAACACACACAATGTACGCAAGAAAAAAAGTCCGTGCCGAATTAGTGACGGAAGTTTATATTCGAGTTTATATGTAAGGACTTTTACAATATTTCCCCGCCGTTCTAATTCTTCTTTTACTTCCTTAGCATACTGGGCAGGACCGCCGATTCGGGGTGGATATATGCCAGTACAAATGAGAATCTTGGACATTAGGCTATTTTAGCAAAAACCTCATCTTTCATCCTACGAGCGATTAAATCCCAATTGTAGTTTTTTGAGACTAATTCCCTCGCATTAGCTACAACATCCTGTCGGAGACGACTGTTGTACATTATATTCTGAACAACCTCTGCAATACTTTTGGGGCTTTTAACCTCGCATAAAAAACCAGTTTTACCATCGATGACAAAATCTGGGATCCCACCAACTGGAGTTCCTATAACCGGAATGCCTGCTGCCATTGCTTCTATAAAAGAATTTCCCAAACCTTCTGAAAGTGAGGGGCGGATAAAAATATCAGAAATTTTTAAATATTTTGGTAGATCCTTGTGTTCAACAAAACCAATAAATTTTACTCTGTCTAAAACATTCAGATGAGCGGCGAGATCCCTAAGTTGCTTTTCAAGCGCCCCCGATCCAAGTACCAAAAATTTTACCTTCGCGGGCAGTCTTGGCAATGCCTCAATTACATCAGACACACCGTTTTTTTCTACCAAACGAGAAGCGGTGATGAGATAGACATCATCAACAACCTTACCCAATCGATTTTTAATATCCTCGAGTTCGGACCAAGAATAACTTTTTGCAAAAAGATCAGTATCAACTCCGTTTGGAATTACGACAATCGGTTTTTTGGTACCCATACCCCGAGCAAAGTCAGCCAAATAATTTGAAATGGTTTGAATTCTTGTTGCCCGTCGGAAAATCTGCTTAAAAATTGGAGAAAAGAAACCTACTCGTTTTTTTATGTATTCAATTGGATCACCTTCTTGAAGGGTGAGTATAAATGGAATTCGAGGTTTAAAAATTTTGAATGCAAGGGCGGCAAATCCGTTATAACTTGCCATAATCGCCCAGGTGGCATCGAAGCCAATTTCTTTTTGCAGTGCTAGCGCTTTTTTTAGACCAAGAATCGGCATCAAATATTTCCCGTACTTTCCTTTGCCAACTCTATACACATGAACATTCCCAATCTTTTCTTCGGCTTGTTTTGTACCATCAATGTTGACGGTAATCATATAGAATTTCATGTCGGGCAATCTGTCGGTAATCTCTTTTACCGCGATTTCAGCACCACCAACAAATGGATGGTATGCGACTGAGAATATGAGGATTTTCATGGGGTCTACCTACCTTTCTTTATGTCGAGCACTCGACGCAACACATCTTCTGGTACTTCTTTTGGGTAACCTGCTTCAGCAACCTTAGGTTGTGCTGGTTCGTGTTTTGGTCTTGGTTGATGGTTTACAGGCTCAGTTTTAGCATGTTCTGGTTTTGATGTCGAGACAGTTGAAATTGGTTCTTTTTTTGGTTCAAAACCCACCTTGTCCGCCATGGTTTCATTGGAAGCAGGGGTGTTGGAAGATTCTTTTTTGGCTTTTTCGACAATATCCTTAAGCGCGTCTTTTAGCTGATTGAGATTTTCTTTTGATGGGCCCTTGCTTTGTTTTTTAAGGGCTTCAAGCGATACAGGTTTCATTTCACGTGATTGAGAAACCTGAGCGGGTTTATGTACTTCTGTTTTCGGTACGGATTGTACAGGTTTTTGTTCAAGCACTGGCTGAACTGGTCGCGGCTCCGGTCTCGGCATCTGAGGTGCTTGAGAAGGCTCTTGAATAGAATTTCTTTCGGGCTTCTTGTGTGGGTCAACCTTATAATCCTTTTTCTCGATTGTAATAGGTTCATGCCATTTCTTAATTGCTTCTTCAACCACCAGACGCTCACGCGCAAAAACTTTTCGAGAATGTTCGATAACATCATCTCGGTGATTAACATCCGGTTTCTTAATTGGAGGCAATGTTGAAGCAGAAAATGGTTGCGAGGAAACACCATCAATCATCAATTTAAGATAAATTTGAACGAAACCAAGATTCACCAGATCCTCGGCAGTAAATACTGGAGCAAATTCTTTCTCGAGAACCTCCGCATCAAATGCACCAACCCGAAAGGTCACCATGGTTCCAACGTTACCGAACACCGCTGCTCGAACCTCTTCAGACATTTGTTCAATGTACTGATGGGCAATTGTCAGACTTAACTTATACTTTCGAGCCTCGGAAAGAATGTCAGCAAAAGATTCGTTGGCGAAGGACTGAAACTCGTCCACGTACAGATAAAACGGTGGCAGAGTTTTCATCCTGTTCTCAGAAACATCTGCACGCGAAAGTGCAGCAAGATAAATCTTTGTAATGATCATGCTACCAATGAGGTTGGCGTTAGTTTCACCAACTCGGCCCTTTGAAAGATTAATGATGAGAATTTTTTTCTCATCCATAATTTCTCGAATATCAAAACTCGATTTTGGTTGTCCGATAATATTTCGAACCAGAGGATTAGAAATAAACTGACCGATTTTGTTCTGAATCGCCGCCCCAGCTTCTTGCATGTAACGCTCACCGTATTTTGCAAACTCATCGACCCAAAAAGACTTTACTGACGGGTCTTTAATATTTTCAACAACCTTCTTTCGGTAATCCTTGTCTGCAAGCATGCGGTTTACACCAACAAGAGTTGAATCTGGGTATTCCAAAAGTGCCAACAAAATGTTGGACAAAATATATTCCATTCGGGCAGACCAAGCGTCGACCCAAATCTTTTTGAATGCACTCATCAAACCGTTCGCGACCAAATGGCGCTTGCCCGGACCAACGTCTTCCATAACGTTAAACGAAATCGGATATTCGGTATCAAACGGGGCAAAATAGATCACATCTTTAATGCGTTCTGGGGGGACATATTCAAGAAGAAGATCTGCGGTTTTACCGTGAGGATCTATGAAGGCCATTCCATTGCCGTTCTGGATGTCCTGAACAGCCATGTTTTCAAGCAGGGTTGACTTACCCATACCGGTCTTTCCGATCACATACATATGACGCCACCGATCCTTGGTTTTGATACCAAATGGCACCCGTTTATTACGGGAATCAGTTTCAGCAAAATATGTTACCTGTTCTTCATTCATAGAACTATTTAGAAATAGTATAGCAAATTTAGTAAGAAAAAAGCCCCGACTTGCATCGAGGCTTCAAAACACGGCGAACTTCAGCATAGAAATCACCTTCCTACCGGTTCAAGCGCCCCTGCTGTATAAATATTGCTTGGTGCCCAGAGCATCCAAGAATCGAGTCCGACATCGTATGTTGCTTTGATTTGTGCACGGACTTCAGCAACATCGTAGTTTCCGCCGTAGTCAAAATCCTGTAACCACGGGCGAAGTTTTTTGTAGGTATCTTTTGCTACCACTGGCGTTGTGGTTGGTTGGTTGGCATCCATAAGATTGGCCCGATCAACCGCACTCGACATAACAAACTTAATCAGTTCGTATGGAACCTTGTTTGGATCAGCCCAACCGTTGAAGGTCTTTGGGTAATGCGATGGATAAACCATCGGAGCAACATAATCAAAATGAGGTAATGCTTTTTCCAGTACTTGTCCAATGCCCAAGTCGTCATGATTTGTGGTGACCATACCAAAAAGATCTGCCGAGGTCACAATTCCCTGCGGTCTCAATCTATCATTTAAATAGACGAAAAATTCCTCAAGCGCCTCTGGCCGAGTCTTGTTTCTACTCAATGTGTAATCAGTATCCTTCATGTTTCCGTCTGATGGAAACCGAATGTAATCAAAATTTATTTCATCAAAACCAATTTTGTAAGACTCTTCTGCAAGTGTAGCGATATAATCCCAATGTTCTTTCGCGCCAACATCAATAAAACTCAAACCCTTGTAATCTTTCCAAACTTCTCCATCAGAAAGTTTCCGCACTGCTAAATCTGGTCTAAGTTTTGACATGCGTGGGTCCTGGAAAACTGTGATTCTACCGATCACGTATATATCTTTTTTGTGCAAAGAATCAATAAACTCAAGCATGTCGGTTGCCCCACACTGACTTGAAATCGAGTCGACAAGTTTAGGATTATCAGTTGTGAAGCTAATGAAACCAGTAAAATCTTTAATGTCGATTATTACAGAATTTAGTTCTGTTTCATCAATAAGCTTAACCAATTTGTCACGAAAATTTCGTGTTCCGACTACACACTGACTCATATAAATCGATTTGACCGGGCTCGGGGTTTTTTTATGAGTTGGAATAATGCTTGAAACAGCGGCAACCTTTGGTGTCGTAGTTGGTATCAAACTCTCAGACATCGTTTCGGAAGTCACGGTGGTGTCATACTCAATATTAAAAAATTGAGGAGATGCTGCCCACAACACGCCAACCGAAGCCGCCACGACAACAAGACCGCTGATTTGCATATAAAGGGCTGGACGCGGTTTTGCCATGTAACTATAAAATCAAGAGGTTTTAACAATATTTGAACGATCTCGTATCGACGAAAGATCGGTGTAGACGAGTTCATCATCGCTCGCAAAACGAGGGCGACTTTCAACAAAAACTTCTGTGCTCTTTACTGGTTTTTGAGGCTCTTCGATTTCGTTAAGTCTTTTATTGCGTGCATACATAAACGCAAGCACAATCACAGACAGACCAGCAACAGACAAGAAAAAAGATTCGTACCTACTCGGAAAACCAAGGAATGGCACAAGCAAAATCAGAAGTCCGATTAAAAAAAGAATGCGGTTTTGGGTAATCATTGGCACTACTATATCACACCAGTCTTGCCGACCCCCTGTGGAATACTAAGAAACCAACATTTTTGACAATTTGTGTATGTCACCGGCACCAATAGTGAAAACAACATCACCCCGTTTAAGGTTTGAATTTAAAAATTCCTTTGCACTTTCAAAAGTTTCAAAAGCGGTTGCGTGTACTCCCTCTCTTTGGATTTCTTGAGCCAGTATCTGATTGGAAATTGAAGGATCCTTCGGCTCTCGTGCGGCATAAATTGGCAAAATTAAGGTTTGGTTTGCTGGAGCAAGCGCTGAACCAAATTCTTTAAAATGTTCTTTGGTTCGGCTATATAAATGTGGTTGAAATACCGCGATTATGCGTTCATCTGGAAATTTCTCTCTCGCTGCATCAAGCGTTGCCCTTATTTCTGTTGGATGATGAGCGTAGTCGTCATACACAAGAGCCCCCGATCCGGTCTCACCGATTTTTTCAAACCGACGCCATGTTCCAGTAAAATTTTTCAAACCAGAAAGAATTTTTTCTTTTGGAATACCGAGTTGATCGGCAACCACAAAGGCAGCTTTGGCATTTTTAATATTGTGCTGGCCTGGAACTCCAAGTGAAATGTTTTCCTGAACTGAAGTATAGTCGATTACTTTTGCACTAAAGGTTGAAAGAATTGGCTTTACGTTTTTGTCACCAAGATTCGTAACAAGTATTCCCCCTTGACGGATACCATGAATAAACTCAGAAAATCCTTCTTGGATTCCCGCTAGATTTTTGTAGTAATCCAAATGATCATCGTCAATATTTGTGATGACTGCAATATCGGGTTTTATATTTAAAAAAGAACGCTTATACTCACAGGCTTCGACAACCAAATATTTACTTTTGCCTGCGATAAAATTGGTTCCTGATTTCAAAAGGCTGCCAACGATAACAGTCGGATCAAGACCAGCCTCGATAAGCACCTGCGCAATCATGGCAGTGGTTGTCGTCTTTCCATGAGTACCAGCAACAGCAATAGTAAACTTATCTTTTGAAATCAATCCGAGAGACTCAGGATATGAAATGACTGGAATATTTTTAGACTTTGCAAAAACAAATTCTGGATGAGTTTCTGAAATGGCAACAGTATACACAACAACATCAAGCCCTTCAGGAAGAGTTGTTTCGGGGTTACCAATGTGGATTTTTGCACCGAGCTTCGTAAGTTCCTCTGTGATTTTAGAACTACCCATATCCGAGCCGTATACTTGTTTTCCTTGATGCAAAAACATCCGTGCCACAGCAGACATGCCAATGCCACCAATACCGATAAAATATACTTTTTTAACTTTGTTTAAATCCATTACACTTTTCCTACTGCTGCGTTAAATTGATCTCCCCTATCATACTCGTTCTTAAATAAACCAAAAGAAGCAAACGCCGGACTCATCAAAATCCGATCACCTTCCTGAGCAACCTTCAGAGCTTCTACCACAGCCTCACTCATGCTTTGCACAAAAATTACTGGTGTTTCTTTTGAAATCTCTGCAAGTTTATCTTTCATTTTGTCTGTACCAGTGCCCGGCAACACAACAAGAGCTTTTGCGTATGAAGGCAATATTAAAAATAATTGATCTACTTCAAGCTTTTTATCAGCACCACCAAAAATCAGAACGGTTTTTTTGTCTTTTCCTAATGCTTCGAGGCCGGCAATTGTAGCCTCTTGAGTCGTACTATTCGTATCATTATAAATGTCTACGCCATTAATACTGCGAATTTTTTCTAGCCGGCCGGGTGGAGCAGTAAAATTTGCCACAGCGATTTCAACTGTTTTTTCTGGAATTCCCATTGCTTTTGCAACAGCTATGGCCAAAGCAATATTGAGCTTGTTATGATCACCCGGAATGTTTATCTTCCATGTATGTGGCACATCTGAAACACTGGCAACAATCACTTTTGAAACAGGTTTTGGACCGAATTTTTCTATGTAGCCCATTACTTGTTCACTCACAACCAACGCATCTTCTGGTTTTTGAGATCGATAGATATTTGCCTTGTCTGCAAAATATCTTTCCATACTGCCGCCATAATAATTCAAATGATCGCGCATGAATGTAGAGAAAACGGCCACATGAGGAGAAAAATTCTTGAAACCCTGAAGCTGCCACGAATCAAGCTCGAGAACAACAACGTCTCCACTTTTTGTTTTGTTCAAAAAATCTATAGTTGAAACTCCAAGAATATTTCCACCCAAGAACACAGCATGATCAGAATTTTTAAAGTGTTCGTTTAAAATTGCATGTAAAAGGTATGAAACTGTGGATTTACCGCGAGTACCTGTAACACCGACAATTGTTGCTTTGGTATTTTCTGCAAAAATCTGAGTGCTCATTTTTACCGGCACCCCGTTGTTCTCGGCTTCTGCAATAAAAGGAGAATCAAGCGGAACCCCTGCTGCCTTAATAACCAAATCAGCATTTCTAAAATCCTCTAGACGGTGTTCGCCCAACACAAATTTAATATTGTTGTATTTTTTTAAGGTTTCAAGCGAACTTGCTAAATCTTTTTCGGATTTCAAATCGGTTACTGTCAGGTCGGCACCCGCCTCGGCAAAAAAAGCAGCGTCACCAACACCTCGGCCCAAAAGCCCAAGTCCCATGAGTGTGATTTTTTTATTCTTGAAATCCATATCTGTATTCTACCTTTTGTTTGAAAATTTGCTGAAAATAAAAGGCACGGTCTCTCATAGACCGCGCCCCTCGTTAGTCGACTGCATCATGACAGCCGAACAACGAGAACCCCATTTCGAGTCGTGTCGCCACGACGATTGCTGTGCCAGAGGTACTCACCAGACTCGTCCATCTCGGTTGCAGTATCCGTTGGATCAAGTGAGAAATGATCAGGGTCTGTTGGCACCCCGAGCCTTTCAAGCTGAACCCTGACAACCGCAGCAAGGTCAATCGGACACTGTTCGTACGGCTTTTCCACCACGTCCGGACCAAATTCCTGCACAAGGTGCGCAGCCAATTTCCGATTCACCTCGCCATAGTCAGGATGGTCAAATGGATGTCTGAACGACTGAGCCTTGATGCCACAAAGCATTGCCGTCTGTACATCATCACCCCTACCATACCAACCCTGCAGTGCAGCAATTGCCACACTCTGATATTGCGCGTGGCTAACCACTCGCACTTCCGCAGGTTCGATAAGACTATTTCTGCCCCCGTGACAGCCAACCACGGTACCGTCTGGCATTCGAAGTACCAGGGTGTAACAATCTGCTGATGGCAAAAAATAGGCACCGAATTCGGTCAGACGAATCCCATCAGCATCGCCACCAAAATAAAACTCAACCCCATCAACCACGATTTTTTCTCTGAAGAAATCTGGATCGTCGTTGATCACTGTGCCGACCGTTCTTTCCCGGATTATTGCATCGCCCTTGAGGTTTGTATCCTCGACTGCAAGTGGTGTAAATACTCTTGTGACACCACATTCCTTTACGTGCCGCGCAAGAACCGCGAACTGATCAAGCTTGTTATCCGTAACCATTCGATTCCAGTCATGCGGCCTTCCAAAGGCGAACGCGCGTACTTTTCCATCAAACAAACGAAATTGTCGTGTTGTAAGTATCTGCCCAGAGGCAGAGCTCCCTACCTCTGAAAGACACATGATTCACCTCCAGTTAAATGGGTTACAAAGACCAAAAAACACCGCCCTAAAGGTACTACTTTAAAAAACCTTGGTCAATAGCTATAAAACTATGTTACAGATCCCAGCAAAATTCTGTAAAAATGGAGTAACAACCTGCGTGGGCGTACCAGGAGTTGAACCTGGGACCTCGTCATTATCAGTGACGCGCTCTAACCACCTGAGCTATACGCCCACGCAAACAACAACTTCATTTTTACAAACCAAGCGAACCATGTATATCTTAATTGACATCAATAACACACCCTAATCACAACAGACACCCTTAATCAGGGAAACCTTAAATTATCAGAAAATAGGGCTTAAAACAAGTTATGTGGGCAACAAAAAACCACAAGCTCCGCCAGTGGTCTTCATCAAAACATATTGACTACTTGATCTTCTTTTTCACTTTGATCCAGTACTTCTTTGTGCTGGACTTTTTCCAACCATTCGGACCGCCGTTCCAGATCCTTGCTCGATCTTCATCCGTCGGCTCGCGACCAAGACGCGTCTTGGTCGCATAGAGCCTGATGTAGAGCTCGTAGATCTTGATCGAAAGAACTCGATCATTACAGCAGTCCTCGGCACGATAGTTTGTGCCGTAGGCGCGGTTGACATCATCAACGCAGGGTTGACGAATCTGAAGACAACCATACGCCTTGTCCTGTAGGTTTTTGTCACCCACAGCCGAGTCGTCTCCCCCAGATTCCACCTGGATGAGAGCATCGACAAGTTCCGTCGATGACTCACCAGCTGAAACCCGAGAAGCACCCGTAAAAGCAAAAAAGATGAAAAGAACAATCCATTTCTTCGAAACCATGTGTAATTCCTTTTACACAATTGACCTTCCAGAACCGGCACTCGCCGACTCATTGGGCTGATTTATAGTAGCACTATATAGATGTTCTGTCAACAGACTTCGCACAACAAAAAAGGCCCCAATGCCGAAGCAAGGGGGCCCCACACCACGAAGAACGAAACATCAGGCAGTACGACAGGAAGTAGAACACCCACTGAGACACCGAGGATCACCGTTCCCCCTGTCGAACAGAGGCTGGTTGCACTGAGAGCAGAGCCGTATCTTGCCCTCGATCATGGCGGCAGTCATATTGTCGATGGTCTGCGAGACAACACACGGTGTCTCGAGCTTGCCGGTTCTGATGTCGTACCGAGCCCTCGCGACCTTGCTGTCTCTGACACCGGGTTCCATCCCTCCGCCCGAGCAAAGCCTGCTCGAACCCGTCATTCGCCGAAGATGAGCACGATGACCCGGCAAGGGACCACAAGGGTAGTCCGTCGGCATGTCAGTGTCAGCCAAGATTCCGCGTGTCGTTTGCAAAGGGGTCAACTTGGTGGAAGGGACCCTATTCGCACCGTGGTCCGTTCCAACAGGTTTGATCTCCGCCAGCGTTCCAGAACCGATTTTCAACTGCTTTCCGTGCATACCCATACCAAAAACCTCCGTGTGAAAAGTGTAAAGAGCCGTGATAACCCAGTGAAATGGTAGCATCTTTGCCACAAAATGTCAACCAACAGAAAAGCCACCTCTTGGGTGGCTTTTCTGTTCCCCCACGTAGCCCAGAGGGCAAGGTTGGGGTTTCCATCTTTTATTTTGTTCCGTTCTGTGACTCGCCATAGCCCAGAGGGCGAAGGTGGTCTTTAGAGCCAGTCTTTCCTGGCAGTCATACTGATTTGAGACTCACAGTACTTGTCATTATGTACTCGTACGAGATACACAATACCGACACGGTTACCGACGCATTAAAAATGCAATCAGATGTTTCAATTTGAAATATTCCACGAGCAGCTTCCGCTACCCGTGCCTTGTTACGACTTACTCCCTGTCACCGAATTTACCTTAGGCCGCAAAAGCGGACTTCGGGTATCCCCGGCTCCCTTGAGTTGACGGGCGGTGAGTACAAGACTTGAGAACGTATTCACCGCAGTATAGCTGACCTGCGATTACTAGCAATTCCGGCTTCATGGGGTCGAGTTGCAGCCCCCAATCCGAACTGGCGCATCTTTTCTTACGATTGGCTCAGGGTTACCCCGTCGCGACGCGTTGTAGATGCGATTGTATTATGTGTGTAGCCCCGGATATCAGAGGGTCATGCTGACCTGGCGTTATCCTCGCCTTCCTCCCAGCTCAGAAATTGCAACCGAAGTTGTAATCTTTGAGCTGGGCAGTCTCGCCTGATACATGTAACAGACAACGAGGGTTGCGTTCGTTACCCCACTTAAGGGAACAATTCAAACCACGAACTGAC
>CAYVZB010000006.1:32433-57787 GCA_964456405.1 uncultured Candidatus Saccharibacteria bacterium | reverse complement strand
GCCTTAGAAGAGCATTGCTTTATCCATTAAGCTACAAGGGCGAACCTCTTCCCCAACTCTTTTGTTCCCTATATGTCTTACGTCTGTGGCAATTTGCGCACCGAATATCACACTTCTGAATCTCAGAATGCACTGATTTCCAAGAATAATGACCCGACAACATCTTACCAATAATCTTAAACTTAGTCCTACCATCACGATGATCAAAATCCAAAACCACGGGGTCCTTCTCGCCACAATCAACACAACATTTCTCCAATAGAAACTCAAGTAATTTAGCACGTATTTTAATCCTGTGCCTTTTTTGTGCTTCGTAAAGCCGGGCCTTATCCTTATACGGCATGCCGGGATTATAACACCCAGTTCTAACCCTCCAAAAAACTAAATTGAAGGGTCAATTTCGACCGGTGGTGTAGACTTGAACGCCTCATATTCCTTTTGTCTTGTCTCAAAAAAGTTTTGAGCATCAAGAAGAACTTTTTTTGTTGCAACGGTTTCGTTGTCTTGAATTTCGCCATCGGTTGCAAAAAAATCACCGCGATTAATTTTTGTAAAAAGATAAAAGTCAAAACTAATTACGATGAGAATAAGAACCACGAAGACAGCGACCATCATCATCCAATCATGTCTCGCGCGGTCTTCTCCAACCAACTTTGGTTTAAATGTTTTTTTACCCGCATCTTTTCCTTTTTTAAAAAAATTTATTTTCATTTGAATTTCAATGCGGTGATACGAAATGAACCGCGCCAATCTCCATTTCCCGCCCCCTCATCTGCAGTGTTTTTTGCGAGATTCATATTTTTAATCGCAATCTTATATGGCAAATGTTCAATGTAGTTTATAAAGTACATTGTTTCTTGCCATGAACCCTTTGTCACGAGATTCAGATTCATGATTTGTTTATTATCATTTGCATCTTCGCTTCTAGGAACAACATCAACCGACTCAACAGAAATCTCAATTCCCTGGCTTCGGGCACTCGATTCAATTTCTTCGATAAAATCAACAACGTCACCACGAGGAATGATTTTTGCCGTTATCGACTGGGCCAAAGCCTTCAAGTCCTCTGGACTATATTTTGAAAATTCCTCAACTTGTGTTTTGAGGGACGTAACTTCTCTTTGTAAATTTGAAATTTCTGTACCCGAAGTTTGGATTACATGAAAAAATCCATAATTCGCCACCATCAAAACAACAATCAGAGCGACGAAAACTATTAGCAGACCTTTTGAAGAAGAGATTTTCATTTATTTGATAGTAATAATCATATTAAATTCAATGTTTTTCTCTTTTGCAAAATTAGAAACGGGTAAATCGACAGTAGCGAATTCTGCTCGGGCCTCCATCAGTCGACCAAATACACGAAGACTTTCTCGATCAGCCGCGATACCTGTAAGTGTTATCGTTGCGGGTTCCGGTTCTCTTTCATTGTCAAAGATAATATTTGAGATTCGAATATTTGCAGGTTTACTTTCAAAAATTTTGACGAGTTGATACACAGAGTTTGTCTGGGTAAACGGCTTGAGGTCCTGGGCATTTTGTGCGGCTTCCATTAATTCTTTCGTGACTTCGCTTGGTTGAAGTTCGGTATCGAGAACTCGCTTTACATGGTCAAGTTCGTTCATGACCTCTCCCGCCTTTGTCCGAGACAAAATATATGACGGGATCAAAAGAACGATGGAAATACTGAGCACAACAACAACATGTGTTGCCCACATGATAAATTTGCGAGTTTTGTACTCTTTTTCGAGATGCTTCTTTTGTTCTAAAGGAATAAGATTGAGCATGTTATTGTAGTCCCGCACCAATTGCCGCCGCATATCGAAGCGACTCTTCAAAATCTATCTTCGGAATCTTGTGGTCCAAAGAAAATGCATTGACCCATACATTTCCAAGCTGTGCTGGTATCCCTGCTCGCTGAGCCAAATATTCCGCAACATCGGTCATGTGTGCCACGTGACCAGTAACGATTATCGACTTTATTTGACCGGAATCTTTGCGAGCCTTGTCATCTGTCCTTCCCTGCCAGTACGAACAAACTTTTTTTACCTCATCACGAACAGCAAGCAACTCTACTGATTCAGAAATTTTTTCTCCCTCATGTGAATCAAGAATTTTGCCAGCGTTTTCCGCCACGCTTGAGACGGTGGTGGTAAAACGCACAAAACCACCAGAGACAATGGCAATAACGGTTTTCTCTTTAAAGAAATGAACGATAAGCACTGTTTTCTTTTCACCTTCAGCCACAACAGAACGAGCGATCGTCTGAGATTCTTGGATAAATGCACGCGGAGTAATATTTGCCTGTTTCAAAAGATCAACCCACATTTCTGCAATCGCCCTCGGGTATGCCGTCACCATAACCCGGACTGATTCAACTTCATTAAAAATAAACGGACCATCAATAACTGAAAAATCAAAAACAACATCAGATGGTGAAAGTGGAATGTTTTGATCAATAGAAAATTCGACCGCTTCACTAAATTCTCCACCATCTGGGACAGGAATTACAGTTTCGTAAACGTAAGCTTTCTCTTCTGGTAACGCAAGACAAACAGAACGGACTCCGTGCTCACTTTTTAAAGTCTTTATTGCCTGAGAAAGCTTGTCCGGTTTAAGAATTTCTCCGCCAACCACAGAACCCGACTCAAGCTTGAGCTCGTCAGCAAACTTCAGGTTGGTATGACCATGTTTTTTGTCGAACGAAACCGCACGGATGACATCACCCTCGATAGAAAGACCAACAGCGGGCATGTTGAGAAAATTTGGTGGTGGAAAAAGATCAAAAAAAGACAAACGTTTCATTTGAAATATTATAGCAGGCGCCAGGCTCAAGGCGTTAGGTACGGAAAGCGAAATGCTAGAAAATTGTGGATGACGAAACTTAACGCCTGTCCAAATAACTTTGAAGAATAAGTGCCGCCGCCGAAGCATCAAGGAGTGGACTGTTGCCCTGGGTCTGGGCAGCTTGATGACTCGTCAGAAATTCGGGTTCCAAATGTACCGGCAACCCAAGATCTCTTTCCAATTCACCCTTGAATAGATTAATGCCTTTCATAATCTGGTTGTCATTTCCCTTAAAATCCTTGGACTCTCCCATAACAATTTCGGTCACGCCGTATGCTTCACACATTCTTTTTATCTCAGTAAAAAGGTAACGGTCGTTGGGCAATACGGCTTTTGGCATGGCAAATTGACCTTCTTCATTTGAAAGCGCAATCCCCACTCTCTTGGACCCAAAATCGATGCCCATTAGCCTGTTCATGAAGATATTGTATACTATGCAAGCGCTTAATGCGCATTATGAATTTTCTCGAACAATTACAATCATCAGAACAATCAGGGATACTCGATTTCCTTAATCAGAATCCTTTGATTTTCGCCCTCATGCTTATCTGGATGTTGATCTGGAAAGGTCTTGCATTATGGAAAGCAGCGCGACTTTCACATAAGTGGTGGTTTGCAATTATTCTCCTAGCAAATACTATGGGGGTTCTCGAGATTATTTATATCTTTCTCGTCGCAAGAAAGTATACGGTTGAGGAAACAGTTGAGTAAGTTTAAGAGGATTGAGTTTAAATTAGGAGGAGTGGCTGAGCGGTCTAAAGCAACGGTCTTGAAAACCGTCACATCTTTACAGGTGTCGTGAGTTCGAATCTCACCTCCTCCGCAACGAAAAATTGGGCGCGCCGAAAGGTGCGTCCTAATTTTTTGTCTGAGAATAGAGAGATTCGAAAGCCGGAGCGAAGCCGCGATGTCGCTTGCCGACCGCGGCGAGCGAGGCCGAGGCGAAGAAAATTGCAAAGCAATTTTACTGAGCCGAATCTCACCTCCTCCGCCTTCGCTCGCAGTAGCGAGCTACGGCGGACGAAGTCCGCAAGTGGTTCGTGAAGGCGAGCTGCGGACAAAGTCCGTCACATTAAAACTTTAAGAAAACTTTATCTATAAAATGGTATGGCGTAGTTATGTACTACGTTTATATTTTGATGTGCAAAGATGGCAAGCCCTATACCGGTTGTACCAATAATTTAAGAAAAAGGATTTTAAGACACAAAAATAAAAAAGTTCCTGCGACAGCAGAAAGACAACCAATTAAATTAATCTCCTACTTCGCTTTCTCTGACAAATACAAAGCTTTTAATTTTGAAAAGTATTTGAAATCGGGTTCTGGTCGGCATTCTTAAATAAACATTTTTGAGCCGAATCTCACCTCCTCCGCACACAAAAGATTATAGTCTCAAAGAAAAACGCACCCTCAGCCTAAGCCTTGGGTGCGGTTGGGGTTTTGAACAAAAGAACTCACGCCGATGTTGGGTTCGGCCGCGGTGGGAAGTACTCCGCGATCAATCTGTCCAGAAGAGACTTGGCATTGCCGAAGGACATTTGATCTTGCTTGCGACGAATAAAGTTGAGAAACCAGAGACGAGAGTTGCCAGTGTTGGCACTGAGCCATCGAGCCGCCTTCGTCAACGCTTCTTCCTTTTGTCGAGCCAATATGGTTTCTGCTTCATCCTTGGTGCTGGGCCCAAACGGCATCATCACCATTGCGAACTCTGCAGTTGCCATACTTCCGACGGCGCCAGCAAGCGCGACAACGACGTGATCGGGATGGGTCTTGTTAGCCCCCTTGTCCACGATCGTCAGCAGTGCCCCTTCAACATGGTTCATTCCGAAACATTGTCTCGAGAGACCAGCTGAAGTTGCATACGATCCAAGAAGTTTTTCGAACTTGCGAATGATCTCTTCCTGAGCCCTGGCCTTCGCATCCACATCCTTGGGATGCGCGATACCCGCGGCGGCGAACTCTGGTCGCCACTCGATCGTTCCCGCTCGCACTTCGTCCGTGATCGGGTAAAGGTCGGGCTTGTATTCCTCGCTCTGATTGTCCAGAATCGCCCGAATGATGGCCTCGGGCACAGGAGACGACATGATGCGGTCATACTCCCCTTGTCCGATCTTCTCGATCGTCGGTTTAACAACCCGATCCAGATCGGACGAGTGCGGATTCCGAAGACCTGTGTAGTAGGCGTTATGTAGTGTGCCGTGCTCGATCACATCAAGCAATCGGAGTACCTCAGTGCCACGCCAAGCGGCGATAAGGTTGCGAGGCGACACCAACCCCCAAACCTGGCCAGTCTCATCATCGTATTGCACACCGACTCCACAGTTGAAGGCTTCATCGTATACAAACGGCGTACACTGAACTGGCTGATCACCACGATCCGGAACACGGGCCATGAATGACTCATTAATGAAGTGGACTTTTGACTTGGGACCCATGACTGAACCTCCTTTTGGATGGTAATGGTTTTTGGCAAAATCTTAGAACAACGGTTTCTGACAGAGAAATTACCACAGTTCTTGTGATATGACAAGGTTATGATATAGATACATGTCTCACCCCACCCCGGTCATTTCCTTCCTGCCTACCAGGGAGGCGACAAATTTACACCCTCTTAAGTGCCGGCACCCAAATTCCACCCGCGTGCTCTGTATAATACGTTCCAACAGCCTCAACGGTCCTCCGCCTTCGGTCCGCCGTAGCTCGTTTCGAGCGAAGGCGACCATTTAAAATGGCCCGGCTTTTGCTGGGTCATTTTAGTTCTGCCTAGGTATAATAAACGCATTAGAAAATAAGCGAACAATATGGCTGCAAAAGAAAATTATGTAGACGGTTTCGTACTCGTTGTTCCGAAAGACAAAGTCATGGCGTACAAAAAGATGGCAAAGGAAGGAGCTGAGATGTGGATGAAATACGGCGCTCTCGACTATAAAGAATGCATCGCAGACGACATGAAGGCAGACTGGGCATTACCCTTCCCCCAATTAACCAATGCAAAGAAAAATGAGGTGGTGTTCTTTTCATTCATCACATACAAATCGCGCGCACATCGCGACCAGGTAAATGCAAAGGTCATGAAAAACATGAAACCACACGATAAGGATGGAAAAAAGATGGAAATGCCCTTCGATATGAAGAAAATGGCATACGGTGGATTCAAGGTTTTTGTTCAAGGGTAAAAATTTCTGGGTTTTGCACAACACTCAAATTTTCGTCATGCTACAATTTATCCATGACTTCGTTCCGTTTTAGAGCACTTGAGTTCCACTACAAACACAAGGCAACCGACTGGTACTGGGCAGTAGCCATCATCACCGTTGCAGCAGCGGCAACTGCTATTCTTTTTAACAACGTCCTTTTTGGAATTCTCCTTGTGATTGCGGGTTTTGCCCTCGTTATGCATGCTTCCCGCGTGCCGCTGGAACACGATGTAGAAATCAACGATGCGGGCATTACTATTGGTAAATATCATTTTACATACGGTAATCTAGAATCATTTTGGATCGAACACGATGAAAATGGTCGCATGCTTGTGCGCACAAAACGCTTGATCATGCCCCACCTTGTTGTTCCCCTAGATTCCTTAGTCGAAGAAGAAAAAGAAGAAATCAGAGATTTTTTACGAACAAAACTTGCAGAAACAGAGCAACATGAACCACTCCTAGAGATGATCATGGAATATATCGGTTTTTAAAAAATTAGAAAAATCTTTGGTTTTGTAGTACATTGTCCGCACGTCCTCGTAGTTCAATGGATAGAACATGAGTTTGCGGAACTCAAAATATAGGTTCGATTCCTATCGAGGGCACATGAGAGAAAAATCCAGCCTGCGCTGGATTTTTCGATTCATGGGCCGGCCGGAAGTATGTTTTGTCAGTAGGCAAAACAGCTGAGGCGGGGTCGCACAAATTTGCGAGTGGCGACGAGCAAATTATGTGTGACCACATGAGGGGAAAATCTTGGGTGACGGCGAAGGAATCGTTCTGGCAATTGATGACACTTTTAATGGTATTATTAAAACAATTCTAATATCGCCATTGCCTTTAGAAGGTTATTTGGAAATAATTATATATATGAAAAATTTATTTAGAGATTTTATTTCGTACGAAAAGCGAGATTACAACTACAAGATTGGTCGAACCGTTGCGTCTTCCCTTACCGGCTTCCTCGTTGGTGCAGTTGCAACCCACATTATCTGGTTCACCACGTTCAAACAAGCTATCGATTTTATTAACCCCTAAACAAAAACTCCCCGTTCGGGGAGTTTTTTGATTGAGCTTGAGAGGATTATTTTACTGCACTCTTCTTCAAAAGAGCCTGGAGTCGAGATTTCTTTCGGCTCGCATTATTTTTCTTAATCAAATTTGTTTTTGATGCTTTGTCGATAGCTTGTTCAACTTCTGGCATCATTTTCTTTGCCTCGTCGATCTTTCCCGCAATTACTAGCTTTCGGAACTTCTTGATTGAGTTTGTAAGGGCTGTCTTTCGTGCCATGTTGAAGTCTCGCTTTCGGCGAGAGTTTCGAAGGGCTTTTTTGGCTGATGTTGTAATCGGCATATTTGTGTTGCAATACCTTACCACAGGTCCCCTAAAGAGACAAATTTTGATATGATGCCTGCATGATCTCCTATCTGTGCGGAAAAGTCATTGAAAAAAGCCTTAAATTCTGCATTTTGGATGTGCACGGCGTCGGATACAAGGTATATACGACAGACGAGGTACTTCGGACGATCAAACACACCGGCGAAACATCATTCTGGACACATCTTGTAGTACGTGAAGACGCACTCGACATATATGGGTTTGCGGAAAAGGAAGCCCTTGGACTGTTTGAACTTCTGATTGGCGTCTCTGGTATCGGACCAAAGACCGCCATGGGTATTGTGAATGTTTCAAATCCCCTCAGTCTCAAACGTGCCGTGTCTTCTGGTGATCTCGCATACTTAACCAAAGTTTCTGGCATTGGCCGAAAATTAGCAGAGAAAATAATCCTTGAACTCCGAGAGAAACTTGTTGAGTTTGGTGATGCAGAACACGATGACCTGCGTGGAGAGACCGATGCACTTGAGGCGCTTAAGTCTCTTGGGTATTCTGAGCGAGAATCTCGTGATGTTTTGAAAAAGATTTCTGGCGAAAATATATCTGCAGGAGACAAAGTAAAAAAGGCCCTTAAATTATTGGGAACAGCAACAAAATAATGCTTTCAATCATAAAAAAACTTATACCGAAATCGGTTTTTAAAACCTTGCAACCGATATATCACTACAAACTTTCATTGTTGGGCGCAATTCTTTACAACTTCCCTGCTCGCAACATGTACGTTATCGGTGTCACTGGTACCAAGGGCAAATCGAGCACAACCGAAATTATCAACGGTATTTTGGAAAAAGCAGGTCATAAAACGGCGCTAACAAACACTATTCGCTTCAAGATTGGTGACGATTCAGTCAGAAATCTCTACAAAATGTCGATGCCTGGCAGATTTTTCATGCAAAGCTTCCTCGCAAAAGCGTATAAGGCCGGTTGCACTCACGCTGTTATCGAAATGACATCAGAAGGCGCACGACAATTTCGTCACAAATGGATTGATCTTGATGCCTTTGTATTTACCAATCTTTCTCCGGAACACATTGAATCTCATGGTTCATACGAAAATTACAAAAAAGCAAAACTTTCTATAGCAAAACTTGTTGAAACATCAAAGAAACCAGACAAGTTCATGGTCATTAACGCAGACGACATGAATGCAAAAATGTTTCTCGATCTCGATGTGAAAAACAAAATCACCTATTCTCTTAAGAATGCACAACCGTATTCAACCGAAGAAAATAATACTTTTTTCACCTTTGATGGCATGCAAATCCGACCAAAACTTATCGGTCTCTTTAACATTTACAATTGTCTTGCCGCAGCAACTCTGGCAAAACATATGGGAATTCCGAACGAGGTGATAGCCCAAGGCATTCAAAACATCACAATCATTGAAGGCCGTGTTCAGAAAATTGATCTTGGTCAGGGCTTTGACGTTGTGGTTGATTACGCACACACGGTTGATTCACTGGAAAAGCTGTACCAAGCCTTCCCCAACCAAAGAAAAATCTGTGTTCTCGGCAACACCGGTGGTGGCCGAGACACATGGAAACGACCCGAAATGGCAAAAATCGCCGATCAATACTGCGACAAAATAATACTTACCAATGAAGATCCGTACGACGAGAATCCAGAGAAAATTGTGAATGAAATGCGGGTTGCGATTGTTAACAAACCATGCGAAATCGTGATGGATCGGCGTGAAGCAATCGCAAAAGCAATTTCATATGCACGCCTCGGCAACGTTGTTCTTATTTCTGGTAAGGGCACAGACCCCTACATCATGGGGCCAAACAATTCAAAAATTCCTTGGAGTGATGCAAACGTGGCACGAGAAGAAATCAAAAACATGTTGGACAAACGAACCCCCTAACACGTACAGTTCGGTTCTGCTTGCGCACATTTCTGGCATTTCAATTTAAGCTATATCATATCCCCATGCCAGAACTTCCGGAGGTCCATACAACAGTTCAAGGTCTCAATAGAAAACTAAAAAATCTATCCATAACCGACATTTGGTCAGGTTATGATAGTTCGTTTCATAAAGGCAAAAAGAACATTAAAGACACTCAGTATTTTAAAAATTTCAAGCGTACGGTAGTTGGTAGTACGTTTCTTGGTGCCAAACGACGAGGTAAAAATATCCTGATTTCCCTCTCAAATAACCAGACTATTCTCATTCACATGAAAATGACCGGTCATTTGCTCTATGGCAACTATTCCTTCAACAAAAAACAAAATAAATGGGTCACAACAGAAAAAGGCCCTCTCGAAGATCCATTCAACCAGCACATTCGATTAGTCTTTTCGCTTTCGAATGGAAAATTTTTATCCTTTTCTGATGTGCGAAAATTTGCAAAAATATTTGTCTTCCCCACCACAGAGATCGATACCCTCCCCGATCTTACTCACATTGGCCCCGAACCACTTGAGAAAAGTTTTACGCTGGAAAAATTCAAAGAGCGTCTTACTCTGCGACCCAACTGGCCGATAAAACAAACCCTTCTGGATCAAGGAGTGATCGCCGGCATTGGAAATATTTACTCTGATGAAATGCTTTGGGGCTCATGCATCCACCCACTTTCAAAAACATCAAAAATTCCAACAACTTTTATCAAAGATCTGTTTCAGGAGATGATAGTTGTGCTTGAGAAAGGAATTAATTTTGGTGGTGACTCAGATTCTGATTACAGAAACATCGACGGCAAAATCGGTGAATTCCAAAATACCCACCACGCATACCGGCACACAGGTGAGGTTTGTGCGAAGCCACGATGCGGTGGCATAATTGAACGAAGGAAGGTTGGCAGTCGCAATGCCCACTTCTGCTCTAAGCACCAAAAACTCTTTACGTAATGAAAGACAGCACCCTCGGAATCCTCATAATCATTTTCTTTATCATCCTGGGTCTCATATCTCGAGGCTCAATCTTTCGGCCTGCAAATGATGATGTGACCAGCTCTTCTGATTATAGTAACAACCCATCAAACGAATATGGATACGAAGACAATCGAACAAAATTACAACGCATTACAGCAGAGACAACTGAGCTCAATAAAGAGATACAAGAGCGAGTTGCCGCAGAAAATGCGTCTCCATACGCAGATCGTGTAGGTATTGCACACATATACAACGTTGGTACCTTTAATGAATATGCCATACTTGATATTCGAAACGACCCAGGACAGTCAGTTGTCCTTTCGGGTTGGAAATTGAAAAGCTTAGTTACGGGAGGAGAAATGACAATTGGCGGTGCCGCAAACATCCCAGAATTTGGCCTACCAAGCGACGCCCCGATTGTCATTTCTGACCGACGCTCACGAGTTATCGTAAGTCATGGTAATTCACTCATCAATAAATCATTCCGAGTAAATATCTGCGCTGGTTACCTTGATCGAAACGACAGTTTTATTCCATCACTTGGTCGACAGTGTCCATCAGCAACCGAAGACGCTCCACCCGTTTCGGTTAGCACAAACAACGAATGTTTAGACTACATAGACACCCTGCCTCTTTGTCATATTCCAAAAGAACGAGAATACCCCGAGGAAATCAGTCGATCGTGTGAAGAGTACATAGAAAAAAATATCAACTACACAAGCTGTGTCAAAAATCATCAGTTTGATGAAGATTTCTTTGTTCCAGAATGGCGAGTCTTTTCTAAGGCACGAGGAATTTTATGGATTGAAAATAGAGATGTAATTCAACTCATTGATAACTCAGGAAAAGTTGTTGATACATATAGGTTTGATTATAAATAAAACTAGAGATCAAGAATCCGCGCGAGCACAATTCCAAAAGCCACAGAAACATTAAAAGACTCCTTTTCTCCCCTCATGGGAATCTCAACAACTTTGTCACACTTAGAAAGCACATCATTCCCCACTCCCTCAACTTCATTTCCAAAAATAAATACCGTCGGCTTCGTTACTTTAAAATCCTTGTAGTCGGTAGCACTTTCACTTTGTTCGATGGCCACGATATCATTTCCTTGTTTTTTTAATTTAGAAATCAAAACAGAAATTTCTTTTTCCGATTCCCACGCAACGGTTTGTTCTGCACCAAGTGCCACTTTTGCGATTTCTTTATTCTCTCTGTTGAATTTATCCTTCGGCGCCGGAGTGTAACCGGCAAGATAGACCTTATCAACACCGAGACCATCTGCGGTACGAAACATCGAACCCACATTGTGAGAACTCCGAATGTCGTTCAGGATGACTGAGACTGGAAACTTTTTCATGCGAGTATCATACAGGGAGCGAAGCTGTGACGCTAGGTTGTAATTGTATTAACAGAAACAGAATCTGGTAACCACGGCCCAGAGCCTGCTATAATCTCTACATGCTTTCAGTATTTCCAGAATTATTTACATATTGGCTTGTCGCTCCTTTTATTCTACGCATCGCGTTGGGCGCATATTTTCTTTACACCGGTATCCGCCACCACAAAGAAGACTCCGCAATGTGGAACACGGTTTGGAACAACAAAAAAATTGGCGCACTGCCAGTTGGTTCTCTGCTCGCAAAAGTTCAAGTTGCTCTCGGGGTTCTTTTTATCATTGGGCTTTGGATTCAGGCCATTGCAATCATTGCGATCGCGCTTAACAAAATTGAGTGGTACAAACGACACAAATTTGCATGGACCACTTCTCCAGACATTTGGCCAAAGATCTTTATCTCGGCAATGTGCCTTGCCCTTCTCTTCCTCGGTGCTGGTTTCTTCGCCGCTGATCTGCCTCTGTAGTTTTACTTTTTAGTTTTCTTGGGGTATATTTTTCGAATTCCCGCCTATAGCTGTTTTGGTAGATAACAGCAAGAATGGTAATAATGTGAGGAAGGCTTATGTATCATCCGCCTATAGCTCAGCTGGTAGAGCAGGTGCCTTTTAAGCACTTGGTCGTAGGTTCGATTCCTACTGGGCGGACCATTGTAGATTTTCTTGTGTGCAAATCTCTAAACCGACCAGAGCAAATGCCCTGCGGCATTTGCGTTAGGAATCGAACGCCGGAGCGTTACCGAGCGAGCACGCGAGGTCGCGAGGCGGTGCCCAGGCCGAGGTGAGCGACGGCGAACCGAGAGCCGCGGGAGATTCCTACTGGGCGGACCATTGTAGATTTTCTTGTGTGCAAATCTCTAAACCGACCAGAGCAAATGCCCTGCGGCATTTGCGTTAGGAATCGAACGCCGGAGCGTTACCGAGCGAGCACGCGAGGTCGCGAGGCGGTGCCCAGGCCGAGGTGAGCGACGGCGAACCGAGAGCCGCGGGAGATTCCTACTGGGCGGACAAGAGAGAAAAACCCGGACTGCTCCGGGTTTTTCGATACTTGGCCGAGACGGAGTCATGTTTTTCCAGCAGGAAAAACAGACGAGTCGTGGTCAGGGAAATTTCCGAGCGACGGCGAGGAAATTATCCTTGACGACAATAATTAAAAGAAAAAAGCACACCACTCGGGGTGTGCTTTTGTATACAAAACAAGTTTATTAACGAAGCCGCGAAGAGACAAGTCCGACGATTGCTGACTTCTGCTGTTTGGGCTCACCGCGCTCGGGTAAACCAGCGATCGTTCGAGGCACCGGACGAAAAAAGCCACTGCTCCTTATTTGATAGAGTATTTCACCCAGATGCCTCCGACACCACCGGTACCCGGGCATTGCATTATGCGTGCAGCCTTTGTGCTGACACGGCTTAGGCGGCCTCTCATTACAGCGATCAGATCCCAACTCATCCTTGATTTTAGATCCTGTTTTGCCCGCTTTCACGTTTCCTCCTTAAGTACTGTGAACATCCCCACTAAAAACCATACATCGAACAATGATTCAAGTCAAACACCAATTGTAAGAGTAAATTCTTCCAAATAATCTTCGAGTTTTCCTCCCTCAGTCCGAGAAAGATGATACACATTAACCATGTTGCTCGAAATTTTTTTGAGTTCTGATAAAGAGTAATTTTTCAAAAAATGCTGTGTCTTTCCCCAGACAAAGGGTTTTACTCCCGCCTCATCGGCATTTTTACTTTGGGCAACACTGAGCATGCTTTTTACTTGCCAAAACAAGATACCGTGAATTTCTTCTGGCTCCGATCCATTCATGAGCGCTCTTTGATACAAAGCCCAGAGCCGAGCCTTATCCCTATTCCCCAATGCATCTGTTAACGCAAAAATATTAAATTCATTTTTTGGCACAACAGTTTTTTCTTCAACTTCCCAGGTTTTTTCTGCATTCTTTTTTAAGAAATTCTTGACTGGAGCCTTTGGTGAATATTCAACAAAAAGAAAAGCATGCTCAGCAGCTTTGAGTTCTTTGATTTGTTCATGAAGATGTTCTGCAGCCGCTTCGTTTTCGAAAAGTGATTCAAGTATGACGATATATTTATGCTCAAAAAGCCCTTGGCCACCAGCGATACCGGCAAATGAATCCTTGTTCCATTCTGAGCCAGACATTCTAAACAAAAGCGCATTCGGTCGCTTTTTCTGAAGCGCACCAACAAGCCCATCGAGAGTTTTATGGACACGAACACGTTCTGAACCTGTAACAAAATAGATCATTTTTATTATTTTCTGCCCTGATCCTCGCGCAGTACGGGGATCATTTCACCCCAATTTTTGCCTACGGAACAAGAAACAACGAGCGGGATGTCTTTGATTTCCTTAGGAGAAATTATATTTTCCATAATCTCAACTATCCTACCCCGCACCTGAGGAATAATTTGTTCTTGAGCTTCAAACACAAGCTCGTCATGTACCGTGAGAAGCATTTTTACCCTATCCTCAAGTTTTTCCTTAACAAGGTATTGATCGATCTTGATCATTGCCAGTTTAATGATATCGGCACTTGTCCCCTGAAGTGGAGCATTAATCGCCATTCGCTCGTTCATTGCTTTAATGAAAGCCATTTTTGAACGAAGACCGGGGAAATATCGCCTACGGCCAAAAAATGTTTCGGTGTAACCCGTCTTTGCGGCCTCATACTTTGTTTTTTCAAGATAGTTATACAGCGTCTGAAAGTTTTTAAAATATTCTTCATGAAATCTTTTTGCTTCATCCCGATCTGTACCAAGATTTACCTTCAGTGCGTTGACGCCCATGCCATAAAGAATACCGAAGTTAATGACCTTAGCTCTTCGTCGCATTTCTGCATCAACTTTTTCTGGCGGAACCTTGAACACAAAAGATGCGACGCCAGTATGCACGTCACCGCCAGTTTTAAAAATCTCAATAAGTTTTTCTTCGCCTGACATAAAAGCGGCAATACGCAATTCGATTTGAGAATAATCAAACGCCATAAGTTGTGAACCTTTTTCAGCAATAAATGCATTACGAATTCTTTTTCCCAACTCACTTTTAACTGGAATGTTCTGAAGATTTGGATCCAACGAAGAAAGACGGCCTGTAACAGCCCCGGTTTGGTTGAACCTCGCATGGAGTCTGCCGTCAGGAGCCACCTTTTCCGGAATGCTGTCTATATAGGTCGAAAGAAGTTTCTGAAGCTCTCGATAATCAAGAATGAGTGGAACTATAGGATGTTGATCTTTTACTTTTTCAAGCTCAGACTCTTTTGTTGAACGATTCCCTGTCGCAGTAGTCTTGCCTTTCTTTTGAAGCAAAATTTTACCAAAAAGAATTTCACCCAAGACCTTTGGAGAATTAATGTTAAATTCTTCGCCAGCGAGTTGCCAAATTTTCTTCTGCAACGACTCAAGTTCTTTATGGTATTCGGCTGAAAGAGTTTTAAGATAACCGGTGTCAATTTTTATACCAGTCTCGCCCATTTTGCGGACAATCGGCATAAGCGGGAGCTCGATGTTGTTATAAATCTCCCCGATTCTTCCCTCCTGTAGTTTGTTATAAATTTTCTCCTTGGCTTCCTCAAATGAATCGGTCTGCGCGTAGTTTAAAATTTCTTCGATTCCCGGGTTAGAAATATTTGAGTCAACAACCCATAGAGCAAGTGCTGTTTTGTCTATGTCATCCTGAGCGACTCCGGTTATTTCCGCACCAAGGGACATCTGGCCAGCCTTACTTGTTGAACGACCGGAAAGTTTGATTCCTTTTTTCGTTTCTTTTGTTTCTTCTTTGTTTTCCTCAATTATTTTCTTTTTTGGTTCAACAACACTTTTTAAACGGTCGAGTAAAGAACGAAATTCAAGTTCGGTGAAAAGAATTTTTACTTTTTCTAAATCAATGCTTTGTTTCCAACCTTTTTCAGGAATCACAAAATCGATCGGCGCGTCACGTCGAATCGTCGCAAGCATTTTAGAGAACCTCGCCTCCTCTTCATGGGCCTTAAGTAGCTCAATGGTTCTTTCTTTCACACCATCACCAACGAGATCTTTGCCTGCCTTAATTTTTTTATAAATTTCTTCGATAGTGCCAAATTTTTGAATAAGTGTAGAACCGGTTTTTTCACCAATGCCCGGAACTCCAATAATGTTGTCGGAAGGATCACCACGAAGACCTTTATAGTCGGGCAAAAGTTCTGGGCTGAAACCAAAGCGCTCTTTAACCATTTCTTCGTCGTAAATAATTGTGTCGCTGATGCCCTTCCGTAAGGTATATACGCGAACCCTTACCCCATCAACAAGTTGCAGTGTGTCCATGTCACCAGAAGCAATCACAACCTCAATGTTTTTATTATTCTTAAGCCTTTCAACAATTGTTCCAAGAACATCATCGGCCTCAAAACCCTTGCTTTCCAAAATAGGAATGTCCATTGCTTGAAACACGTCTTTTGAACGGATAAGTTGAGCAATGAGATCATCATCAATTTTTTTACGAGTTGCTTTGTAACCCTCATATACATCATGGCGATGTGTTGGTGAAGGCACATCATAACAAGCAACCACATAGTCCGGATCAAGCTCTGTCATGATTTTGATGAGCATCGTCACCAAGCCATAGATCGCTCCAGTTGGTTCGCCTTTTGTTGACGCAAAATCTGGCAACGCATGGTATGCCCGATGAATGATCGCGTGAGAATCAAGAAGCACTAATCTTTTCTTTTCTGTTTTAGCCATGAAAATCAATCATTCGAGACTCCTCGTCGTGATGACTAAACCGAAGAACGATCTTTTCCTTCGGAAGCAAGGTCTCAACCCTATCTGCCCATTCAATACAAACAATGTTTCTTGGATTTTTTACGATATCTGACCAACCAAGGATTTCCAACTCATTCGAATCTTCGAGTCTGTATGCATCAATGTGCACGAGATGATCAAAATCTTGATTTTCTAGTTTATATATTTTTTCAATTACAAAAGTTGGACTTAGAATCTTTTCGGTTACCCCCAAAGCTCTACCGAAAAATTGCATAAATGTTGTTTTACCGGCGCCAAGATCACCGTAAAGCGCGATCACGGTCGCACCACTCTTGCCCGCTGACCCAAGAGATTTTGCTATTTCATAAGCCTTCTTTTCGGTATCAGCAATTTTATGGAGACTTTTCTGCATGCCGAGATTGTAGCACTTGCCAAGCCGAAGCCCAAAGGTGAATACAATATGACAAATAAAAACCCGCCAGGTTCTGCCGATGCAGAAACCTGACGGGTTGAATGAGGCTTATCGTCCTGCCCTTTCCAGAGGAACAAACCGTTCGAACCTCCGAATGTTCCAGATCGCTGGGCTATTGCCCCGCGCATACGGACCATAACCTCCGTACCGGTTAATAGAGATTCGAGTACGAGCGATACCGAGCGGTCGGTAGTTCAAATCCAGAACATCGAACTTAAGTTCGATCGTACTGCCGGTCGTCGCATACCGAACCGGCACCTGAATCTCCTGACCGGTTGTGATGGTCGGCCTGTACCTGTTGTCGCCGTAGTCTGGCGGCACGCCATTCATGGTGAGATTGGTCATGATTGTGTCCTCGATGCTGTTATGCACCAGAACAACTTCATCAGCTCCCCACCCCGCACTCCAGGCATTGCCACAGCCAACGAGGCTGGTTAAAAGCAATGCGCAGAGTAAACACCAGAAACATTTCATGAGATTATCCTTTCTTTGTGGAGTTTACCAACCCCACTCTGGTTTGTGTGTGAAAGAAATCCAAAGATATACTACTACAAATTGTGTGTTTTGTCTAGTATCAGCAATTTTCCAGTATTCAGGCAAGGTTTGATCCAAGGAACAGTACATAAAAACTGTTATAATTTCCCCATGGCAATCTCTTTCAACGAGGAAAAACAGAATGAGCGGGTGGACGAGCTCAGAAAATCTGAGGCTGAAGATCTTACCAAAGTCCTTTCGGCTAAATACGGCCTACCCTATCTCGACCTCTCAATATACCCGGTAAACATAGACGCGCTTCGCGTGATCAAAGAAGAAACGGCTCGCAAGGCAAACATCGCTGCATTTCATATTACAGATAAAAAAATACGAATCGGCGTTCTTTCTCCCAAGAACCCAGAGACGATAGACGCGATCGAAGAATTAAAGAACAGAAACTATGATCCAGTACTTTTTTTGGTTTCAGTGGAAAGTTTGAAACATGTATGGGAACGATACAAAGATCTTTCCTATTCTTTTGAAACAAAAGGTGGCGCACTCACCATTTCGGACGAAGAAATTGTTGAATTTAAAAACAAAGTCCACAATCTTGCCGATATTTCAGCTCTTATTAAAGAAGTTCTTGGTTCAAAAAAAATTTATCGAATCTCCCGTCTTTTGGAGATTATTATTGCCGGAGCTCTTGCAACAAACGCCTCAGACGTTCATTTTGAACCGGAAGAGATTCACACTCGCCTTCGATATCGCCTCGACGGCATTCTCACCGACATTATTGGTCTCGACACAGAGACATACGGATTGCTTTTGTCCCGAATCAAACTTCTTTCAAACTTAAAACTCAACACAAAAGGCAAACCTCAGGACGGACGTTTCAGTATCAAAATGGAAGACACAGAAATCGAAATTCGAACCTCACTTCTTCCTGGCGCATACAACGAAACGGTTGTGCTCCGTGTTTTGAATCCAAATGCAATTTCGGTTCCACTCGAACAACTTGGTATTCACCCTCGACTGCTCAAAATTCTCGAACACGAAATCAAAAAACCAAACGGCATGATTTTAAACACCGGCCCTACTGGTTCCGGAAAAACTACAACCCTATATGCGTTCTTGAAAAAAATTAATGAACCGGGCACCAAAATTATCACGATCGAGAATCCGATTGAATATCACTTGAAAGGAATCGTACAAACTCAAACCGATGCCGAAAAAGGCTACACGTTCCTCGAGGGTTTACGCTCTGCGCTTCGACAAGACCCCGATGTCATCATGGTTGGTGAAATCCGAGACAATGAAACTGCAGAGATCGCAGTAAACGCCGCGCTGACTGGACACTTGGTCTTCTCTACCCTTCATACCAACAATGCTGCTGGCACATTCACTCGTCTCATTGATCTCGGCGTAAATTCAAAAGTTATTACATCTGCAATTAGTATTGCAATGGCACAACGTCTTGTGCGCAAACTCTGTGAGTCTTGCAAGAAAGAGGTTGAGATTAAAGGAAAAGAAAAAGACCTTGTTGAATCAGTTCTTGGTTCTGTTACAGATAAAACATACATCGAAGGTATTCAGTCAAAGAAAATGTGGGTTCCTACTGGATGTGAGAAGTGCCACAACATTGGATACAAGGGCCGAATTGGAATCTATGAAGCAATCTTAAGCGACTCTGCAATAGAAGAAGTAATCGAAGGCAATCCGAGCGAACGTGAAGTAAAAAAAGCCGCCGCTCCGCAAAATATTCTCGATATGACCCAAGATGGCATAATTAAGGTTCTCCAAGGTACTACCTCCATAGAAGAACTGGGCCGAGTTGTAGACCTGCCGATTTACTAATCCAACAGCAATGAAAAATCCTGAAAACGAAATGGACATAGATGAAACCTCCAACTTCGCTGCCAAAGCAGCTTCGCAGGACGAGGAAGAAACCAAAGCAATGGAGGGTGTTGCTGTAAAAGAAACTACGTTTCTCGATCTGACTCTTCGACCAAACACTTTTGATGAATATATCGGTCAAGAAGGCATAAAAGAAAACCTTAAGATTCTTTTAAAAGCGGCTAAAGAGCGCAATCATCCACCAGAACATCTTCTTTTTTACGGCCCACCTGGATTGGGGAAAACCACATTGGCATACCTCATTTCAAAAGAAACAAACTCTCAAATCAAGGTAACATCTGGCCCCGCGATAGAAAAAGTTGGCGACCTGGCATCAGTGCTCACAAACCTCGCTCCCGGTGATTTGCTTTTCATCGATGAAATTCATCGCTTGAACAAAGCGATTGAGGAAGTCCTCTACCCCGCTATGGAAACCGGCCAGCTCGATATCGTAATCGGCAAGGGTCCGTCTGCCCGAACGATTCAACTTGAACTTGCTCCTTTTACACTTATCGCAGCAACAACTCGAATCGCGCTGATTTCTGCTCCGTTACGTAGTCGCTTTTCTGGTGGAGTATTCCGACTGGAATTTTATACACAAGCCGAAATCGAAAAAATCATAAAACGCTCAGCCAAGATTCTGAAAATGGAAATTGATGTTGATGGCATAAAGGAAATTGCCAAACGTAGCCGATTTACTCCCCGAACTGCGAACTATCTTCTCAAGCGTTGTCGCGACTATGCACAGATCAACAAAATCAACCTGAACAAAGAAACGGTTGATAAAGCGCTAGCACTTCTTGGTATCGACACAATGGGACTTACTCATAGCGACCGGTCGATACTCGATGCGATTATTAAAAAGTTTAAGGGTGGACCGGTTGGTCTCAACACACTGGCAGCTTCCCTTTCGGAAGAAGAGGCAACGATTGAGGAATTCAACGAACCATATCTTTTACAGATTGGCTTCATCGAACGAACTCCGCGTGGAAGAATCGTAACGGACGCAGCCTATAAACATCTCGACACAAAATCTCCGGGAAAACTTTTGTAAACTTGCGAGCTAATATCTATTCGCTATATTGTAGCTACTATGGCTGGACATAATAAATGGGCGCAGATTAAACGACAAAAAGGGAAGACTGATGCGGAGAAAAGCAAAGCATTTTCTAAATTTTCTCGATTGATCACCGTTGAAGCAAAAAAGGTGAACGGTGACAGAAACAGTTTCGCCCTTAAAGCAATCATTGAACGCGCGCAAGCGATCAACATGCCGAAAGACAGTATCGACCGAGCAGTAAAAAAAGCTACGGAGTCGGCAGCAGCAATGGAGGCGCACCTCTACGAATCCTACGGCCCAGGTGGTTGTGCCATGCTTATCGACACCCTCACCGACAATAAAAACAAAGCCGTTCAAGAAGTAAAAGCGATTCTGGCTCGACACAACCACGAACTCGCCGGCATGGGCTCGGCATCATGGGCCTTTGAAAAATCCCCAGAAGGTGGCTGGAAAGCAAACACAACGGTTGAACTCTCGGACGAGGACCTTACCAAGCTCGACGCGCTTGTCACAGAACTCGAAGCAAACGACGAAGTCCAAGCGGTGTATACTAACGTCGAATAATGACGCCATCGAAAAATATTGTACTGGCCATTGATCCAGGCTACGACCGGCTTGGTGTGGCTGTTATAGAGGAAATAAAGGGAAAACAAACACTCCTCTACTCTGACTGCGTAACAACAGACAAAAAACTCATCCATGCAAAACGCCTTGCACTGATTGGTGCAGCTGTTTCTGAGTTAATTGAAACCTGGGAACCAAAAACTATTGCAATCGAAGAACTTTTTTTTAGTAAAAATGTTAAAACCGCCATGCTTGTTTCGCAAGCCTTGGGTGTGATCACCTACGAAGCAGCAAAACGCAATCTCAGAATTTTCTTTTACAAGCCAGTCCAAATAAAAGTTGCGGTTACCGGCTATGGCGCGAGCGACAAAACTCACGTTCTTAACATGGTGCCTCGATTGATCAAAATGGACTCAAGGAAACGGCACGATGACGAGTACGACGCAGTGGCTATCGGTATTACGCATTTGGCATCATATCGCCAGCATTCTGATGTTTTATCCACAGAATTTTAATAGGTTTCTTGCCAAGTTTTTTTAAATTTGATAAAACATTGCTACGCAAGGCTTTTGAATTAAAAAATTAATTTTTAAAATTATTATGGATGAATTTAAAGGAGATGAACCGTTAGATCCGATCGAAGCAATGGACGAAGAAGCCGACGACGAGATGGAGGGTATGCACATTGACGGAGAAGACACCGACGACGACGACGAAACCCCAATAGAATCTGACTTGTAATCAAAAATCCCTGAACTGTATAGTTCAGGGATTTTTGTTAGGAGTTTATTCTTACCTTGAGCCATCGACGCTTGCCGACACGATACACTTTCTGCTCAACATTCACATTCGGGTCAGAAATGGTGTTGCCTGTTTCTGCGTCCGATACAGCATTTTCGCTGATAAGTCTGCGCCATTCGGACTTTGAATCAACAATTTTTTCTTTGAGCATTAGATCAACAAGTTTTGTGCCGGGGTTTGTTGTAATAGTTTTTATATCATCGGGAATTTTTTTCTCACTAAAAATTTCGATGAATTTTTCTTTTGCTCTTACCGCTTCTTTTTCTCCCCAATAAAGCTCGGTGAGTTTTGTCGCGAGTTCGAGTTTGATGTCACGAGGATTTTCTCCGTATTCAAGTCTGTTACTAATCCGCTCCGCCTCTTGTACTGGTACACCAGTACAGAGAAGGAAGTAGCTTGCCATGAGATCGTCACGAACAGACATTACTTTTCCAAACATCTGATCGGGGGTATCGACAATGTTGATCACGTTACCCCAAGACTTAGACATTTTTCGTCCATCAGTACCGTTGACCATTGCTGTGATCAGAACGTCTTGTTCTTTTTGCCCGTAATGTTTTTGGATTGCTCGACCAGCCATAACATTAAAAAGTTGGTCAAACCCCCCAAGCTCAACATCAGACTTTACCGCAACAGAATCAAACCCCTGCATCAATGGGTACATAAATTCTCGAAGCGATACCTCAATTCCCTTTTCAATTCGTTCCTTGAAATTTCGACGGTTAGTCATTTGCTGAACGGTAAAACTTTCTGCCAGTTGGCAAATCTCATCAAATCTTAATTTTGAGAGCCAAGTACTGTTGTAGAGAATTTCCGCCTTATCAACATCAATAATTTTCCCAAGTTGCTTTTTGTAGCCAATCAAATTTTCTTTAATTTGTTCGGTAGAAAGCATCGGCCGTTTATCAAGCTTATCTGAAGGGTCGCCGATTTTGGCTGTAAAATCTCCAACCACAAGTACAACCTGATGACCGAGATCCTGAAACGCACGAAGTTTCCAGAGTGTTACTGCATTTCCAATATGAATATTTTTACCAGTAGGATCAATACCGAGCTTTATACGAAGTTTTTTGCCCGACCGAAGCTTCGCCTCAAGGCTTTCTTTAACAAAAATTTCCTCAACGCCACGAGTGAGAATTTCGTGTATTTTTTTGTTGTCGGTAGAGATTTTTTCCGCACTACCACCAAAAATCCTTAACATGGGATTAACTTTATCATAATTTCTAACCAGCCCGTGAAGAGGGCGCCGATTGGAAATAAAAAATGCAATACGAATGCGTTTGTATTAGTTTAAACAAACTAACGTCTCTAATTCAATCAGCACACAAATGTGCTATGATGCCAAATAAATGCACTGGATTAAGGCTTTTTTAAAGAAGAAACATCTTTGGAATAAGACCATGTTAGTAAAGACCGTAACACTGTTGGCGGCTATTTTTGTTTTTCTATCTGCTCTTTTTCTGCTTTGGGTTTCGAGTTGGAGAATCCCTGCCCTTGAATCATTTGAGGGTCGTGACGTAAGCCAATCAACCAAAATCTATGACCGAACAGGAGAAATCTTGCTCTATGACGTATACCAAGACATCAAACGCACCGTTGTTCCTTTTGAAAAAATCTCACCAAACATTAAAGAAGCCGTATTGGCCATTGAAGACGTTGATTTCTATAGCCATAAGGGTATTAAAATCACATCGATAATACGAGCAGTGATCGCGAACATCACCGGCTTAGGATACAACCAGGGTGGTTCAACGATCACTCAACAAGTAGTAAAAAATTCTCTACTCACCAACGAAAAAAGCATTTCAAGAAAAATCAAAGAGTGGGTTCTGGCTCCCAAACTTGAAAAGGTACTCACCAAAGACGAGATCTTTAGTATTTATCTCAATGAAATTCCGTTCGGAGGAAATTTGTATGGAGCAGAAGAAGCAACTCAGGCATTCTTCGGCAAATCCGCGAGTGACGTTACTCTCGCCGAAGCCGCCTACCTCGCTGCCCTACCGAAAGCTCCAAGTTTCTACTCTCCATACGGATCCCACAAAGACAAACTCGAAGAGAGGAAAAATTTGGTTCTGAGTGAAATGTTGCAAAATGGTTTCATTGACCAAAAAGAATATGACACAGCAAAAGCCGAAGTTGTCACCTTTAGACCGCAATCAGAGTTTGGTATCAAAGCCCCACATTTTGTACTCGAGGTTCGAGAAGAACTCATTAAAAAATACGGTGAGCGAGTACTCGAAGAAGGAGGATTGAGTGTCATTACTACCCTGAATTATGACCTTCAAAAGAAAGCCGAGGATTATGCAAAAGAGTATGCCGAACAAAACAAGAAAAACTTTGATGCGGAAAACATCGGGCTTGTTGCTGTCGACCCAAACAACGGGGATATTTTAACCATGGTTGGTTCTCGAAACTATTTTGATAAAGAAATTCAGGGTAACTTCAATATCACCACAGCCCACCGTCAGCCCGGTTCAGCATTCAAGCCTTTTGCATATGCCCAGGCATTCAACCGAGGATATACACCCGACACCGTTATTTTCGATCTCCCGACCGAATTTTCTACAACTTGTACACCAGAAGGCAAACCTCGTTCGAGTACTTCGAACTGCTACACACCAGGCAACTACGATTTGAAATATCACGGCCCAATGAGTATGCGTAATGCACTAGCACAGTCAGTGAACGTCGCTTCTATCAAAACTTTTTACCTTGCTGGCATGCAGGATACCCTTAAACTTGCCCAAAATATGGGTATCCAAAGCCTAGGCGATATTAACCAATATGGTCTTACGTTAGTACTTGGAGGTGGCGAAGTTTCCTTGCTCGATATCACAAGCGCCTACGGCGTATTTGCAAATGATGGCGAACGAAATCCATACCGATACATCCTGGAGGTTAAAGACAAGAACGGTGAAACTCTCGACAAACCAGAAACAAAACCGACTCGGGTTCTCGAAGCAAACGTCGCCCAACAAATTTCTGATGTTTTGTCAGACGAAGAAGCTCGTGCACCGGCTTTTGGTTATAACTCACCACTCCACTTCCCTGGCCGCGACGTCGCTGTTAAAACTGGTACAACAAATGACTATCGAGATGCGGTCATTGTTGGCTACACACCGAACATCGCCATTGGTGCATGGGCAGGAAACAACGACAACCATCCAATGCAAAGAAAAATTGCCGCGTTTATCATTACCCCATTCTGGAACAAGGTTATGAACGAAGCGCTCAAAATTACCCCAAACGAAACATTCACTCGTCCGGTTGTAGAAAATAGCCGAGACCTCAAACCAGTTTTGCGTGGCATTTGGCAAGGAGGCGTTTCACAGTCAGACAACAATGACCGAAATGAGACTGTAACCGGTGGCGTACATGACATTCTCTACTGGGTAACCAAAGAGGATCCGCGCGGACCAATTCCTCGTAACCCTGATGAAGACCCACAGTTTGAAAATTGGGAGTACGCAGTTAAAAATTGGGCACGAAATAACAACATAGCTCAAACCAGTGTTCCACTAATCCCCAGCATCCCAAGCAATACCGACAGGCCAACAATAGAAATTACTAGCCCGGTGGCAAGGAATTCCTATGCTTTGGAACAAACAATCACGATTTCATTTGA
>CAYVZB010000006.1:0-32333 GCA_964456405.1 uncultured Candidatus Saccharibacteria bacterium | reverse complement strand
TTCATTTTTTGGTTAATACTTGCAAGAATTTCGGATTTTTTCATAAACAAAACACTCTTGGCACTCGAACCGATGTTTAATCGCACGATTTGCCCCCTAATTTCAATTTGTTCTGGAGTTACGTCCAAACCCGCACAAGTTTTACAAGCCGTCACCACGACTTCTTTTTTGCCCGAATGACCAACAAAGGCACTTTTGAATTTCGCAAAAAATCCATCGATGTGGTTCATGGCTATCTATTCATCGGCATTACAAGATACAAAAACGAAGAATCTCCCACTCCCCGAATGACCATAGGTCTATTAAGACCATTAAATGAAAGGGTGATGCTGTCACTGTTAAGTGATGAAAAGCAATCCGTAACGTATTTATGATTAAAATTCACAGCAACATCAGAGCCTTTTAGGGTTGCATCTACTTTGTTTGTACTTTCACCAAGGTCGGCATTACTTGTTTTGATCTCGAAGGTTTTATTACTTGGCTCCGCCTTTAGATTTACTTGGTTGAATTTATCAGAGAAAATGTTTGCAATTTTAAAAGCCTGAACAAGATCGTCTTTGAGAACCGTTGCTTCTGTTTGGTTATCTTTTGGAATGATTTGATTGTAGTCAGGAAAAACACCATCAATAACTCGTGAAGAAAGATAAACTCCATCATACGAAATCGCGATTTGTGTTTTTGTTACCGCAAAATCCACGTCTCCATCTGCCGCATCAAGAATTTTAATGATTTCCTGGGCGTTTTTAAATGGAATAAGAATACTTTCAAATGGTCTTTGATCTTTTAGCTTGATTCTCTTCTCTGCCAATCGGAATGAGTCTGTTGCCGCACATACAAGAGTGTCGTCGTCACACTTCACCAAGATACTTGAGAGCTCTGGTTTAATACTCGAAACAGAGGAGCTATACCAGACAGACTTAAGACCCTTGGCGAAATCTGAGCTTTTGATCTTAAAAGATATCTCCTTACTAACTTCTGGAATCGACGGAAAATCATCTGATGATAGTGACTTGATAGTAGTAGCGGTTTTTTCTGTTGTGATCTTAAGAAGCCCTGTTTCTGTCGTTTCAAGGGTTATATTCTTCTCGTATTGAGAATTATTTAAAAAGCTTGAAAACACTGAACCTGGAACTGCTACTCTTCCTTCTTTTTCTGTTTTTGTTGGGATTGTAATTTCAATACCCAAGTCTAGATTTGTAGCTTTGATCGAAAGAGTATTTTTACTTGCTTCAAGAAGAACACAACCAAGTACAGGAAGTGATAGATTCTTACCAGTTATCTTTTCGGCTTGTGCAATCGCAGCTGCCAACTTTTCTTTTACACATTCAGTCTTCATATATCTATATATAAATACTACTACTAATACTATGTCTGTGGATATCCTGATAACTCCCTAAAACCCTTTAAAAATAAGGATAAATTGATATTTCTTATCCCCATATGCTGTTCACAAAAAAGAACTAGATGTGTGTTAACTTCGTTTGTTGGGGATTTCCCTTGTTTTTGTCCCCAACTTATTTTTTCCAATCCAGTGATTTTAGGCAGTTCTTCAGTAGTTTTCATGGGTTTATTCAGTGGTTATTCACACGATACACACTATGTAATGAGGGCACGAATCTGATTCAACTCCTGACCAAGTCCAGAATCGGTCTTTAGATCACCCTTAATCTTTTCGCAGGAGTGTATAACTGTTGTGTGGTCGCGTCCTCCGAGGCGTTCTCCGATAGAAGGATATGAGATTTTGAAATCCTCTCGAAGAATGTACATGGTGATCTGTCTTGGGCGGATAACTTCCTTCTTCCTGGTTTTTTCGTAAATACTTGCTTCTTCGATGTTGTAGAAATCAGCCACAATTTTGATAACTTCTTTGGTTGAGAGAGTCCTCTTTGCTGGTCGTGCGCTATTTTTAAGAAGATTTTTTACTTCAAGGAGAGATAATTCCCTACCCTTGAGTTGCGCTTGGCACACTACCGCGTTGAGTACACCCTCGAGTTCTCGGATGTTTGTGGAAACTGAAGCGGCAATAAAGTCGATGATCTCATCGGTAAAAATCACCTCCTGACTTCGAAGTTTTGCTTTAAGGATGGCAAGCCGAGACTCATGGTCGGGTGCTGGAATATCTACAATCATTCCTGCTGCGAAGCGAGACCTGAGTCGGTCTTCAAGATTAGGAATATAGTTTGGGTGTTTGTCTGATGAAAAGATAATTTGTTTGTTGTTGTCGTAAAGGTGGTTAAAGAGGTGGAAGAGCTCTTCCTGGGTTTTCTCTGTTTTAGAGAGAAACTGAATGTCATCCATGATTAAAACATCGTACTTTCTGTATTTTTCCTTGAAGTTGCTGATTTTGTTGGAGTTGTGTGGGTTACTTTGTGCTGACTGTACTGAAGAAACATAGTCACTAGCGAATTTTTCTGACGTAACATAGTGAATCCTCATTTCAGGGTACATGTGTTTGAGGTAGTTGCCCACAGCTTGGATCAAGTGGGTTTTACCGTGACCGGTGCTCCCGTACACAAAGAGTGGGTTGTATACAATTCCTGGTTTTTTGACTACAGCCTGAGCTGCTGCATGAGCGAGTTCGTTAAAGGGTCCAACAATAAAAGAATCAAAGCCGTAGCGTGGATTCAAATTGTCTTCTTTGTTGATGTAGAAGTCTGAAAGAGGTAGTTCATTGTTAAGGACAGCATTCACTGGTGATTTTTCCTCTGTTTGGGTACGCTTCTTTTCCCCACCCCGGCTTATTGAATATTCAAGAGAACGAATAGAAGGTACTGTGGTTCGTAAAATCTTTAGAATTGCCCCGTGATATTTTTTGAAAAGCCAGTCTTTAACAAAATTGTTAGGAACGCTTACAAAAACAACGCCGTCCTCGATCTTCGAAATAGATGTGTCCCGAAACCATGTATTGAAATTTGGTTTTGAAACAGAAAGTTCCATTTCGACTAGCACGTTATCCCAAAGTTTCTTGTTGTCAGGGGTCATTAGGGTTTATTGGAGTGGATTATACACTCGATGTTGCATTATAGTACTTGTTGTCGGCGCTGATCTATGTTCATAAGGTGTGAATATGTTGTGGAATTGATAATTTTTTAAAAATTTTTTGTACAACACTGGTTTGGTCTGATTTTGAAATAGTAATAAGCGGGTTGATTAAAATTTAAATCTGTCGTAGTATCTCAAAACATATGAAAAATGGTTTAACATACAGACCAAAGAAGCGAAAACGAGCTCGAAGTCACGGTTTCCTTCAAAGAATGTCTACCACAGGAGGTAAAAGAACTCTTTCTCGACGCCGATCAAAGGGTCGAAAGCGTGTTTCTCTCTAAGTCAACAATGCTTCCACGTAAACAAAGAATCCCTAAGGCGGCTGCTCGCGAGGTATTTATGCGTGGAAATACTCTCTCTTTCCCCCACTTTATGTTGAAGGTGCTACCTTCGGAACAAAAGGAAAGCCGATTTGCAGTTTCTGTATCAAAAAAAGTTGCTCCAACCGCAGTGTTGCGTAATCGTACTCGCCGAAGAGTATATTCTGTGCTCAGGAACTATGTTTCGAGGGTCAAGACCGGACTCAATATTGCCTTTGTTGCTAAAAATGGTGCACAGAATCTTCAGGGTAAGGTTTTGATAGCAGAAATTGAGTCGGCTTTTACACGAGCTGGACTCTTGGTTCGTTGAAAGCTCTGGTTTATCAAGTACAATAGATACACAAATGTCATTTCTTTATCACACTTTGGTGTTCAACCCCCTTTATAACGGACTAATTTATCTTATGGATATATTGCCGTGGATCGATGCCGGTCTCGCTATCGTTATTTTCACGGTTATTGTAAAGCTCGTTCTGTTCCCTCTTTCCAGGAAGGCAGTGACCACTCAGCTTAAAATGAAAAAAGTCGAACCAGAGCTCAATGCGCTTAAAGAGAAATACAAAGACGACAAGCAAACACACGCAAAAAAGACCATGGAGCTTTATAGGACCAATGGTATCAATCCATTTGCTGGAATCATTTTGATTCTTATTCAACTTCCTATAATCATTGCCTTATACCGAGTATTTTTGTCAGGTTTTTCAAATATTGATGCAAGTATTCTGTACTCTTTTGTTCATGTCCCTGCTGTAATAAATACAGAGTTTCTTGGTCTCGTTGATATCACAGGAAAGAGTTTGGTCTTGGCGTTGCTAGCCGGCGTCTCTTCGTTTATTCAGGTTAAGTTGTCTGTACCACCTGTATCCAAATCAGAAAAGTCTCGCGAAAATATGAGCAAAGAAGAGCGTTTCAAGCACGACCTAACCCGTTCTATGGGTTTGCAGATGAGGTACATGCTCCCTGCCCTTGCGTTTTTTGTATCATGGACAATCTCGGGTGCAATCGCTGTGTATTGGATTACAAGCAACTTGTTCTCTATCGGTCAAGAGTTAGTCATTCGTCGTTCTATTAAAAAAGCAGAAGCGAAAGGTTAGATTTTAAGACCCCAGAGCTTGGAATCAGTTTTGTTGGTGAACACGATGTATTTTTCTTCTGGATCAAGGCTTAGGTTGATCGCATCGAAAGAAGCTTTTTGTTGATTTGAGTCTATGAGAAGTTTGGTTGTGCCGGTAAGTGTGTTGATTTGCCAGATGTTGTCTTCGAAATTGATTTTTCCTTGGTACCAATCGTCCGGGTATCTGGCTTCTGTGACTGATTTGGGTACTGCACAATAGACGTACGGGTTTTTCTCAGACCACACACACTTCTCCGCTAATGTTTGCAGGGTCAATTGGCTTACATTTCCAGTTTTAACATCTAAAATGTTTGTATTGAAAGCGGAACCAGAACTTTCGGAGTAAAGAATCTGAGTGCCTGTTTGATTTGAAGCCGTTGAAAGACCGACTGGTCCGCTCATAACTCGGGTCAAGAGACCGTTATCGGCCTTAAGGAAGTAGAGTTGGCCACGTGCCAGAGCACTCGGTTTCGACATGAGAGCGATGGTTGCTTTGTTTACCCACGAGACCGCAAAATCTTTGATTGCAGAGTCGAAGATTTGTTTTGGACTTGTTGCTGTCGAAACAAGCACACGCGATCCACTCGGGCTATTCATAAGATACACCAATGTTCCAGTGTTGGGTTCGACGGAAAGACTTTGAATATTGTCTGGTAAAAAAGATGTCTTTAGACCCTCAAGATTTTCCCCTTCAGGTGATTTGCTTGTTGTACCGCTCAGTTTCCCTGTTAGCGTCTTGATGGTTTTTTCATCGCTTCCTAAGTACTGGAGCGCAAGCATCGTGCCATTTTTTTGCCACAATGCATCGTATACTTTTGGTACCGTTGTATTAGAAATTCTTTTTGAGCCGGTAAGGGTTAGTTTGCTTTCAAAGATATTGCCTGTTGTTTTGTCGACAAAGCGAACCGTTGGTGTGCCTGACGCGTTAAATACTACAGCTCCAGATTGTGGTTCGCTAGAAATTTGCCACAGTTTGGGTGGGGTTGTTGGATTGTTAGGAATTACGTTAGAGGTTGTGCTTGTGTTCCCCGTTGGTGATGTGTCGGTGTTGTTGCCACCTGTACCAAATGGAAAAAAGTCACCAACACTCATCCCGTCTTTAAAGGGATTTTGGACCCCAGATTCTTTTTGACTGAAAAACCAGTATGCACCATACCCAATAACTCCGAGCGCTATGAGGATTATTAAAATTCTAAAAATGGTTTTCATGTTTATTGGGTTGGACCATCAACGCAAATAATTGTTTCTGACTGTGCATCGGCTGGACAGTGCGTTGGAAAAATATCTTGCCCAACTGAGGGTTGATCGCCCACACAAGCATTCATTGCCCGCTCTCTGCCGTTTTGTTCGAGCGAGGTGTATGGATATTCATTCAGTTCCCTTTTTGTAATCAAGCCAGTAGTTTTTTGCTTGCATCGAACTTCTTTTACGATGTTAAAAAACTGAGTACCTGTTGGTGTTTGAGGTCCTTGGATTGGTGGACTTAGCGTTGGGTTTTTTTCACAAGCGAAAACCACCCAGTTGTAATCTGGAGAGCATTCTCCGGCATTGGGAGTTCTTTGTATCGGACCCTGCTCAGTTACGGGTGGGAATTGGGTGCACTGACTAAGTGCTACTCGAGCAGCGCTTTGATTATTTGAATCGAATGAGTACGTTGCAAGTGAAGTTTTGTATTGCTGAGCTGTGTGGTTGGTTGACAGACAGGTCATGGTTTTTTGGAAGGTCGAGACATTGAGTGATCCCGGTGTGGTCGTTGCTATCCGCGGAGCTTCTATTGGTGTAGGTTCAAAACTGAAGGTAAGGATTCGTGGATTCACCGTGTTTAAGATAAGCCATGCGCCGATTGCCAAGATGAGGCCGTAGATTGCTTGGGTGATTCTTTCTTTGCCATCTTCTTTACCACTAATTGCATCTGTAGACATGTACTCTACCCCGCCAATCGTGATCTGGATTACAGCTAACACCGCCGCAAGACCGAGAGTGACTCTAAAAAGCGCTACCAAGTATTCCGGTAAGTTAGAAGTTGCTGTTCCGGTGATACCAGGAAGTGGGACGAGGGGTGTGTAGTCAAGAGCGAGTGCTACATGTGAACCGATCATTCCGAGGACAACGAACACAAGTGTTCCGAGAAATCCGAAGCTAATTTTTTGCCAGTTGATTTTCATGTTATTTAAAATACTGATTGTGTTTGCTGTTCGGAATTATTGCCGTATACAGCGTACAGCGTATCACCCGCAGTCTGCAAAAACCTTTCTAGATTTTTTATCTTTAATGATATGAGCGAACGTCCACTCCCCTCACCGCTTGGCGTCCTAACAATAATAGTATTTTCAAGCTGATTTATTTTTGAATTATTAAGAGACCATTCGTACGTAAGAAGATTAAAATCCTTTTGTGCGTTTGAGAAAAAGAATGGTTCTCCAATAATTCGTGCTTCAGAATCTACAACTGTAAAATCCTTACCGTTGAGTGCCTCGCTTGATCGGATGCCATACAGAGGATGGTTTTCATAAAACACTACTTCCGGGTTTGAGTTGGGAATCACGATGGACGCTTCGGAACCGTATAGATTGTCTGTCGAGGTGATTTCAACTGATACATTTATAGGCTTCACAAGAATTGAGGGTGTGATTGTGAATGTTTTCTTGCCATACCCTGACGCATTTGAATTTACACTGCCATCTAGTTTCCATTTGTATACAAGGTTGTCTGGACTTATGCGTGTGCCACTCTTATTTACAATAAAGGGTTCCGCGTACACAGTAACCGGATCTTGTGCGGTGTGAAGCGCCTTCCCTTTGTAAAATGGAGGTGTATACGTGTCAGCTTGCCATAAAAGATCTGTGACACTTGGACGAAGGATGACTGTTTCCACTACCCCACCCATGTTGATATCAACCTTTGTTGCTGTTCCGAGGTCGCCTGTTTTGACCGAAACATTTTTTAAACCAACCCCAGAACTAACAACCTTTCCGTCTACTGACCATGATATTTCTGATTTGTTTAGGTCACGAGAAAAATCTTCTACAGAGATAACAACGGTTTCAAATGGTTGGGGGTGTGAGGGCGTGACGTTTATTCGTAGTGCTTCGGTCTGAGCATGAACAAGGAAGGCTGGTAAAACAAGAGAAAACACCAACGTCCAGAATAAAATAGATTTCAATTTAACGAACGAATACATAGAAATATTTTAGCATGTTAGGCTGCTCTTTTGTTCACATTGGTAGTGCTCGGTACGGCTTTATATGCGGGTATTGGTACTTTTGCTAGGTTTTTTGCAATACTCTTTGAGTCACCACTGATTGCTGACTGAACAACCGGCGGTAGTTTAGATTGGAAATACATCACAATAATTGTTGCAGTCCAAGCTGGCAGTATTTGCAGGAATGGGATTATTTCAATAATGGATCCAATAGCAAAGGTGGTGACCCTGTTTTTGTTAAACTTTATGCCGTGTATTCTGAACCAAAACCAAAACCCCAATGTGGCCACAATGTTAACTACTGTTCCAAGAATCGGAATCCATGTTATGCAGTCAATGAGGATTGCCGTACCCAACATGAGAAAAAAGGTAGTTTTGTCCAAGTATTGCTCTTTGGGTGCGTCGGTCATGATTCTTCGCTTTCAGCCAAGTCTTTCTTTGCTTGTTCAATGGCGAGAACCTGAGATGGATCTGAGGTGATGATCTGGTCTTCGGTGTACGAAGCGATGATCTTAATAGCTACGTGCTTTAGGCCGGCAAAAAAGATGCCTTCGCCTACTCCAGACTCAAGGAGGAGATACTTTTCTTCTTCGGTAAGGTTGAATGTTTGCTGAAGCCTGTCTATAGACGTTGGTGATTGCTTCAAGAGTAACTGAATAGATGAATTGGTGATGATGGGTAAACCGTATGGTGATTTCATGAAATCATCGACGTCTTGAGTGATTGTCGCAAGGCCCAAATAGTACTTTCGGCCACGTTTTGCAAGTGAAAGAAGGAACGAGGCGGTGTCTTCTGATTTCATCATCCACCACGCCTCATCAATAACAAGGAGTCGGCGTTTTAGTTCTTTACGAATTGCATTCCAGATGTAGTGAGTAACGATATACATTGCGATCGGCTTGAGCTCGTCTTCCATGTCTCGGAGCGAGAATACAATCAGTTTCTTATTGATATCGATGTTTGTCGGTCGGTTGATGAAACCAGCCCAAGTACCTTTGGTGTATTTTGTGAGTCGTTGTGCAAGTGATTCCCCACCCTCCATACCCGAAAGCACGAGCTCAAAATCTGACATAAGTGGAGGTTCGATATTTCTGAAATCAGAATCGGCGGTGATGTCTTTGAGCGCGTATGTTTCGGTGATTGCCGCATCAACAATCGCATCTTCTTCAGGAGTGAGACCTCCCATCATTAGTCTAAAGAGACCAATAAGATTGATGATGTTTGAACGTAAAACTGAAGCGCCAGATTCGTCTTGGCCAGGAACTGGTAGGTCGAATGGGTTGATGTGATGCTCTGAGTTAAGGGAGATTTTGAAATAGCGCCCACCGACTGCTTCGGCAAGGTACTCGTATTCCCTTTCAGGGTCAATAACCAACACTTCTGTATCGAACATGAGTGTGCGGAGAATTTCGAGTTTAGTTGCGTACGACTTACCTGCACCGGACTTTGCAAATGTGATCGAGTTGTAATTTTCCAAAGAGAATCGGTCAAAAAGAATCAGGCTGGAATTATGTCTATTGATACCAAACAAAATACCCTTGTCGGAGGTTAAGTCGAATGAAATAAATGGAAACAAGCTTGAAAGTGGAGATGAATTGAGTCGAGAATGAACCTCGAGTAGGTCGGTTGCAATTGGAATAACACTTTTGAAACCTTGTTCTTGCTGAAAGAGCGCCGGCTTTACATATACAAGCTTCGCTTCGAGAATAGATTTAATTTCTGATTCCGTGTTGTCTAGGTCTTGTTCGCTTTCAGCGTAAATGGTGATATAGAGGCCGACTTCAAAGATCTTTTCTTGGGCTTGTTGGAGATTGTCTCGAAGGTTTTCCAAATCTTGGTATGCGGTGTCGAGCATTGGATCTCGCACCATACCCTTGTTTTCTCTCTCGTGAATTTGGGCTTGCACTTCGGCAACCTTTTTTTGAAATTGTCGGAGTGCGGCGACGGTGTCGACTGGGTGAACAAAAATCGAGACGTCGAATACTTTGTCGAGGTTGATGACCGGAGCAAACCAGCTTTCGTTGAGGAACCGTGGATAGGAAATGACAAAAAATGATCGAACAAATTTGTCGCCCAAGTTTAATTCTCGTGGTCCAACCTTGAGAGCGCTTGGTGCAATGATGTCTTTGAGCTCAAGAGATTCTGCTTGGGCCATTTGCTGAGGCAAAAAAGGTACAACCTGTGCTGGTGTTTTTTCTTCTTTCTTTTTAAATAATCCAAATAAAGCCATGTTATTTTTGTGTTTCTGCAAGTTGAATTGGTTTTTCTGCGTCTCCGGGGTTGAAGATTTTATAGAAAAGCTCAATCACCTCTTCGGTGCCAAGCTCAACTACTCGGACACCACAACGCACCAATCCCTGCTCTACCACCGCGATTCTTTGTTCGAGTTGTGTTCGATGTTCTTCAAACAAGTCTTCGTTTGTTGGGGCATTCCCTTTTGTCTTCGAGCTTGGTACGAGTCCTTTAATAACGTCAAACTTCGAACCACCCTTTTTTGTTTGAAGGGTCCCCGGAGTGTACGGAATGACGATAAAGAAGTGTTTCGTCATTATGTTTGTGTTTTTTGTGAAGCTTTTGATGAACTCGATGTATTCTTTGGTCTGAATCTTCATGAGTTCATTCGACTGCTTTTTTTCCTGTTGCTCCATAAGAGCGATATATGGACGAATGTCGAGTTTGCGAGACTGTAAAAAGATCTGGATTGAAAAGTCCAAAGAGTTTAGAAAGTCTTGGAATTGGTAAATGATCGCTTGGCGCTCTTCTTCTGATTTTAGAGAGAAGTTGATTGAAGAAGTAAGTACGAGTGCGCGAAGCGAACCGTCCTTGAGAACGACAATGCCATCTCTCACCTCTTTGATGGGTACATATTCTTGTGTTGCACGTGCGCTTACTGATGCCATAGTGTGATTATATCTTACTCAACTCATCGTCTCCTGTTGGATTCTGACTTTGTTTCACATCAAGATTCCACATGAGGTCATGAAGTTTGCTTTCAGAAAGTTTTGGGACCAATGATGGATCAATCGGTTTCTTGTCTTGGGTTTTTGTTGCTTTTTCCTCGTGTTTCCAAAGGTAGAGCTTGTTCGTAACTGTGTATTTAAGGTATGCCTCTACAACTTTAATAAATGGTTGATTGTTAACCTTGTAAAAAGCTAACAAACCACCAAGAACCGCTATCGGAAGTGCGAAGAAAAACGCCAGAAACTTTGGCAGGTATGAAAATAGCACGACGATGATACCCGCTGAACCAGCAAGGTAAATAAACTGCTTGAACGTAAAAGGGCCAATGATTTTGTCTTCTACGTCGGTGAATTGTGGGACTTGGAATCGCATTTTATTCTAATGGTTCACGATACGGATCTGATCCATTGTATGGTTTTTGTGGTTTTGTTGGTCCGGCTGATGGTCTGAATATTCTGCTAAGTTTTTGGTCTACAATACTGCCTTTGGGTTGGGAAAATGATGGCATGACGTTCTGGCTGTGGAGATGAACACCGTCGACTCTTTCTGTTTCTTTGTGGTCCATAAGTAAATGATCTGGGTTCATTCCTGAATTGTTTTTCACTACCCCAGTCTTTGATGGGTTGGGAATGAAGGGGTTAACGGGTTCGGGTTGAACTGGTACCGGTGTCGGTGTTGGCGGTGTAGACGTGGCGGTTTCGATTTTTCCCTCCTGGACTTGTCTTAGTTCATTCATCACGGGGCCAAAAATTTGAGCATTGGCGTCAAACGAGATTTTTAATGCTTGGTCGTATGTAAGATCGAGTTCTTGCACTAGATTCGCACGGAAGTTACTTAGGGGTTGCATACCCATAAGAACAAAAAGAGTTTCTTGTCGTAACCCCTCGGTTTGCATTTCATTGAGCGTATATTTGTTCCCAATACTCTCGATGTTTTGTAGCCATGGTGAATTCGCAATATGCTTCTGAAGAATATCGGGTAGTATCCCAAATAATTCTTTTATTTCATTGGTAGTTGTGTCGTTCATGTTTTATTTGCCTTTCCCTCCTTTGTCACCGCCTTTGTTTCCTCCACCCCCACCATCTTTATCGCCCCCGCCCCCTTCCTCTTCGCCCTTCCCTTCGATTCCTTCTGATTTCATCAACTCTTGTACGATATCTTTTGTCTTTTTCCCATCACCCTCTCGTAGAGATTTTCTAATTGCGCTTACGACCGTGCCCCGAATCTTTGAGTATTCACCTGCGTCCCTCATGAGCTGAACACGCACCGGATCCGGTTTTTTGTTTTTACTCTTGTCACCCTCCATCAATTCTTTGACCTCTTTCACATATTTCGTCCTCTCATTCTCCATGAAGTCTTCAAGGTCTCGATCTGAAAGACCCATTTTCCTACCTTTTTCTTCAGACTCATCCTCCTTCCCTGATGTGGTAAACAATTTTTCAGCTTCCGCCTGGTTGAATTCTGTAAACTTTTTGAGCGCGGTCTGAGCTGCAGCCGCTTCTTTTTCTAGTGTTCCGGTCAGTTTTTTTGTTGCGTCTTGAATTTGTTTGAGTTGAACGGCTTCTGGGCCCGATGCAATCTTGTCTTCCAATTTCTTAATTTCAACCGCTCTGTCGTCAATTCTGTTTTTAATTATTGAATACCCAGGGGTACCCTTGTTGTCGGCCAACAACCTTTCGTCAGTTTTTTGCTGAGCATTTAGTTCGCTAAGGGATTCGGTGTCTTTGGCGATTTTGGCTTCGATTTCTACTTCTGTTGGTGACTTTCCTGCCTTTTCCACTTGCTCAACAAGGGCTTTATTAGTTCTGGTAACCTGTTGTTGCAATTGAGTATACTTAAATTCATCTTTCGCTTTGCGTTGTTCTCGTACCTCTTTTGCATAGTCTTTATCTTCCTTCTCCTTATCCTTCTGATACTTCTTAAAATCAGTCTTGCTACCAAACTTTGCTTTTGCCGCAGCGCCAGTTGTCAAACCTCGAATCTCTCTACCAAGATCGGAATTGGCGAATCGTCCAAGCCTACTGTCACTTTTACTAATTTTATTATCAAGAGCGTTACCTGCTCGTCCAATGGTCTGTCGTCCGATTGCGCCCTGGATGCTCTTCCTACTATTATTAAGCATTTTAATTGCCGCTCCGGCACCGTATGCGCCGAATTTTTCTGCAACCATAAGTGCGCCGATGATCATGCCGATTACGATTGCGTAATTCATAAATACTTGGCCAGCGTTTTGAGATACACCACCCTCCCTACCAATGAGTGCTTCCGCGAGATTGAGATTTCTTCCGTTTGGAAACAGTATTTGATTGATTCCACCCAGCACCTTCAGGGCCGCCCATATTGCCAACATAAATGCTGGGGCAAAAATTGAGTTTTTAATCAATGGTTCTTTCCACTTGTTTGAGTATTCATCATTGGGTAATGCCATTGCCCCGAACGCTAATGGAGAAAGTGTAAACAAGAAAATGAACGTAACAAGTCGAGCCAGGAACATTAAGCTGGCAGCGAGAAATACAAAGGCCGCTATCAAGAAAAATAGTGACCCCATTACACCTCGGACAAGAATGGTTCCTATCTCTAACCCAATTGCGTTACCCGCTACATCATTAATTATGTCCGCATTCCAAACCGTAGCGAGACCCATTTGACACATAAATGCAGAACCCAGGTCTCCCGCCGGTTGACCACCATCTGGTGTACAAGGAGTGTTTATTATCTGATTGTAGAAACCAATTGTAAGGATATTGGAGGCGTCAACAACAATTTTTGTGAAAAAGAAGCTGAAATTGAGAAGGAGGGCGACAATTACCACTCGTACCAATGTTTTCCTCATGTTTACTCCGGTACCCAGAATAGTACTGATCGCAATGTAGAGAATTATGAAAATAAACGACATGTTCGCGATGTCGCGGAATGTTGACCATGCGGATCGAACCCCGCCGGAATCTATGATTGCGCCCATTTTTACAATCGATATCTCGATTATGTATTTTAAAATTATTCCGGATACGTATAAAACCAGACTCGTAATTCTTAAAAGAGCTTCGGAAATATAGGAAAAAAATACTGCAAAAAAATCACGAGCCAGTTCTGTTCCTGAGATATAGTCTGACAGACCTGCAAACGCCACATTTGGTAACAGTATAGTGGCGAAGGTTCCACAAAGTAGTACCAGTACAAAACAGGCCCCAAAAACCTTTTTGCTTGAGACCACAATCTTTTTTCTTTTTTTGAAAAAATTAAACATATTTATTCAACATCAACTGCAGAAGAGCAGGTCTGGAATGTGTTTTGACCACCTCTGGTAACACGTACTGCTGCGGTCTTTCTTCCCGGCTCGGTATACCCCACGAGCAGTGTGCTGGTTGTTATGCCGGGTTGGACATCATTACCACTCCAGAGATATGTGGTACTGCCACCTGCCCCACCAAAAACATATGCGTTCCATGTAACAAGTTCTCCTACTACTGCCGTTGGTTTGTCTGGGTAACATGAGGCTTGTAGTTGTGGGGCCTGGGTTGTACGAAGTGAGCCATAATTTGAACCACCACTACCAAAACTCGAGAGTCCTTCCGTTAGCACTGTCTGAGCAAGTTGACCAACAAGTGCACCGACGATTTCGTTGATTTCGTCTGCAAGCTCGAGTTGGCGGATACCAGTGCCGAGCGTGTTTTCAAGTTGCTTTTCTATTACAGTACCCGGTGTTTGGATTTCGCTATATTCCTTACATTCATGTGTTTGTGGGTCGCTTAGAACACATTCTCGGTACGAAAGAAAACCTTGACCCCAGTTTGCTTCCAAGAGTTTTAATGACTGACCCCGAGCCGTTCTAATCGAAAGCTCTGTTTCTGCAGCAAGATACGCACCAACCGGATTGTTTTGCGGATTTTGACTGATCGAAAACCAAGAATCCCAACCTCCTTGGCTAAAGTCGCCGTTTGTAAATTTTGTAAAGTTTTCTGTATTTTTGATAGCGTCTGTTAAGCGACAATAATTTCTTTGAGCATATGTTGACGAATAATTGATCGCCAATGCAGCTCGAATGTCGAGTGAAAACGGTTCACAGACGAATCCAAGTTCTGTACCAGCGATAAAGTTACCAGCAATTTGGTCACCAACGTCGGTAAAGAAACTTTCTGGGTCAGAGATAAAGGCAGGATTACCCTGGAAACCAGAGTTGATCCATGTCACGATCGAATTTGTGATGTTGCTGATAACGACCTGCATCGAGGCCTTAAGAATACCGTCCAAAATGTATTCTTTTTCTGTTGCGGCTGTGGCTTGTACTGATGTGTTTGTGATTGCTGGGGCGAGCGGGACCTCACCAACTGGGACAGTTAATTGTGCCAAAGCCTTTGTGGGAGCAAAATAAAACGAAGCCAAAACTGCTCCAAGTATCACAAATGAAAAAATAGTTTTCGGAAGAATCTGGAATGAGTTTTCTAATAATTTCGTTCTCACGTTATTGAATGGTTTTTACAAACAATGCGCCAAATTCGTTTATGTCAAAAGTAACATTATTTTTTTCAAATTCTGTCGTAATGCTCCTGATGCTTTGCTGAAATGTCTCAGCGTCTGGGTAGTAGTTTGATACTGCCACAACACCAACAAGTGGATCGGTGAAAATCTTGCGGAATCCCTCGATATCGCTCAAAAGTTTACTTGTACTATTAAGCAGTGCGAGGTGTTTGCTAATGAGATTTTGTGGAACAGGTACGGTGGCGAGGCTCTTTAAAATTGCGGTATAACTGTTTATGATCTGATCAAGCTTTTCGATCTCGTCTTGTTTACCATCGACAACGGCCGCAGATAAAATTTCCATTTCACTAGTTTTGTTGTCGGTCCTACCCTCGTAGAATGCAAGCCCAAGATTATTGCCGTATGTTTTTAAGTCAGAACTTGCGCTGAGTTTGATGTCAGAAGAAGAATATTTTTTGAATTCCTGGTTTAAACTTTTATTTGAAAAAGTTTCATTGATAATTTTACTCTGAGTTTGTGGGTCGAGAGTTGCTCCAGTCTTTTTTGCTTCAAGATAATTTGAAAAAAGTTCGCGTCCGATTTCTCCAGTTTTTGTTTTGTCTGATTCAACTTGGATAACAGCCTTTGTTTTTGTTGAGGCGTCGAGGTCGGTTAGTTTGTCTTCCGGACCGGCCTTAAGTGGGTTGCGGTTTGCTTTTATTTCGTCGCCGTCTTTTGTGCCGTCTTTGTCGGTATCAGGATTTTTTGTATCTGTCCCCCACAATACTTCTTCCCAATCTTCGAGGTTGTCTTTATCATCGTCAGACTTGTTATTTTCGATAGTTTCTTGAATGATTTGAGCAACCTGAGAGTTGTTTTGCGTTTTTGAAATAGAAGGTGGAGTTTGTCCGCCTTTAACTTTTGTTGCATACACGGCGAGGCCGACGGTGCCTACTCCCACTACGCATGCAACTACAAGGAAAAAGATTTTTCTGCTTGGTTTGACAGAACTCATTGCCAAATTATATCAAACAAATCCCCAATCCTGCCCATTTTTTCAGGGGATATTGAAGGTTATGTAGAAATCAAATTTTGTTTTGGAAAATATTCAGAGTATCATTGACTCAATGCAGTTTTCTTTTAGAAAAAATCTGACTTTCTCGTTCTGTCTCGTTTTGACATTTTTTGCTCTTGTGCACGTTGTACATGCTCAAAATGACAAACCAACTTTCTTTTTTATCCGTGATTTGAAGGAGGGTTCCGTGGGCGATGATGTGAAAGAGCTCCAAAAGCTCCTTAATAAGGACCCAGAAACGCGTATTCCGGGTACCGGAATCGGTTCCTACGGCCAAGAATCTACATATTTTGGCAAAATCACCAAAGACGCTGTCGTTCGATTCCAAAATAAGTATCAAACCGACGTTCTCCGACCAGTTGGGCTTACCCAGGGCACTGGAAATGTCGGTCTTTGGACTCGACTAAAGCTTAATCAGATACTTATTAATGCCCAAATTGCTCAAACTCCCCCTCAAACAGACACGACGGTCTCAGAAAACGACACTGAAACCATAATTTCTCCTGAAACTGACGTAATTTCTTCAAGTCCAAGCGTAAATACCGTTAATTTCCTTGCTTTAACTAATTCTTCTAAGGATCTGAGCCTTTCTTCCCTATCAAAGTATGCAGGAAAGGCAGGTTCAACGATCACCTTGTCTGGAACTGGCTTTGCTAAAGAAAATACAGTGCGTTTTGGGACTCAAAAAATAGAAAAAACGCCTTCGTTGAGCGGTAAAGACATCAAATTGACTATTCCTGATTCGATAAAACCCGGCAGATACGATATTTCTGTTACTTCTGGTGGCAAAACCTCAAATAGCATGCCATTTATGGTGACCCTACCCAATGCTGTAGCTCCAGTTGTCACTGAAATTGTGCCAAAAGAAGCCCGTTTTGACCAAAAAATTGAGGTTTTTGGCCAGAATTTCACAAAAACCGACAATATTGTGGCTTCTCACCTTGGTATCATTAAAAATATTTCATCAGTAGACGGAAAGGCATTGTCTTTCTCAATCCCATTACCAGAATATCTTAAGAGTTCAGAAATTAAAGATCTCAATTGGCCCGTAAGATTGTATGTCATAAACGAAAACGGAATTAGTAAGCAGAATCCAGCATCGGAGTTTATAATTAACAAATGAGTTTAAAATTGTTATCTAAAAAGTCGAAACATAGAATTCTGGTGGCACTTATTTTGCTTGTTGGTGCTGTTGCTTCCTTTGGGGTTTTTTCTTATGGCCACTCTCAAGCCCAGAGCGCTGGTTTAACCCCGTTTGGTGGACAGGTGTTGTCTTCTTTTTGGTGTAAATGTAGTCACAACTATTTACTTACTGTCTCTGGTCCTGCTGGTGGTTTGTTTGTGTATACACCAGGCACACAGGCATATGAAAGTTTTAACCTCGGGCCACTTAGCGGTATGTGGGTTTTGGGTTTGTATACGCCGGGTGTCGGGGTTTGTTCAGCACTTGAAGGCGAATGTTTTACAATCCCTACTCAGGGTTTGATTAGTCCAACAGTTGGTAGCTCACTGACCTTTTAGATTTTCTCTGTAATTTTTTTCCAATTTTCTAAGCTGAGATCCTCTGCCCTGCTTTTTCCTGAAAGACTTTGATCTTTTAGTGCCGCAACAACTCTTTCTTTGTTTGAAATTTCTGAAAGGTTTGAAACGAGAATTTTTCTTTTGTGTGCAAACGCTGCTTTGATCGTATTGAAAAATTTTTCTTCGGATATGGTTTGAAAAAAGTTTTTCGAAATGTTTTCGATAGCAATAACTGCTGAATCAACAGTCGGTGCTGGTTGAAAAGATCCACGGTTTACGACCGCGATTTTGCGTGGAGTTCCGTATGCCTTGATGCTTAGAGAAAGCAAACTTTCCTTTTTGTCTTGAGCGATAATTCTTTCAACAACTTCTTTTTGCAACAGCAGGACCATGGCAGACGGATGATTTTCAGTTGAAAGAAAATTTCTTAAAAATTGACCTGTAATGTAGTACGGAAGATTTGCAACGATTTTATATTTTCCTTTTTCTAAACCAAGCTCGGGTGGTGTGGTTTGCAAAATATCATTCTCTAGAATTGTGAGTGACCCATTACTAATTTCCGTAGAAAATTTTTGACTAAGGTCAGCAATAAGTCGGTTGTCTTTCTCGACGGCAATGACATGTGCTCCAGCGGCGAGTAGTGCTTTGGTAAGAACTCCCTTTCCTGGCCCGACCTCTAAAACCTTTTCACCCGGGTTAATATGCGCAGCAGAAACAATCTTTGCGATTGCCGCTTCAGAGGTGAGAAAATTTTGACCTAAACTTTTTTTGGCTTTCATTCGAGGTCTATTACACGTTCATTGTATCCTGAGCCTGAATCAAAAAAACCATTACCACCGGGTTTTGCTACCAGAAATTCTTTTTCAGTTAACTCGGGTGGAATGTCAAAAAGAAATTCTGAAGGAGTATGAATTTCTTGCTCTCCGAAAATAGTTCGAACTTGAGTGTAAGCCAAGTAGACTTTTTTGCGAGCACGAGTAATCGCAACATAGAATAATCTTCGTTCCTCCTCTCCTTCGTGAGCGCTCATGTTCCCACTCCCCATTCTTTCGTGTGGAAAAAGTCCCTGTTCGAGGCCAGTGATAAAGACATAGTCGAACTCAAGACCCTTTGCAGAGTGTACAGTCATGAGTTTTACCGAAGCCTGCTTTTCACCTGGAGCTTCTTCTTGGGCTGCGAGTGCGGCGTCGCCGAGGAAAACCTCAATACTTTCTGTTGGTGGCAAACTGTCGTATCGGGTCGCCAAGGTCACGAGTTCCATCAAGTTTTCAAACCTTTCTTGGTCTTCGTCACTGCCCTGCTTAAACATTTCTTCTATGCCACTATCCTTGAGCACAAATTTAATTATTTCTGAAGCAGAAACAGTTTTTGCCTTTTCGGCGATTCGATCAAGCAATGCAAAAAATACAGCAACCTTTCTTTGAATTGCCGGAGAGATTTTTTCTGTTTGGCCAAGTCGAAGTTTTTCCAACGTTGCTTCCCCAATACCGCGTGCTGGCAGGTTGATGACTCGTCCAATGTCTGACCATGAATCCCGGTTGAGCGCAGCGCGAATGAAAGACAGAATGTCTTTCACCTCCTTTCGTTCGAAGAATTTTGTACCGATCATGGAGTATGGAATTCCCAAACCCATGAACGCTTCTTCAAGTGTTCGAGACTGAAAGTTTGCTCGGTACAATACAGCAATTTCATCGGGACTGATTCCCTTCTCAATCAGCGTTCGGGTTTTGTGGGCAACGAAATATGCTTCTTGAAGTTCACTCCAACCTTCAAACACTCCAATTTTGTCGCCAAGACCTTTTTGAGTAAAAAGATTTTTTTCAATACGCTGTTTATTTTTCTTAATAATCTGATTGGCGCTATCAATAATTGTTTTTGTTGAACGATAATTTTCTTCAAGGAGGACAACTTTTGAATTTGGAAAATCTTTTTCAAAACGAAGAATGTTTGAAATATCTGCGCCACGCCACGAATATATATTTTGATCCGCGTCACCAACGACACAAATATTTTTGTGACTGTCGGTGAGGAGTCGGGCGATTTGGTATTGAACAGTGTTGGTGTCCTGATACTCATCTATGTGCACATATTTCCAAAGTTTCTGATAGCGCTCTCGAATTTCCGGATTTTTTTTCAACAGTTGCATGGCAACAAGAAGAAGATCGTCCAGGTCGAGAGCCTTTTCTTTTGCTAAGACATTTTCGTATTCCAACCAGACCGAAGAAACAATTTTGGGGAAATATTCTTGTCCAACGCCGTCCGCATATTCTGGTGCCGTTACCCCCTTGCCTTTTAGTCCAGAAATTGTGTTTAAAATTTTTGCTGGATCATATTGTTTCGGGTCGTAACCTTTTGTTGCCAAAATTTCTTTTACAATCTTTTTTCCATCAGATTTATCCGAGATAGAAAAAAAACGAGGTAAACCCAATACCTGACAGTTTTGTTTGATTATGTGAACGCCGAGTGCGTGAAATGTATTGATGAATGGTTTGATTCCTGCTGTGTATGCCTGGGCTAGGTTTTTGTCTCCCATGCAGAGCTTCTCTACTCGCTCGCGCATTTCCCGTGCCGCTTTGTTTGTGAAGGTGATAGCTAGAATTCTTTCTGGAGAAACGCCCTGTTGCATGAGGTGAAATATGCGGTATGTAATTGTTTTGGTTTTCCCAGCGCCAGCGCCCGCGACAATGAGCACCGGACCCTCGGTTTGGAGTACAGCCTCCTTTTGTTTTTCGTTAAGGTCGTTAAGAAAATTCATGTTGATTATGAGTATAGCACACGGGTTATTTAATGGCTTTGTAGAGCCATTTTTTGACACGATTTGGACGTTGTCCACATTGTGTAGTGCTATGCGTTGACCGGGGTTCTGACTGCAGTATAATGATCGAGTACTGAAATAAATCTGAAATAAAACGGCTCAACAGAGCCATTTTTTTACAGAATTGCCGAATTATCATTAGTTCTAGGCTTATTTTAAAATTCTCCCCTAAACTCCCCTTCCGAAGACGCAATAACGCGGGGTTTACTAAATCAAAAGGTTCATTCGTTACTCTGGCGCTTTCAGCTGTCACGTTTAGTTTTTTGATTTTTCCACCATTTGCACAAAAGGCGAATGCTGGTGTTTTTTCATTTCTGACGAATGTTCTTTCTGGTACTGAAACTATTGATAATTCCAGAGAAAGCCATACGAATTCTCAAAAACTCTCTATCCTAGAGGCGCCTTTAAGCGCACGACCGGCTATTGGTGGCGCCGAGATCACTATCGTTGATAATTCTGCTCTTGAGTATGAGTCGGATTCTGGTACTGACGGTTACAAAACTGACCAGATTAGTACTTATATTGTCCGAGAGGGTGACACGCTTTCTCAGATTGCAAAGATGTTTGGTGTGTCTGTAAATACAATTGTTTGGGCCAATGACATTAAGAATGGCTTGATTGCTCCCGGAGATGATCTTGTAATCCTACCTGTTTCTGGTGTGAAGCATAAGGTTAAAGAAGGAGACACGCTACAGTCTATTGCAAAGAAATATGATGCTGACCTGGGTGAGGTGCTAAGTTACAACGGTTTGAGCCTCGATGCAAAACTTGCTGTCGGTGAAGAGGTCATTGTTCCAAATGCTGAAGTCGAAACAATTTCGAAGACACCGGTCAAGACTGGTGGCACTGTTAACTCAGCGGGTTACTTTATCCGTCCAATTTCTGGCGGTCATAAATCCCAAGGCATTCATGGTTACAACGCCGTTGATCTTGCCGCTCCAATTGGTACAAAAATCGTTGCTGCTGCGGGTGGAAAGGTTATCGTAAGCAAGAACAACGGTGCGTATAACGGTGGTTATGGAAACTACGTTGTCATTTCTCATCCAAACGGTACCCAGTCGCTCTATGCTCATATGAAAGGTGTCAATGTTGAAGTTGGTCAGACTGTAAAACAAGGCGACCTTGTTGGAACGATTGGTATGACTGGCCGAACAACTGGCCCGCATGTGCATTTCGAAATTCGTGGTGCCAAGAATCCATTCTAAATTTTCTCAGTTATAAAAAACCACCCTGTTCTGCGAAGCTCTGAAAGAGCGGCACCGAGTTTGTTAGTCCCCCACCTTTCTGAACTGTAGAGCTTCTAATACATGCTCTTTGTTGATCTGGTCAGAGTCTTCGAGGTCGGCAATTGTTCTTGAAACCCGCCAGACACGATGATATGACCTCATCGAGAGATTAAATTTTTTGGCGTATTGCAGTAATGTTTCAGATGCCTCTTTGGAAATGTTACTCATGAGTGACAGATCGTCACCTGACATTTCGCTATTTAAATTCGGCGCCTTGTCTATAGAAGAAAAACGGTTCGTTTGTTTTTCTCTGGCCCTAACGATTCTTTTTAATGCCAGTTCGGTTTCATGTAGATCAGAACTTTTTGATCCACTAAACTCGGTGTACTCTATGTCGCCCACCTCGACCGAAAGATCTATGCGGTCAAGTATTGGTCCAGAGATTTTCTTTTTGTACCGAGAAATATCAAGCGGTGAACAGATGCATTTGTTTTTCTTGCTGGAGGAAAAACCGCACGGACACGGATTCATTGCCGCTACCAAAATAAAATGTGCTGGGAAATAAGCACTACCTCTTGCGCGTGCAATCTGAACAACCCTGTCCTCAAGTGGTTGTCGCAAGGCTTCAATAACTTTTTTATCAAACTCTGGAAATTCATCGAGAAAAAGAACACCACGGTGAGCAAGTGTGATCTCTCCCGGTCGCGGAACCACTCCGCCACCAACGAGTGATGGATATGATGATGTGTGGTGTGGAGCACGAAATGGAGGGTGTGAAATCAGATTATCCGCGAGCCCGGCAATTGAGTGGATTGAAGTGATCTCGAGTGCCTGCTCGATGTTTAATTTTGGAAGCAGTGAACGAAGCGCGTTCGCAAGCATTGTCTTCCCCGTGCCCGGTGGTCCAGACATGATCACATTGTGTCCACCGGCCGCAGCAATTTCGAGTCCGCGTTTTGCTAAATTTTGTCCAAAAATTTGTTCTAGTCTGATTAATTTTGTTTCTAGAAATTGTTTGTCGGTGTCGCGAATATATTCCTCCGAATTTTTGTTTCTCTCAAACTCGGGAATTTTTTCTCGAACATTTTTATGTTCGCTAACTTTCTCTTCCCTACGATTTTTTGGATCAACATGATCAATGACTTCTTGAAGAGTGCACGCGCCAAAAATTTTTATATTTTCAACGAGTGAGGCTTCTGCTGCATTTTCTTTTGGTACAAAAATCTCCGCAAAATTTTTTTTCTTCGCCTCCATAACGATTGCTAAAACCCCTTTCACTTTACGTAGCTTTCCGTCTAAAGAAAGTTCACCAACAAAAAGTTTTTGTGCTGGATCAAAATTAATGTCACCACTTGCAACCAAATAACCGAGCGCCATTGCAAGGTCAAAATGAGTCCCCTCTTTTTTAATATGAGCCGGCGCTAAAGAAATTACCACTCGATGATTTTTTTGTTTTGGTGAAACAAATCCAGAATTTTTTATGGCTGCAGAAATTCTGTCTTTGGCTTCTTCAACTGCTTTGTCCGGTAACCCAACAATTGAAAAAGAATGTAACCCTCGTGACAGGTCGACCTCAACATCAATGATTGCGCCCTTAAGGTAATGTGATTGTCCGCTGTGTGTTTTTGCAAACCCCATTTGTTTTTAGTTTATTTAGTTTGTATATTCAAGGCGCGTTAAAACAGCATTTGCATCCCTAACCACTTCACGTGCCAGATGGTTGCGTAGTGAGTTAGGCAATGTGCAAAGACTTGTGAAACTTTGTGACACCAATATGGTGTGGGCACAGGGAAATGATTAACCAATTTCCTGGCTTAAAATAATGGTTTCACAGCGAGGTTAAAGAAAAACTCAAGAATTTCTCAAGAAATGCTCTTCAGGGCTAGTCGGGAGAAAGTAACACAATACGAGCGTATTTTCCTACAACAAAAAACCACTTCGTGTGAAGTGGTTTTTGAGAGCGATTGCTTTAGCTCATGTGTGTCTTACATGTCGTCGCGGCTGGATTTGCTTCTAGTCTGTCTGTTTCAATTTGTTCTCCGCCGATCTCACAGATTCCAAAATCTGTGCCAGAATTTATTTTACTTAAAGCCCTGTCAACTTCATTAAATCGAGTTTCCAACTGTTTCAAAATTGCAGTATGGTCTTCGTATTCTTCGATTCGAGTTCCTTCGTCGTTTGTGTCGGCTTTTGTGGCTTCGTCTGCTTCTGGTGGTGTCGCTTCCCAGTCTCTTGGGTTATCTGGATTTTTTCTTCCAATGGATTCAAGTTCGTTTTCCAATACTTCCTTTTCTGATTCCAATGCGCGTTTGAAATTTTGAATTTGTTCGTTAGTCATGCGCCAATTATACCAAATTTATCTGACAACCTGAGAAGAAAAGTATCTGCCCAAAAGTTCTTTAAAAGTGGTTTCGTTTGTTGTGATTACAAGATTTTTTAAATCCAAAAAAGAATAAAGTAAAACAATATTTCCGCGGTAATCCTTGAGAACACGAACATCTTTGCTTTTTATCACCAAGTCTTCAAATTGTGGAGTTGTCGTGGTTGAGTTTGTGAGTATTGTTCCTGATGCAATAAAGATAGGTCCAAAATCTTTAACCATGTTTTGTTCGAATCGGATCATTCCATCGTATGCATTGTCGAATGACGAAACGCTTGTGAAAATAAATGGTTCGTTTTTTCCAACAGCATGCATTCCAAATACCCACTCTGAACCCATTGCCCTGCTGAGCGATGATGGTGCACTCTTTCCAAAAATCTCAAAAAACTCTTGAGAAGAAATATTTTTTTGTTCACCAGAAATATTTTTTGTGAGATCAATTCGGATTAAACTATTTTTCTGAGCGCTTTGGGCAAGTGACTGACGAATGAGCGATTGTATTTCTGTTTCTGATTTGTTCGTGATGTCTATGGCTTGGCGTGAGTCGGTTGTAATAATTGTTGTAGGAACTTGGACAATAGGACTCGGTCGATTTGTATAGAAATTAAAAACCAATCCAGCAACGCCGATTCCAGCGAGTACGAGTACGATGCTGACAACAAATACGAGTCCTGTTTTTGTCGCCTTCTCCGTTTTTTCAACAATGACTTCACCCTTTTTTATCTGCTCAACTTTTTTAACTTCTGCGGCAATTTTTACACTCGCAACAGACTCATTTTTATTTCTAACAGCTTCTGCCACGTCGCGTTCATAGGTGCGTAGTGGTTTAACAATCGAGTAGAGTTCCTTTTTTTCTGGTGTAAGTTGGCTTTCGTCACTCAGTGCGCTAATGACTGTTGGTGGTGGTGCGAGTTTGTCGAGGCGGGTGCTGATTGGATTACCAAAAACCTTTGGAGGTTCTGGGTCGGTTCCAAGGCGGTTCGCCGCACTTTTAAATGTCTCGCCGAATTGTTTTCGGTCTGTTTTTACAATTTCAGTGGCAAGTTTTTCAATTTCCTTGTCTTTGAAATCTAGTTCACTCTCAGGGTTCATTTACATGTAATCTTATCAAATTTTACAAAAGAAAAAGGTGGAACGAGCCGTTCCACCTTCGGGGTTGTTGTTACTATTTAGGTCGTTCAACGGTCACAACTGTCGGTGGTGTATTCCCGTTGAGTACGAATCGAAGACCCGTAACTTTGTCGATGAGGTATGTTGCGGGTTTGAATCCGTTGTTGATCAATCGCTCCACCTCGAATGCTGGTTTAAGCTTGGTTTCGTGTGCTCTGCTGAGGGCGAGTATTAAACCCCTTTTGGTTTGCTCCGCCCTCTTCTCTGGGGGAATTTGTTCCACTTGACCGGAAAGCTGTCTTTGCATGAATCTCTGTTGGGCGTGTGTAGAAAAAATGAGGGTGCCGATTGTTGGGTGTTGAAACTCAAATGGTGGCAGTAGGCTAGCGTAATCAACACGCTCCCACGTTTTTGGTATATGTGTGCGTTGAAGATTAGACCTCACTCCCGGCAGAAGTTGTATCGCTAGTGCGTATGTCTGTGTGTCGTACCCCACTCCACACACAGAGAAGATTGCCCTCCTTAGTTTTTCGGGCCTGATTGATTCCAGGTTATCTGTAGGGTCGTGGGTATGCTCGTGGTTCTTCCACCCCTTCGTTTTGCGCATCAAGTACTTTAGAGCCAATACCTCCTTTGGGCTGAGAATTTCCAAAACAATTCGAACAAACTCTGTGCCATTTTCAGGCTCGGACGACATGCTTTTTCCTTTTGTGCTGGACACGGAATTGTGTCTCTGGGGGTTATTGTGGGTTTTTGTTCTAGATATGTCAAACAAACAAAAACAGCTCGTTTCCGAACTGTTTTTGTCTGACCACGTATTGCTGATCAGGTATTATTGATTTTTCGCTTCTTCTCCACTTGCCTTGGCGTCTGCATCTGCCGAAGTTTCTACTTCTACGATACTCTCGCCTCGGTTGCCGTGCATTCGTTTTCGATTGTTCACACTTGCCATGAGGTATCGCCGTGGGTTGAGATCAAGATCAAGAAAATCATCTGCAGTTTCAATTAGTTTTGCTGAAGAAGATTTACCGAAAGAAACAACTTCGACCTGACAACCCTGATTTTCTCGTAAGTATTCTACGAGAGGCACGAAGTCACCGTCTCCTGTGAGGAGAATGACTGTGTCGAGTTTGGGTGCAAGTTTGATTGCATCAACCGCAAGACCAACATCCCAATCTGCTTTCTTGGCACCGCTTGAGAAAATTTGGAGATTTTTGGTTTTGGTTTCGATACCAACCTTGCTGAGTGCATCGAAGAAACCTTTTTCTTCCCCTGACTCTGTTGTGATGACGTACGCGACTGCACGGATAAGAGAGCGTCCCGCTAGAACGTCTTTTACGATTTGGCCAAAATTGACCTTGGATTTATAAAGATTTTTACCACTATGGTAAAGATTTTGAGTGTCGATAAAAATACCAACTCTCTGGCCCTTATGTTTTATTACTGACATGAAAATTAACCAACTTGTTGTTCTCGCAAGCGCGAGGTCCAGGAAGTTTATCGCCGGACTTTGTACGACAAGTTTGGATTTTAAATTGAGACTTAATTAATAAAAAACTGAAACCTATTGAAATTTGCTTACCAAAAGAGTACTCAAAAAGCGAGATTATGCTCGTTTCTTGAGATTTAGCTTCTTCATTACCTCGTTGAATCTATCAACGCTCTTTTTTTGAAGGAAGTTCATGTGTCGCTGACGATCAGCAACCATAGAAAGAAGACCTCGACGAGAATGCAAATCATTCTTGTTTTTGGTCAAATGACTAGCTAATTCCTCGATTTTCTTGGTTAACAAGGCAATCTGGACTTCTGGAGAGCCTGTATCCTTATCATGGACACGGTGGTCTGTGATAGTCTTGGTCTTTTTGGTTTTGGTAAGCATTGGCATCAGGATAGCACGGTTGGGGGTGATTTGCAAGGGTTTTTTCATCTCGCTCTTATCGAGGGCAGAAAATTCTCCCAGCGGAGAATTTTCCTAATCCTCGCTGGGGCTCGCGTCAAGCCATTCGCTTCGCTCAGGCATGACGCACCGGCTCGCCCCGCTCCTCACCCTCTCGAAGAGCGAGGTGGTATAAGGGAATACAAATACAAAAGAAAACCGCCTCCAACGCAGAGGGGTTTTCTCTGGTTGTGGCGGTTACGGTTTTGATTCAGCATCGTAGCGGTCTTCGTTTGGTCCGTGACGATAATCACCAAGAGGTCTGGGTTGTTTTCGACCCCTCTCTTCGGTGTGTCTGGTAACCTTGGGTGCGGAATGTTCGATTTTCATCCGCGCGAGGTAGTCCCTTTTGCAGTCAGAACAAAATCGTTCTCCTGGTTTGGCGATCCTGTTGCACTTTTCGACTTGGCATTTTTTGTTCATTCCGCGATCCTTTCAAGATATTGAAATGGTAGAGCGTAATACACAACATCTTGGTTGTGCATTTTGTCCCGTCTGTTTATTCATGAGTTCGTCATCATGAACCAAAGACAACCGATCACGTCTGCAGCTGCGAAACTCACCGCAGCCCAGAATAATCCCGACCTGATCCGGTCCCTGCGCCTCATCTCCGTTAAAGAAATCTGACTCGTCTCAAAACTACTTCTCTTTGCTTGTTGTGGTTTGGGCGTTTTGGTTTTTGCTTGTGTGACCACGCTTTTCTCCTTTGTTGGTGTGTACTGGCCCGCCCCCAACTTTATTCCTGCGTTAGAAATAGTCAATTTTATTTAGCTAAATTACATTTTCCGACACTAAAAATGGTAGAATCTTGATGTGAAATTAAAAGATTTAAAGCGACAGTTCCTCGAATATACCGAAATCGAACGTGGCCGAAGCCTTAAAACCGTTGAAAACTATGATCGGTACCTTGAACGCTTCCTTCAGTACGCAAAGACAGAGGATCCAAAGAAAATTACCGAAGATTTGGTTCGCGAGTATCGTTTGTGGCTCAACAGGCAGTCTATTGCTCCTCGAGGCTTGCGCTCCAAGGAAACTCTTAAGAAAAAAACTCAAAACTACTACTTGATCGCACTTCGGGCATTTCTTAAATATTTAATGAAGCGCGATATTATCTCTCTTTCCCCTGACAAAATCGAACTTGCAAAGACGCCAGAGCGGTCGCTTGATCTCATTACAAAAAACGAGCTTGAGCGTCTTATGAAGGCGCCAGATGGCACTGATGAAAAATCTTTGAGGGATAAGGCGATTTTGGAGCTTTTGTTTTCCACCGGTCTTCGTGTTTCTGAGCTTTGTGCCTTGCCCAGAGATTTGGATCTGGCGGTCGACGAGGTGTCCGTGAGAGGAAAGGGTGAAAAAGTTCGTGTCGTTTTCCTTTCTCCAGAGGCAAAATCTGCTATCAAAGATTATTTAAAGGTTCGGAAGGATATGGACGACTCCCTTTTTGTTCAGAACGCCAAGAATTCTAAATCCAAAAAAACATTACAGCTGACTCCTCGCTCCGTCGAAAGAATTATTAAATATTATGGCTTGAAGGCAGGAATTACTCGCAAAGTCACCCCTCACGTCATCCGTCACAGCTTTGCAACCGATCTTCTTCAGAATGGGGCCGATCTTCGTTCGGTTCAGATGCTTTTGGGTCATGCAAATATCGGAACAACCCAGATTTATACCCATTTAACCGACAAACACCTTAAGGAGGTACACAAGAAGTTTCATAACAAAGGCTAACTTGCATTGCATCGTCTCTCGTGGTATTAATTTGTCGGGGAAGGTACAAATAAACACAGGAGGTTAGGATGACAACCGGTATTCTGTCCATCGCTGACAAGGTCCGAAGCGCGGTTGCCCAGGTCGCCGACGTCTCTCTCGGCCAGATCGAGAATGGCTACAAGCTTGGTGGTGACGAACTCAAGATCGGACGCATAGTCGGTCTCGTTGAGTTCCTTGAGCTCAAGGAACTTCTCGAGGAGGGTTGTGGGGTGAAAATCCCAGATGATGAGGTCCAGATGCGGGGTGAGAATCTGCGTGACACTACCGTTGGTCAGCTTGTCCTCTACGTCCAGGGCCTTGCTGGGTGTGTGGAGTGAACTCTACTCTTGTTTTTCTACGATCGCTCCACACGGGGCGATTTTTCTTTTATATAAGCGTATTCTGCTACAATACTCCTATGAAAATCATCACCTGGAACGTAAATGGTATCCGCGCCGTTGCTAAGAAAGACAAGTGGAACCAGATTTTCGACATAGATCCAGACATTATTTGCCTTCAGGAAACTAAGGCTAATCCTGACCAAATTCCCGAAGAAGTCAGGAATCCCAAGGGTTTTCATTCATATTTTGATCACCCAAAGGAGAAAAAGGGTTATTCAGGGGTGGCTATCTACTCAAAAACGAAGCCAGAAAGGGTTCAGTACGAGATGGGTGATCCTATTTTGGACAATGAGGGACGGCTTATCGCCGTGTACTACAGGGATTTTGTGTTAATCAACGTCTACTTCCCTAACGGAGGCGGTGGACCCGAACGGCTCAAATATAAACTCGACTTTTATGCAGAATTTCTTAAATTTATCGAGAAAGTCCGAAAAACTCATAAAAATGTGATTTTTTGTGGTGACGTAAACACTGCTCATGCTGAAATAGACCTTGCACGGCCAAAGGAAAATGAAAAAAATACCGGTTTTCTTCCTGTTGAGCGCGCATGGCTTGATAAGGTTGTGTCTAAGGGTTACGTCGATACTTTTCGTCACTTCTTCCCAACCTCAACAGGAGCATACACATACTGGGATCAGAAAACTTTTGCACGAGATCGAAATGTCGGCTGGAGAATCGATTATTTTTTTGCGAGCAAAGAAGCAATGTCACATATTACAAATACCGGCATCATGGATGATGTTTTTGGTTCAGATCATTGTCCGGTTTTTCTCGAGACGGATTTTGGTCATTAAATGTTTTGTCCTTTATAAAAGACAAAGAAATTTGGTTTATCCACAGCTTTTTATTGAAATGTCTTTGAAGACTTTTTCAATTGTCTTATAGTAATTAAGGACGTTCGGATAGAAGTTCTCAGGTTTGCTCGTTTCCCACTGGCAGACAAAAAGAGAATACACATTCGACATTGTTCTTTGATAAGTTCTTTGTGCTCATGTGCTCAATTTGAGTTGGCCAACTCACGAAAGGCCAGTCTTGTTCGAATGCATTTCGAGGATATATATCTCCACCCTTGTATCAAAATTTGAAATCAAGGATATTTACTCGCTTGCGTTCTTGCTCGACGGTGCTTTCAACCGTCCTAAGCAATCCATCAGAGATCGCAGCGGGCGGTTTTTTTATTGTTTAATTTTTTATATTCACCTCCCCCGAATCAAAAAATCCTGCGGGAGCAGGATTTTTGGCTTATTCAACCCAATGTTTCTTTCGAATTTCCTTAAGGATTTTTTCGTCTTCTTCGGTTTTTTTCTCCTTTCCGGCTTCGCCAATTTTTCGTAATTCAGCATCAGGTAGTTTTGAAAGTCTTATTACCAGGCTTTCTAGTTTTTCCGGGTCATTTTTTGTCGGATCTTCTAAAACCTCCTCGAGAAGCGCATGCAAAATAAAGCCAACACGAGGTCCGGCCGGTTCTTTTGTGACATCCATAACCTTTGCCCCATCAATCTTGAGCATACCCACAGAAATTGGGTCACGCATAACTTCTTCGATCATGGAGTGATATTTGCGTAAACGGTATGGGCTTTCTTTGGGTCTGCCCGTTCCAATTCGGTCACAGGCGCGGATTTCCATGAGATCCCAAACATTTTCCTTACCAACATTTGTAACCATTCTACGCACGGCCGAAAGACTGATCTGTTCTGTATCAGAGAAAAACATGTGCCATCGAACCAGTTTTACTACCCTCTCCGCTAAATCTTTCGGGAATTTTAAATCTTTAAGAATTTTTGATGTGATTCGTGCACCAACAACTTCATGGCCGTAGAATGTATAATCTTTTTTCTCCTCTGAAAAACGTCTTGTGTCTGGTTTACCAATATCATGAAAAAGTGCAGCGAGTCTGACGTGTAGAGGCATTTGTTTTTTTGCTGCATGTGAAAGGGTTTTGAGCAAATGCGTCCATACGTCAAATGAATGCGCCTGATTTTGCTCTACACCAAGGCCCTTTTCAAGATCGGGCACGATATATTTGAGTAGGCCTAAATCTCGAGCTAATGTAAGGGCTTCAGAGGGATTATCTGACTCGATAATCCGAATAAATTCGTCACGAATTCTTTCTTTGGAAATTTCTCCAAGACCGTGGGCCTCTGCGGCAATCGCCTTTTTTGTTGTTTCTTCGATTTCAAAACCGAGTTCAGCGTGAAGACGAATTGCACGAAGGGTTCGTAGCGCGTCTTCGGCAAATCGTTCACGTGCATTCCCTACCGCATTGATGCTCCTCTTTGAGATATCGGCAATACCACCAAAGAGATCAATAGTTTTTTCATTTTCAGGATCGTATGCGATTGCGTTTATTGTAAAATCTCGACGTTTTAAATCATCTTCTATGTTCTTACTGAATGTTACAGAATCCGGACGTCGTTTGTCGGAATAAGTTGATTCGGTTCGATATGGTGTAACTTCAACCACTTTAAGGGTTGGTTCCTCAGTCGTTTCGTTTACCACCCCAACAGTGCCGTACTTGTTTTCGTAAAAGGTTTTCTCGAATGTAGCCTGAATTTGTTCTGGTGTTGCGTTTGTTGTTATGTCCCAGTCCTTTGGTTTTCTGCCCAAAAAAAGATCACGCACACAACCACCCACCAAGTAGGCGTCGAAGCCGGCATTTTTCAGTTTGCGGCTAACGTCGATAATTTCGTTTGGGATTATGAATTTTGAACCAGAAATATGATTTTTCATCAAAGTAAATAATAACAGAGAAATAACCGGAAGTGCTTTTTTTCTGATTGGTTCACGTGAAACGTTCAAACCTTAATAAGAAATATGGCAGCCTGTTGATTGTCTTTGGGGCAATCTACCGCATTGCCCACCCTAGGTTTCGTACCATTTGCCATTGAAAAACCTATTTACCTTCGCCTTAACGCCGGAAAATTCAGAATAGCTCGGACCCTCTCTTTTGTGCACCCGGAGGGATTCGAACCCCCAATAACGGTTCCGAAGACCGTTGTGATATCCATTTCACCACGGGT
>CAYVZB010000005.1:0-59200 GCA_964456405.1 uncultured Candidatus Saccharibacteria bacterium | reverse complement strand
GCGCTACAACTAAACTAAGGGCACGTATTTAATTTTATTTTGTTGCCCTCACGAAACGCTACACCTAAGCTAAGGGGCCACACGAGCCCGATAGTGCAATAGTATATGGACAAAAGGACCATTTAGCAACTCGATTTGTTCGTCACATTAGAAAAATGGTAGACTCCTTTCATATGGAAACAAACACAACTAACATGATAAAACAGATCGCAATTTGGGGTGGAGTACTCGCAGTAACCGCATTGATCATAGCGGGAATGGTCTACACCACAAAACGTAGTGGTGACAAAGCTGTTAACCGAATCAAAGATATCGCAACCCAATACGCACAGAGTCTTAACCTCAACACCGATCAGTTCTCTGCTGACTTTGATTCAGACGAGCTTCGAAAAAAACTCCAGACTAAAATCACCGACGGCCTCGCCATTCCAATCACCTACACCCCAACGTTCTTTTTGAACGGAACACGAATCGATAATCCACGCGGATACGAAGAGCTTAAAAATTTAATTACCGATTCACTTAACGGTAAACCGGTTCCTGTTGCTTCCGACGGCGAAACAAAAATTCCAAACGTAATTAGTCCAGACGACTGGGTCCAGGGAGACCGGAACTCAAAAGTTGTACTTATTGAGTACAGCGATTTCCAATGCCCTGCCTGCGCAGCATATTTCCCGATAATTAAACAACTTAATGAAGAATTTGATGGCAAAATCGCATTTGTATACCGACACTACCCGCTTGTGAATATTCATCCATATGCTGAACCGATGGCCAGAGCTGCTGAGGCTGCCGGCAAACAAGGTAAATTCTGGGAAATGTACGACATGATTTTTAGCAAACAAGCAGAGTGGTCACGATAAATGAAACTTGGAAAAATAATTGCAATTACCTTTCTTGTTATAGCTTTTGTTGGTTTTGCTGATGCAACATTTCTTACATGGAAACATTATGTTGGCATAGTGCCACCTTGTTTTGTTGCAACCGGTTGCGAAACTGTTTTGACGAGTACTTGGAATAAAATTGCAGGGATCCCCGTCTCACTTCTCGGAGCGCTTTATTACGTATTTCTTGGTATTCTTGCTACCTATTATCTTGCTACCAAAAAAGAAGGGGTGGTCACTATTGCTTCGTGGAGCACGTTTGCGGGACTTTTTGCATCACTCTGGTTTGTGAGTCTACAAATTTTCATCATTAAACACATCTGTTTTTATTGCATGATATCAGCCACGACATCACTGCTACTCTTCGTTACTGGCTCAATCTACATTTTTAAAAAACCAAAAAATCAGATTGCTCCAAAAGAAACCCTATCTTCGTAATGCAAGTTCGATAATATGGTTGAGAAATTCTCCGATAGAAATACCAGCAACACTAAGGGCTTTGGGGTACAAAGAAGTCGATGTTAAACCCGGCAATGTGTTTGTTTCCAAAATATAGATACCGCGTCTAGTCACAATGAAATCTGAACGTGAATAGTGTCGCAGACCAAGAGCCTTATGTGCGGTAACCGCTGATTGCATCATTCTTTGAGTTTCTTCTTCAGTGAAATTTCCTGGACAAATTAGTTCGTGCAAATCATTACTGTATTTTGAGTTGTACCCCCAAATATCCTTGTTGCTTTTTGAAAGGTCTCGAATTTCGACTGGGTGAAGTGCAACAATATTGCCATCAGAATCTTCCAATACACCACATGTTGCCTCTCTACCTTTTATATATTCTTCTACTAAAACAGAGTCGGAGTAGTTAAACGCAGCATTCACAGCATCCTCGAATTCAGAAGCGGTTTTAAAAACAGTAACACCCAAAGAAGAACCAGACGATACTGGTTTTACTAATTTTAAATGCGGATATGAGTTAAAAATTTTATGAAAAAGTTCTGATGCAAAGTTGGATTTTTTGATAAGCACATGTTCAGGAGTAAGAAGCCCATTTTCTTTAAAAAACTTCTTGGACAACGCTTTATTCATGCTTATTGCAGAACCAAGTGAGCCTGAACCTGTAAATGGTACGTGGTGGGATTCGAGCAATTGCTGAACTCGACCATCCTCGCCATAAGAACCATGCATAGCATTCACGGCTACGTCGATATGAGGAAAAATTCTTTCAACTGGACGAATTACGCCATCAATATGCCAGGAACCGGAACGATCAATAAAAATGTCTTGAACATCGTGTGTACCACTTTCCTGCAATGAATCGATGACATTTTTCCCAGTCTTGAGTGAGACTTCATATTCATCAGACGGACCACCACGCATGACCCCGACCTTGAGTTTTCTTTTTTCACGAGCGCCGATCATATATACAACATTATTGTACATTAAAAACTTCAAACGTCCCCAACATGTTACCGCCACAAGGCTGATTATGACAAAAAGGCTTTGTTCCTAAGATTTTTGTGGGACTTGATAGCAAAACGATGAGATTCACTGTTAACAAGCAAGATTTCAGTTTTGTGATCTTTCACAAGTCTTCCAAGCACGATGTCATCATTGAGAATATCTTTGACCTTATGATTTTCATCTTTTACGACAGAAACAACCGGAATAGTAATTTTAAGTCTCGCAAGAGTTTTTTTGGCAAAATCTAGATGAGTTTGCCCACCATCAACGACGATAAGCGACGGCATATACCATTCTGGATGATTAAAGCGCCGTTCAAGGACCTCGCCTAAGGCCTGCAAATCATCACCCATACTGGCTTTTCGAATTTTAAACATTCGGTATTCGCTTGGTTGTGGTTGACCGTTTTCTACCACGGCCATAACACCGACTGTATCCTTTCCAGCCATGTGAGCAATATCGTAGGCTTCGATACGTACTCGTGACAGTGCTGGATAATAATTTTTATCCTTACGAATTAGCGCAACATCCTGGATATGTTGCAGAGCGAAAACCGTCTTACGAATCTGTGTGGCCTTTTCAAACTGCTGCTTCTTCGCATACATTTTCATTTCTTTTTCAAGAGATTTCAAAAGCTGTTTTTTCTTTCCATCAAAAAACATCATCAAGTGCCTGATTGTTTTCGCATATTCATCTGCGCTTATTTCGCCAGTACAGACTCCGGGACATAACCCAATCTGGCGATTGAAACAAGATCGCGGTACACCAGACTGTTCCTCAGCAGGAATACACTTTTGATCTCTGAATGGAAAAATCCGACGGATTATTTTCATTGCTTCACGCAGTGAACTTCCGTGCGGAAAGGGTCCGTAAATTACTTTGTAAAAATCAGAATTCGGGTTTGTTGTTTCCACTTCCCTGCCCCTAACAACTAAAACCTGAGGAAATTTTTCATTAGTAATTACTACAGTGTTAAAACTTTTATCATCCTTTTCTTTTGTGTTGTGATACGGCTTATATTTTCGAATCAAACTTGCCTCAAGCAGTAATGCCTCTAAGACCGTATCGGTTTGAATGACATCAACCTTTTTTGCAAGACCAACCATTGCCTCGATAAGCTGACCGCGTGTTTCAATAATATTTTGAGCAAAATAACTTTTCACACGACTTCGGAGTGATGTTGCCTTGCCTATATACAAAATCTTACCCGAGTTATTTTTAAACAAATAAACACCGGGCGAATCTGGTAACTTTTTGATTTTCTGAGGAGAGATCATGGTGAAAAAATATCATAAACGAGTACAAACTAAATAATGCATTCAGACAAAATTCTGATCTTTTTATGCATTCTTCAGTGCTCGCTTGAGGTAAAGACCGGTGTGTGACTTTTCATTTCGTGCCACGTCCTCTGGTGTACCCTTAGCAACAATTTTTCCACCACCAGCGCCACCTTCTGGACCAATATCAATAACATAGTCTGATGACTTAATGATGTCCATATTGTGTTCAATAACCATCACGGTGTTACCGCGATTTACCAGAGTTTGCAGAATCTCGATCAATTTCTTTACATCTTCATAATGCAAACCGATTGTTGGTTCATCCAAAAGATAAATTGTTTTTTGAACATGCTGTCTGTAAAGCTCGGCAGAAATTTTAACTCGTTGTGCTTCACCACCCGAAAGAGTAGTTGCGGATTGACCGAGTTCGAGATACCCAAGACCGACTTCGTCCATAGTTTTGAGCCGATCGTAAATTGCAGGAATGTCATTAAAGAATTCGAGCGATTCCTCAACCGTCATTTTGAGCACTTCGTAGATATTTTTCTTTTTATATTTGACCTCGAGTGTGTCCTTCATAAAGCGTTTTCCGCCACAAACATCACACGGCACATATACTGTCGGCAAGAAGTGCATTTCGACTTCGATTTCTCCGTTACCCTGACAAGTTTCGCAACGACCGCCTTTTACATTGAAAGAAAAACGATTAGCTTTCCAGCCTCGGACTCGAGCCTCTGAGGTCTCCGCAAAAAGTTCTCGGATAAACGACCATGCACCCGTGTAGGTAGCAGGATTAGAACGAGGCGTTCGACCAATTGGTGACTGGTCAATAAGAATTGTTCGACCGACGTATTCGGTACCAGTAAAACTTTCACAATTAAATGTCTGGGCAGACCGATACTTTCGCTCAAGACGAGCCTGAAGATTTTTGTGAATAATCTCATACAAAAATGTTGATTTTCCCGAACCAGAAACACCGGTTATTGTCACAAACTTACCCAGAGGCACATCGACGTTCATATTCTTAATGTTAAAAATATTGCCGTTACGAATAGAAAGATGGCCAGAATTGTTATCGCGTCTTTTTTCAGGAATTTCGACTTTTTTGTCGCCACGAAGGTAGTCAAGGGTAATAGATTCTGACTCATTTTTCTTTGCAGTAAGGAGTTTTTCCAAATCATCAGCAACGACAACATTACCACCATGGACACCTGCGCCCGGTCCAATATCTACAAGATAATCTGAAGCAAAAATAGTATCTTCATCATGCTCTACAACCAGGATTGTATTACCCATGTCTCTCAGATTCAAAAGAGTTTTGATCAAACGATTATTGTCCCGAGAATGCAAACCAATTGTTGGTTCGTCGAGTACATACAAAGCACCGACAAGACCAGAGCCAAGCTGAGACGCAAGACGAATACGCTGAGCTTCCCCACCTGAAAGGGTGTGAGCTCGACGATTGAGAGAAAGATACTCGATACCGACATTTACCATAAACTCCAGCCGTGATTCGATTTCCCTCAAAACCACCTTGGAAATACTCTTCTCCCGAGGAGTAAGTTTCATTTTTTTAATGAACTCATAGCAGTCGCTAATAGACATATCAACAAATTCAACAATATTTTTGCCATTCACATGGACATGAAGTGCTTCTTCGCGAAGGCGCGCGCCATGACACTTTGGACAGGGTTCTTTACCAAAGAAATGTGCTGTACCCAAACCATGACACTCTGGACATGCACCATACGGAGAATTAAATGAAAACAACCGTGGTTCGATTTCCGGGTATGAGTAGCCATCCCTCGGACACGAGAACTTGGATGACATAACAAATGATTCTTCTTGGGTCTTTTCAATATTCTTAGGAGAAATATCATTAAAACCAATTCGAACCAAACCATCAGATTCGGTTAGCGCACGCTCCAAAGATTCACTGAGTCGCTCTAGTGCATTTGCTTGAGTTTTTAGATTTTTAAAATCATAAATATTGATTTGGTCTACCAAAACGTCGATCGTATGAGTTTTATTTTTAGTCAGAATTATCTGCTCGCGAAGCTTTTTGCGTTCACCGTCAACCAGTACCTCACTAAACCCCTTGCCCAAGAGGTCATAGAGAAGTTGATAGTACTCCCCCTTTCTGCCACGCACCAAGGGAGCAAAGAGCTCCACGTACAAAGGAAAATTCATCGGACGTTCACTTTCTTTTGGTGCTGTTTTTAGACGATTTTGAATTTTTTCTATAATAAAATTTTTAATTTCATCATTCGAAAGTTTTTCAATTTCTAAACCACAAATCAAACAGTGTGGTCGACCGATTCGAGCATAAAGAATTCGCAGGTAATCATAAATTTCCGTAATAGTGGCAACAGTGGAGCGCGGGTTGTTTGAACGAGACTTTTGATCGATTGAAATAGCCGGAGAAAGACCAATGATTTCATCAACGTCAGGTTTTTGCATTTGCCTGAGAAATTGTCGCGCGTACGAAGAAAGAGATTCGACATATCGTCGTTGTCCTTCAGCAAAAATTGTATCGAATGCAAGTGAAGACTTTCCCGAGCCAGAAAGACCAGTAAAAACCACCATTTTGTTACGCGGCATCTCAACCGTGATGTTTTTCAGGTTGTGTGTTCGAGCTCCTTTTACGATGATTTTGTCATCTACTCGTTCGATTTTTTGAGATTTTTTGTCCATGAATAATACAAAAACCCAGCGCATTCGCCTGTGGGTACACCTATAGTAGCTTAAATGCTACTTAAACTCAAAACAAACACACATTATTTAAAATTACTACTTCTTTGCCAAAATAATCTGGAGTTCGTGTACTAGATCATCAAGAACGATACTTGCTTTGATTAAGAACTTAGTCGCGCCAAGTTTCTTGGCGCGTTCAACCTCATTGTTTTGCGAGAAGTTAGAAAGAATAACAACAGGTACATCTTTTACTCGAGGATTAGCTTTTGCCTTCTCTAACACATCAAATCCGCTAATTCCAGGCAAAAGTAAATCAAGGATAATAATATCTGGCACTTCTGTTTCAAGAAGTTTTAAGGCGTCTTCTCCGGTTCGTGAATACAACAATCGACAACCTTGGTGATTTAATTTTCGAGAAATGAGATCACTCAAAAACTGATCGTCTTCAACCCACATAACCTTCTTACCAGTGAGGTTATTTCCTGTATCTCTACCTGCTCGTGGCTTATTGAGCTGATTTTTAACCTTAGTGATAAATTCATCCAGATTAAGCTGTGCTTTGACCAAGTAGTCATTCACACCCAAATTCAAAGCCTTTTTAATTTCAGCAAGATCGCCTGACTGAGAAATGATGATGGTTGGGATATCTTTAAGTGCCGGATCCGCCTGTTTACCCTTTAAAACATCAAATGGATCACCATTTGAAATCTCCATATCAAGAACCAAAAGATCTGGTTTTACCAAATGAGTTTGCTCAAGCGCACCAACACTACTGTCTACGACAATGGCTTCATAATTCGACTCCTTCAGTTTTTGCTGAATTACATTTCCAAAAAATGAATCTTGCTCAATGACTAGAATTTTCGACATGTTAATAATTATATACCCTATTAATGTTTAGTTGGTAGCGTAATGTGGAATGTCGTTCCCTTACCCTCTTCACTTTCAAACGTCATTTCACCGCCGTGACGGCTAATGATTGTCTTAACAATGAACAAACCAAGCCCAGAACCCTCAGGATCCAGCACTTTTGCATTGTTTGCTCTAAAGAATCGGTTAAAAATATTACTCTGCTGGTCCTTTGGAATACCAATTCCGTTGTCTGAAACCGTAATCTTCATCTTATTCTCTGGGGCAATTCGGAAGTCGAGCTTAATCAATCCTCCTGGTTTTGTATATTTAATAGAATTTTCAATGAGATTCTGGAACACTGCCCGCATCTTTTGAGGATCAACAGAGATCTTCGGCAAATTATCGTCTTTAGTCAGTATGATATCGATTTTTCGGCGATCGGCCTGAGATTGAACTTCGGCAATGATGTTGTTGACCAAATCGATAATACTAATTTCAATAAAAGAAAAACCGAGTGCTCCGGATTCAATCCGATCCACCCCAAGCATGTCTCGAATAAGATTTATAATGCGCTCATTACTTTCATAGGCCTTCATGAGAAGTGCACGCTGTTCAACACTTAGTGTTCCAACATCCTCACCCTTAAGCAAAATATCGAGCGTCCACTTAATCGCCGAAAGTGGTGTACGAAGCTGATGCGAAACTGTGGACACGAATTCCGACTTCTCCTTATCTAGCTGGCTAAAACGCTCATTTTGTTTAGTTAAATCCAAATCTTTTCGCACGAGCTGACGAGCGTAACTGTTATAAGCCTCATTAAGCAGTCTGAGACGTTCTGCCTGAAGTTGCGCCCTTCTCTTGCTCTCGGAAAGCTCAGACTCACGATTCTTGATCACTGACGAAAGATAACCAGCTAACGCACCCACGATGAAATATACGGCAGTAATCGTAATCGTAGATGTAAGTGCAACAAGGAACTCGTCATACGACATCCGTCCAATAGTTGGATAACCGGGAATGTAGCGAATAATATCCTTGTACTCCAACACAACGTAACTATTTACAAATAAACCGGAAGCAAGGGCAATGACGAAGGAACCAACAACATCGAAAAGAATGATCGAAGAAACAATTGGAATGAAGAAAAAGATTGGCGCAACACTTCCGGCGCCTCCAGATAAGTGAAGAATGATTACAAAAAAGAGCAACTCTGCACAAATCTGACTCGTAGCCAGAATATTAAGATACTGTTTTTTGTTATGGGTCTCTATGTACTTAACCAATTTGTAGAACGCGAGATTGGCTAGAATAAAACTAAAGAACAAGAAAAGCATGAGCGGAACCGGAAAATAGTTTCTGCCCAACGGATCAAGTTTTGAGAACAAACCCATGGCAAACAGAGTCGGCGCGTAAAACCAGCGTGCCCTGATCATCCATCGATTCGATTCGAATTTATTTTGATGTACTAGTCTCACAACTTTTTTAACCAACCCCTCAGAAAAGCGTCATGGATTCTTATTGAATCTCGACTTCGTTTGAACCGGGAAATTCGTTTGAACTCAAACAACGAACGAATTTCCTTTCTGCGAAACTCTTCATTCGGATTGATTTAGATGAATAAATTCTATCACAAATCTTGCTCAAGTTTTGCAATCTCATCCCGAAGTATTGCTGCTGTTTCGAAGTCGAGAGTTTTCACAGCATCGGCCATTTCCTTTTTCTTTTGTTTAATCAGCGTCTTTGGTTTCTTTTTAAACAAATCGGCATCGATAACCAGAAGTTCGGCTACCGCCTTGTCGTGGTCAGAACGAAGGTGTTCAGTAATGTCGTTAATTTTTTTAATAATTGTTTTTGGTGTAATACCATGTTTAGTATTGTACGCAACCTGAATTGCACGGCGACGATTAGTTTCGTCGATAGCACGCCTCATTGAATCAGTAAGCCTGTCGGCGTACAAAATAACCTTACCCTCAATGTTTCGCGCTGCACGTCCAATAATCTGAATAAGAGAAGTCTCCGAGCGCAAGAAGCCTTCTTTATCGGCATCGAGAATTCCGATCAATGCAACTTCCGGCAAGTCCAAACCCTCACGAAGCAAATTCACTCCAACAAGCAAATCAAATTCACCCCTTCGAAATTTAGTTAAAATCTCAATTCGTTCCAAGGTTTTAATATCACTATGAAGAAACTCGGCTTTTACCTTTTTTTCTTTCAGGTATTCGCTCAAATCCTCTGCCATTTTCTTTGTAAGGGTTGTAGCAATAACCCGATGGCCCTTTTCAATAACAGAAATGGCACGCTCAATAAAATCCTGAATTTGACCCTTATATTGGCCTTTTGCCGTTACGGGTAATACTTCTATTTCAGGATCAATAAGTCCGGTCGGACGAATCACTTGTTCGACAACTTTTTGGCTATGTTCTTTTTCGTACGCTCCGGGAGTTGCAGATGTATAAATAACTTGCCCCACTCTTTTTTCAAATTCTTCAAATTTCAGCGGGCGATTATCTTTTGCTGACGGCAATCGAAAGCCATGATCAATCAATGTCTTCTTTCGGGCTGCATCACCGTTATACATGCCACCAATCTGGGAAACTGTAACGTGGGATTCATCAATAATAGTAAGAAAGTCTGGTGTGCCATCAGATTTGTGCGGAAAATACTCGAGCAAAGAGTCGGGGGCCTCTCCCGGAACTTTTCCCGAAAAGTGTCGAGAATAGTTTTCGATACCACTGCAATACCCCATTTCTTTTATCAAGGCTAAATCATATCGAGTCCTCTGTTTCAATCGTTCATATTCCAAAACCTTTTTCTCTTTTTTAAAAAGTTTGAGTTGTTCTTCGAGCTCTGACTCGATGCTTTTAATAGCCGCTTTTTTCTGTTCTTCATTCGTTATGAAATGTTTTGCTGGAAAAAGAAAAAACGTTTCTGGTTGACCAAAAATTCTACTTGAAACAGGATCGATTTTTATAATATTGGAAATTTTGTCTGATTCGATTTCAATACGGTAGACCATCTTTTCGTTTACCGGCATGATTTCAACCGTGTTACCAACTGAACGAAAAGTACCCGGCAAAAGGTCGGCGTTGGTTCTTTCAAAGTGAAGCGAGATAAGAGTGCGCATAAAATCTCCGCGTGAAATCACTTGATCTTTAGAAATTTTCAGATTCACCTTTTCATACTCAGCAGGGCTTCCCAAACCATAAATACATGAAACTGAGGCCACAATAATCACATCCTTCCGGGTTAAAAGAGCTTGTGTAGATGCATGACGCAGACGGTCAATCTCTTCGTTAATCTGAGCTTCTTTCTCTATATATGTATCAGTAACCGGCATATAAGCCTCTGGCTGATAGTAGTCGTAGTACGACACAAAATAATGCACAGCATTTTCTGGAAAAAATTCTTTGTACTCTTGCGCAAGCTGTGCCGCAAGTGTTTTGTTGTGTGCAATGACTAGTGTTGGTTTGCCAATATTAGCAATAACATTTGCCACAGTGTATGTTTTTCCGGATCCAGTTACACCCAAAAGAGTTTGGTGAGCAAGACCATCTTTAATACCCCTTGTGAGCTCTTCAATGGCCTTGGGTTGGTCACCAGCAGGAGCGAACTGAGATTTGAGTTTAAAAACTGACATACTATCAATCTATACTAAATTGATACTTCTTCAAAAACTCCTCCTTGAACTCAATAAAATTCCCCCTTTCAATAGATTGACGCATTCTATCCACAAGGTTGATCAAAAAATGCAAATTGTGAATCGAGGCAAGTGTTGCCGCAAACATTTCTCCTGCCCGAAACAAGTGTGCGAGGTAGGCCTTTGTGTAATTTTTACAGGTATAACATTCACAGCTTTCATCTGGCTTAGAAAAATCTTTTGTAAACTGAGCGTTCATTAAATGAATTTTGCCCTTCGAAGTATACAAACCACCATTTCGAGCAATCCGCGTTGGTGCAACACAATCAAAAAGATCAACGCCGTTTTCCACCCCCATAAACAAATCTTCGGGTTCACCAATTCCCAAAAGATGTCGGGGCTTTTCTTTTGGCAACACACTGTTCACCCATTGCACGGCGGTGGTCATATCTTCTTTAGCAAAAGAACCACCGATTCCGAATCCATCAAAATCGAGACTACCGATATATTCTGCACTTTCTTTTCGCAAAACTTCTGAACGACCGCCCTGAACGATTCCGAACAAGGAAATGTGCGTGCCGTTTCCCTCTTCTTTTAATTTTTTATGGTGATCAAGCGATCGTTTTGCCCAACGGTGCGTTCGGTCCAAAGCTTCTCTTTGGTAATGATTCGTTTCTTGCGGCGAAGTACATTCATCAAAGGCAAAAATAATATCAGCGCCAAGGTTGTGCTGAATTTCTATTGATTTCTCAGGGGTGAAGTAATGCGCACTGCCGTCAAGGTGAGATCTGAATGTGACGCCATTCGAATCGATTTTTGCTTTTTGTGGTAGGTCTTTTTCTGATTCAACATGAGCCTCATTAAGAAGTAGCTCCTCTTGAAACTTTGTTACCTTACTAATTCCCTTCCCAAGAGCCGCACCAAGTGAAAAAACCTGAAAACCACCAGAGTCTGTCATGGTTGGTCCGGACCAATTCATAAACGTACCCAAACCACCCGCTTCACGCACAAGTTCATCACCGGGTTGGAGATATAAATGATATGTATTTGCCAAAACAACCTGAGCACCAAGATCTTTGACTTGCTCTGGCGAAAGCGACTTAATGGTTGCCTTGGTTGCCACAGGTACAAAAGCCGGCGTTTGGATAACGCCGTGCTCTGTGGTAATTTCTCCTGTTCGCGCAAGAGTGCCACCTAATTCCTTTTTAATTTTGAACTGCATTCGTATTCCCTTCCCCAACCATCACTTCACATCCAAAAGCTCAACATCAAACACCAGAGTTGCATTTGGTGGTATTACACCAGGATAACCAGCAGCTCCATATCCAAGTTCACCAGGAATAACAAGATGTCGCTTGCCACCAATTTTCATACCAGCAACACCCTTAACCCAGCCCGAGATCACACTTCCTTCAGCCAAGGTAAATGTAGCGGGACCCCTACCCTCTGAGCTGTCGAAGATTTTTCCGTCTGCAAATGCACCAGTGTAGTTTACGGTTACCGTACTGCCGATCTTTGCCTCTGCCCCAGTTCCAACAACAAGATCAGTTATTCCGAGTTCAGTTGCTTGTGGTACAGCATCATTCACGTTTGCACTCATATTTTCGTTTGTCATACTTGTATTTTCTTTATTATTTCCGCCAAACATCGACATCAGAGATTGACCTGTAACATAAGACACACCAACCACGACAAGTGCAACTACTACTGCAATCCATTGATTTCGAGTTAATACCTTCATAATTTTATTTATAATTTATTATAAAGTAAGTATATATAATTTGTTGTTTCAGCGAAAGCAGGGACATTATTATAGAACTACCAGCAAACAACCACTTCAGTAAGATGCAGTGGGCTTGCGTACTCATTTCATGCCCCTTAGAATTACATGATGGAAACAGAAAATGAAAAGAACCAGCACGAAGATGCCAGCCAACTTGAAGTTTCAAGGCCACTGAGCAGAGCCGATATGCGTGCGAGAGCTCTCGAAAGAATTGATCGTATTAATACTGAGTTTAAAGATGGTTTTGAATTTTTAGAAAATTACCCAAAGTCGGTTACCTTTTTTGGTTCATCGGTTGTAAACGAAAATAATGAGTTTTACAAAAAAGCTCAGTCACTCGCCCACAGAATTTCCAATGAATTAAAATGTGCAGTCGTTACCGGTGGCGGTCCGGGTATTATGGAAGCCGCAAACCGCGGTGCATATGAAGCTGAGGGCACCTCTCTGGGTATCACCATCAAATTACCTCGCGAACAGACAACAAATCCATATCTTACGGACAGAATCGCATTACAATATTTTTTCGCACGAAAAGTCTGCCTTTCCTTTTCCGCAGAAGTATTTATTTTCTTCCCCGGCGGATACGGCACGCTCGACGAATTGTTTGAAATATTAACCCTTGTTCAAACTCGAAAAATCCGTTCGATTCCAATCGTGCTTGTCTGCTCCGAATTCTGGAAGCCGTTTGAAAAATTCCTATATGAAAACATCTTAAGCCTGGGCATGATTGATGATTCGGATTTGTCTCTTTTTACAATCGAAGACAACGAAGACAAAATCCTCGATTTGATCAGAAACGCGCCCGAACGAAACGAATATTAAATGTCAGAACTGGCAAAGAAAAACTGCGTACCGTGCGATGAAAAAACCGGCAAACTCGAGTCACAGGATGCAAAGCATCTCGTCGAAGAGCTTGATCGATGGAAAATTGTTGAAGATAGACATATCGAGAAAACACTTCAATTTAAAGACTTCGCCTCGGCACTGGCATTTGTAAACAAGGTTGGTGAAATTGCTGAACAAGAAAACCATCACCCCGACATATCGCTTTTTAGCTGGAACAAAGTCAAATTTACCCTTTTTACTCACTCAATCGGTGGTCTTACTGAAAACGATTTTATTCTCGCGGCAAAAATTGATGAGATTGCGAGATAGTCTCAACCAAGATCATATATGCTAAAATAAGACTCTTGTTACTGTGTTGAGGCAATGTATTTATGACAAAACCTCTGACCATCGTCCATATCGCCGCAGAAATCGAGCCATTTACAAAAAGTGGCGGTCTGGCAAACGTGCTTGGCTCTCTACCAAACGCACACAAAGACCTTGGCCATACTGTATTAGTCATCACTCCATTTTATGAAGGGATCATGAACCTTGGTGATTCCAAACTTGAAACAATCGGAGAAAATGAGCTTATCGAGCTCACAAAAGACGTTTGGGAAGAAGTCTCATACTACAAAACCAATCGTGACGGGTTAGACGTATATTTCGTTGCAAATAAAAAATATTTTGGCGAACGAGAAACCTTGTACGGCGCAAAAAATGAGAACGCTCGGTTTATGGTGTTTAATGTGGGCGCACTACATCTGCTCAAAAAGATTAATACCAGACCAGACGTTATCAACTGTCACGATTGGCATACGGGACTTATTCCCTATTTTCTAAAAGGGCGTTATCGCAAGGATCCATTTTTTGAAAACACCGCAACACTCTACACGATTCATAATCTTACGTACCAACTTGGACACAATTGGTGGGACATCCCTCCCGAGGAACGAGACGATGGTCGCTCCCCGCTCACACCCTTCACCGATCCATGGATGGAGCGAATTAATTTTGCCAAGCGGGCAATCCTCCATGCAGATGCGATAAATGCCGTCTCTGAAACATATCGAGAAGAAATCTTAACAAAGGACTTTGGTCAGGAACTTCACCGTGTACTCAAGAATCGAGAAAAAATTGTCTTTGGCATTGTTAACGGTATTAATTACAACGACTACAACCCCCTCACCGATCCCGGCCTAGCTCAACACTATAGTGACAAATCAGTCGCGCGACGAAAGGCAAATAAAAAGTGGCTTCAAAAACACTACAAACTTACCGTCGACCCAGAGATTCCTATTGTCTGCATGACGTCTCGAATTGTCGAACAAAAAGGTTTAAAACTTGTCAGTTTAATTTTGCCTTCAATACTTAAATTAGGCATTCAATTCATCATCATGGGTGATGGTGACAAAAAAATTATTTCTGAGCTTGAAAAAATAGCCAAAGAACATCCAAAAAGTTGCATTGTGGCATCTTTCGATGGAGATAAAGAAACATCACTCTATGCCGGTTCTGATATTTTTCTACTTCCATCACGTTTCGAACCGTGTGGTATCAACCAAATGATCGCGCTTCGATATGGCTGTATTCCTGTGGTCCATCATATCGGTGGTCTCGCTGACACTATCGAAGATTTTGATCCCCGAACTAAAAAAGGCAATGGCTTTACATTTACAAGTTACAATTCGCGACAATTACTTATCGCTATAGTTCGAGCCATAGAAACATTCAAACATAAAGCTGTATGGAGAAATTTGATTATCCGAGGGCTTAGGGAGGCAAATTCCTGGAAAATTCCCGCTGAAAAATATATTGATTTATACTACGCGACCATAAAACTTAAAAAGAAGGCTGCACGCAAGATTTTAGAATAGTATGAAATGGATTAATTTTCTTCACATATACCAACCTCCAACTCAAACCAAAGATGTTGTAGAGAAAGTTACAAAAGAAAGCTACCGCCTTATAATTAACCTTCTCAAAAAATATCCGAGACTTGCATTAACAATGAATATCAACGGTTCACTCCTAGAGCACTGGGATAATTTTGGCTTTCAAGATGTGATCTCGGACTTCAAATTTTTGGCAGAAACAGGTCGAATAGAACTTGTTGGTAGCGCGATGTACCACCCAATTCTTCCACTCATTCCCCTGAGTGAAATTCGTAATCAGATTATTTTGCACAATCAAATTTCTGAAAGGTTGTTAGGGAAAAGCTTCAAACCAAGGGGTTTTTATTTGCCAGAAATGGCATACAGCACAGAAGTTGGTGAGGTAATAAAGGAAATGGGATTCGAATGGATTATTCTTGACGAAATTCATCTTGGAAAAAAAGTTGATCCAAGCATTCGATATATTATCGAGGAATTTGATCTTTCAGTAATTTTTAGAAACAAGGCGGTTTCCCATACCTTTCCACCCGAATCTATATTCAAAAAATCTTTGATCGAGGTTCCATACCTCATTACCGCCCATGACGGTGAAATGTACGGTCATTGGCACAAAGATGATCGGGGGTATTATGAAAAAGCCTTCACAAATCACGACATTGAATTTCTTCATGCTTCAGAGTATCTCAAGAGTCTACAAAAAATTAAAAAAATAAAAGTAAGCCGTGCGAGTTGGGAGTCAACAAAAGAGGAACTTGACGCAGGTATCCCATATGGCCTTTGGAAACATCCCGAAAATGAAATTCACAATCAACTTTGGGAATTAGCCAATCTGGTTTCCACTACAGTAAAAAACAACAGCCATGATCCCGGGTTTAAAACCTCATCAAATCACCTTAGTCGTGGCCTTTCGAGTTGTACGTGGTGGTGGTCAAGTGAACGCAAGCTAGGTCCTTTTTCTCCTATAACATGGAACCCAACTGAGATTGAAAGAGGGGCTACGGAACTACTCTTTGCTATACGTGATTTAAAAAAAATTGATTCGAAAATTAAAACTCAGGCCGAAGAAAAATTTAAAGAAATAAAGGAACACGTATGGAATAAACATTGGCAAAAAGAACTTCAAAAACAAAAATGAAAAAACTCAAAATCGCACAAGTTGTTTCTCTTTCAGAAAGTGTTCCCCCAACTTCTCAAAACGGGCTGGAGTTTGTTGTGTCGTGGTTGACTGAAGAGTTGGTTAGGCGTGGTCACGATGTAACTCTTTTTGCGCCCGGAGATTCAAAAACCTCGGCAAAGCTTGTTTCCCTTTTACCAAAGGCCTTACCTCGCCATTCTCAGACCTCATGGGAAAGATACTTTTTCAGCATTTGGAACACCATCGTTGCTTGTTCAGACAGACAGTTTGATGTTATCCATTGTCATAATATGAACGGTGCGTACATTGCAACCCTCACCAATTCTCAGGTTGTTGAAACAATTCATAGTCCATATGACCCAAGTTTTGAGAAATTTTTCTTAAGTGACCCAGAAACGGCAAAATCAATGTCTCCTATACTCAAAAGCATGCAAAAAGTTAATTTTGTTGCGATCAGTAAATACCAAGAAAACGAACATATGTCATCGACAAATTCTTACTTCAAGAATCATTCAGTTATTCATAATGGAATCAGTGTTGAGAAATTTGATTTTAATGATAATCCGAAAGACTATTTTCTTTACATTGGATACATCAATAAAAACAAAGGTGCGGATGTCGCGGTTAAAATTGCCCACGAGCAGGGTTTGAAACTTAAAATTGCTGGTAGCCACCTCTACGAAGAAAAATTTTTTGAAGAAAAAATTAAACCCTATTTAAGTGACAAAATTGAATACCTCGGCGCAGTGAATTTTCAAGAAAAAAATGAATTGTATAAAAACGCCCTAGCAACTCTGGCCCCCCTTTCCTGGCATGAACCGTTCGGTCTTACCATCGTTGAATCACAGGCTTGTGGCACACCCGTCATTGCCTTTCGGAAAGGCGCTGCCCCGGAGATCATTAAGCATGGAGAGACTGGCTTTGTCGTCGAAACCGAAGAACAAATGATAGAAGCCATAGGTAGTATCAATACAATTAACCGAGAATCATGCCGAAAATGGGTAGAGAAAAACTTCAGTGTAAAAAAAATGGTTGATGAGTATGAAAAATTTTATGCCTCACTCATTACATAATGAAAATTTCTGTTATCACAACCACATACAATCGAAAACAGCTTTTACATCAAACTATTGAAAGCGTTGCACAATCCATCCTGACTCCTCTGGTTGATGTCGATTTTGAACACATAATCTATGACGATGGCTCAACGGATGGAACCGAAGAGATTTTTAAAACAAATTCATACCCACATGTTGTGTATATCCAATCCAAAGAAAACAAGGGTCCTTCATTCGGTCGCAACAAGGCAATCGAACAAACAACGGGCGACTATCTCTTTCTCATAGACAGTGACGACATCATATTACAACGCACGTTGTATAACTTTGTTAATTCTGCACTGAAAAATCCCACCATTGACTGGTTTGTCTCTGATTTTATTCGGGTTGATGCAGATCTCAAATATGAATTAGGCAATGATTACTATCACTGGAAATTTAAAAACCCGAAAGAAGCACTGACAGCAATTTTCAAGGGTGAACATTTTATTCAAAGCAATGTCTTTTTCAAAAAAGAACTATTCAAACTCGTTGGCGGCTTCGATGAAAACATGAAAATGGCTGAAGATCTTGATCTGTTTACAAGATTTTATATTCGAGGCTCCATGCCACTTTTTACGGACTTTATTTCCCATTTACATCGAAACCATTCGACAAACATCTCGAGCAACATCAATAGACATGAGCATATGACGCATGTGAATAAAATTAAGGAAAAACATAAAGACGAACTCAGGAAACACGGTATTATATAGAAATGGAGTATTTTGAAAGTTTGCCCTGGTACCGCAAAAACGTGATCTACCAAATTTACCCATGGAGTTTTAAAGACTCGAATGGTGATGGGGTTGGTGATCTGCGAGGTATTATCGAAAAACTAGACTACTTAAATGATGGCCCAGACTCACTGAATGTTGGGGCAATCTGGCTTTCTCCAGTGTACCCTTCTCCGATGAAGGATTTTGGGTACGACATTTCTGATTACTGTAATATCGACCCGCGTTTTGGCAGTCTCGAGGATTTTGATGAGCTTGTTGAAAAAGCCCACGCCAGAGATGTGAGGATAATTATGGATTTGGTAACAAATCACACCTCTATTGAACATCCATGGTTTAAAGAATCTCGGTCATCAAGGAAAAATCCTAAACGAGATTGGTATATCTGGCACGATCCAAAACCTGATGGTTCACCACCAAACAATTGGATCAGCGTTTCGGGAGGTCCAATGTGGACACTTGATGAAACAACAAACCAATACTATCTGCACAATTTCCTACCCTGCCAGCCCGACCTTAATTGGCGAAATAAAGAGGTTCAGGAGGAAATGAAGAAAGTCATTGAATTTTGGATCAAGCGTGGAGTCGATGGCTTCCGAGTCGATGCCGCAAGCCACTTCATGGAGGACACCGAGTTTCGTGATGATCCAATAAACCTTCATTACATCAAGGGAAAAAATAGTCCCTATGATCAATTTCTTCACACCTTTAGCACCAATCAACCCGGCATAAAAGAAGTTATCGGCCTTATGTGCAATATTGCCGATCAAAACAAAGATGTTTTCATCGTAAGCGAAGCCTACTTAAGCCTCGAGGATATGGCAAAATTCTACCGCTTTTGCGAAACACCGGTTCATGCCCCATTCAATTTTTCTCTTTTGCACTTACCTTGGCGAGCAAAGGAAATCCGTGAAGCGATAGATGCGTATGACAAAACTCTTGAACCACAAGACATACCAACCTATGTACTCGGTAATCATGACAATAGTCGAGTTGCCAGTCGTAGGGGTATAGCCCAAGCAAGAGCCTCAGCAGTTTTACTTCTCACGCTACGCGGAACGCCATTCATTTACTACGGCGAAGAGTTGGGCATGCAGGATGTTGGCATCCCGAAGAAACAACTCAAAGATGGTTTTATTGAAACATCAGATGGTGTTTTTAGTCGCGACCCAGAGCGTACACCAATGCAGTGGGATAGTTCAAAACACGCAGGCTTTACATCTGGTGAGCCATGGCTACCGCTTTCAAAAGATTACGAAACTTTGAATGTAGAACACCAAGCCACTGACAGGCATTCGATGCTTAATTTATATAAAACTATTATTAAATTTAGGAATACCAGCAATGCACTTTTACATGGAACCTATCGTTCCATTGATACCAAATCACCAGATGTGTACGGTTTTATTCGTGAATCAAACACAGAGAAACTCTTGATCCTTATCAATTTTTCAAATGACATTGTAACTGAACCGTTTAACTTTGTGCTTGGCAAAATGGTCGTTTCAACGTACATGGATCACATGAATTTACCAGTTGCTCAGGAGATTACACTCCGTGCCCATGAAGCTTGTATCATTTCCCTAACAAACCTAAAAGTAGTTGAACGTGCGAGTATGCAAAAAACCCAAAGTGGATTTGCCCGCCTTGTGGGCAAGCTTCTTCACACGTTTTCTTTGGGTTACAATTAATGTAATGAAAGTTAAACTCAACATGGTAAATAGTTTTGATAAAGAGATTATCCATTCAACACAAAGGTGGGGTTTGCCACTTGCTCGAATTGCCATCTTTATCGTTTATTTCTGGTTCGGTGCACTCAAGCTTTTTGGCTTTAGTCCTGCGAACCCTCTCGTAGACGCACTACTTCAGCAAACATTACCGTTTATGTCTTTTAATGTCTTTATTGTGATTTTGGGTTTGTATGAAGTACTGATTGCAATAATCTTTTTAATCCCCGGCTTAGAACGTATCGCACTGCCCATTTTGATTCCCCATCTGTTCGTGACAACAGCACCGCTTTTTCTCCTGAGAGAAATAACATGGCAAGCTCCACTCGTTCCAACCCTCGAAGGTCAATACATTATTAAAAATATTCTCATTGTTGCTACGGCAGTTGGTATTGCCGCTCACTTACACCCGATGAAGCGCCTCAAGTAGCCTACTCAGACAATTCTTCCCACGCAGAATATGTAAGGTTAATAAACCAGCGGACTGTAAAAAATACTGGGGCCAGTAAAACCGCCAAAATCCACTGAAGCCAATTACCGTCCCATAGATCTTGATACCATCCCGAACCGTTACTGTCATCGCCGTATAAAGCATAGAAAAAGAACAGAACCAGAATCATAACTGGTGCTGTCAGGAAAAAAATGGCGTGTTTGAGCGTATATGGCATTGCCGGCACATGCTAGCACATTTTTTATGTTCTTTGCCAAACAAAAAACCGCCCTAATCGACGGTTTTTTGTGAGAAATATATTACAAATTTCCCTTCATCAAACCCTTCATAACATGATGCTTACCTGAACCGGCAAAAAGAATCGCTAAAGAACCACCGAGCAAAGCCAAATCAGTTTCATAGCCACCAAGCAAACCGAGCTTGAGTGTTGCCATTTTTACATACACCACTGCCACTACCATAATGATAGTAAGCAAGAGCGCTGCCATGTCGGTATACCAACCGATAATAAGGGCGAGACCACCAATGAGTTCAACGGCCGCAACCAGATATGCCACTGCTGATGGCAGACCAAGATTTCCAAAGAAAGCGATTGTATTCGCCATTTCAGCAAATTTTGCCCAACCGTGAACAAAGAAAATGATACCAACGGCCAAACGCAATAAAAGCAGGCCAAGATCTGGGTTCTTCTTAATTTTTATCATTGCAAAAAACTTAACTAATAACCCTTAAAGTATAACTCGCAAATTTATGCCCTTGTTGTGTCGCGTGGATAAAAAATATCAAGAGTCCAATCAACTGCAATCTTGATCCTCTTTGACCACGAGGCAAACTTTAAAAGATAGACTGTTCGCCAAATAAACCAAGCAATAGGCCCAGTCCATAGAATTCCCCAAACATAACCGATTGCCTGCCAGCGACCCAAGGAAACCAGATCACCAATTGGCTGATACTTAAACTTTTTAAGTGACCTATTTCTCATTGCAGCCGAAATATTTCGAGCGACTATTGGAGCCTCTTGAACTGCAAGCTGTGCGTGCATTGGAAGAAATGTTTCTTCAAAAGTCGCGACATCCCCCAAAGCAAATACCTGGTCTAAGCCGATTACTCTTAGATGCCCATCAATCAGAATTCGCCCCCGGCTTGTAGAACTGGTTACCTGAGCATCAATTGGTGGAATGTTTGGTTTGACTCCAGCAACCCAAATAACAAGTTTCGAATCAATTTTTGATCCATCACCAAGAGTGACACCATTGTCATCAACTGCAGTTACCCGAACACCAGTATGAACCTGAACCCCAACTCGTTTGAGTATCTTGTAAGCCTGTTTCTGGATTCCAACATTAAAAACGCGGAGCAAGTTTGAATCGCTTGTCACAATATGAATAGAAACGTCTTCTGGTGCCACCTTGCCACAGAGAAACTTCTTAAACGCATGGTGAAAAAATTCTGAAACTTCTGCAGCCAACTCAACACCGGTCGCACCACCACCAACTAGTACAAAGGTAAGAAGTTTTTGACGTTCAGTAACATCATGAACATCAACGGCCCTTTCAAAAGCGTCGATAATTCGATTTCGAATTGTAATAGCGTCACGAAGTGTTTTGAGAGTGAGTGTTTTTTCAGACGCACCTGGTACATCGTAAAACTCTGTTCTCGCGCCAGTAGCAATGACCAGATAATCATACGGAATGCTAGTAATGTCAGTTTCGACTGTTTTATGTGAAGTGTTGATATTCCTAACCTCAGCAACATGAACTCGTGCGCCTTTTTTGTATGTGATTTCTCGAATAGACTCAACAACCTGATGATGTGCCAAACCACCCGTTGCAACTTCATGTAAAAGCGGTGTAAAAAGAAAATGGTTTGTTTTGTTGATAATTGTGATATCTGCTTGATGGGCTGATACAAGTTTCCTTAAATTCAGAAACGTATAGAGTCCACCGAAACCCGCACCCAGAATAACAATGTGGGGCTTTTTTGTAAGTGCCTTTTTCATAATAGTTTCAATAATCGTATCATTATTCAAATAAAGAAAAACCTCAAGCTGATGCTTGAGGTTTTTGACGTTTTCACGTCGTGATGACTACCGGTGCCGGCAATGATTCCGGCTGTTCCAGTAGTCGTTGATCTCGCTCCGACTGGGGCCAAAACGTCCACCATAGTACACATCCACGTCGTAGTTCGTGTAGTGAACACAGGACGGTGGATTCCAGTAGTTGGCGCGCTGTTGGTCGTAGGCAAAGGAATTCGCATTGAAATACCCACCACTGCAACCACCGAACGCCACCAGAACGATCAAAAGCGTGCCGATTGAGATGAACTGACGCATGATATAACCTTTCAATCAAGGGTTTGAGGGAAAGGCCATACATAGCCTTATCTAGTATAATTATACACCAAATGTAGCTTTTGTCAAACTACCGTATTGCCTTAATGTTTTGAGATAATTCGCTCTGATTTAGCGCATATGGTGCCGCCACCGTTATGCGATTTGTAGCGGAATCATAAGAAATAACGTAGCCAGTATCATAATCGGTGCTACTTGTGACGTGTGCTCCTGGGGCACTCGGATCATGAGGAAGAACGGGCATATATGTCGGCACAATACAGTCAGCAATATTGTACCCTCCATTTGATTTAAGTGTCGTTGTTGCCGTTGGAATAACCCCTGCCGGACATTCAAAAACGCCCTGATGATCTGACATGTTTTGGCCAATTGCGTTTAGGATTGAAAATACATTACTTGTACGCTGTGTATTTCGTGCCTGGGCAAACTGACGAGCTGGGTTAATCGCCACGATCACAACAGCTGCTAAAATCGCAATGATTCCCATTACTAACAAAATTTCAATAAGGGTAAAACCTCTTTGTTTTGATTTCATGCTTGAAACCTAACAAATGTAGTTCAAGTCCTGTTTAAGAAAAACTAAAAAATACCTTTTTCTATTTGTTCTTCGGATAAATCTAAATACGAAAGTTGTGGATCACAGTAATGTCTTCCTTTCTTTATAAGTCCACCCTCAAACTCCCAAACAATAACCATCGGTGTTCTGTATGTTTTTCTCTGATCTGAATAACTTTCAATTAGTTCCGCAATAACCACATTATCTTGAGCAAGAATATGCTTGATCTTGTACGATCGATCCTTAATCACATAAACATCTTCCAGTTCCCTTTTAAGATTTTCTGACGTGGTTCTTGGAAATAACGTGCCATCCTTTTTCTTATATACCCACGTCATTGAGTAATTTGGATGCATTTTTTTAAGAGCAGACTCAACGTCTCCCCTTATCTCATCCTCGAGTATTTCTTTTATCAATTCAATATTATTCATGTTGTTTTTTCTCCGTAATCATTCATCACGATACCAGCCGCAACGGCAACGTTAAGAGAACGGACACTTCCCCGTTGATTGATAGAGACTATGGCATCACACTTATCCAAAATTTCTTTTGGGATACCACCGCTTTCTTGCCCAAATATCATGAGTGTTTTTTTATCCTTATTCCATTCAAAAGATTTAAGTGGTATAGCATCTGGTGTGTTTTCCGCCGCGACAATCATTTCGTATTCCTTAAAAAGTTTATCGAGATCCTCGGTGTACTTAAGGTGTCGAAAATGAGAATAAAATTCAGCGCCAACACTTGCACGACGATCAAACTTCTTATGGCCATAGAGAATGATTTCATGTGCACCAAATGCATTCGCTGAGCGAACAATATTGCCCGCATTGTTATCAAAAAGAAGGTTCATAATCAGCACTCCAAAGTTTAATCGTTGCTCATCAAGGTGTTTCTTGGTCTCATCATCTGTCATCCACTTCAAATAATCCGCAACGTTACGCGGTTTTGTTGGATCATATGCAAGACTTTTAAATTCGAAATGACCGAGCCTATTTTTTCGGCCATTTCTTTTGCCACCAAAAAGTTTACGGAGTATATCCATGGCAAACATAATAGCAGATCTTGAGATAAAAATGGCCTTGTAGTTAAGCCAAGTATTCGTTAAAATGACTTTCAAATGCCCAAGAAGAAAGTTGCGGTTAAACTTGAGACCACTCCCTATAAAGGTGTCCGAGATTTCTACCCGCAAGACATGTTTCTGGAAAAATATATTTTTGCTGCGATGCGGAATACAGCAGAAAATTTTGGTTATGTTGAATATGGCGCTTCCCCACTCGAACCGGCTGATCTCTATCGGGCAAAAACTGGTCAGGAAATTATTAACGATCAGACTTACACTTTTACCGACCGAGGCGACCGAGAGGTAACCCTTCGACCAGAAATGACACCAACGGTTGCCCGTATGATCGCGGCAAAAAGACGTGAGCTCTCTTTCCCCCTTCGATGGTATTCGATTCCAAATCTTTTTCGATATGAACAACCACAAAAGGGTCGACTACGAGAACATTTCCAACTCAACGTAGACATCTTTGGTATCGACAATGAACGGGCAGACATCGAAATCATCTCGGTTGCATATCAGCTCATGAAAAATCTCGGTGCCGAGGATAAGGATTTTGAAATTCAAGTTAGCGACCGAAATCTTCTCAATCACTTCTGGGATTCTATCGAGCTCCCGGCCTCAAAACGCCAGGCGGTTGAAAAATTAATCGACAAGAAAAACAAAATTACTGAAGAAGAATTCAAGACCGGTCTTGCTAAATTTGCAGGAAAAAGGACAGATAAAATTATCGAGGCACTCAAATCCGGCCGAGATTTCATGGCGGCTCTGGGAGAAACCGATAAGAACAAGAGAATCATTGCGATCATCGATGGACTTTCAAAAATTGGAGTAAACAATGTGGTTTTTACACCAAGCCTTGTTCGTGGTTTTGATTATTACAACGGCTTTGTTTTTGAAATTTTTGACACTGACCCCGCAAACCGACGCTCTCTTTTTGGTGGTGGACGCTACGACAAGCTCCTTGAAATCTTTGAAGCTGACCCGATCGCCGCTGTCGGTTTTGGCGCTGGTGATGTTACACTTTCCGACTTTCTTGAGACCCACAAACTTCTGCCCCAGTACAAATCTTCGACTTTGCTATATTTGGCAATCGTAGACAAGCAATATGAATTTGGAGATATTATTGCTGAAAAAATTCGTGACCAAGGGATTTCAGTTGCGGTGGATTACAGCGACAAGAACATCGGTGACAGACTCAAAAAAGCAATCGGCGATGCCATTCCTTTCTTTGGTGTAATCGGCCCCACGGAAGCAAAAGATCGCACAATAAAGGTCAAGAAACTTTCAAATCGTTCTGAAGTAACATTCAAGCTTGATGAAAAAGGTATCGCAGATTTAGCACAAGCGATCCTTGAGAGAAAATAACTCTAACCACCTGTCTTACGCATATGAAAAAGATTGTTTTTGATATTGAAACAAGTAATATTTTTGCTGACGTTGGAAAAGCAGATCCAGCACTTTTGGATATTTCTGTTGTCGGTCTCTATGACTACATAACCGACTCATACCATTCATTTGAACAACATGAATTTAAGGATCTCTGGCCCTTCCTTGAAAGTGCCGATCTTTTGATTGGCTTTAACTCTGAACATTTTGATTTACCACTTTTGAATAAATACTATTCAGGTGATCTCAACAAAATCCCACAACTCGATATTTTAAAAGAAATCAGGACATCGTACGGACGCCGAATGAAACTTGATCAGATTGCAGAAGGAACCCTCGGTGTGAATAAATCAGGCCATGGACTTGAAGCGGTAACGTGGTGGCGACAAGGCCATAAAGACAAGGTTAAAAAATACTGTATTGATGATGTAAAAATAACTAAAGATGTTTTTGATTACGCTGTGAAAAATGGACAGCTGAAATTTAAGGAGGATGGAAAAATTATTGATATTCCCCTGCCTGGAGCCAAAAAATGGACTGAGAATTCCAATGGAAACTCAATGACATTTTCCCTACCATTTTAAAGTAACTTACCCCAATATGCTACAATTGTTGAACATTATTTGATAACTTTTTAAATATGGATACCGGAAACAAAATAACCTTTTCTGTGCCGATGGCGATTATAATTGCTGGACTCATGATTGCCGGTGCCGTATATTTCTCTCATAAACCAACAACTCAGGTTGCAAACATTCCGGGAACCCAAAATCAGGGCATTCAGTCCGCAGACTTTACACTCACCGCTGTTTCTGAAAAAGACTACATTCGTGGCAACCCCGATGCAAAAGTTGTGATGATTGAATACTCTGACACCGAATGTCCATTTTGTAAGCAATACCATACTGCAGTAAAAAATCTGATCGAAAAACATGGCAAAGACAGCACATTGGCATGGGTATACCGAAATTTTCCTATCTCAGAACGACATCCAAAAGCCCCTCGTGAAGCAGAAGCCCTACTCTGTGCGGGTAAGATTGGTGGTCAAACCGGTTTTTGGAATTTTACAGACCAGATTTATGCCACAACACCAGCTAACGATGGGTTAGATCCTACTCAACTACCAATAATCGCCAAAAACGTTGGTCTTGATGTCGCTGCCTTCAATACTTGTCTAAACAGCGGTGAAATGACTGCCCGAGTTTCAGCAGAACACGATGAAGCAGTTAAAAACGGAGCTGGTGGAACCCCATACAGTGTTTTGATCACCAAAAAAGCATACGATAAAGAGAAGGTTGAAGCCTTTCTTACTCAAAGTATTATCAAATACAAATTTCCCGCTGATTTCTTTTTACTTTCAAACGACAATACCAAGGTTGGCGTAAGCGGTTCAATGCCAGAACAATTTATGAGTGATTTGATTTCTGTCCTTTCTCAGTAGGGTTTGGTTCGGCGATCATAAGTTTCCGCATTTCGCAAAATTCACATTCAGGATCTTCACACTCCATATTCCAAAAAGTTAGTCCAAGAATTTCTTGGGCTGATTTTTTTATAAGCTGAGTAACATCGGAAATCTCGGCATCTGTTACTTCAAATTTTTCTTTTTTGTAAATTCCTCGGTCATTTGGCTCAATAAAATCAATTTCACCAGTCTGCATGATGAAGTCTGCCTTTTTTGTACCAGTAAGTAAAATCTTATAAAAAACCAACTGCCTTTTAATATTACCCTCAGAAGATTCTGTTTCTCCTTCAATATCTCGGCGACTTTTTGGTTTACCGGTCTTGTAATCAACGACATTGACATTCGAACCCTCGAGCAATTCAACCTTATCGAGCTGACCACGTAAAACAATTTCTTTTGTTTCTCCACCAAACTCAATCGGCATCACAACGTCAGCAATATTAAATTCATTAAAAATGTTTTTTGGCCATGTTCCCACATACGTATCAAAATAGCCTCCAAGTGCGCTGATTCCTCTTTCCAAAAATAATTTGAAATCAGATTCAGAAAGTGCCTTTCTATTCAAAAATCCTTCAAAAAATCCTAAAAATTCTTTTTTAGTAATTTTCTTTTCATCCTTGTAGGCATCAAAAAAAACTTTAAGTGTCTCATGTATCGCAGTACCGTACAGCTGATGGCGTTCTTGAGTTTGTGGCACACGAATCAAATTGTTAAAGAAGAAACGCCACGGACAGGTTAGGTAATTGTTGAGAGCACTTACAGAAAAACCTTGTTCTAAAAAAAGATTGGTGAGATAATCCCGATTTTTAATATCCAAATCATTTGAATGGGTTTCTTTTTTACCTCGAGTACTAGCCCCCAACTCAACTCTGGCATTAATTCGTGTGACCAAAGACTGGTCTATTTCCTCCAAAAATTGACTAGGAACGAGCTCTTTGCCTGAAGTACGATAATTGGCGTATGTAAGTGTTATTTCCTTCCTAGCACGTGTTAAAACAACGTAGAGTAGGCGTCTTTCATCTGCCACCTGATCTTCTTCTCCATTAACCAGTGTCACACCAATGGGCAAAAAGTGGCTTGGACTGCGTCTTCCACCCCAATGTCCATCGTTCAAATTCAGACAATACACGAAATCAAATTCAAGACCTTTTGATTTATGGGCCGTGAGAAGATTTACCTTACCAGGATGAGTAGACACACTACGTGCCTTAATCGAAACACCATGAATATTCATTTTATCTACCAATTGAATATAGTCGCTAAGCCGAGCATATTTATGACGTTCCAAAAGCTCAATCATGTGTGCAAGTAACGAATCATAAGAAGCGATGAGCTCAAGTGAACGGGGCTTAGACAAAATAATACCGACATAGCCGATCCGCACAGAAATCTCTTGAAAGGCCCCAACTAAACTTTTATTTTTTGCAATGACACTCAGTTCATGAAAATTGGCAAAAAAATCGATAAAGGGTTGAGTGTCATAAATACCCGCAGATTCTAATTCTCTTTTTGACTTTATAACTTCAAAAATATTTTTTCGGACACTCTTTGAATAAACAAATACTTTATATATATCGAGATGATTAAGTTTAAAGAAATCCATGAAGATTGCCTTTGCAAGCAATTCTTCATTACCAAAATCATTTACTGCACGAAGTACAAAGAAAAGCTTTTGAATATATTCATCAGAAAAAATATCAAAATCTGTATGTAACACATATGGTACACCGGCAGCATCGAGTGCCCTAGAAATATCACCAGCGTCTTTGTTATTTCTAAAAAGAACCGCGATCTGCTCTGCTTTTTCACCCCGTGCAATTCTTTTCTGAATATCATCAGCAACAAAAGTTGCCTCTTGCTGTGGTGTGTCGAGGTTGGCAATAAAAATATTTGCCAGTTTTACCTTTTCTCTTGCTTCAAGCTTAACTCGCTCTATCGTACCAGACGCGTTTTTAGAAATAAGTTCGTGGGAAGCATCAAGAATACCCTGAGTTGAGCGGTAATTCTTAACTAGAGAAACAACTTCGGCTTCAGGAAAACGCCTTTTAAAATAGAGAAAATTCTCGAGTGACGCCCCTTGAAAACGAAAAATTGCCTGCTTTTCATCCCCAACCACAAACAAATTTGGGTTTTTGTGAAAACCGGATAGAAATTCCAAAAGACGATTTTGTCCACGATTCGCATCCTGATGCTCGTCCGCAAGAACATATTGATAATTTTCCTGGAGCTCAAGTAATAATTCATTATTGTTTCTGAGTGCCCGCAATACTTCAACGATCATATCCTCGAAGTCGTACAGTCGGCTTTCTTCAAGTGCCTCTTCATACTTTGAGTACACCAATGCCAGTTCCCTGCTGTTCTCAATTTTTCTCAGAAGTGGTTTATATTTAGCTTTTACTTCTCCCTTATGTGCACCTTTTTCATGTTTTAAATCATCAGAACTCAATAAGTCACTTTCAAAATCTGTAACGATCTTGAGATACTCTTTTGAATCAACATCTTCGCGCTTAAGTTCCTTAATAAAACCTAAAATTGCTTTCAAATAATAAACCGGGTTGCCCGATGGCTTAAGAGCAACAAGTTTTGTGTTTTCAAGCACACTTTCAAGAATATTAATCTGATCTAAATCTGTTACATGTTGAGCGCCAATGATTCGAGGGAATTCTTGAGGAAAATTTTTAATGATTTCGTTACAAAAGCTATGAAAAGTATGGATTGGTATCCTGTATGCTGAAGCGCCCACAATTTCCAATAATTTTTTGCGCATTGAGTGCACACCGGACTCTGTAAATGTCAGTGCCAAAATATTTTCTGGCATTGTGTCAGTTTTACGCAAAATATTAGCGATTCGAAGTGTAAGAATCGAGGTTTTACCGGTCCCGGGACCAGCAATGACGATCATTGGTCCCTCAACAGAATCCACCGCCTTCTTCTGTTCGGAATTGAGTTTTTTATACTGACTTTCAAAGACTGCTTCTTTCATTGGCGTATTTTAGCATGGTGCTACAATGGATGCTGAATCGTTCTTTCTCATTCACAACACATTTTTAGAAAGGGAGGTTGTATGCTCTCGAGCAAATGGCTCCGCGGGTACGACATCCCGGTTTGTATCGGGATAGGAATCGTTCACATCATGGCACTTGTAGCGCCGTGGTACTTCACATGGTCCGGTTTCGGTCTCTTTCTGTTTCTGTTCTGGGTAACTGGTGGGCTCGGCATTACGCTGTGCTTCCACCGACTTCTGACACACCGGAGTTTCAAGACTCCCAAGTGGTTCGAATACTTTCTTTCCCTGTGTGGGACCCTGGCCTTTCAAGGAGGCCTCCTGACTTGGGTCGGCACACACCGGCTCCATCATGCCCACTCCGATCAGGAGGGTGATCCGCATAGCCCAGTGACTCACGATTTCAGCTGGGCACACGTCACGTGGCTTCTCAAGAAGCATAATCATGACTTCCTAAGCGTCACGAAAGACCTGCAAGAAGACCCTGTACTAGTAGTGATTGATCGCTTTTTCTGGGTTCCCCAGGTTGTGGTCACAGTCGCCCTCTTCACAATCGGTTTCTTGGTCGGGGGTCTTAACCTTGGTATCTCTTGGGTACTCTGGGGTATCGGCATGCGGACTGTTTTCGGATACCACGCTGCCTGGTTTGTAAACTCAGCCGCACATACGTGGGGCTACAGAAACTACAAGACCAAAGACGACTCACGCAATAACTGGTGGGTGGCAATCATTAGTTTTGGTGAAGGATGGCATAACAACCATCACGGAGACCAGGTATGTGCCGCTCACGGCAATCGTCACTGGTGGGAAATCGACCCAACCTACATCACCATCCAATTTCTGGCACTGGTTGGACTGGCTACAAATGTGAAAAAGCCCAAGCCTATCCCCCCAGCAAAGGCTATGTGAATGTTTGCCTCAACCCCGCCATGACGCGGGGTTTTTCTATATGTGATTTAGAAGTAAGGTTTGTAACAAAATCCACAAACCAGAACTTCTATATACGGAACCAGCAGAAAGGAGTATATGGAACAGCGACCACAACCCTTGGATCGGAAACGCTGGATTGGTGCATTCATATCCATCGGAATCCTCTCCCGGATTAGCCGAACGGTTGCAGACGAAAGCGGACTCAGCAGCACCGCTTCATTCAGTATTTTGGGCAGTTTGCTTGTGCTAGTTGTTGTGATTGGTCTCTACGGCGTTGTGAGATCACGCACATAGCACAAACCCCGCCATGACGCGGGGTTTTTCTTTTAATAATAGTTTCGGAGTCTAGCAATACTTGGATGCTGACGAATCTTTTCGTGAGCTTTTGCTTCAATCTGTCGAATACGTTCACGAGTAACACCGAACTCCTTACCGACTTCTTCAAGTGTATGAGTGATACCATCGACAAGACCATGGCGCATTTCAAGAATTTTTCGTTCTTTTTGTGGAAGATCATCGAGAATTTCTCGGATCTGATCTGCAATGATTCTGCGGGCTGATTCCTGATCAGGAGAAAGGATTTTATCATCGGCAATAAAATCACCAAGTGTTGATTTTCCGTCGTCATCTTCACCAACCGGACTTTCAAGCGAAACAGTATTTTGGTCGATTTTTTCAATTTGATAAATCTTGTCTACATCAAGATCCATTTCTGTTGCTACCTCTTCCGGCAAAGGATCGCGTCCAAGGTCCTGAGAAAGTCTGCGAACCACTTGTTTATACTTGGCAATTGTTTCAACCATGTGCACCGGCACACGAATTGTTCGAGACTGGTCGGCAAGCGCACGAGTGATCGCTTGGCGAATCCACCATGTCGCGTATGTAGAAAATTTGTACCCCTTTGTCCAATCAAATTTGTCTACGGCTTTAAAGAGACCAAGATTACCCTCTTGGATCAAATCGAGGAGTGTGAGGTCGGGACTTCGACCGACATATTTTTTAGCAATAGAAACAACAAGTCGAAGGTTTGATCGAGCTAAAAGGTTTTTTGCCTCCTCATCACCTGCTTCAATTCTTTTTGCGAGCTCTTTTTCCCGAGCACCGTTAATCAATGGGTACTGACCGATTTCTTTAAGATACATTTGAATTGAGTCGTATCCAGAACTGCTTTCGTGACCAGTGTATTTTTTAAGGGTATCATCAACCCCCATATCCAAAAGACCACCACCCTCAAGAACATCGATGCTCGCAGTGTTCAAACGTCCATACAAGTCACCGATGAAATCAATATCATCTTCAACTGTTGGGAATTCTTTCAAAATTTCATCATGGGTAACAAAACCACGCTCCTTACCCTTATGAATGAGCCGCTTCACGGCATCTTCGATCTTTTTTGCCTTAGCAGCTTGTATTGGCGAAAGTTTGACTTTAGGTTCAGGCTTCGATGCCTTTTTAACAACTTTTGCAGTCTTTTTCGGTAAGGTTTTTTTAGTGGCTTTGGCCACCTTCTTTACCGCTCCCCTTGAGGCTCCAGTGGAGCGCGCATGGGATTTATTTTTTGTTTTTATCTTCTTTGCTGCCATAATAATTATTGTCTTTTTCTTATCGCCGCTAGTTTGTTGCTAATATCTTGGCATTCACTCAGGAACACTTTTGCCCCTTCGGAATCTTTCATGAGCTCTGCTTTGTGAAGCTCAATCATTTTTCTACCAAGTTGGTCTTTTAATTTTTCTTCTTCTAAGTTTATAAAAAGCTCTTGTATGTCATTCTCGAACCTTGAACTGTTTTCATAATACTGCTCTGCTTCAAAAATTAACTTTTCCTTTTCACCCGCTAATGACTCTACGGCCTTCCGCGCGGGTTCGGGGCCAAGCACTGCGTCTAATTTCTGGCGAATCTTTTCAAAATTTTCTGTATTCTTTTTCGATTCAAGCCAATACATAACACCGACAATTCGACTTTCGATTCCTTTGAGACGCGAAGTCAAGCCGACTATTTCCTTACTAATTACTTTATCCATCGAATTACCCTTCTGTAACTCCCTGGCAGTAGACTCAAGATCATCACGGAGGACTTCTTCTCGGATTCCAGTTTTCTCCGTAATATCCTTAATAAATTTATCTCGAGCGGTTTTACTTGAGGTTGCAAGGATCGGACCAAAAACCGTGAAACGTATTTCTCTAATGAGCTCTCTTTGCGGTAACTTTTTGTTAACGATAGTACTGATGAGAAACTGCACAAACTCCTGATTGTTCTTTAAAGACTGCTTCCAGAGATTGGCATCCTTTGCGACAAGCGAAGCTGGGTCCTCGCCTTTTGGCAATACGGCGACTTTTACATCCATACCAATCTCCAGCGCTATTTCAGCAGTGCGTTTTGTAGCATTGAATCCCGCACTGTCTGAATCAAGTGCAAACATAATTCGCGGTGAGATTCGCTGCAACATTCGTAATTGAGTTTCGGTGATTGCAGTTCCTGAAGAAGCAACGGTGTTCGCTAGTCCGGCCTGATGTGAAAGAATCAGATCCATCTGACCTTCAACCAAAATCGAGTAATCCATTTTTCGAATTGCTGATTTCGCTCGATCAAAACCAAAAAGAACTTCGGATTTATTGAAAAGCACAGTAGCCGGACTGTTCAAATATTTTGGTGACTTACCATCATCAACAAATATTCGCCCAGAAAATGCCACAGGCTTCCCTGACCGATCAAAAATCGGAAACATAATCCGACCCCGGAAAACATCGTAGAATTTGTTTTCCCCATCCACCTTTTTAACCAAGCCGGTTGTGATCATATCCTGAACAGAAACTTTCTGACTGGTCAAATGATCGTACAGCGTTCTCCACTCATTTGGCACAAATCCGATTCGCCATTTTGAGATAGTTTCCTTGGTTAAACCTCGCTTTTCAAGATACTGAAGGACGTCTGGATACTTTGGTAACTGACCTTCAAAATACGATACCGCTTCCTCTACCACACCAAACAATCGATCTTTTTCATCTCGCTCTCCGGCTTTTTCCGGAACGAGCTCTACACCCGCACGTTCTGCTAGTTTCTGAAGTGCCTGTTTAAATTCCATACCCTCGAATTCTTCGACAAACGTGAACATGTCACCCTTTGCACCACAACCAAAGCAATAATATGTACCGCGATCAGGCGAAACAAAGAACGACGGTGTCTTTTCGTTATGGAATGGGCACTTGCCCTTGTAACTTGAACCAGCCTTATCAAGTTTGAGATATGACGAAATTACATCAGTAATCGTCAGTTTTTCTTTTATTTTTTCAACGGAAGATGACATCGATTTCTTTGTCTCGCCTAGCCCTATAGTGATAGTTAGGGCGAAGGCGGATTATCTCCGTAACCAGCACAAAATACCGCTTGTCAACTACTACTCCTCCGATTCTCGCGCTTCTGTTACTTCCTTAATAATTTCATGCTTCACACTTCCCTTGAAACCAGTACCGGCAGGAATTAAATTACCGATAATCACGTTTTCCTTTAGACCTACAAGTTGATCTTCATGAGCCTTAAGTGCACCGTTAATCAGAACTCGTGTCGTATGCTGGAATGAAGCTGATGATAGGAATGATCGTCGTGACAGAGAAACTTCAGTAATACCCATAATAAGTGCTTCCGCCTTTGCCTCTTTAGCACCCTTTGCCCTTGCTCGTTTGTTGGTCTCAAGAAGATCCGTAAGTTCTACTGTGTCACCAATTGAGAAATGAGTATCACCCTGATCTCGGACTTTTCGTCGGTTAAACATTTGTCGAACCATGACTTCAATATGCTTTCGAGCCACGTTTTCACCCTGAAGTTCGTAAAGTTTGCTAATTTCCTTAATGATGTATTGCTCTGTCTTTTCTTTACCAGCGTGTACGAACATCTCATCGAGGTCAGCAGAACCGTCAGTAAGAATGTCACCTTCTTTTACTTGATCACCGACTTTCACAAGAATCATACGTGAATGTGATACAGGGAATTCGATCGGAGCCTTTGTTCCCTTCTTGTCAGAAATTTCAGGCATGATTGTGATCATCTTTTCGTTTGGAGTATTTTTCACATCGGAGACCATTCCATCTACTGTTGAAACAACAGCCGGGTTCTTTGGCTTTCGTTTTTCAAAGACTTCTTCAACACGAGGAAGACCTTGTGTGATATCTCCACCAACAGACGCAGTACCTCCGGCGTGGAATGTACGCATCGTAAGCTGTGTACCCGGTTCACCAATCGCTTGAGCTGCAACAGTTCCAACCGCTTCGCCAAGATTGATCGGACGACCCGTACCCAAATCAGCACCGTAACATTTCACACAGATGCCCTGAGTTGATTTACATGCAAGTGGAGTTCGAACAAGTAATTCAGAAAGATTTGTTTGATCGATTTCATGAGCAAGTTCTTTTGTAATGAACTCACCTTTCTTTGCAACAGTTTTACCATCAACAACAAGATCTTCAACCAAATATCGTCCCTTAATATTCTTTGAAAGAGGAATTTCGATACCAGACGCACCCTCTTTGTAGATCTTAATACCTTCTTTTGTTCCACAGTCTTCTTCTGTGATGATCACGTCCTGAGCAACATCGAAGAGTCGTCGTGTAAGGTAACCAGCTTTTGCAGTGTTAAGCGCAGTGTCAGTGAGACCTTTTCGAGAACCGTGAGTTGTAATGAAGTACTCAATCGGTGTCAAACCTTCTTTTGTTGAAGAAAGAATTGGGAATTCATTCGTCTCTCCGGCTGTGTTTTGGATCAAACCTTTCATACCGGCCATTTGTGTAATCTGAGAAAGAGAACCTCGGGCACCTGAGTTCACCATGTCGTAAAGCGATCCGTTCTTGTCGAGAGTGTCGGGAATGAATTTTTCAATTTCATTTTTCGCTGCGTGCCAAATTTCAATACTCTTTCGGAATCGTTCTTCTTCAGAAATAAGACCTTCGTTAAATTGAGAAATGACTTCGTCTGCCTTGACCTTTGCTCGCGTAATAACTTCTGGTTTTTCTTTTGGAATAACAACTTCATCAATACCCCAAGTAACACCAGATCGAGTTGTGTAGTGGAATCCGAATGCCTTGATCTTGTCCATGATCGCAGGAATTGCCTCGATACCGTATCGAGTAATCATGTCATCGACAATACCAACCATTTTCTTTTTGTTTATTTCAGTATTAAGGAATGGATAGTCATCGGGCAGAATACCGTTAAAGAGCAAACGTCCGATTGTCGTTTCAAACACTTTTCCTGCGTACTCAGCATACTTTGGATCGTTTTCTGGAGCCAAAACTTTTACTTTTGCACGATAGTTAACACCGCCAAACTGATATGCGATCTTGGCGATTTCCGGACTTTCAAATGTCATACCCTCGCCTACTTCACCTGGAATAATTTTAGTCATCCAGTAACAACCAAGGATAATGTCCAACATTTTGTTAGAAATAACCGGATCTCCAGAACCAGGTTTCAAAATGTTCTTGTCAGAAGCCATGATGTGCTTAGCTTCAGCCTGCGCTTCGTCAGAAAGTGGTACGTGAACTGCCATCTGATCACCGTCGAAGTCAGCGTTGAATGCTGTACATACGAGTGGATGAACTTGGATCGCATTACCTTCAATAAGGATTGGTTTGAATGCTTGAATACCCAATCGGTGCAATGTTGGAGCACGGTTCAAGAGCACATATCGATCTTTAATTACTTCTTCAAGAATTGCCCAGACTTCTGGAATACCATCTTCGATAAGTCGACTTGCACCACGAATGTTGTATGCAAGTTCTTTTTTAAGAAGACCAGAGATCACGAACGGCTTGAAGAGTTCGAGTGCCATGTGCTTTGGCAAACCACACTGGTGAAGCTTAAGGTCTGGACCAATAACGATAACTGATCGTCCTGAGTAGTCGACACGCTTACCGAGCAAGTTTTGTCGGAAAAGACCTCGTTTACCCTTGAGATTGTCTGAAAGAGACTTCAAAGGTCGTCGTTGTGACTGATTGAGTGCACCAGCAGAAGATGAGCCATGACGAATTGTATTGTCGATAAGTGCATCAACTGCTTCTTGTAAAATACGCTTTTCGTTTCGGAGAATGACTTCTGGAGCGTTAATTTCCTTGAGTTTTCGCAATCGGTTATTTCGATTGATTACACGTCGGTACAAATCGTTTACATCAGAAGTTGCATAGCGACCTCCATCCAATGGAACCATTGGTCGAAGTGCTGGTGGAATAACTGGAATACGAGTAAGGAACATCCACTCTGGTCGGATGTTGTTTTTGATCATATTTCGAACAAGAGAAAGTCGTTTCTGGATCTTGTCGATTTCAACACCCGGAGCATGCTCAATCGATGCCTCAAGACTCTTTTCAAGTTTTCGTAAATCAACTTTCTTGAAGAGATTATAGATTGCTTCTGCACCAATTCCGGCTTCAAAGACGCCACCATACTTTACAGAGAAATTATGGTACTCGATTTCATCGAGCACTCGTCCCTCTGTGAGACCATCAAGATCTTTCTTTGTGTTTGAAAAAAGATCCTTAATTGCTTCCTTTGTCTTGTCGTCTGTTGCCTGCTTTACTTTGACCTTGTATTCACCTTCAAGCTCTTTGAGCATCTTCATCTTTGCTTCTTCATTTACAGACGCAACGATATAGCCGGCAAAGTAAATAACTTTTTCAATTTCAATAGTAGGAATTCCCATGATAAGGCCGATTCGTGAAGGCAAACCACGAAGGAACCAGATATGAGAAACCGGTGTAGCGAGCTCAATGTGTCCCATTCGTTCACGTCGAACAATAGATCGAGTGATTTCGACGCCACATTTTTCACACACGATACCCTTGTAACGAATACCTCGGTATTTTCCACAGTAACATTCGTAATCCTTGTCTGGACCGAAGATTTTTTCATCAAAAAGACCATTTCGTTCGGAACGTTGTGTACGGTAGTTAATAGTCTCGGGTTTTGTAACTTCACCAAATGACCATTCCTTGATTCGGTCTGGTGATGCGAGCTTCAAAACAATCGAATTGAAGTCTTGTGCTGTTGTTGCTTTAGATTTATTCATGTTTTTGATTTAGAAGTTGAAGTTATTTGCGTGAGTGATTCGGAAGATTACGCTTCATCCTCATTCTTCTTTTCGATTTTTTTAAGCTCCACGTCGAGACCAAGGCCGCGGAGGTTGTTAAGGAGCACATTGAATGATGCCGGGATATTCAACTCTCGGATCGGTTGACCCTTCACGATCGCATCGAATGCTGCTGATCGGCCGACGATATCGTCAGACTTGATCGTTAGCATTTCTCGCAATGTGTGAGCTGCGCCGTAACCCAAAAGTGCCCAGACTTCCATTTCTCCAAATCGCTGACCACCGTTTTGAGCCTTTCCGCCAAGTGGCTGTTGGGTAATAAGGGAGTATGGACCAATTGATCGCATGTGAATCTTGTCTTCAACCATGTGATGAAGTTTCAAAATATACATGTAACCGACTGCCACCTTTTGACCAAAGGCTTCACCGGTTCGTCCATCAAAGAGAGTAACCTTGCCGTCTTCAGGTAGACCAGCCTTTACGAGTTCAGCTTTAATTTCTGCATCAGTAGCACCTGCAAACGGAGGAACGATAGCCTGGTAGCCAAGAGTGTTTGCGGCCATACCAAGATGAAGTTCCAAAATCTGACCAAGGTTCATACGTGAAGGCACGCCAAGCGGAGTCAAAATGATATCAATAGGCGTACCGTCTGCCATGTATGGCATATCTTCTTCTGGAAGAATCTTTGAAATAACACCCTTGTTACCGTGGCGACCAGCGAGCTTGTCACCGACCGATACGTTTCGAAGCTGTGCTACTTCAATATGAATTCGCTTAATGATTCCTGATTCGAGTTTATCGCCACGTTCTCGTGAAAACACTTGAACGTTAATAATTCGACCTCGTTTTCCACCCTCCATTCTCTTGGATGTATCTTTTACATCACGAGCCTTTTCACCGAACAGAGATCGGAGAAGTCGCTCTTCTGGAGTAAGTTGGCTTTCACCTTTTGGTGTAATCTTTCCAACCAAAATATCACCCGGTCGAACTTCTGCACCGATTCGAATCACACCGTCCTCACCCAAATTTTTGAGTTTGCTTTCACCGACGTTTGGAATGTCACATGTTGTAACTTCCGGACCAAGTTTTGTATCTCGAACGTTAACAACGAATTCTTCAATATGAATGGTTGTGAACTTGCTCTGTTTTACGAGTCTTTCAGAAAGAATAATTGCGTCTTCGTAATTTGCACCAGACCATGACATGAACGCTACAAAAATATTTTGTCCCAATGCCATTTCACCTCGATCAGAAGATGAGGTATCAGCCATTACGTCACCCTTCTTTACCTTATCGCCAACATTGACTGAAGGTCGTTGATGGAAACAAGTAAATCCGTTTGTTCGAGAAAAATTAACAAGTTTATATTCTTTTTCCTTTCCACCCCTTGTTGCCTTAACTACGATTCGCTTTGCATCGGCAACCATCACAACACCTTCTTCTTCAGCAAGAACGAGTCGGCCGGTATCGCGAACAGCCTTTCCTTCAATACCAGTAGCAACAAGCGGAGCTTCTGCCACGATACAAGGGGTAGCCTGTTTCTGCATGTTAGAACCCATGAGAGCTCGAGATGCATCGTCGTGATTCAAGAAAGGAATCATCGAAGTCGCAACTGAAAATGCCTGACTTGTGTCGATATCAATAAAATCTACTTTGTCTTTTGGAACCACGAGCGGATCACCTGCTTTTCGAACTTCAACGTTTTCAATAGTAATTTCGCTGGCTTCGTTTACAGGAGTAGCGGCATGAGCAATGTTGTACTGCTCTTCATCAAGCGCATTGAGGTATACAATTTCCGGTGTAACTTTTCCATTCTTTACCTTTGCATATGGAGTTTCGATCATTCCAAACTCATTGAGCTTTGCATACAAGCCCATGCGCAAAATAAGACCGATGTTCGGACCTTCAGGTGTGTGGATCGGACAAAGTCGACCGTAATGGCTTGGATGAACGTCACGAACTTCAAAACCAGCTCGTGCTCGATTCAAACCTCCGGGACCAAGGGCAGAAAGTGTTCGAAGATGTTCGATTTCAGAAAGAGCGTTCTCCTGTTGCATGAACTGAGAAAGCTGATTGGTTGTGAAAAATTCTTTGATTCGAGCTTGGAGTGGCTTTGGACTAATGAACTGTACAGGCAGTGTGATATCACTTTCTACAGTCGACATTCGGTTCTGAATGTTTCGCTTGATCTGAGCCATACCCATTCGAATTTTTTGCTGGAACATTTCGCCAACAAATCGAACGCGACGTGAACCAAGATGATCAATATCGTCTTCGACTGAACCCGGAGTGGTGTTCAAAACCCCGATGTGATCAATGATGGTTGCAATGTCGTCCAAAGAAAGAGTTTGTCGTTCAAATTCTTCTTCTGTTTGTTTCTTATTAAATCGTCGGTTGAACTGTACTCGGCCTACTCGAGAAAAATCATATCGTTCTTCACCAAAAATAGACTTCACGAATTCGCGGGCATTGTCAGCAGTTGCAAGGTCGCCGTCTCGAAGTCGTTTATGGATCTCAATATATGAATCATCAACAGATTTAGCATGATCCTTGAGAAGAGTTTTCTCCATGAATGGTTTAACTGGAGAATTTGCAAACAATTTAAGAATATCTTTATCAGTCTCAGCACCCAACACTCGAAGGAGTGAGGTTACCGGAAACTTTCGTTTTCGGTCGATACGAGCAAAGATTGTCCCGTCAGAGTCAGTTTCGATTTCAATCCATGCACCACGGGCAGGAATGATCTTTGAACCGAAGAGAATTTTTCCTTTGAGTTCATTGAGCGTGAAAAACACACCGAAAGATCGAGCGAGTTGTGGGACAACGACTCGTTCAACACCAGAGATAATGAAAGTTCCGTGGTCAGTCATGAGGGGCATGTCTGCCATGAAAATTTCCTGCTCTTTTGCAGTACCAAGAGTAAGGTTCTTAAGTCGAACCTTCACCTTGAGGGGCGCTTCGTAAGACATTTTATTGTCTTTAGCGTAGTACTCGTCATATTTTGGTTGATCGAGTTCAAAGTCCACGAAATCAAGCTGAAATTTCTTTCCAGAGTAGTCCTTGATTGAAGAAAACTCTTTAAAAACTTCCTTGAGTCCATCCTTGAGAAGCCATTTAAAAGAATCGACTTGTGGCTCAACGAAATTTGGCATTTCGGTCAACGGTTTTCGGAATTTTGCGAAATACTTTTTTACGATCGGTTTGCTGCCGGTTGTTTCCATAATTTTTTATTAAAAAATAAACCTGATTAATGTTTCCCCTCAATAATCCGCACTAATTCATTCGAGGCACCGCTCGTCAACAAACAAAATCAAAAAGAAAAGCAAAACGACCCTTGTGGATAAGGGTTATTGATATTCTTCTTAATTTATCTATTGAAATGAGACAAGTTGCCGTCGAGAACTAAAAACAGCCTTGTAAACCATCATTTTCTCCCACTACTCAATCGGAATGATTTGGACCTTAAATATAATACGGAGGGTAAATTTGGTCAAGCAATGCAAGTAAGTTGTCCACAGGTGGAATCAGGCGTATGGTCACAATAAACATACAATACCAACACAATTATTTTACTTCTTACCTCGCCAGAGTTTGACTGACACAGTCAAAAGGAGCAACACCTCGACAACCAGTATGAAAATCGCCCCCTGTTTGAGCGAACTCCCTAAAAAATAATTCATCAACACAACCGCAAACAAGAGTAGCCCGGACAACATTACACCTAAGAAAAAGTCAACAAAGATAGCCTTTTGCTGTGATGGCCTTCCAATCGTCATAGTTGTAATAATAAACGTATTAGCCATAGCGAGTGGAGAGGTTACGCTCACAGATAATAAAATTAACTTTACCCAATCCAAGCTTTGAAACAAAACGTTATTAAAAACAAAAATTATTGCAGTTCCCGGAACAACCAGAAACAGGAAATTCAATAATCCTAGAATAAATGTGTCACTTTCGATGTCTTTTAGGTTGATGTTCATAATTTTAAAATTTTACTTCTTACCTCTCCGCCACTCCTCTATTTTCTTATGATCCCCTGAAAGTAAAACTTTTGGCACTCTATATTTCTTCTTTTTATATTCAAAAACTTCTGGACGAGTGTAAACGTCTGAGCTTGCAATTCGGCTTTCTTCGAGAGAATCAAAGTTACCAAGCACGCCCTTTACCTGCCGTGCAATACAATCCATGATAATCATTGCTGGAAGTTCCCCACCTGTAAGTACAAACGGACCAATAGAAACGTCTTCCATTTTGAAAACTTTTTTAACTCGAGCATCAATTCCTTCATAGCGACCAGACACAATGATGATGTCTGTATATTTCTTCGCAGCCTTCTTCGCATACATAGTTTCAAACTGAACACCACCCGGAGAAAGGAAAATGATCTTCGGTTTAGCTTTTTTACTACATGCTTTTACTGCCGCTTCGATTGCCTTAATTGTTGGAAGAGCACGAACAACCATACCAGGACCGCCACCATACGGCTTATCATCAACACGCTGTGCCCCACGAAGCTTCGAAGAAGCGAAGTGGGGTTTTTTGTCCGCATAATCCTTTGGATCGTAGAACTTAATCTTAATTTTCTTGTCTTCAATGGCACGCTTAATAATCGACTCACCAATATATGAGTCGAATGCGCCTGGGAATAATGTAACGACATGAAAATTCATTGCGGCAAAACTATACCACGAAATACAAAACCCGCCTAGGGTTGGCGGGTTTTGTATTTTTTATATTTATTTAGAGTTTCAAATCTGCCATTGCTTCATCAACAGTCTTTGAAGCCTTCATCACCTTTTCACCGCCAACTGGCTCATTGATTTTCAAGTTGACTCGAGCATTATGTTTCATTCCAACGACTCGCAAAAGGGTTCGGATTGCCTTTGCAGTGTTTCCCTCTCGGCCGATTACCTTGCCCATGTCTGCTGGGTTCACATCAAGAGTAAGCAGGACTCCCATTTCATCCACTACTCGATTAATTTTTACGTCGTTAGGATTATCTACCAAAGACTTCACAACAAATTCTAAAAACTGACCATCGTGTTCATTCATAAGTTAAAGATTACGGATAAAGGACACCCTGTTATTAAGGGTAATTGAATAACAGCAATACAGCAATGAACTAATACACATGTCTACTGCCGGCAAGCAGTTTGTCATGAGTTTTTTAAATGGTCAAGAAACAAAAAACCGCCAGGTGGCGGCCTTTCTTTATGCTTGTGCTGGAGTTTCTGCTGGAGCGGCTTCTGGAGCCGGAGCTTCCGTAGCGGGTGCTGCTTCTGCTGCAGGTGCACCTTCACCTTCTTTCTTAATAGGTTTCTTTTTTGGAAGAACGTTGATCTTCTTTCCTGCTACAACCTTTCGGCTTACGAGGAGGTTATGAATAGTACCTGAAGTCTTTGCCCCCTTAGACACAAGTTCCTTAATGCGGTCAGTCTTGATCTCTGCCTTTTCAGCTCGTCGAGAATCATATGAGCCGAGAACTTCGAGGAATTTTCCGCTCTTTGGACCGTTCTTTGAGTCAGTCAAAACAACCCGGAAAACCGGTTCGTTCTTTCGGCCCACGCGTTGTAGTCGAATCATTAACATGCGGGCCATTGTAGCAGGGCCTAGGTAAAGGGTCAAATAGCATTTAGTAATTAAAAAGCATGACTTTCCCCTATTTTTTGCTATATTTAAGCCACAAATGGACAAAAGAAAACCTAAGTTTGACCCTTCGAAGCAATACAAACCTTCTAAACCAAACGAACATCTCATAGGCACAATCGCAGTCAGCTCCAAGGCAACTGGCTATTTCGAAGTACCGACCGAGGACCCCAAGAACGAAATCGATGACATTGAAGTCGACAGCAATAACCTCAATACAGCACTCAATGGTGATGAAGTAGAAATCGCACTACTCCCCCAGGTTACAGGCGAGAAAATCAAAGCCGAAGTTGTTCGAATCATTTCTCGTGCCCGAACAAGTTTCGTGGGAACAGTCGAGGTCAATGGTGGAATTTTTGTTGTTCCCGACAACCACCGCATGTACCGTGACTTTATCGTAAAGCCAGAAAATTCATTGAATGCAAAGACAAACGACAAAGTCCAGATTGAAATGCTTCCATGGACAGATGCAAAGAAAAATCCTGAAGCAAAGATTGTTCGAATCATTGGGCGCAAAGGCGAACACAACACAGAAATGGAAGCGATTGTTATTGAAAGTGGATTTGAAAATAGTTTTCCCAAGGAAGTTGTCGAAGAGGCTGAGTCTGTTGCTGCCCGAGAACGAGCTCGGATGGAAGAGGAAACAAAACTTCGTGCCGATTTGCGTGATATCACAACATTCACCATCGACCCGTTTGATGCAAAAGACTTCGACGATGCTATTTCTGTAAAAGATATCGGTAATGGTCTGTATGAAATCGGCGTCCATATTGCAGACGTATCTCATTTTGTTCGCCCAGGGGGCCCACTCGACGCTGAAGCACGTAAGCGCGCCCTTTCTGTATACCTTGTCGACCGAACTATTCCGATGTTACCAGAGGTTTTGTCTAACGATTTGTGCAGTCTCAATCCAAAGGTTGACCGTTTGGCCTTTAGTGCCGTGTTTACCATGAATGAACATGGTGAGATTTCCAAACGCTGGTTTGGTAAATCCACAATCAATTCAAACCGCCGATTTACTTATGAAGATGCTCAAAATGTGCTGACAACCGGCAAGGGTGATTTTGCTAGTGAGCTGTTACTTTTAAATAAAATTGCCTACAAACTTCGTGAGGTTAAATTTGCTGCTGGTGCAATTGATTTTGAAACGACTGAAGTCAAATTCAAACTCGATGAAAGCGGTAAACCGATTTCTGTATATAAAAAAGAACGTCTTGATACCCACAAACTTGTTGAAGACTTCATGTTACTTGCTAACCGCGAAGTCGCTGAATTTATCTATCAATCGCACAAAGACAAAAAGGGTCTTTCGCTATACCGTATTCATGATGTACCAGACCCGCAAAAAATCACCGACCTTGCGATTTTCCTTAAGGCACTTGGGTTCGATCTCAAAAACAAAGAAGGTAAAATTATGAACCGAGACATCAATGCTCTTTTAAAACAAGTCGAAAACAGCCCAAACGCTGAACTTATTAAGACTGCGACAATCCGTTCGATGTCAAAAGCAATTTATTCAACCAAAAATATTGGTCACTTTGGTCTTGCGTTTAAGTTCTACACCCATTTCACTTCCCCTATTCGACGTTATCCCGACCTTGTAGTACATCGAATTCTCGAACAAGAGCTCAAGGGTCACCCGGTTGACTCAAATGAATTCGCAAAACTCGAAAGAATCGCCCAAGATTCATCGGAAAGGGAAATCAATGCGTCTGAGGCCGAACGAAATTCTATTAAATACAAACAAGTTGAATACATGTCTTCACGAGTTGGACAAATCTTTGAAGGAAAGATTTCTGGTGTGGCCGACTTCGGAATTTTTGTCGAGGAAGCAGAAACTGGTTGCGAAGGTCTAGTTCGACTCCGAGATCTCGGTTCAGATTTCTTCGTTTTGGATAAGAAAAACTATGCCGTGATCGGTGAAAAAACTCGCAAAAAATTCTCACTTGGTGACAAGGTCCGCTTCAAAGTGATTTCTGCTGATATGGAAAAGCGTGCGCTCGATTATGTGCTCGTCTAAAACTATTTCGCCACCGCGACTGCTTCATCGAACTGAATTGAAAGAAGTTTTGAAGCTCCTGAAAGCATAGCGACACCATAAAGAACCCCTGCCCGAGACATTGTTTCGCGATTATGTGTAATCAAAATAAGCTGAGAATACTTTGCTAGATTCTCGATCATATCGCCGTACTTCTTTGAATTTGCTTCGTCGAGCGCAGCGTCTGTTTCATCAAGAATAATAAATGGCGGTGGATTGACCTGTGACATTGCAAAAATCAAGGCAATAGAAGTAAGTGCCCTCTCGCCACCCGAAAGCATCATAAGTCCCTTAATTTTCTTGCGGGGTAGATTTACCGAGATATCAATTCCCTCCTCGGCCTCTGAAGCCTCGGCGAAGGAGGCCTCGTCTAATTCCAAACCTGCTGCTGCTAATTCCGGATCAAGGGCTTTTCTTTTTCTTTCCTTCACAAGGACCAGCTTTGCCTGACCACCACCAAACATAAGAGCAAAAAATTCTTCGAACTGTGCATTAATTTTCTCGAGTCCCGAAGAAAATTCGGTGCTAATTTTTTCACTAAAATCTTTAATAATAAGCTTGAGGGATTCCGCAGACTTGGCCAGATCTTCAAGCTCACGAGCAAGAAAGGCGTCGCGCTCAGAAACATCACGAAACTCCTTCATGACGTCTTCAGCAACCCCAATACCACTTTCTTCAAGTCTGATTTTAATTTTTTCGAGTGTGCGCCGTCGTTCGTGCTGAACTGTTCTGCCCTCTTCGATGGGATGTACACCATCGGATGAAAGCGGGCCATCTAACTCCACTTGGTCAAAATCTAAAATTTCTCGACCAGCAATAGCAGCCGCTTCGCCCATTTCGCGTTTGTAGTCTTCTTCTTCGATTCGAAGCGAGTCTTCTTTGGCTCGAATTACATTTCTTTGAGAGATTGCTTCATTTTGTGCGTTTATTGCTTCAAAAACCTTTCGCTCTGCAGCACGATTTGTGTCTTTCTCTTGATCAATCTCTGAACGCAACTCGGCATACTCTTTTGACAATGCTGTTTCCTCGGATTGTACATGCTTAATCTGTTCATCAAGCTTAGTCTTTTGGGCCCTCAGCTCGAGCAAGGCATTTTCTGAATCAATCATGTGTTGCCCTGATTCGTTCCCTTTATGTTTTGTCACAAAACCTGAAATAAGGCCCTTAACCCGGTTCAAAATAGAACGCAATTTCCCTATATCATTTTCGGAATCAGCCAAACTTAATTCACGCTCTACTTCGGCCGCCAAACTTTCAACTTCGGTGATCGCAATACTCTGATCCGAAGATCGTTGAATTTCTTTTTCTTTTTTAATAATTCTTTCTTCTGCAGCAATCGAACCTTCAGTGCGACCAATCTCACGAACCAGTTCGTCTTTCTGCTCGCGAGTTTTGCGAATCTTTTCTTCAAGATCGATCACGCGCTTACTTTTTACGTCCTGCAAATGTGACTTCTCGAGAATACTTTTTGCCTCCTTGAGCTCCCTTTCCAGCTGAACCAAACGTGCATCAATTGGCGCTCTTTCCTCTGCTAAAAGTTTCTTAGCATTTTGAATATACAGATTTTCACGCTTCAAATACTGTTTATAGAGTTGAACGAGTTGCTTCTTCATTTCTACGGCCTTCTCAACTTTTTCCACCTGCTTCTTGAGAAATTTGAGATGCGGGGCCACTTCTCGACGAAGCGATTCGACTGACTTTATATTTTCTTCAGTTTTTTCAAGCTTCCGTTCGCTTTCTTCCATTTTGTACTGATAGATCTTAAGGCCGAGCGCGTCTTCAATCATCGCCTTACGCTCTTTTATGTTGGCATTGAGAATTCGATCAGCTTCACCCTGAGAAATAATATGATGTCCCGAAGAACCAATATGTGCTGACGCTAAAAGTTCGAGGACATCCTTAAGTCGTACCCGAGTACCGTTAATCGTATATTCATTTACACCATCACGAAAAACTGTGCGCTCAATCGAAACTTCATCGAAATCAAGATTTAAATATCGACGAGTGTTATCAAAGGTGATTTTGACCGAAGCACGATTGGCACGAGCTGCTGCATCATTGCCGTTGAAAATTAAGTCTTCGCCTTTTTTGCTACGCATCGACTTGAAAGATTGTTCACCCAAAACAAAACGAAACGCCTCGGCAACGTTAGATTTACCTGAACCGTTCGGACCAACAATTGAGGTAATTGGCGTAGTAAAGAAAAGATCGCTTTTTTTAGCGAATGATTTAAAACCAAAAAGTTCAAGACTCTTTAAATACATGAATGAGTCTTATTTTACCGCACAAAAAAGAGAAAGTCCTTGCCTCAACCAACTACTCCCACCCCTTCACTTCGAGAGCTTTCTTTGCAGCAGCCTGTTCAGCGTCTTGTTTCGATTTTCCTTCACCCGTCGCAATCATTTTATCTTTGAGATAAACTCCAACCGTAAACTTCTTGTCGTGATCAGGACCAGTTTCCTTTAGAGTTTTATAGAGCGGTGTTGAACCATCAATATCTTGTGCGCGCTCTTGGAAGAGGCTTTTTGAATCAATCCAAGACTTTTCAGCCAGTACAGTTTCAATGAGTGGAGAAATATTTTTATAAATAAAATCCTGAGCACCATCGTATCCCTGGTCAAGATAAATCGCTCCAATCAATGCTTCGATAGCATTTGCCAAAATTACCTGCCGAGCTCGACCAGTGTCTTTTGCTTCACCACGCGAAAGAACCAAATACTCATTCATCTGGAGTTTTGTTGAAACCATTGCAAGTGTTGTCGAATTTACAAGAGCCGATCGGTATGAAGTCAGTTCACCTTCAGTTTTATCTGAATATTTTTTATACAAGTAATCCGTAATAACGAGTTCAAGCACTGCATCACCCAAAAATTCTAGACGTTCATTATGACCAAAACCGGCATCTTTATTTTCATTTATGTAGGAACGATGAACAAAAGCCTGTCGCAAAAGGCTTTTATCTTTGAATGAAATTCCTATACTTTTTTCGAATTGGGAAAAGTCGGGCATGCACACCATACTACTATAGACTTGTCGAATATACGAATCTTGTAATCAGAGGCTGAAAAGCGTATATTTCTGCCAGAACCGAACCTCACACCCTCACCGGAGATTGAACATGAATAGTGCACAGACGAAACCAATCGGAGACGTCAGGATCACGAGTACACAATGGGCTGGAAGTCACGGCGCAGGACACATCACGCTTGGTAATCTCACAACAGAAGAGGTGCAGACTGTCGAGGGCGCCGTCCGTGGTGCTCAGTGGATCAGGGTTGTGGACGGCAGAGTCATTTCACATTCCTGCTATGAACCACTTCCTGATCCGATCAGAGACGAGGGCATGCACCCCTTCTGGCGAAAACCAACGGCAGCCGAAAGGGGTGATTCTGAGACACTCTTCGACACGGAATGCCGTCTCGACCACTCTTCTCCACACTTCATAATTCAACACCTGGGGGCGTACAACAATACGCCAGAAAACTACAAACTCCAGGCAGAAAAGCTTGAGTCGTGGGGTTTCGAGGTCCTGCGTTCACGACGCAGTCGCGAGGGCAGATTCTGGGAGATCTGGTATCTCTCGGGGACATTCCTTGCAAAGGGTGAACTCAAAGAGTTCATCGGCAATGCAAAAGGAAAAATGGAGACTGAACGTGCGCTCGAATTTCTGCGGAAAAACTGCGAATTCGGTACGCTCGATCTCTCGGTCCAACGTCTCGCCATGGTCATCGACGACTGATCCTTCTACGACCAACAACAAGCCCCGCAACCGCGGGGCTTTCTTCTTACTCTTTCTTTCCGAGGAGAATATTAATTGCTTTCGTTACAATTGGCAGAATGTCGTTATAAAAATTGAGATCCAAGATATCTGCAAGTTTGAACCACTTTGCGTCATCGAGGCCACCATTACCTTCTTCGAGTTTCAAATCTTTGTACGGAGCTTTTGCCAAGAAATACATAACTCGCTTTCGTTTCTTGCCTTCTTCAGGATGATAGGCAATGTATTCATTCTCACCGAGTTTGTCCTCAACAGTAATATCAACCCCAATTTCTTCTTTTGCCGCTCGGGCAATACCCTCCATTTCTTCTTCCGATTCTTTAAGCTTTCCTTTTGTAAGCGTCCAATGACCAAACACGTCGTGTACAAGCGCTAAATAAATGTCACCCTCATGGTGGGCATATACAACTGCTCCAGCCAATTTCTGCAAGGGGGCTTCTGCATCTGGAACATCTTTGGGTTTCTTATGCTTCGAGACTTCATTCTTGCCCGGTTCACCCATTTCTTTGTATACCGCACCCATTACACCGTTTACAAACTTGCTCGAAGTCTCACCGCCATAGGTTTTTGCAAGTTCAATCGCTTCATTGATTGCGACTTTTGGAGGCACCTCGCCATGATCCGCAAAAATCAGTTCGTACAAACCAACACGTAAAATGTTTCGGTCTACGACTGAAATTTTTTCAATCGGCCAGTCTGGAGCCGCTTTTGTAATAATTTTATCTAAGTCTGTTTTCTTTCGAAGAACATTTTTCAGCAAATTGTCCGTAAATAAAAAATCACCCATACCGGGTGCAAACTCTTGACCATTACGATGAAGAATTTCGAGCGCTTCGTCTTCGCTTTTGTTATTAAAATCAGTCTCGAAAAGTGACTGAACTACTATTGATCTTGAAAGGTGCCTATTTGCCATTTACTTTGCCCCGCCAAAGCTTTAGCGAAGGCGGACCCTGTTCGATTATACCAAAGTGACAGGAACGGTCATTACAATTGTCTACAGCGGTCTATTTTTCTTGTGCTGTCTGAGACTTCTTAGTTTCTTTTTTGAGCTTAGCTGAGTTATCAACTACCTTTCGGCCTTTATAATGACCGCAGTTTTCACATACCTTATGTTTTGCAACTGGAGCTTTGCAATTTGCACATACGCCAAGAGACATCGCCTTTAAAGCGTGATGTGATCGGCGATTGCCGGTATGACCTCGTGTTGCCCGCATTCGTACTACCATAGGTCTAGAAATATAGCAGAAAGCCCGTTTTTGGGCAATAACCTCATTATTTATCTTTTTTACCCGACCCCTATAACAAAGAGCGGATGAATGTTTTTCTATGTACCTCACTCGGACCAAATTTCTTGATCATTTTGCGATGAGCAAGTGTTCCATACCCCTTATGAATATGAAAATCGAACTCTGGGTACTTTTTGGAAAGCTGAACCATTTTTCTGTCACGGGTTACTTTGGCAACAATAGAAGCAAGGCTAATAAGCGGCTCGGTTTGGTCACCGCGGATAATGGTTTTTTGGTACAAAAAATAATCCGGCGCCTTAAGCGAACCGTCGAGAATAATCATCGTCTCATGTGGTGGCACTGCAAGTTTATCGAGACATCTTTTTACCGCAATTTTTATCGCTGGCACAATTCCCCATTCATCAATAATTTTTGCGCTGACCATAGAGACAGCGAAGCCCAAGGTTCCTTCTTTTTCTGCTTCTTTTATTTTTTTAAAAATTTCTTCTCGTTTTTGTTCTGAGAGTTGCTTGGAATCTTTGGCAATTTTAAAGAGCGGGTGTTTTGCATTAAAAGGAATCACTACTGCACCAACAGAGACCGGGCCAGCTAATGGACCTCTCCCAGCTTCGTCGATCCCCACTATGAATTTCAGATTTTTCGCGAGTTTTTTGGGCATTTAAAGAAATTTTAAGGAGAATTTGATGATTGTTGTATAATCGTATCATGTCGAAGTTTAACCACCTCCACGTCCACAGCCACTACAGTCTATTGAATGCCCTTCCAAAGATTCCTGACCTTGTAGAAGCGGCGAAAGAAATGGGGCTAACCTGTCTTGCCCTCACTGATAACGGCAACATGTACGGTGCGATTGAGTTCTATAAGGAATGTAAAGATGCTGGTATCAAACCAATTATTGGTATCGATGCGTATCTTGCCCCTCGAACCATGCAGGACAAAGAACGCGGTATTGATAACCCACGCCAACGACTTGTTCTTCTTGCAAAAAATGCTGCTGGATACAAAAACCTCCTCAAAATAGTAACCGAGTCTAACCTCGAGGGTTTCTACTACAAACCGCGTATCGATAAAGAACTTATTAAGAAATATAAAAGTGATCTTATTGCGATTTCCTCTGGCTACAATGGCGAGATCGGCCAGGCGGTAGCGATCAAGGATTTTGATAAAGCAAAAGCAATCATCAATTTCTACAAGGAAACCTTTGACACAGATTCTTTATATATTGCCATTTCCCATCACCCAGAAATCGAAGGCCATGAGGAGAAAATGAAAGCCCTCATTACGCTCGCCAAAGAAATGGATGTGCCGATTATGGCCGACCAAGAAGTTTCGTATCTTGATATCAAAGATCGCCTTGCTCGAAATACATTGATGTCGATTCAAAATATTGACTACAGTGACAAAACTGGTGGAGGTGGTGGTATTGGCGACTCGGTTGAGGATTTTTCTCTACTCAAGCCGGCCATAGTCGAAAAAAATTTTAAAAAACTTCCTGAAGCTCTCGAGAATAATCAAAAAGTTGCTGATATGTGCAACCTTGAACTTGAGCTTGGTAAATGGCTCTTCCCCAACTTCGTGGTAAAAAGTGGGCTTTCGTACGACGAAGAACTTCGACGCATGGTGTTTGAAGGAATGAAAAAACGTGGCGTTGAACCAACACCCGAAGTTTTGGAACGTGCGGAGTACGAACTCAAAGTTATTGGAGACAAGGGCTATACACCATACTTTCTTGTAGTGGCTGACCTCCTCGACTACGCACATCAAAATAATATTTTGACTACTATTCGAGGTTCAGTTGCTGGATCACTTGTAACCTATCTTGCGGGTATTACAAACGTCGATCCACTCTATTTCAAATTACCGTTCGAGCGATTCCTTAATCCTTCACGCCCCTCAGCACCCGATATCGACATGGACTACGCCGATAACCGTCGAGGTGAAATGATTGCCTATGCCAAACAAAAATACGGCGAGGACAAAGTCGCGCAGATTGGTACATTCGGTACGATGATGGCCCGTGGTGCTGTCCGTGATGTTACCCGTGCTTTGGGGCATCCATACACAACCGGCGACACGATTGCAAAACTCATACCAATGGGAGCACAGGGCTTTCCGATGACGATTGACCGGGCAATGAATGAAGAGCCGGAACTCAAAAAACTCTACAAGGCTGATGCAACGGTTCGGGAAATCATCGACATGGCAAAAAAGATTGAAGGTTGTGCCCGCCACATTTCTGTTCATGCTGCGGGTGTGGTTATTTCTCCGTTCCCGTTAACCGAAATCGTTCCCCTACAATACGACACCAAGGGTGACAAAAGCATCATCACCCAATACGACATGCATTCGATCGACGAAAACAATGCCGGTCTTTTGAAATTCGACTTTCTTGGCATTAAAAACCTGGCAATCCTTGCCGACGCAGTTTCGCTCGTAAAAAAACTTAAAGGAATCACAGTTGATATCGAAAACGTACCTCTCGATGACAAAAAAACATTCGAAATGCTTGCTCGCGGAGAGACACTCGGCCTCTTCCAGCTCAACGGCGGTGGCATGACTAAGGCCCTTATCGAACTCAAACCTTCTGTTATTCATGACATCAACGTCATGGTTGCCCTGTATCGCCCTGGACCGATGGACAACATCAACGAATACATTGCCCGCAAACACGGCAACAAACCGATCGTGTATATGCATCCAAAAATGGAAACGTTCCTTAAAACAACATTCGGTGTACTCGTGTACCAGGACGACTTGCTCATGACCGCCATCGAAGTAGCAGGATACACCTGGGGCGAAGTCGATAAATTCCGAAAGGCTGTCGGTAAAAAAATTCCAGAAGAAATGGCAAAGCAACACGTCATTTTCGTTGAGGGATGTATTAAGCATGGTGGTCTAACTCGCGAACAAGCTGAGGAAATTTGGAAACTCTTCGAACCGTTCCAAGGTTACGGTTTCAACAAGGCTCATGCGGCAAGCTACGGAAAGGTGGCATACCAAACGTCATATATGAAGGCAAATTACCCTGCTATTTATATGTCCGCAGTCCTCACTGCTGACTCAGGAGACGCCGAACAAATCGCCGCAATTATTGCTGAGTGTAAGCGCATGCAGATTCCGGTATTACCACCGGATATCAATGAAAGTTTCGGTGGATTTACCGTAGTTCAAGCAGATGCTCCAGGAAATACTGATGGTGTTGATAAAATCCGCTTCGGTCTTTTCACTATTAAAAATCTCGGTGAAGGTATCGCAACAACAATTATTGAGGAGCGAAAGAAAAATGGACAATTCAAATCTCTTTCTGATTTTCTTGATCGAATTAAGGATAAAAATTTAAATAAAAAATCACTTGAAGCTCTGATCAAAACTGGCGCAATGGATGCGCTTGGCGAACGCGGCGAACTACTCGCAAATTTGGAAAATATCATTGCCTATAACAAAGAAAAGGGACAGGCCACAAATGGTCAATCACTATTTGGACTCATGACCGATTCATCAAGCGTACCGAAACTCCGACTCACACCCGCGACCCCCGCCACCACGGAACAAAAACTTGCTTGGGAACGAGAACTTCTTGGCCTTTTCATTTCTGGTCATCCACTCGAGAAATTCCGAGACAAGCTAGAGAAAAGCGGTGGAACAATTAACAAGACAAAAGAAACTGCCGTTGAAGGTAGCACCGTCGTTATTGCAGGAATGCTCGAAGAAATAAAGCAGATTCATACAAAAAAAGGCGAGAATATGATGTTTGCAAAAGTAAACGACTTCACGGGCTCAATCGAAGCGGTTATTTTTCCGCGGGTTCTCAGCGAACAAAAAGATATTTTTGTTGCTGACAAATGCGTAGCGATCAAGGGCAAAATCACCACAAGAAACGGTACCCGAAGCATTATTGTTGAAAAAGGTAAGGTTTTATAAAGCCAGCCTTCGCTATAGCTACAGCCGACAAAGAAAAACCCCGCACCACTTTGTGGTGCGGGGACACGGTCATAACTCATTTCAAACCACGAAGAAACCGACAACAGACTCGTTCGGCACCCTGTCATGGATACCCTTAAGCCCAAGGTCGTACTTCTTGTCCCGGACGACGATTCGCAACATGTGTGGCGTGTTGCCGTAAACAGGAAGATTCTCCCGTTCATCGACGAAAACGATCTCCTGATCAAGATCGAACTTCAGTTTGTCACCAAACTGCTGGATCATCAGGACAGCTGCCTGAAGACCCAGAAAACGTGCGCCATTATCCCTCAAGAACTTCACTGAGTCATCGAAGGACGCCGGAGAAAATGGATCACCGGACTTGAACAACTCCACCCGAAATCTCTGTCCCGGACGAACGATCGAACTCGGCACAGGAAAACGCGAATCATCGACGCGCTCATCCCACTCACCACGTCCAAAGGCAACGTGGGAAAGAATCCGAAGATTCTCATTCGAAATGGTCGCGTCCCAATTCCTTGGGACCTTGAGTATGCCGAGGTTCTGATGAACACAGAGTACATCCGGCTTTTTGGTTACCGATTGACCCCGATTCGCCAGACCCCGCATAGCAGTTGCGCCTCCACTCATCATGCGTAGATCCTCCTACTACAAGAAGCTTGTATCTGGAACCTGCCAGACGCAGTACAAAGAACTTTTCAAAATGTCTCGGCAGAGTTTGACACATTATCGGTTATACGTCAACAGTGGGAATTCATAGAAAAATGGCTATAATTTGCAACATGAATAAAGAAAACCATATCGAGCATGCACGGCATTCACTTGCCCACCTCCTCGCAGCAGCGGTCCTAGAAATGTACCCAGACACCAAACTTACACTCGGCCCTGCTGTTGATACTGGTTTTTACTACGATTTTGAGTTTTCAAAACCGATCTCTGACGATGCCTTGCCGAAAATAGAAAAATCAATGAAAAAACTACTCACCTCTTGGAAAAAATTTGAACATAAAGAGGTCTCAGAAACTGAAGCCAAGGAAATTTTCAAAGAAAATCCCTACAAACTCGAACTTATCGATGAAATTGTCAGCAAGGGTGAAAAAATCACCCTCTACACCGCGGGACACTTCACCGACCTTTGCCGTGGTGGCCACGTAGAAAATCCAGCAAAAGATATCGATGCTGATTCATTCAAACTCGACCGCATCGCTGGTGCGTACTGGCGTGGCGATGAGAAAAATAAAATGCTGACTCGTATTTATGGCTTGGCATTTCAAAATAAGGCCGCGCTTGATGAGTTTATTCATATTCGAGAAGAAGCAAAGAAGCGAGATCACAAAAAACTTGGAAAAGAGCTTGGTCTTTTTACATTTTCAGAACTTGTGGGACCCGGTCTCCCCCTTTGGACACCAAAAGGTACGATTATTCGAGAACTTTTGAATGACTACGTCTGGGAACTTCGAAAAGAAAAAGGATTTCAAAAAGTCACCATTCCCCACATCACCAAAAAAGACCTTTACGAAACTTCAGGCCACTGGAGCAAATTTGCTGATGAACTTTTCAAGATCACAACACGAGAAAAACACGTGTTCGCCATGAAGCCGATGAACTGTCCACACCATACTCAGATTTTTGCCTCATCGCCCAAAAGTTACCGTGACATGCCACAACGATATTGCGAGACTACAATGGTCTACCGCGATGAACAGTCTGGTGAGCTCTCGGGGCTTTCTCGGGTTCTTTCCATTACTCAGGACGATGCACACGTTTTTTGTCGAAAAAACCAGATTCAAGATGAAGTATTTGCAATCTGGGACATCATCGACATGTTCTATCGAACATTCGGCTTCTCTGATCTTAAAATCCGAATTTCCAAACACGATCCGAAACATTTCGAAAAATATCTTGGTACTGCAGAAATCTGGCATAGTGCAGAAGAACAACTTACATCACTCGTAGAAAAAAGAGGTATCAAGGATTGGATTGATGGTACAGGTGAGGCGGCAATGTATGGTCCAAAGATTGATTTTATCGCCAAGGATTCAATTGGACGAACCCTTCAACTTGCAACTATTCAACTCGACTTCAACCAACCAAAAAACTTTGGTTTAGTTTGCATAAATGAAAAAGGTGAAAAAGAAGATGTAGTAATGATCCACTGTGCGATCATGGGTTCCATTGAACGATTCATGAGCGTACTCATCGAACACTATGCTGGTGTATTCCCGTTCTGGCTTTCACCGGTTCAGGTAAAGATTCTTCCTATTAGTGAAAATCACATTACGTTTGCAAAAGAAATACATGAAACTTTAAAAAGAAACGGTATTCGGGCTGAGTTAGACAGTAGCAATGATGGCCTTGGTAAAAAAGTTCGCAACGCAAAAATAGAAAAAATCCCGTACCTGCTGGTTATTGGCGACAAAGAAGTTGAATCCCAAAAAATTACCGCTGAAAGTCGTGAGGATGGCAATGTTGGAACACTTACTACCGAGGAATTAGTCTCAAAATTCTTAAGCGAAATTGTTGCTAAGAAATAGTTTGTTATAAAAAAACCGCGCGAGCATTGCTCAAGCGCGGGAACCATCGACCATACACAGGTGGGGAACTGCGGCCAACCCACATTACACGTGTATAGCGAGGCTCTACCCACTACGACCCTACCACGGAGTCGCAGGAGTACGAGCATTGTAATGAATCAAAAATTAAATGTCAATTGTCGCCTTTTTTGCGTTTGACTGAATAAATGTCTTTCGTGCCGGAACGTCAGTTCCCATGAGAATATCGAAAACTTTATCTGCCTCAAGCGCATCATGAATTGAAACCTGTCTGAGAATACGATGTTCGGGGTCCATGGTTGTTTCCCACAGTTCTTCAGAGTTCATTTCACCCAAACCTTTGTAGCGCTGGATAGAAATTTTAGGCTTTCTTTTTTCTGCCTTGTCACCAGCCTCTTCGTCTTCAGCTTCTTGTGCTGCAAGTTCCGCATCAGTTTCCTCTACCCCATCGGAAATTTCGTTAGCGTCGTATTCCTTGCCAAGGAGTTTAAATTTTTCTTCGTCAGTATATGCATACGAAGTCGTCTTGCCTTGTTTAATCTTGTAAAGCGGTGGTTGTGCAATGTAAATAAATCCGCCCTCAACGAGTGGTCTGAAGAAACGATAAAAAAGTGTGAGGATAAGGGTTCGAATGTGAGCACCGTCGACGTCAGCATCGGTTGCGATAATCACTTTATGATAACGAAGTTTTGAAATGTCGAATGTATCGCCAATAGCAGTTCCGAGCGCCAAAACAATATTTTTAATCTGCTCAGAAGCAAGCATTTTATCCAGACGAGCTCGTTCGATATTCAAAATTTTTCCACGCAAAGCCAAGATCGCTTGAGTTTTTCGGTCACGACCCGACTTGGCCGTACCACCAGCAGACTCTCCCTCTACAATCCAAACCTCTGCGTCTTCGGCAGGAGTGCCAGCTTGGCAGTCAGCAAGCTTTCCCGGCAATGTCATGCCCTCCAGTGCGCCCTTTCGAAGAACGCTGTCTTTGGCGGCTTTTGCAGCCTTACGGGCCTGAACAGCCAAAGTCACTTTTTGGATGATCGCTCGCGCGTCTTCGGGATTTTCTTCAAGGAAATATGAAAACGCTTCCGAGAATACAGTATCAACCATGCCACGAGCTTCCACAGTACCAAGTTTTGCTTTTGTTTGACCTTCAAACTGAATTTCCCGCAGTTTAACTGAAACGACAGCAGTAAGACCCTCCATTACGTCTTCGCCAGTGAAATTATCTTCTTCTTTACCATTTGAACTATTTTTCTTGGCATAACTATTTAATGTTCGAGTCAATGCGGACTTGAAACCAGTTACATGGGTTCCACCTTCAGGATTATAAATATTGTTTGCAAATGCTGTGAGACGGCCAGAAACTTCGTCAACATACTGCAACGAAACCTCAACTGTTTCATACTCATTTGTCGGCTTTTCAATATAAAAAATATTTTTATGAACTGGTTTGAAATCTTTATTGTAAAACCTAACCAAAGACAAAAGACCTCCTTCAAAATAGAAAGACTGTGAAGGAAAATCTCCTCCAACTTCTCGGTAATAAAAAACTTCATCGTCTGGATCACCTTTTGCAGTTCGAGCATCAATCACGCTAATTCGAAGACCTTTAACTAAATAGGCCTGCTGACGCATGTGGTTTACGATTCTTTCGACCTCAAACGCTTGCTTACCAAAGATTTCTTCGTCGGGCTCAAACATAACGACCGTACC
>CAYVZB010000004.1:0-62699 GCA_964456405.1 uncultured Candidatus Saccharibacteria bacterium | reverse complement strand
CAAACGCTTGCTTACCAAAGATTTCTTCGTCGGGCTCAAACATAACGACCGTACCGTTATTCTTTGTTGAACCAATTTTCTTTACTGCCGCCTTTCGCTTGCCACGACTATACTCCTGCATATATATGCCACCGTCCTTGTGAACTGTTACTTTTACAAAAACAGAAAGAGCATTCACAACAGACGCACCGACACCATGAAGACCTCCGGAAACTTTGTAACCCTCACCGCCAAATTTACCTCCGGCATGCAGAGTGGTCATGATTGTTTCGAGAGCTGAAACTTTTGTTTGTTTATGGATATCAACCGGAATACCACGGCCGTTGTCTACAACACGAACACGGTTATTTGGAAGAAAAGCGATCTCAATATCATTAGCAAAACCACCCATCGCTTCATCACGAGAGTTGTCGAAGATTTCTGTAACCAAATGATGGAAACCGTCTGGACCAGTTGTACCAATGTACATTCCGGGACGCTTGCGCACAGGCTCGAGACCTTCGAGAACAGAAATCTGTGAGGCATCGTATGTACTTCCTTTTTTCTTTTTGTCTTCAGCCATGTTGTCGTTTTAAATATTAAATCGACCATTTTCGGCCGATTTTCCTTTGCGATTTAGCTTCTTTGTATATGAAAATACTATCAAAATTCAGCTCTTAAAACAAGGTGAAAATGGTGATAAAAGACCCTTAAAAATGGCTCAACCTGGCCCCATATTTGGACACGTGTTTTTTATACGCGAAAGTGCTTGACAGTTTTATATTAACATGATACAGTTATACCAGAGCACACGGGTACATCGCGAGGATCGCGATGCTCGGTGCTACATCATCCCAGCGTGGAGAGTACCATGTTCGTGACCGACTACATCCCCCTGTACAACATGACCCCGTCCGAGTTCCTCGAGCAGTGCGCGTTCAAGGACTGATCTCGCACACAGCCAATATGTTTCTCAAGACGCAGGACCCACATTCGTTTCGTGGGTCCTTTTTGTTACCTAAATATATCCCTTAGTCCCCTTGTGCAACTTTGGATATGCCTGATCGTAGAGTTCGTTTGCTTCTTTTTTAGTTAAAGTCACATCAGGATGTCGGAGTGTAATACGGACAAGAATGTTGTCTTGGCCTGGTTGAGCTCCCAACTTTTCCCGGGCAATTTCTGGAAGATCGGCATATTTTGTTCGAGACTGAATTGCCACATTTTCAACCAAGTAGGCTTTCTCAGCAAACGCATCCTTAATTTCTTCGTTAATATCTTCTTCGGTAAAGTCACCGGGCACAGTGTATGACATATCACGAGAGATCGGTGGCATCATTGAAACTTCCTTGAATTTTTCGGTATTCTCCATTTGCTTGGCAATACGAGGCTCAACTGAACGCAAATAGCGAACATCAGGAAGACTTTTAAGGGCCATAACGAGACGATCAAGACCAAAGCCAGATGCGAGGCCAGAATATAACTCTGGATCAAAGCCGGCACCACGAAGTACCTCTGTGTGTGTTAAGCCGGCCTCAAGAATTTCAAGTTCAGCATTACCCAATTTTCCATACACTTCTATACCATTGTGAGTATATGGATGAACAGCTTTATAAATAATTGGTTTCTGATCTGGGAGCACAGAATTAAACACCAACGTCACAAGCCGGAGTAAATCTTCATCACGAAACGGGCCCCTATCACCATTCTTTCGCAACGCCCAAATATCCATTTGATGAAAGACGTCTAGGTGTTTCGGATCAATCACATCACGTCGGTATACCAAGCCAAGAAAAATAAAAACGGTATCAGGAATATCGCCATTGAATTCTTTGTAAAATTCTTTAAATGTCTGGGGAACCTGAGCAGAGGTGTGTGTTCTCAAAACGTGATTTTCATCAACATATCGAGTATAGGTAGATGCACGACCAGCGTTATCGTATGGGAACAAGAGCTTGTCGAAATTGTCTTCAACCGTCACGATTGGATTGCCACGAATGATTCGTATCTCACCAAAGCCAGCACCATCAAGTTTTTTCTTAACGGTATTAACAATAAGATTGATGGCATGCTTTGGGGCATCATCAAGAGTCAAATCTTTTACCTCAAGAGCTTTTTTAATTGCTTCGGGTGTTGAAACCTCGAATTTAAGAAGGCTGTCATGTGGCCTCTTAGCGTTTACATCACGCTCTGCTCGTTTTAGTCCTGAAAGTTGTTCGCTCATAGTTTATACATTTAATAACGCAATATAATCATTATCTTTGATATATACCTGATTCCGATACACTCTAAAATCTGGCACATTACCCCGGTATAACGGATAGAAATTTTGGGTTTGTCGGCGATCTATCTCAATAACATACACTCCATTATCAAGCGCTAGAATAATAGCATCGTCTCGATATGGGTAGAAGTCGATAGACCTAATCGGCACATAAGCCTCGAAGACCTGAATCGGCTTGTCACAAGACTCCGTATCACAAAAATATGATGGAGCAGCCTCCGCTCTCCCCTCCCATTTTGCAAACAGTTTTGTGCCAACATACCAGATTTTTACATTCTTTTTGAGTAAAGCCCCTGGCGTAGTTGTGCTCTTGATAGCGGCTGGAATAGTCTTTGTGGCAAAAAGATTAGCCAAAGTAGCGTGCAGTTGAGTTGTTCGAAGCACAGCCTCAGTATCAATAACCTTTGGAACCATAAGCGGCGCCAAAGCTTCAACCTCACCCTTTTTCACGGTAACAACCTTTGCCCATGGCCAGAACGTATCATTTGTAGCAAGAACCAAATATTCATCGGGCTTCAAATCTGCAACAAGAATTTCTTTATTAAAAAAACCAGATACGTTTCTGAGCTCGTTACCGATAAATACCGATGTTCCTGGTTCTGGCGTAAACACATAGATACCACCACGTACTGAAAGTCCAAATCTATCATCCCAGGTATATCCAGCTGAATAAAAAACAAGAATTGGGAAACCAATAAGAAAGATCAGGACAAAAAGCCAGAAATAGATTACACGAAACCTGTATGAAAACGACTTTGGCATGATTTAGTATAGCTTAGTCAGCACGATGTTTTGGCGTGACCCAAAAGCCCATATACTGCCCAAGCATGAGTCGCGTTTGTGCGTGCAGACCCGGAATGGCTCCAAAAACCGTAACAGTAATGGGGATCAAAATCCACTGCAAAATCATGACCACAAATTTAAGTGGATTATGAGTTTTGGGTCTCTTTGGTAAAAAGGACATTGAAACAATGGCCGAGAAAACAAGCCCACACATTGCCAAGATCATAAGGTTACGCGTCACACTCGGTAAATTGTATGAAAGAACGGTTGTGTTAAAAGCCGGACCACCGATAATGAGTGGCAACCATGATAATGCAAAAATAATAATTGGATTGGTTGAAAGAGACCAAAAACCTTCGAGTTGTGTAAATGCCACGCGGATCTTCTTCCAGAACGAAATCTTTTTATTTTTTATTAAGCCAAAGAGAATATATGGCACATTTTCGACTCCCCAGCCCCAACGTTGTTGCTGTTTGTAGATATTAATAAGCGTCTGCCAAAACGTCGGCGCCAAGTTTGCGTCAAGCGAAATTGGATACGAAAGCGGCGTTACACTGTAATGACCATCATAGGCAAAAAAGGCATTCCAAAAGATTCGGGAATCTTCAGACACCATGTTCCTCTGCCAATATCCAATGTCATATAGAGTCTTGAACGGAACAGAATGAGACGAAAATGTCGCGATCTTTTCGGGTCGTTCTTGCTGAATCATCTGCCAAAACGTTCCAGAGGTTGCCACTACACGAGAAAGCGCTGGTGCGTCCCACATGTTGTTGTTATACAAAGGCACGGGCTGGAAAGACGTGCGATACGGATGCTCTGATGTTAAGAAATGCCAGGTTACAGCAGCAAAATAGTCTGGGTACACGACTGTATCAATATCAAAAGCCGAAACAATAACATCTTCGTATGGAATCCCTCTAAAATCGAGAATTTTTGTTCGCGCCTCTTCGATTGCATATGAAATATTTGAACCCTTACCCGCCATCTCACCAGGCACGTCCTTTGGATGTGTGGTGATAATGAAATCACCAAAAATATGGGCAAACTTACTCTGTGCCGCCTGAGCTTTTGCCATTGATTCCGCACCAGCTCTTTCTTCGGTCGCAAGAACAATCAAAAACTTCTTTTTGTCATACCGAGAATTTTGTATCGATTCCAAACCCTTTTCGATCACACCGATATCTTCCTTGTAAAAAGGTAAAAGGATCATGTGGTACACGTGTTCAGATTTCACATTGTTCAACATTGCGACCCAGTCGACGTGTAGGTTATGCCTCATCCGACGCCAGTTTTGGCGAAGGTAGGTCGAAAGATACACTGTCTTTAGAAGCCAGTAAAAGTCGAAAATGATGATTAAAACAGCCGCTGCGACAGGCGCAAAATAAGACAAGAAAATACAAAGAAAAATTGATCCCCACGCCAAAACACCAGGTAGAATCTCAAGGGCACGGTATAGCACCCTATCAGTTCCCCTGAGCTCGGAGGCACGTCCAATATGAATTGGTGTCCGTGATCCATCATCTCGATTATTCTGATGTTTGGTCATGTTTATTTGGCGCAGACAAGTCTAGCAAAAATTAACCTGCGAGACTAATGGTATTATAATGCTGCCATGAGTAAACCAAATATTCTTGAAACGGGCGTTTTAGGCCTCCTTCTGGGTTCAGCGCTATCTGCATACATTACATATCTCATCGGTAGTGGAGCAACAATCGGAAGAATTCTTGAATTTGTGTCATTACGACCAGTACTTGAACACATTTTGTCTACATATGGTCAAAATATTTCAAACACAATAACGCTTAGCATTACATTCGCATTTTTCCTTGTAGTTTTTACCCTTTATGGAACCCTGATCGGAATCGCAATCAAGTTTGTTACATCTACAAAATATATTGTTATTGCTTTGGTAATAATTACCATAATTATTACTGGTGAGCATGTTATTCGTAGCAAACGCCTTGTTTCAAGTGTTGAAAATCACGATCTACCAGCCCTTGTGATGAAATCACGGGAACGCAAACCTGAAAAATTCTTTGGCATGGAAGCCTACGGTGATCTTTCTCAAGATGGTAAAGATGACGTTGCATTCATCATCAGTCGTAAAGACGCAGAGCGTGGCATGCTTTATTACCTAACAAGCGCGATAAGTTCAACCGATGGTCACGAGGGTACAAACCTAATCTTTCTAGGAGACAAAAACAAACCCGAAAAAATCAGAATAGAAAATCAAAACGTAATCATTGAATTAAGTTCAGAAACTGGCGAAAAAACAAACCTGTACGCTGAGCTCATTGGAAATGACCTTGTAAAAATTGAAGATGCGACCCAAGAAGCTTCTACTCCCAATCCAAGTCGGTAAGACTATTTAAATTTCTTTAGTTTTTTCTCGATAAACAAATCGATGTCATCGATACTGTTCTTGAGTTCTTTGAAGATCTTTTCTTCTTCTTTATTGAGGCCATCGTCAACACGTGCTCGTTCGAGTTTCTCAAGCTGTCGCGCCAATTCACTCTTGTACATTGCAACAGCCTTATGAACTCCAGCCGCTGTTTCATCGAGATCTCTTCTTAAACGCTTTTTAAGGCTAAAGAACCTATGCCATCCAAGATAAACGAGTATAAGGAGAGCAAACAGCATAAAGACAGCCGGAATGACATATGTCAGCACCCGAACCACCTCTTTGCTGACCTTTATGACGTAGAAATCAGAAACCTGCACAAAGACCGGCTGAGAATACGGGCTCTTAACAAATTCTGAGAACACGAGCTGTGCAGTAACCTTGACGGTTCCACTTTCTCTGATTTCATCAGAAATTACAGTAAACGTGCCGTCCTCTGCCGTCACACCCTGGAACAAACCAAGTTGTTGATCGCCAATCTGAACCAAAACCTCAACACCAGAATTTGGATAGTCTGTCTGACCAGTTACAGTGATCTTCCTTCCATTACTAATTTCCTTCTCAGCAACATCAATCGTTGGTTCTTTAATTGGTGGACTATCAAATGAAGTCGTTATCTCGGCCTTATTACCAGCCTTATCAAAAGCCACAACACCTAAACGATGAGTGCTTGGATTTTGAACAGGTAGTACAAACTGAGGGTTTTCTTCTGATGACTTAAATTCGATTGAAGCTTGGTCATCGACAGTGAGTTCATAGCGTTCGACGCCAGACAAAGAATCTTTTGCAGTAAGTGTAACCACATCACGTCCATCAACACCCTCTACGCGAAGTGAAGAAAGCTCGGGTGGGGTTGTATCAATCTGAATTTTGTAATGCGCTGTCGGTCCCCAGCCAACATTGTTCAAATAACGAACATGGAAGTATAAAATTCCATCTGACAAGTTGTTAACGGTTCGCTGAGAAACTGATCGGTCGTACGTGATAGCAGGCACCGCTGTTGGATTCTTGCTTAAGAGCGTCTGGAGAGATGTCACTCCTGCCGGTACAACCCAACTAAAAGTACCCGTTGTTTCCGAGTACCATCCATCCTGTTCTGGATGGGTAAGTGACTTTACCACTGGCTTTGGTGGCAAACTAGAAACCGTAGCGGGGGCAGGCGCATCCACTACCGCCTGTCCAACATTAATAACAGCAGGAAGCTTTCCTACAAGGATATCGGTTCCGTAGCCGTCATTTTCGCGCACAGTTGAATCAGAAAAAATGACTGACGCTGGGCCCTGCTTCTTTGCCTTAAAGGTTACTGTGAGGATTTCACCAGCAGCTCCAGTATAGCCGGGGTTTGGAACGCCTCCGTTGTAAGTAATTGTTCCATCAGTATTGGAAAACCTTGGTTCCTCTACCCAAATCGTAAAAATCGATTGATTCTTGCTAATAGATAAAACCTCTAATGAATCTGTTGGAAATTGGATGATTCCATCTGAGTTGTTAATTGCTTTTCCTTGGGTATCAACAAGAACCTTAAGAGTTGTGATATTTCCCACTGAAGAGCTTGGAGACGACGGCGAAAGATAAAGACTGGCTGCTTCTGCAGTCGAAGCAAATCCAAAACCTAGGCAAAGAGTCAGAAGAACAAGAACAACGGTGAAAGTAGATTTAATTTTGACCAGAAAATGATGCATTACTTTTTCTACGCTTCCAAATTTTATACACAATCTTAAGCACCACTCCAGCCAGAATTACCGTAATAACAAACGTCCATGAAATTCCTTCTTTTGGCTCAACCGCGCTTTTTACCACACGTCGGTTACCTGCCTTGTCATACGCAGTAACTGTGAGATCGACATTGCCATTCTGGTTTTGTAAGACATAGGTGCTACCGCTTCGTACCGCAGTGCCACCATTTTCAGAAACTTCGTAATAGTCAATGCCGGACTGGTTGTCCACTGCGCTAAAGAATACAAATTTTTTGCCTTCAAAAAGATTATTTGTCTGTCCAGGAACGATAATAAAGTCTTCTGGTTTTGTTACATCCTGAGAAACAATTGCCGCCCAGTCATTTACGGCCTCTACACCAGATTGCGCGGCAACGACATCAATTGCCACATCCTTAAATTGTATTGGTAATTTTGTACCCTGACCATCGTTTTGGTATACAGAAATATTTTTAGGAGAAATAGTTACGCGACCAGGTTTTTTTGCTTCAAGAATTATTTTAAAAACAGTGGCACCCTCAATACTGAAACCGCCTGGCACTCCCCCGACAAAAGAAACCGTTTTCCCATCGGTAGAAAGTGATGGAGTTCGTGGCCACAATCCAAAAGCAGAATTAGCAAGACTAAATTCCTGAACAACAGCGTTATTCGCCACTGAATTTATTGCTATATCTCCTTCAATCGTGTTGATTACCCCGCCATCAGCATTGATCTTAACCGCGACCACAGCAGTGTCGCCGACTGAAATAGTACTTCGAGACGCTTCAACATATACGGACGCTGCCGAGACCATCTGTGGAAGAACAAAAGCGATCATCGCTATTACTAAAAATTTGAATATCTTGTGCATGTTAATTTAATTAAGTTACTATTGGCCCCATCGATACAGAAGAATGGAGAAATCAACAGAATCTATTTTACCATCCTTATTCATATCAACCTGTGGGTTAGAAAATGGTGGTTGTGCTTTCCAGAAGTAAAGAAGAATGGAGAAATCAACAGAATTTACGATGTTATCCCCGTTCAAATCTGCAACCGCTGAATTTGTCGTCTGAGAACCACCTGAACTTCCCCCACCACCCCCTCCTCCGCCACCACCACCCGAAGGTGGACTGCCGCCACCAGTACCGCCAGTCACAGCGAATGATCGTGAAGCACCAGAACTGTCGTCACCGAAGTACACGACCAACTTGAAGAAATAATTGCCGTCATTAGGCACAGTTGCGGTCAGTGTTGTATTGAAATCTTCACCGGCATTGATAAATTTCGCCGCAATACCATGGAACGTGTCGTTACCCCCTCCACAAGCATTGTCGATGCTTGAAACGACACACCATTCATACTGATACTCGTATCCAGTCAAACCTTCGTTCGTGATTGTGACATTGGCAGAAATTTCTGGAGCTACTGTATCAGAAATACTGTTGATAATGACCTGGGCAGGAGATGAAACCACGGTCCAGTAGTCACTGCCTGAAAGTGTCTTTCCAGTATCAACTCCTGCCGAGAAAACCGCTTCCCATGTACCTGCAGGTGAACCGCTCGTTGTTGTGTATGAGTAGGAATATGTTCCTGTTGAAATTCGAGTCATTGCTACACCACTCACAATTACGTTTCTACTTGGGTCATACAATGTGACTGTCGGAGTGTTGTTTGAGTCAGTAAGTGTGCCGTTGTATGTCGTTCGAACTGTTGCGAGATAATTACTACCCGCAGCTACCGTACCGAAGTCTGATGTGGTCATATCCCATGGTGTTTGAGTAGCGGCTGACCAGATATCCGCAACAAGGCTACCAAATGTGGTGAGTGAACGTGTTGTGTTAGCCCAGACCGCGGTTGGAATTGTAGCGACGAGCGATGTCGAAGCTGTAAGCACCGTTGAAGCAACGTTGCTGTTTATCGTTGAAATTGCTGAAGAAATCTGAGAGTTTGTGTTGGCATTGATTACAGAAGCAAGTGATGAGGACGCTGTTCCAACAACAGAGTTTGTATTTGCGTTAATTGAGGAAACTTGTGAATCGGTATTAGCATTGACCACCGCTGCAATTGAAGAAGATGCGGTTGTTAGATTTGCTGCTGTTGCAAGTGAACCAGTATCGAGTGTTGAGTCAGAGAGCCTTCGGGTTGCATATGACCAAACATCGGCAGCAGTGATACTGCCACCAGAGGTAAGTGTTCGTGTACCGTTAGCCCAAACGTCTGAAACCAGTGTGCCAAATGTTGTAAGTGATCGAGTTCCAGAGCTCCAGACAGCTGTTGGAATGGTTGCTGCAAGAGATGATGAGGCGGTCAAAATGTCTGCCTGCGTTGCCAAAGAGCCTGAGGTTAACCCAGCTCCAGTGAGCGTTCTGGTACCGTTTGCCCAGACATCAGAGACAAGTGTACCGAATGAGGTAAGTGAACGCGTTGCATTCTGCCAGACAGAGGTTGCAATGGTTGAGGAAGAAACAACAATATCTCCGACGGCGAAACTCTTGTCCAACTGAACCAAATCACCAACCGCCGCACTACCGCACCGCATTGTGGTTGGCCAAACACCGGTTGCACCAGACGTAGGAATAGAATAATTATAATAATACCAACCGTTTGTCACATTCACAGACATAGAAGCGTTAGTAACAACGGCGGATCCAGCAGGATTATAAATTGTCACAACACAACCAGCGGTTGTAGTTGCAACAAAATCATCGTCGTACACAAATTCACCGATGGTTGCGGTGCCACCGGCTTCAAAACGCTCATATGCTGCTCGAGCAACTGAAAAAACGCCCAAAATCAAAACAAATATCCAGATAAAAAAGAATGATTTTAAAAACCTATTGAGAATAGAATTTCTACGATCTAACATCTATGTTTCCAAAGAACACCAGGCACCACCACCAACAACAAACTAAGATCGTTTCTTTTCTTCCTTACCAGTTGTTTCAGGAGGAAGATCCTTAAAGGCACCTCGGAGATGTCGGATGGATTCAACCAAACTCTTTGAAAGTTCTGGGATCTTCTTTGCGCCAAAAAGAATGATGAAAACAACAGCTATGATGATAATTTCTTTTGTCCCAATATTTCCAAACATATTTTATATAAATACTAATAATATACTCCCTTCGATTGCCTATGCAGAACTTCGCACTCTCGAATTTGCCAAAATTGTAAGCTCGTAGAGTAACGTAAGCGGCAATACCATCGCAATTAATGATAGCCCGTCGGTTGGTGGAAGTAAAGTTGCAAAAATGAATATTATAAACACCGCGATCTTTCTTTTTGAACGAAGAACAGCGACATCCAAAAGTCCCATTCGAATAAGGTAGCTCACAACAATCGGAAACTGAAACAAAACACCCAAAAGTGTGGCTGTAATGATGATTTGGGACAAAAAGGTTCCTACATCCCATATGTTTTGAACACCAATACTGTTGTTGATACGCGCCAATGTGATAAGTGCGTAATACAAAATGAAAAAACCATATACGAATCCAGCTGAAAATAAAATGATCGAGAGAGGTAAAACGACAAAGAATGATTTCTTTTCCCTTTTGCTAAGGGCCGGACTCAAAAAAGAAAAAATATGGTACACAAAAAGTGGACAACAGACGAGACAGGCCGCAGCCAAACCAATATTCACAGAAAGATCAGCAAACTGAAAAGGTGAAGTCGTGGCAATAACCACATCTTTAATATCAAACAAGGAAAGAATGAACTTTATAATGATCCCGGTTCCCAAAAACCCAGCAATAAACATAGCAATGAAGAAAATTGCCAGAAAATAAAGCCGACGCCTGATATCCTCGAGATACGGCGTAAATTTTTGTATGAAATTCTTGAAAGTCTCCACGTAAACAATTCAGTCTATTCGGACATAATAAAAATATCTCCACCCTCGGATTCTGGCAGTTCCATGACTGGAAGCTGAGCGCTACTCGGTTCATTCAAAATATCATTCACAGAGCCAACATATATAGCCGTTGGTAATTCCAAAAGAAAATCTTGTCCTTCACCCTCTTGAAAATTTACATCGGATAATGCCATATGGAAGTATGACCAACTAAGTGTTGCGACGCTTTTTCTTGGCTAACTTTTTTGGAGTAATTCCTTTAAGTTTAGCGATTTTCCTTTTGACAGAAGAAACAACATCTCCGACTTCCGGACTCACGACTTCAAGCACTTCCTCTAAAATCGAAGAATTATCAATTTTTTTATCTACGGGCAAAATCTGATCTGTAGCAAAATCATCGACCACATTAGTTTTCTGAACATCAATAATTTTTCTATTCTTTTTCGAATTATTTGGGATGAAGGGAGTGGTTGTGGTTGAAATATCGATATGTGGTGTAGTCGGTGTTGGTGTATCGATCGGTGGAAAAGTATCATCCGGTTCATCTGTTTCCTCCGGTTCGACAACATCAACAGGACCTTCTACTGGTTCCTCTGTGTTGATCTTTTCTTCTGCCACCGCTTGGTCTAGAGACGACGGTTCGAGTGAGCCATTATTGAGTTGCCTCAAAAGCTCAGCATTGAGCCGAACAAAAGATGCCGCAGCGTGAGTAGATTCTGGGTCGATTTTCAAAATTTCAACACCCAAATCCTTAGGATCATTGAATTGGTACACCAAATTGCCGTATTTAATAAACTGTGCTTGATAAGCACCGGCTACGAGTTCCTCCTCAGAGCTCACATCTTTAAATTCAATTAGGGCTGTATCTTCATAGTCACCAGTCTTGGTCACCACTTTGAGCGACGGATTCCCTACTACAAATTCTCCTTTTTCAATGTGAATCATATTAGTTTTGTGTTAGGAGGGCGCGAACCTTTATGTTGTCTGCAAGCGAAGTTGGCGTATAACGAATGTATGTCGTGTCATTGCTCTTATCAGATGTATTGTATGATCCCCACGAGCCGCCGTCGTTGGTTGATTTCTCAAACGTGCCAGATGCCAATGCAGTGGTCGTATCATCAAGCAAAAGTCCGCCAGTTGTTGCATTATACAGTCTAATTCTGAGTGTTGGAACTGTGCCGCCAAATGCAGTTGAAAATCTCCATGCAAATCTTTTTTCTGTTGTTGAAGACTGCGCAACAGATGGCTGATAATGACTATCAGTAGTATTGTCCTCATACAAACAAGACAGGTTGTATACGCGATTAGGGAGACAAATTGCACCAATAGTTCTGAATTCGATTGCGAATTGAATTTCTTCCGCGGGAGTCGCTCCGGTTAAATCACCAGTTTGGTCAACCAACACCCAGTTACCCGAATCATCATCAATCCCTGAGGTTCGATAATAAATCCTAAATGGTTCTGTTGGCATAGTTAGACTATCGTCACCTAAATAGTCTGCATTATTAGCGTACACACGTATTAGTTTTTGGGCATTCTCTGTTGAGAGTACTGGTGTAATGAGTCTTTGATTAACTGAACCATCAGCATACTCCCAGTCGGCACCCAATGGTACTGTGTACATTACGTTTGTTGTCGCGGCCGTACCCGTACGTGCAATATACACAAGGCCGGCCTGTGACCACACAGACAAAGCGGCGCCCTGTGCGCTTGGATGCGGCACCGAGGCAGAATCAGCGGAAGACTGATCTTGTTGACCAGTATCCACAAGGAAGATATGGTCAAACGCATAGGATCCAGACGCATCGTACTTTGTTAAATAAGCACGATGGTGAGCTGTGGTAGTACCAGCGCCAGTAGTGGTAAGAATAAGCCTGTCGATTTGATCGGCAATTTCTACACCGGTCAAAAGACTCGTGAGACCGTAGGTAGAAGTACCACCGGGAGGAATTTCGCTCATGGAGTCCGAAACCCATGTTGTACTTCCTTGAACGATATCAGTAAGCGGTGCACGGTGAACACGGCTACCGGAAACAAAATATAAACACTTAACACCAGAACCTGGTCCGTGGGATAAAATTCCAACACGACCGTTATTAGTCTGTGTCACCGTACCAGTAACGGTCTGGGTTCCTGTTGTGAGTACCCACGCAGCCGCAGCCTTACCTGCACCAATACCACCAAGCGTTGTAAGATCAGCTCTGAAATTATATTTATATACTTGTGGCGTGGTTCCACCCTGAAGTTCGATTATATATGCATATTGCTCAGTCCAACTGACACGATCGTCAACTGCCAAACCGCACGAAATGCCGTTTCCGCCGACAATCACATAACTTGTACCCCCTGACACCGTTGCCGCGGATGAAATGGTAAGGGATGTACCCGAACCAACAGCAGTGATCGTATACCATGTAGTTATAGAAGCAGGGTTGGTTGAACCAAAGCCAATTTTACATCCGAGATGAGTAGCAGCGGCCCATGCCGTTCCTGACCCGGTAACAGTTGTTGATGTTGGAACTGTTACGGTTCCAGTCGAATAGATCGAATCAAGATCGACAAGACTGTACGCCGCCTTTGTTTTATCAACTGTCGTAGCCGCAGCAATAGTTGTACCACCGACCGCAAAATCATCATAAGAAAGACCGTTAACCAAGGTCAAACCCGCCGCCGCAATCACAACTGCGGTAGTAGAAGTAAGAACCTTCAAATCTTCAATGACATACGCTGTACCTGAAGAAATAGTAAGACTAGCGGCGGTGCCTCCAGTACCGCTTGCAGTAACGTTTGTTTGGAGTGTGATTGAGGTGTTTGAACTGACAGCGTTAATATAATACCAGGTAGTAATTTGTGTCGGATCGGTACTACCAAAACCAATTCTGGAACCAACTGCAATACGTGAGTCCGACCAGAGTGTTGACGTGCCAGTTACCGTAGCTCCCGAAACCTCAATAGTCCCAGCAGTATAGGTATCATAAATAACTCGCATTCCTCTGATTATTTGATTACCTCCACCGGCTGGGTAGGTAATTGTAATGAATCCTCTCCATGTAAAAAGTGAGGTTAAACGATCGTAAGCAAAGCAGGAAATTCTACGAGTTGCTGCAGTAGCAGCGTTATCGGCCAAAAATACCCAGTCTTTTTTAACTTCTTTATCTATTACAAAGGCCGTGCCACCTGAAATCGTACCCGCCGAAGTTGCAAGTGTTAGTGTTGTAGCAGAACCAATAGCAGTAATGGTGTACCAGGTTGTAATTTCTGCAGGGTCAGTTGAACCAAAACCAATTCTTGCGCCAATAGGCACCCCTGCCGCTAACCACCCTGTTCCACTACCTGTCACAGCAGTACCAGAAACAGCAACTGTACCCGTTGAATAGTGCCCCTCTTTATTCGCCCACTGTACTACGTGCGGGAAAATACCTGGAATTGAAGTTGAGGTTTCAAACGGTCGCGCAATACCGATTTTTGAAGGTCCAGCAAACTTATCAGTGTTATCATCACCTGTATACTGTTCGATTAGATCCCCTAAACTGGTCTTAGTCGAATCATAGTTTGAGTATGGTGTAGTGACTCCTGTAAATACATGTTCAACTGCTCGTAATGCCATTGCTTCTAAAATTAAACTTCTAAATAATCGATATTAATTTGCACGGTGGTAGTGCCAGATATTACACAGTATAACACCTCATCCACACCACCTTCGATATAATTTGGATGATTGTTCGAACCATACAAACCACCGGCTTTCGGAGACACATATTTTTCGTGATCCGTGCCACCGGACGTAAAACGGAACGAGACTGATGTCGCGTCCGCCGTTAAAGAAAAGCGCGAAGCATAAACCCTGATTTTTTTACCAGAACCAGGAGTGTGGACATTTCCCGTTGCTGCAAGTGTGGTGGTAATTTTTGAAACGCCCTGACCTGCAAGAAGCGAGGCAACAGTTTCTTCTGTTGCAGGATTTATTCTGTCGTTACTCGCGTCTTTTACTCCAACCACACTTGAAGATGGTGTACTTCCCATTACCAAAGCTTCTGCCTTTTTGGGTAAAAATTGGGACGCGGCAAGTCCGATACCCGCTACCCCTAATGCCTTAAGAAAAACCCGTTTATTTTCATCGGTTATGAGAGTCTGCTTTTCACCAATATCTCCAGAAGAACTTTCATTCAGTGCTAATGGTTTTTCACCAACAACATAAGTAGCTGAACTACCCAAGGTACTCCCCCTGACAAATTTAAAAGAATATTTATTACTAATCATCTGCAAGCTACACGCTCCATTTGATTATCGTTCATTTAAAATAGCTAAACAATAGCTGAATCCACACGTGCGCATAAAACCATACTTTTGGAGCCACCTGTCAGGCTTGAACTGACGACCTGCCGTTTACAAAACGGCTGCTCTACCAACTGAGCTAAGGTGGCGATGCTGTTTTTATATCTACCAAAACAGCTAAGGTGGCGCTGACTCGTTCGACACATTCTCGCTTCGCTCGAGCGCAGCTCATTGCGCAAGCTACTTTCGAATTTCCAAGGAAATTCTCAAGTACTTGCTGCAATCGCTGCGCGTCTTGCGTGTTGCAAGAATTCCTCTCACTCGCTTCCGATGAGGATACAATACTTTGAAGAAAATTAAAACCCTTCGGTGTCCCGCTTAAGGGTCATTGAACGCATGTATGGAGAGACGGTGCTGTTTGAAATATTGCGCTTGTTACGCATCTTTTCGTTAGTTCCACGATAGTAATCGTGTGTTCGTTGTCGAATTTTAGTAAACAACGCTTCAATTTGACTTGGGATATGGACCAAAAACAAAAAGAATGCTTTTTCACGCTGATTATGCACGATATGTTTAACACGTGCACTGACGGTGTTACAAAATGGGTCACATTTAGAGAGTGCCTTGTTCACAAATGTCGGCTTACCGGTTTTGAGTTCTCGTGACTTAGCAAAAACAAGAACCCCCAGAGCAAGCGTTGCAACAATAAATGTATAAAGTAAACCCATTTTGTTTTATCGAGAGATGCCGAATCGAGCAAAACGGCCGATTTCAATACGTTCGCCGAATTTCTGAACTGCTCCATCAATTATACCCTTGATGGTCATATTTTGATCCTTTACAAAAAGCTGGTCAAGGAGTATGCGCTCGCTAAAATAGGCATCCATTTTGCCTTCTAGCGCCTTTGGACGAATAGCTTCTGGCAGGTTTTTAACTTCATCAGCGAAGATTTCCTGAACTTTAAGACGCATTTCTTCGTTTATATCTTCTTTTTTCAAGAATTCTGGATTAGTTGCAGCGATATGAAGAGCAATGTCTCGGGCTACAGCTCTAAACTCTTCGTTCTTACCAACGAAATCGGTTTCGCAAAAGAGCTCAACCATAGCACCAATAGTGCCTGTGGCATGAATATAAGAGGCAACGGTACCAGCCTTAAGGGTTCGATCGGATTTCTTTGAAGCAACGGCCTTGCTTTGTTTTTGGAGAATAATAACGGCCTTTTCCATGTCACCACCAGCTTCTTCCAAAGCTTTTCTGCACTGCATGATGGAAATACCGGTCCGATCTCGTAATTCCTTAATACGCTCCGTTGTAATCTCAGACATATTTTAAATTTACTTACACTTCGCCCAATGCGAAGAGAAACTTATAATTACTTCTTTGAAATCGCTTTTCCTTCACTGTAACTCTCGGCAAGCTTGTTCACAAGGAATGTAATACTTGCAACCGAAGCATCGTTTGCAGGAACTGGGTAGTCAATAACTGAAATATCACAGTCAGAACCAGCGATTGCGACGACAGGAATTCCCTTTTCGAACGCTTCTTTGACCGCGATTTCTTCTTTCTTTGGATCAACAATAATCATTGCCTTTGGTAAGTCTTTCATTGAAACAATGCCTTCGAAATAGATTCGGAGATTTTCGATTTCTTTATCAATAAGCATTCGCTCTCGCTTTGTGTACTTTGCGAGTTCGCCCTTTTCTTTTTGAGATGTGAGTTCTTCAAGTTTGGCTACTCGACGCTTGATCTGGTTGAAATTAGTCAGAGTTCCGCCAATCCATCGGCCATCTACGTACGGCATGCCGATCTTTGAAGCAGCAGCCTTAACTGCGTTCTTGGCCTCGCCCTTACCACCAACAAAAAGCACGGTGCTGTTCATGGTGCCCATATTTTTTACGAACTCGAGAGCTTTCTGAAGTGCTTCGTTTGTCTTTTCGAGATCAAAAATTTCAATTCGGTTCTTTACGCCGAAAATGTATGGCTTTGTTGAAGGGTGTCGTCGTGCGCGAACAAAAGCAAAATGTGCTCCTGCTTTAAAGAGATCTGAGATGATATCGCCTTCTTTGTGTTTGGTAATCATATTTTAACAAAAAAGCGTTCGAAAACGCTTGGGAAGTCTAGCAAAAACAACCTTTTTTGGCAAATGGCTCGAATTACTCGTCATCCTCCACACTTCCGGCCTCGATCGCACCACCCTTTTCAAGTCTTTCTTGGAAAGATTCGATGATTGAATCCATGTCACCGGCAAAAATAGTTTCAATATTGTGCCATGACTCCTTGAGCCTGTGGTCTGTAATACGATCTTGCAAAATATTATAGGTTCGAACTTTTTCTGAACGATCAGCAGTACCAACAAGTTCCCTTCTCTCTGCTGCATGCTTTTTTGCTTGCTCCGCTTCATGTGCCATGTCGAGCTTGGCCTGCAAAACTTCCATGGCCATCATGCGGTTGGCCGCCTGACTTCGTTCAGATGTTGACTTAGCATCAATGCCAGTTGGTTTATGAATAAGCCGAACAGCGGTTTCAACCTTGTTGACGTTTTGGCCACCCGCACCGCCCGAACGAGAAAATTCCATCTCAATATCGGCAGGATTAATCGTGATCTTTGATTTCTTTCTGATCGGAAGTATTGCAACTGATGCAGTAGAAGTGTGAACTCGGCCAGATTTTTCTGTTGCAGGTACACGCTGAATACGATGTACACCGGATTCAAATCGCAGATCTTTATATACTCCCTTTCCCTTAATTTCAAATGTCGCTTCCTTATAGCCACCGAGGGAATTCTTTGACTCTTCAAGCGGTCGAGACCCCCATCCGCGGCGTTGAGCATAACGCTGGTACATGAGTGCCAACTTTTCAGCAAAAAGAGCGGCTTCGTCGCCTCCTGCACCTGCCCGAACCTCAAGAATTATTTCATTAGGAAATTCTTCTTCGGCATTATCCTTAGCCACAATATCTTTCATCTGAGTCATGAGTGACTCTTTCTGTGCCCTCAAATTTTCAAGTTCATCTTTTGCAAGTACAGAAAAGGACGGGTCGTTTTCGGCCATTTTCTGAATCTCTGCTTCTTCCTTTTCGTACTTAGAGTACAAGTCGGCTAAAAATGCAGTTTTTGAGTTTTGTTTGAAACTTTCGAGTTCCATGTTGGCAAGTATAACAAGATCCCGGGCTTTACCCGGGATCAAGATTAATAGTTACGCTTTTACCTTCTTAGTGGCAGCTGCACGTCGAGTCTTGAATTTCTCAACACGGCCGGCGCTATCGAGTACTTTTTCAGCACCAGTATAGAAAGGGTGACATTTAGAACAGATTTCAACTCGAATAGCCTCCTTTGTAGAACCAATGGTAAATTTATTGCCACAGGCACATTCTACGGCTGCGTTTGGGAAATATTGAGGATGTGTTTCTTTTTTCATTGCCGTAAGACTATATCAAAATCATCTTAAAAGTCAAAAAGTGCCTATTTGCACTCCCCTTTCTCTCAACCAGCCCAGAACGAAGGGTCTCTCGTGCTCCCTCCTCACGGGCTGGTTGAAAACTACAACCCTTGTAACGGATCAATCATATTCTCCTGAATACTCTTGGCCTTTGCCATGACTCCATCACCGTAAAACGCATTAGCCGGAGCGGCCCAATTGCCTCCAGCATAATATTTGAGTGCAGCGGTTCTTTCTGCAGTATACGTGCCCCCGCCAGCACCAAGCTCCGAGAGATAAATGCCTGAAGCCATGAATGCATCTTCTGGCTCCCATGGATTTACCACGCTTTTGCCCAATGCATTAGCAATTTTGGTCTGGTAAGACTCCCATGTTGTAGGAATGAATTGTGAAGGGCCCATAGCACCGCCCCAACCATCTTTCCATGGACAAGAAAGTGGCATTGAATCGGGGTCGAAACCGAGCGCCTTGGTAATACGCAGGAATGCCGACTCATCGTCGCGGCGAGATTTTTTTGCTGCAATATCGGCTGGACCAGGCATGATCGCTCGCCACTGCTTTTCTTCGGGGTCACCAGGACGGTTACAAGTTCCAATATTTGCACCCAAGTTTGTTTCTTGGGTCAGAATTGCCAGCAAAAATGCTGGCCTTACACCAGTCTCCTCAGAAACTTCATTAGCAAAACTCAATGCCTTGCCAAATGGAATTGCAGCAGAATCTCGCAAGGCAAACAGCGCAGATCGAATCTGTGCGGCTCTGGCTTGTTTTTCGGCAAGAATTTGACTGTACGTTTTTTCCTGACTTTTACTTGCGGCGAGCAGAGCCTTCTTTTCAGCTTCGCTTTTTTCTACCTTACTTTTTTCTGTTTCGATAACGGCTTTTGCATCTGCTTCTTGATTCTTTTTTGCGGTAAGCTGTTCTTTCTCAGATTCTGTCTTATTTTTAGTTTCTCTGATATCGCTAAATAAATCCCCCATAGCTTTTTCTATAGAATTATAGGCATCAACATCAACAAAAAACTCTGAAACTTTTTTATTAGAAAGCGCCACTTCCGCTACAGAATATGCGTCCATTTCATTGGTTTTTCTAATGAGCTCACCCAGAGATTCCCTTCCACGTTCAATTTTTTGGTTAAGCTGACCGATCGTTTCCTCCTTTAAAGAAATATCCTTACCAATAGTCTGAATTGCCAAATTTTTTGCTTTTATCACCAGCTTTGCCTGTTCAATTTTTCCAGCCAAAATCTCTGCGTCTCGCTCAATAGAAGCGGTTTCTTGTTTCTTCGCATTGAGGGTAATAGTCCACTGAGCGATTTCTTTCTCGGTTTTATCAAGTTCAGCACGAAGTTGTCTTTCGCGAGTGGCTACATCTTCCGCGGTTTGGGCATGAGCCACCAAGAAGGTTGGCGCATGAAAAAAAACGGCCACCAAAAAAATAGTAGTACCTAAAAAAGCTTTCTTAAAAGAAAAACCCATGAACATAAATATATCATGTCTAACCAGAGAAATTGACGGATCTTACTGTCTAAAATTACAAAACCCCGCGAGCGCGGGGTTTTGAATTATTCTTTCTTATCTGCCTTTTCAGCCTTTGGGGCTTCGCCGCCCTCAACTCCTTCTTCTTCCTTCTTACCCTTCTTTTCAACTTCAATAGCCGAGAGATCAGCAGGTGCGGCCTCTTCTTCTTTTTCTTCTTTAGGCATTGAAACAAGTGCCACAACCTCAGTCGGAGATTCAACGAGAGCTACACCCTCAGAAAGTTTGATATCACCCGCAAGAATCTGGCTTTCGAAATTAACAAGAGAAGAAATATCGACTTCAATTTTCTTAGGCAGGTCTTTTGGCATTGCTTCGATTTTAATTTCGTGGAGAACTTTTATGAGAATACCGCCCAAATCTTTTACTGCAGGAGAAACACCAACGAATTCGAGAGGAATATCGAGTGTAATTTTGTGACCTTTTTCGAATACATAAAAGTCAGCATGACGAGGAGTTTCTGTTACTGGATCGAGATCAACGTCGTGAATAAGAGCCTCAACCTCGCCCTTGTCTGTCTTCAAAATAACAACAGAAGATTCACCGGCCTGCTTCCAAACCTTTAGGAAATCTACCATTGGAATAGAAACGGGAGTTGACTCCTGTTTTTTACCGTAAAAAACCGCCGGCATAAGGCCGCTATTTCGGATTTTTTCGAGACTACCACCCTTTGGGCGGTTTGTTACCTGCAAACTAATCATTGGGCCATTATATGGAAAAGCCAAAATAAATCAACTGCGGGACACCACAGCAGTATCGCCAACGGCTTAATTACAAACGCATCCACATTCACGAAACCTAAGGCGGAACAAAAAAGCTCCGCCACGATGTGGGGAGCTGAAAGAACAAAAACAGTATCGCGAGGAACCTTGTACACAGTGTAAGCGTTAGCCAACCTAACGGGCGGAGGACCCGAAGGACGTCAAACCGAGGTTTGCACGACCGTCAGCAAACCCACCGAGGACACTGGTATGCGGGTTCGCGGGCACCGATGTTGCACTTGTGTCCAAACTCGACCCAACCTGACGTTTCTGCGAGGAAATCGCAGCGCCGAGTTCCGGCTTTTTTCTCAGAATCTTCCTCGTAAGTACCTGAAGTCCCTTACTCATCATCCAACTCCGTTTTTGAAGTTCACTATCCCGTAACCGACAATGGTTACACTGGGGATCAAAAATATAACTCCATACTAAAGGTGTGTCAATGTGGATACCTTTATCTGTACACACAAATGAAAAGCCCCGCGCATGTGCGTGGGGCTCAGAATCACAGAGTGCTTACGAGCTCAGATCATCTTGATCGATTCTGTGATACCGAATCCCGAAGGATGGTTCCTGGCGAGCCTCTCGAACTCATACACATAGACACCGCTACGCCACCTGTCGGGCGCCATGTTCGTGACACAACCCTCGAGATTTTGAAACCTCACGATGCGCCAGAAATCTCGGTACATTACGACCGCGCAGAGTCCTGCCGGCAAGAGCACGAGCTGGTTGATCTCGATCAACTGACCCGACTTAAACAGTCTGTCAGCCGTCACGATCTGACCAGGCAAACCGTACCTGCTGAAGTGGTAGAGCCGCCGAATCAGAATACCGCCGACGATGCCCAGAGCCACCTGAAACAACCCGATCAAATACCAATTTTCAAAGAAAAACTGCATACACGCTCCTGTGTGTTAGAAGTTGATTTGAGATACGTCCAAAATTTTTATAGCACAATTATGATTACAAGTCAATCTATGACTTCGCAATATGGCTCTCCATGTAATCAATAGATACGTTAACCTTCTTTCCCGGGTTAAATATATTCTTTGAATCAAAAATATTTTTGGTTTCTTGGAACAGATCAACAATTTTCTGGCCAAACATTTTTTTCAAATATGGTGTGCGAACAATGCCGTCATTGTGTTCACCTGTAATTGAGCCGTGATACTTGATAACTAGATTATAAATTCGGTCAGAAATTTCTCTGATGATTTCCCTATTCCTCTCTATTTTCATATCCATTAATGGGATGATATGGAAATTGCCGTTACCGGCGTGACCAGCGATGGTATACACAAGTTTATACTCGTCTAAAATTGCACGCATTTTTGGTAAAAATTCTGGTAAAAATTCTGGTCGGACAACCACATCATCAACAAATGGCGCGGTACGAAGCCCGTGGACATGCTGACGAAGCAGATTGAAACTTTCTCGACGAATCGTCCAATACTTTTCAGCTTCGGTTACAGAATGAATACTTCGGGTCTTGAATTTAAAGTGCTGTATTTTATTTTGAAGTTGTGCAAGTTGTTCGGTCAATTCTTTTTCATCGTCACCGGCGAACTCAACGAGTAGTACCAATTTGGGAATTCCCCCTGTCAGCATCATGAAAAATTCTGGAATAAAGCTAAAAATAAGCTTGAAGAAAGAACCTTTCATGTTTTTCATCATCTGTGGCAAAAACTTGATTGCAAGCTTCATGGTGCTATCGTCGTAGGATTCAATACTTTCTGGTTTTGATTCTAGAATTTCGTTTACGACCCTACCAAGCTCCTTTATGTGCGGCATAAAAATAACAAAAAGCTTGGTTATTTTTTTAACCGGTACCAATCGAAGTTCAATTTCGGTAACAATACCGAGAGTGCCTTGTGAGCCCACGATAAGTTTTGTGAGATCAAATGTTTCACCATCCCAGACATTCCACAAATAGTATCCAGCGGAATTCTTCGAAACAACCGGTTTTGCGGTCATGAGCGCTCCCTGATTTTTTTCTATAAGTTCAAAAATTTGTTTATAGAGATTGCCCTCAAAATCATTTTGAGCGATTTTTGCATCGAGTTCTTTTTTGGAAAGCGGTTTTACAAGATATTCATTACCATCAGAAAAAACCACCTTGAGCGAATCAACATAATCTTCCATTTTGCCGTATTGTAGTGTTTTTTCACCACCAGAATTGTTTCCGACCATACCACCAATAGCGCACAAATTTTTTGAGGCGGTGTAGCAAGGTAAAATCGCATCAATTTTTAATGTTTCAACTTCAAAGTCTCGATAAAACGTACCGGGTAGAACGATCGCGCGGTGCTTATTAAGCATTTTGATACCGTGCATGTGCCTGGTCACATCGATAATAATCGAATCATTAAGAGAACCACCCGACATACAGGTGCCCGCTGAACGTGGTGTCAAAGAAATCTGTCGATCTGTATTTTTTCTTTCTGCAACAAATGTTACAAGTCGCTTAATATCCTCTGCATCCTTCGGAAAAACAACAAGCTGTGGTTTTACTTCAAAAAGACTAGCGTCATGGCTATAGGTAATCAATGTCGCCTTGTCATCAGCAACGTCTCCTTTGAAAAATTGTTTTATTTCATCTTTAAGGAACATGGTTTTCAGATAATACTCTTCGGGGCACGCATAGATTTCTGCTAAAACCTTGCTCGCCCTCGGCGCCTTCGCGCCTCCGGGAGTCCCCTCAGAATATTATCTAGGGAGGGGACCCAATTCATTCAATTCATTTTATTAAACACCTTCAACTTTGCCTCAACAATCTTCTCCATTGCCGTCACGGTTGGTTTTAGAATTTTGTACGGCGCAACCTCTTCGGGATTTTCTTGGAGAGAAAATTTCAATGCATCACGATACGCAATACGAAGCTCTGTGTTGATATGAACAATGCTGATTCCGGCGTCAATTGCTGCAGAAAAATCGTCTGCAGAATTACCAGAACCACCATGGAGAACCATTGGGATACCACAAGCCTCTCTGAGTTCTTCTATTCGTTCAATATTAAGTTTTGGATCAATGCCGCCCTTGAGCATGCCGTGGAAATTCCCTACTGCTGGTGCCAAAAGATCAACACCGGTTTTTTCAACAAACATGCTTGCTTCTTCGGGCTTGGTTAAACCTTCCTCTGAAAGATTCACACCTTCGGGCACAGCATCCAAAATTTTGGAAGATTGACCGATAAAACCCAGTTCGGCTTCAACTAATACCTCGTGTCCAACACCACGGGCGTATTCAACACATTCTTTTGCTGCAGCGACGTTTTCATCAAACGAAAGTTTTGCACCATCAAAGATAACCGCATCAAAACCAGCATCAATCGCCTCCCTTACTCCTTTTACTGAATATGTATGATCAGCGTTAAGAAAAATAGGGTGGGCAAACTCCTCACGAAGGCTCTTAACTACCGCCGCGATTTGTCGAACACCAAAAAAATCTCGCTCACCTTCTGAAACTCCGATTATTACTGGCACATTGAGTTTTCGGGCAACATTCGAGATCGCCCAGACTGCTTCCATATTTGAAATATTAAAATGACCAATGGCAACCTTGTTCATTTCTGCATCCTGAATATATTCGCGAAGAGTTTTCATGAAATAAATTGTACCATGAGCAAAATATACTCCTCCGGCGCGAAGCGAGAAAGGTGAATTATTGCCGTAAACGCGCCGCGAGGGATCAAATGTCGACAGTGAGCCAAGCGAACTGGAGACAATTGATACCGACCTGAGGCGCTCGCGAAGCGAAAATGTACCAAACGAGTACCGTGTTATAATTCCCCCCATGAAACCAATTGATTTTCTGGCTATCGGCGACATTGTTGTCGATGCTTTTATTCGACTTCATCAGGCTTCTGTTCACTGCAACGTAAACCACGAAGGATGCGAAATCTGCATGCCTTTTGGCGAAAAAATCCCTTTTGAATTTGTCGATGTTATAAGCGGTGTGGGCAACGGACCAAATGCGGCTGTTTCTGCGGCCCGCCTAGGACTAAATTCTGCGTCAATGACAGATGTTGGCGATGACGCACACGGCAAAGACTGCATCAATTCTCTTAAGAAAAACGGTGTTTCAACACGATTTGTTAAAAAGCACCGCGGTAAAAAAACTAACTATCATTATGTTCTCTGGTACGAAGACGAACGAACAATTCTTGTAAAACACGAAGATTTTGAGTATGTGTTCTCTGCTCCATGGCGCAATCCAAAGTGGGTGTACATCACCTCCCTTGGTGCCGAATCACTCAATTACCAGCTCGAAATTGCAGCCTGGCTTGAAAAAAATCCGGATATTAAAGTCGCTTTTCAGCCTGGCACATTCCAAATGAATGCTGGTATTGAAAAACTCATGTCTTTCTACAAGCGATCAGATATATTTTTCTGCAATGTCGAAGAAGCAAAACGAATTTTGAAAAAGGAAAATGCTGAAATCAAAGAACTTCTTTCTTCTATGCGAACACTTGGTCCAAAGATTGTTGTTATTACAGACGGACCCAAGGGAGCATATGCCCACGACGGTACAGACTACTGGTTCATGCCAACATATCCCGACCCCAAAGCACCATACGAACGAACCGGTGCCGGAGACGCGTTTGCTTCAACGGTCGCCGTTGCACTGGCTCTTGGCAAACCACTTTCTGAAGCACTTCAATGGGGTCCAATTAACTCAATGAGTGTCGTACAAGAAGTTGGTGCCCAAAAAGGCCTTCTAACTCGAGCAAAACTTGAAGAATATTTGAAGAATGCTCCAAAAGATTACGCTCCAAGAAAAATTTAATTTTAAGCTACACCAAATGAGAAATCGAAACAAAATTGAGTGGAATAAAGTAACTTGGTATTCAAAATGGGCTTCGTTGTTGTTCTTTTTAATCGCCTTCCCAATTCTTACCTTTTTTATTGGCACCAAGTATCAGGAAGTGAAAGATCTTGATAATCGATTTATTTCAAATATTTCAGCGCCGAACACAAAAAAATAGACTGGGGTCTTGGCTTAAAAAAGTAAAACACCGTCCCATGACGGTGTTTTATGTTCGAAAATTTCTACCTGCGCTTTACTACGCGCCTAAGGAACAAATTGCCAGGTTTCACTCTGTGATTCGTTTCTTCCGCTGACCTGTGGTCCCCAAGCTGTAGAGTGGTTTGTTCCTCCATGGCAAACCGTGGAACACGCTTTTCCCCATGTTCAACCTCTTGGACGAACTCGGTGAGTGGTCGTACCCACAACGAAACCTCCGAGTCATACAGAGGTTTGTAGACGACGTATTCCTCCTTTGTCTCTGAATGTTTGGCGATACTCAACACCAAGTACAACCCACCCTTGAAATGCCGGTAGATCTTACCAACATGCACACCGCTCTTGGTTTGCAACACGGTTATAGTCCTCCTGGGTTTAGGTATGATCGATCCTTAGACAGTGTAAGAGAAGAAGCAGAGGTGGTCAAATAATTATTTTCTGGATATAACTTTCTTTACTGCTTTTGTAATAGCATCAACTCCCATTCCGTAATGTTCAATAAGCTCATCGGGGGTTCCTGACTGACCAAATTTGTCATCGACACCAACAAACTCTATTGGTACTGGGTGATTTTTTGCCAAACATTCGGCAACTGCACTGCCCATACCACCGCGGATCTGATGTTCTTCGACGGTTACAACCGCTCCAGCTTTTTTTGCCTGATCAATGATTGTTTCTTCGTCGAGCGGTTTGATGGTTGCAAGATTTACAACATTGATTTGAATTCCCTCTTTGCCGAGCTCATTCGCAACCAAAATTGCTTTGTGAACTAGCGCTCCAGTCGCAACAATTACCACATCGGGCTTGATTGACTCATAAAAAACCTGGGCCTTACCTATTTCAAAAGGAGTTTGTTCAGTGGTAATGACTGGAGTTTTCTCGCGACCAAGACGTATATAGACTGGGGTGCCATTTTTTGCTGCGGCCATGGTCGCTTTTTTTGCTTCAATACTGTCACAGGGAGAAATTACGACCATCCGAGGAATTACTCGAGTAATTGCAATGTCCTCGATCGCCTGATGAGTTCCACCATCAGGACCAACAGAAATTCCTGCATGGGAACCAATGATTTTCACTGGTCGGTCGTTATAGCAGATCGTCGTACGAATTTGTTCCCAATTTCGCCCAGGCGAAAACATGGCGTATGAAGTAATAAAAGGGATTTTGCCCATTGCGGCCATACCAGACGCAACCGAAGCTAAATTTTGTTCTGCCACACCAATTTCAACAAAACGTTTAGGGAACTTTTTTGCAAACACATGAGTCTGAGTTGATTCGGTTAAATCCGCACACAACGCAACCACCCGTTCATCCGCTTCACCTGCAGCAAGCAAACCTTCACCATAGCCCTTACGAATCGGCACCTGCTCGACATCGTGATCTAAAATTTTTTGATTTAGAGTTCTATGAATCATATTACTGATGCTCTGATTTAATCTTTCCCTCTAGTGTTCTCAACGCATTCAAAGCAACCTTCGCCTCTTCTTTATTTGGTGGCTTACCGTGCCATTCAAACTTTCGCTCAAAATCTGGTACACCCTTACCCGGAATCGTATGAGCAATAATTACTGACGGCTTTTCAAAAACGGCTTTGGCTTGGTTCACTGCCTCCACGATCTCTTGCATGTTGTGACCATCGATTTCAATCACATGCCAATTCCATGCTCGCCATTTGTCGGCAAGTGGTTCGATCGGCATGATGTCTTCGGTGTATCCATCAATCTGAATATTATTTCGATCAACAAAGGCAATCAAATTTCTAAGTTTTTCTTTACCCGCCAACATTGCCGCCTCCCAGATATTTCCACAGTCGTGCTCACCGTCACTTAAGAGAGCATAGATAAATGGGCCACCTGTAAGTCCATGATCTATGCGACTTGCGATTGCCATTCCAACAGCCTGAGAAAGTCCGGTGCCCAAAGGTCCAGAGCTTGTTTCAAGAGACGGCAAATATTCTCGGTGTGGATGACCTTGAAGTTTTGAACCGAACTTTCGCAATGTCTGCAGGTCGTCTATTGAAAAATACCCAGCGTGAGCCATTGTTGCATAGAGCACAGGACAAATATGACCATTTGAAAGGACAACCCTGTCACGTTCTTCCCAGTCAGGCTGTTTTGGATTGTGATTTAAAATATGAAAATAGAGAGCAGTAAAAATATCAGCCATACCAAGTGGCCCTGCTGTATGACCCGATCCAGCCTCGAGAAGCATTTTTATAATAGACTGACGGACCGCATTGGCCTTTAATTCAAGGTGCTTTGCTTTTATATCGTTAAGTTCATGCATTACTTATTTTACTGTTGCCGCAAAAACACCAACTATTCTTCCGCGGTAGCCAAACTTTGGAAAAACTGAATCGTGCCTGGAATATCGCCACTTTCAAAAATCGCTGAACCGATTACGAGTCGAGTTGCGCCGGCATCGATAAGTTGCGGTGCCGTTTCTTCATTCACTGCACCGTCAACACTTATTGTAACATTCGGATATAGAACTCGTAGTTCATGAATCTTTTCTAAAACCGTTGTGTCAAACGGTTCACCTTGATAGCCAATGTTTTTAATACCCATGCATTGAATAAAGTCGACGTGCTTTACGACATGCTTAAGCACTTCGTTTCGAGTATCAGGATTAATGGCGACTCCAATCTCAGTATTAAACACAGAGTCTGATCCGGGAAGAGAATTTCGAATCTGTTCAATAAATTCGGCAGGATTTTCTATTGATTCAGCATGAATCACGAGTCTTTTTGCACCCGCAGTAACCCATTTTGTAACTTCTTCAAGAGTTGGCTTGATCATAAGATCTGCCTCAAAATCTATTTCTTCCCAATATGGAAAACCGCCATTTTCCTTTAGTATTTCAGCAAAATCCGGATCGTTTTTTTGAATGTATGGCCAGGTTTTATTCTTTACAAATACGCCATCGCAGATATCAACCTGAACCATTTTTGTGAGCCCAGAAACCTCCGAAAGATTTTGACTTAAATCATCGAAAGTTTTTGGAAGAATTGCTGGAATGATCTCAACCATGTTATTTACTTAATTCATCAAGCTTCTTGAGCCTTCTTTCGTGTCTTTTTTCTTCACTAAATTCGGTGGTCAGAAATGTTTTGACTGCTTCTTTTGCATCTGAAACAGCCAGAAACCGAGCACCAAGAGAAAGTACGTTTGCGTCGTTGTGGGCTCGAGCGGTTTGAACCATAAAGTTCAATGGATTCACTGTATCGTGATTGTGCTGATCAGAAATACCATTGCACACAATCGCCCGCACGTGGCGGAATCGATTTGCCACAATTGCTTCACCCTGACCAGAGCCACCGATCACTATTCCCTGCTCAACCCCGCCACTTTCCGAAACTTCTTTTGCAAGTGGCGCTATATAATCCGGATAATCATCATCCTCAACAAAAGAATGTGCACCAAAATCCTTTACTTCATAACCCATGTCATGAAGAAGCGGAATAAGGGCTTGCTTGAGTTCGAAACCGGCATGGTCTGAAGCGATGAGGATTTTTTTCATCTAAATATTTTATCACGCAAAACTTTTCTAAGTGCACACGGAAATATTTTTAGAGACACAAAACAACTTACTTGACCCATACCCACTGGCCGTCTATGTTGGAAATGTACAATTCATCCAATACCGCGACGTCTTCATTTGGGTCATAGAAAGTCAAAGGATCGTATAGATTTGTAGATTGAGGTCGTCGGGCCTTTACTAGAAAAACAGCGGGGTCTTGTGTAGGGGTAAAAGTTAGAGTTGCAGGATCAAGTTCGAGCAGGGGTGTCGTTGGATCATTCAAACTCACTAAAAGAGCCTTAACCACCTCCTTTTCCATTTCGGCTTCAGACTCACCCTGTTCTGTTGCAAGATTCTTAATCCTCGTTTTCATGAGAATTTTTATAGTTTCAACGTCTTTGTTTTTGTATGCATTATAAATTTGTTGAACAAGCGCAATTTTTGCTTCATTATCATTCATTTGTATTTTATTATTTTGATCAACTACTGATCCGTTAGTGTCATTTTGAGTATTCGGGACATCGATTGGAGTTACACCTAAATTTGGCTGAGAATTGCTCCACCAGAACCAAAACACGACCGCAGAAGCACCCACAATCAGCAGTAAAACCAAAGGCACTTCAAGTCTTTTATTGGTCTGTGGGGTTGATGGGGGTTGGATCGGAGGAATTGTCGGAGGCACTTGTGAAGTTTGGTTAATTTCGTTTGGATTCATTTTATGGATTTAACTAATACGAATTTATTATACCAATGAAATTACCTCTCGATGTGAAATGTCATTTGATAGTCTTCTGGTTTAAGTGGTTTATTATGAACAGGTACCGGGGAAACTTTCATCATGGTAATTTCACCGAGATCAGTGGTTACCCCTTCCCCTTCAGCAAAATTATATTCTTTACTAAAATCCCCCTCTGCAATTCTGGCTTTTACAACAACTCTCCCAGCCCAGATGCATTGCACACCCTGCGGACACCTACTGTCTTCGATAATTTGAAGCGGAGTAATTGCGACTTCAGTCGTTCCTTGTGAGGTTTTGCCGATCTGTACGTTTGTGAGGTCTTCTGTGCGAACTGGCAGTGGGGTGCCATCTGTCGGTGCAAATGTTGTTTTGTGAGTAAATGACCAGCCCACGCCGATTGCAACAAGAATAATAATTCCTGTAACTATGAGGATTGGTCGTTTCATAAAGTACGATTTTAACACACTGACAGACACCTAAATTTACGGTTTTTGATCAGAAGATGGAGAATCTTTTATTAACCGCCGTGCCTGATTGAACAGCAAAATGATGACACAGGATAAGAAATAATCCCGAAGCATAAACATCATGGCTAAAGCCACAAAATCACCAGGTCTAACGATGAACACAGGCGCAATCACAAATTGCCAAAACAGATCCGGAATGTGCTTTGAAAGTTGGTATATTGATTCAAAAAAAGGACAGAAGGAACTATGTAATCCCGACCCGCACGCAAAATCGTAAGTAAGTGTCAAATACGTCATTACAGAAACTAAAAACAAAAAAATAGCTAAAAAAACTTTAGGCTTTGTAAACTTAAAGAAATTTTTCATGTTTATTTTATTTAATCGCTTGCCCCAACTTCACCACATGCTCCATAAGTGCGTGCGTATACCCCATTTCATTGTCGTACCAAGCTACTTTTTCCATCTATCTATCATTTCTGAAAAACCGACGTATACACATTTTGTATAATCATCGGGTTCACCTTCTTTTTTTGAAAGAAGGTTTGATGGAATCTTAGAAGGTTGTCGTTCCCACAATCCAGTGCAGGATGACCTCATATATACAAGAGACCCAGCAACTATAATCACGATAGCTGCACCCATGATTATTAATGTCATTTTGTTTTGCATCTATTTAATTGAACTCCCCGACTTCACCACATGCTCCATGAGCGCATGTGTATACCCCATTTCATTGTCGTACCAAGCTAAAACCTTTACCAAGTTTCCATCGACAACGCGAGTCATTGCAAGATCAACAATTGATGCATGAGGATTGCCAATAATATCCGAAGAAACTAACGGCTCATCTGTAACAGAAAACACTTTTTGCCAACGTTTTTCCTTTGCGGCTTTCGTGAGAATATCGTTAACTTCTTCTACGGAAGTGTTTCGCTTTGAGACGAATGTAATGTCGGCAATGGAACCTACTGGCACTGGAACACGGATAGAAATACCATCAAATTTTCCCTTAAGTTCCGGGAGTGCTTGCGTAACAGCAATCGCCGCACCGGTTGATGACGGAACAATATTTTGTGCTGCAGCTCGTCCCTCACGAAGATCCTTTTTACTTGGACCATCAACGAGAGCCTGGCTGGCGGTGTATCCGTGGACCGTGTTAAGCATCGCTTTTTCAATTCCAATCGCCTCATGAAGAATTGCCATAACGGGTGATCCAGCGTTTGTTGTACACGAAGCGTTTGAGCTAATTTGAACATCGGTCAAAAAATCATCGTTGATACCCATAAGCACGGTAGCACCCTTGATGTCCGCAGGTGGTTCATCCTTTACAGGGGCAGTTACGACGACACGTTTTGCACCAGCAGTGAGATGCGCACGAGCTTTGTCATACGCAGTAAAGAGACCGGTTGATTCAACAACAATATCGACGTTCATTGCTCCCCATGGAAGCTTTGTTGGATCCTTTTCAGAAACGAATGCTACTGACTTTCCATTAATAGAAATAGTTTTACCGTCTTTACCTGCTTCGACTGGAAACTGAGTTGGCCCATATACGGTGTCGTATTTAAAAAGATAGACGATGCTTTCAAGACTTCCGAGGTCATTAACCGCAACAATCTCGATCTCTTTTCTTTCTTGAGCAAGTTTTACGAAAGCTCTGCCAATTCGTCCTGCACCGTTTACTGCCACTTTGATAGTTTTCATGCCGAAAAATGCTTAGGGATAATGGTTAATTATATCAAAAGAAAGCAAGAGCGTATGGTTGTTACCACCAATACAGGGCTGAATACGGCCATGATATTTGACTATTTAGATTATATGTATGCTTGACACAATATAAACAGCATGTTACTCTTATACCAGAGGTCAGCGTGTGCTGATCCATTTCTTTCGGTTCTTAGACAAAGGGAAACACGATGAAGATCCGCTTGTTTGTGTCGGTTTTGGCCTTGACCCTGCTCATGGCGCTCGTTGCGCCCAGTCGGGCCTTCGGCCAGAACTTCATCGAAAACACGAGCATCGGCATGGACCCTCTCGGTGTCTACTTCGCAAGGGGCGGGGTCAACGGCGAGAACATGGTCCCAATCACGCTCAATACGAGCATCGACATCTACCAAGGCTCATACCTTGGCGAGCTCCGGCTCCACACCAACACCTATGTTCGTGGGATGTTTGTGGACCGGACCAATGCCGTCGGCCCGTTCTACGACTTTATGGAAAACTACGGCATGACGAGCAGCTCGCATGCAAGCTTCCAGGAAGTCACGGTGGGAACCCACATGGGTGACATCTCGTACGACTTCGACGAAGTACTCAGCATCAGCGTTGATGCATACGCTTCGATCTACCGCCGACCGGGCAACCTGGTCGGAGGCGCCAGTTCAAGTGTTTGGGCAGATGGTGCGCTTCCGCTGCGATCGACATCCCATGTCAGCATCTTTACCGCCGGTCATCCTGACTTCACCTACGACTGGCAAATCGAGATGGAAAGCGAGTGGATTGTTACCGCAAGCTTTCACCCCCAGCCAATTCTCCCAGCTCCTGGTTCTGCTGCGCTTCTCGGTCTCGGTGGCATCATCGCCACCCGTCGCCGGCGAGCCTGATCGCTCGTCCACACCTGATGTGTTTCCTTCGTAGCCAAAGACCCTGCTCGCATTACGTGCAGGGTCTTTTTTAATTCTCTAAAACAAAATTCCAGCTATTTAAAATTGATGAAGTGGTCTCGGGCGAAAGCAATCCTTCAGCCAAAACATCGCGAATCACCCGAGCCCCATCTGTCTCATTTGCAATTTCAACTTCTGCTTCATTAATAGCTACCGGTACCAGCTTAAAATCTGTTTTTTCTTCACTCCATTCAACCTCTATAGCCAATCCATGTCGTGTGGCAAAAGAAAAATTTTGATCAAACATAAAATTACCAAGTGAGTAGAAAATAGCTTTGTTTTTATATATTTCAACCGGCTGAACTACATGTGGGTGAGCACCGATTACCAAATCGGCCCCAGCATCGATAAACTCATGTGCGAGTTTGGTTTGTCGATCTCCTTGAATCTTTTGATATTCCTCTCCCCAATGTGCGAACAAAACAACGTAGTCGCACTCCAAACGAATACGAGTAATTTCGTCTATCACTGGCACTGGATCATGCGTAAACAAATCATGATACCCGACCAAGCAGATATTTTTCTCTTTCATCTGCATACTCGTGGATATGTTTTTGTCATTCAAATAAGACCCGAAGAAAGCCATATCAACGTTTTGAAGGTAATTTGTTGTTTGATCATACCCATCTCTGCCAAAATCTAATGAGTGGTTATTTGCCAAACTCAAAGCAGAAAAACCATAGTTTTTCAAAACCTGAGCAAACTTTGGGTCAAAGGTGAATCGAAGAATCGAGAAGTCTTTTTTTGCGACAGAAGGCTTATCAGTAATTGGACCTTCAAGATTACCAACCGTCACGTCTGCTCCAGCTAAAAGATCTTGAACCTTTAAAAATAACGAATCAGTACCTTTTTGATCTGCACTAATTGCAACTGTCCGATCGAGCATGATATCTCCTACAAAAAGCATTTTTACGGGTTCGGGTGAAACTTTTTTGTGCACGACAATTTTCTCTAATAGTTTAGGCACTGTGGTTTCAGGGGTAAGTCTTTCGGTATAAAAAAACGTCACACCCAAAAGACACATCGTGGTAAGAAAAATTATTTTGGAATGAGCGTGCATGAATTCAAACTAGTACAATTCGTTCAACTTCGCTCGTGTTAGTTCACCCACAAAACCCTGAGCCGGCAAGATTCCGTATTTCTCCTGAAATATTTTAACGGACTTTTCTGTACACGGACCAAAACGCCCAGAAATAGGACAACTATTTTTAGTTTCGCCCGGTGGCGGGTACACTCCTTCAGAAACAAGCGCAGCCTGAAGACTCAACACACTGAGCTTAGACCCATCTCCGTTCTGTAAATCCCCCTGCCACTCATGTGGCAAAAGACGTGAACCAAACCGGCCATTTTCGTACGCTGTTTCACCAAAAAAATCCATAACTCCTAGATATGTCTGTAGAGCTAAATCCTCGAGAATTTTGTCTCGAAGCGCTAAATCAAACACACCAGGTTCATAAATATATCCGTATTCTATAAGCATACTGGCAGCATCAAGAGAATTATGTGAACCAAGAGCAATAAGCTCTTGGTCTTCCACTATTCCTAAATTTTCCTTAGGTAAGTCGCTCGATGGATAAAAATTATCAAGGCGATTAAAAATGTACTCTGCAACAGATTTTGAACCCGGAGCATTTGAGTATTGATTCTCCGGAACATAAATAGAAAAACCGGAATACTCGCCGGCAACATTTTTCTTCCTACCCGGATAATCGTTGAAATGAATGTGAACGACAATATCCACGCCATTGTCATTCGCCCATTTATTAATTCCATAAAGTCTCGTAGCCATTTCACCCGGTGCAGCATTGTGAGACACGCGAATCACCCGCTCTACTTGGCCGCTTTCTACGTACTGGTTCATAAGACCTTTTTGAGTCTCTATAAATTCCTGAATCGCTTGTTTGTTCTGATCAAAATAATTAGAAAACTCTGATGTATATCCTTGCTTGGTTTGAGTAAGATGCACATCAAAAGCCGGCTCCCTTTGAAGCAAGGTATAGAGTTTTTCACCCAAATCTGTCGTAAGCTCAACCTCTTGCAATCCACGATACACCGTCCCCGGATATTGTCTGTCGTGACCAGGAACAATCAAAATCTTTACTTTCTCACCAGGATTTCTTTTTGAACTTTTTTCCGCATCGTCGTACGCTTCCCGAAGCGAGTCGGCAGTTACTGAATCGTGAAAAAATATCGAGGCAAGTTGTAATGAATCACCACGAAAAAAAGAACTGTAGGCAATAACAAGAGACAAAATAATCAAAAGACCGGCAACAACCTTATACATGCACCAATTTTAGCACAGTGATTATTCCCCCTCGACTTTTGCTGGCTCAGCTGTCATTTCGGTTTTTTTGTTTGTATGAGCTCGAGTATCGACTTCATAGCTCGTGTTCTGGCTTTCGAAAAAGTTTACAAGCTCAAACACATCAGTGGCTGCAGACATCCACTTTGCAGGATTTGTTACTTCATAGTGTTTTGGCATACCAAGCTCTTCGAGTCGTCGATCAGCGACATACTGCACGTATTGATTGACGTAGTCTGCATTCAAACCGAGAATTCCATTCGGGAACAAGTCTTTGTTGTAATCAGTTTCGAGATTCACACCCTCGATAACAATATTTCTGATTTCGTTCGCAAATTCTTCGGTCAAAAGCTCTTGGTTCTCTTCCAAAATATTGTGAATGAGGTTAATACCGAACTGCAAATGAAGACTTTCGTCTCGGAGCACCCAGTTGATCATTGAACCAAAGTTTCGAAGCTTATTCCTCTGTCGGAATGAAAGAGCGACCATAAATCCTGAATAAAACCAGACACCCTCCATCACAATATTTGTTGCAACAAGATTCCGAATAAAATCTTTTTTCCCTTCAATGGTGGTGATATCGAGAGTCACTTCAGTCATTCGTTTCAAATACTTGTTGATATAGGTCTCTTTAGCAACCATTGACGGTCGTTCGAGATGAAGACTGAAAATTCTCTCGCGGTCAAACGGAAATGTTTCAAGTACATACTCAAACGCAACACAGTGATTTGCCTCTTCCCACATTTGCTTTGCCAAGTAGAGATGACATTCAGGAGACTTGAGGTATGGATACACACCAAGCGCCAACGAACGATTCACAATGAGTTCAGCCGGATTGAAAAAGGCCATAAGAAACTTAACTGCATGACGTTCATCGTCGGTCATACCATTAAAATCCTCAAGATCCTCTTTGAGAGCAATTTCATGAGGAAACCAGGTGTTTCGCACTGCGGTGTTGTAAAGATCGTATGCCCACTTGTATCGAAGTGGGTGCAAATTCATATCTTCTGGTGAGGCTTTTCCAAGTAACATTGTGGTTTTGTTATGAATAAAGTTTGGTAATTGTAGTGACCCTGGTGCAAATTAGCAATATTGTTTTTTGTGATTTTATGTTGTGAATCCCCCTTACTCAACCAGCCTCCTGAAGGGCTGGTTGAAAAAACTACTGACAACTATCACAAATCAAATCATCTTGCGGATCTGACGGCGCATGCACTCGAAGCGCTGGCTTTGACGGCACAGAATCGAGAGAATTTTGTGTCGGTGTCGCTTCTACAGGAGCACTCATTACCGTAGAAACTGACTGCGCCGGAGACGACTTTGGGATATTCCAAGAGATTGCTGGTTTCGATGCGACATATGCTGGCTCCACATCAACCTGCTGCACTGGGGAAACTATTGGCGCAACCTCTGAAGCAACCGTTTCGATCTCTGGAAGCGCGGTAATAGTCGTTTGGAGTGGCACGGCAAAACCCTTTGCTTCTACTGCCTCCGAAGAAGATTCTACTTTTTTAGGCATAAATGCAATGGCACCGAATCCTACTTTTCCAATCTTCTTTGCCTTGTTAACCGCAACTGTACTCTGTTCTGCAGTATGACGAGGCTTCATGTGAAGATAATATGTTGTTTTAACACCTTTCTCCCACGCAGTCATATAGATCTTCATTGTTTCGTCGATGTCTCGAGTTTCAAGATACATGTTTCGAGAAAGGGCCTGATCAATCCATTTTTGTGCTCGAGCCGCAACTTCGATAAATGCGTAAGGATTTGTTGTAAATGAAGTTTTGTAAATATCCTTGATGTGCTGAGGAATACCTTCGATATCTGCAATGTCTCCTTGTCGTTCAATAATTTCTTCCCTGACATTCTCCCAAATCCCCATGTTCTTGAGATCCTTTACCAAGTTGTGATTGAGGTCGAGATACTTTCCTGACATTTTGTTTCGAGAAAAAACCTGGGCAAACCGCGGATCGATACCAGGAGTCGTTGCGGCAACCAAACCAATGTTTGCATTTGGTGCCACTGCCATCAACGTTGCATTTCGCATGCCCTTACGAACTTTTTCTCGCAAAAGATCCCAATTAAGACCCTTATGCTTACTTTCTTTTGAAACAGTAATTGTAGTACCACGATCATTTTCAAGAACTTTTACAGTATCGATCGGTACCATACCCTTTGACCAACCGGATCCGACGAAATTTTTGTACACACCACGTTCAAGACCAAGATTTGCACTTTCGTCGATCGCCATATACGAAATAAATTCAAAAATTCGGTCAGCAAAGTTCCAGGCATGTTCACTGTCATATGCCATACCTAATTGTTCAAGGGTGTCTGAAAAACCCATAACGCCAAGACCAATTGCGCGGTTTTCCTGATCTGACCGAGCGGCTTCCGGAATAGCCAGTTTGTTGATGTCGATCAAGTTATCAAGCTGGCGCACTGCGAGCCGAACGGTTTCTTCGAGTCGTGACCAGTTAATTTCCCTATTTGTGATATGAGCAGCGAGATTAATTGAAGCCAAATTACATACAGCAATATGCTCTTTGTCCTGGGGCAAACAAATTTCGGTGCAAAGGTTCGACATATGAATCGTACCGGTGTTGTTGTTGAGTGCTCGCGTATTGATCGGGTCTTTCCAGGTAAGCCATGGATGAGAGGTGGTTTGCAAAGACACAAGCATTTGTCGGAATTGCTCTCGTGCGGGTACTTTTTTAAATACTCGAAGCTTTTTTGCTTCCGCCATTTCAATATATTCGGCATATCGTTTACTAAATGCTTTGCCGTACAACTCATTGAGATCTGGGGTCTCTTTTGGATCAAACATGTACCAATCCTTTCCATCTCGAACCCGAGTCATAAATTCATCAGAAAGAAACGCTGCGGTATTTGCGGTACGCATTCGGAGATAATCATCGCCAGCGTTGTGCTTCCAGTTTAGGAAATCTTCAAAATCAATGTGCCAGTTTTCCATGTAGAAACAAAGCGCGCCCTTTTTCTTGCCCCCACGCTGAACTGCACGAATTGCAGTATCAATAATCTTGGCAAAGGGTGTTGGACCAGAAGAAGTGGTGTTGCTTGCCGCCAACGGTGAACCAGAAGCTCTTAGTTTAGTGATAGAAGCACCAATACCACCAGAATCTTTTGAAAGAAGAAGGACGTCCGATACAGATTTTGCAATGTGGGCCATGTCATCATGGATTTCCAAAAGAAAACAGTTTGAAAGCGCTGGACGACTTGTACCCGCACCTAAATTTGTAGAACCACCAGCGATATACTCGAAACGAGACATTTTGTCGTAGAATTTTTTTGCCATTCCGGTGGGATCGGCTTCGTTGTACGAAAGACCCATTGCAATGCGCATAAAGAAATACTGCGGGGTTTCACTTGGTTGTTGTTGTTTGTCCTTGAGTGCATAGCGGTTCAGAAGACCAGAAAGACCAGCGTACTGAAAAAGTTCATCTCGGCGCAAATCCAAAACCTCAGAAAGCTTCACGAGGTCATATTTTTCAAGCATTCTCTTGTCGAGAAGGCCACTTTCAACACCCCTGTTTACGTAATTGATGAATTCTTCCCTGTGTCTGCGTTTTAATGTTTCTGGATCGTCACCATATTCACCAATCACTCGACGATATATTGTTTTAAGAAGCAAACGTGTCGCGATTTTATCAAACTCAATATCATTTTTAATATTTTGAACCGCGGCACTGATTGTTGCTTGATCCATTTCATCCGTAGTGATTCCATCATACAAAGTCAGCTGGGTTTCAAGCGCAATTTGTGTAACTAAACTAATTGGATCAGAGAGACCGATACATGCGCGCTCGATAGATCGATTTATTTTGTCAGCATTGAACTTTTCTTTCGTACCATCTCGTTTTGTGATTGAAATATTCATGAGCGCTTGTGTTTCAGGTTACATTGATAAAATTATGTCATCATATTTTACCGTAGATTGCGTCTCAACAGAATAGAAAATCAATCAAAAAAACACTCAAAAACACGCGGGGTAGAATGTAAAGTGAACGCTGTCTAAAAAGACTATTTTAAAACGTAATTCTTGAAAAAGTTACGGTGGGAAAAGTTAAAAATTTTGAGAAAATTCAATTTTATCCCCAACCTGAAGGCTTATCGTGTCAGAAAAACCAGCCTGCACCTCTAGTACATACCTGGACGGATTTTGAGGAGTAAAAATACGTGGATATGTATCGGGCAAAAGATTTTTTTCGATATGAACAATATTTTTATTTTCATCAACCCAAATAATATCGATCGGAAAATTCATATCTTTCATCCAGAAACCATATTGACCACTATTTTCAAAAACAAAAAGCATTCCCTCATTTTCCAAAAGTGATTTTCTTCCGGAAAGTCCTTGGGTTCGAGTAGCCGGTGTGTTTGCAAGATCAACTCGAATTTTTTTCCCTCCAATTAAAACAAAAGACCCACCGTCTACAACGCTTTTTTCTACCCTCTGCGCAACAACAGGTGTTTGTGGGGACCTTTTTTCAGGGGAAAGCCCAACAAAACTAAAAGTTAGTATGAAAACCAAAATAAACCCAATAAGTACCAGGAGTAAAACTTCCCTTTTCATTAATTCCCTTTATTCATAAAAAAAGGAGAGATCTTTTTTATGTCAGTGCTTTCGGCAACAACGAGATTCCCGATTCGCACACCAGAAAGCTGGATTGCAGAAATTGAATTTGTTTGGACACCGTTTGTTGAATAAAGTGTAAGAATCTCATTTTTACTTACAAAATAAGAGCTGTTTTTCATGGGCACAACAAATCCCTTAAGGAATACTGGTTTTTCGACTTCAGGCTGAAGTGAGCGGGGTAATTTCTTCAATACTTCAACTGACAATTGAGACGAAAGAAAAAGTTCTGGGTTTGATTTCGCAAGGGTTGTCATTAACTCATGTCTTTCGGATACAAGGGTGTTTAGTTTTTCAATTGACTCCCTCCTGGTTTCAACCCTTTCAATTCTTTCAGTGTTTCGAGCGTCAGTTGGTGCCGCCGATGAACTGCCCGATGACTCAGCGGGCTGAAGTGAGGAAGAATCGCTCGTATTTTGCGATGGTTCATCTGGAGATACATCTGGAACATCTGATAGATCGCGCAAACCTCCCCGATCTCTTGGATCACAGTCAGGTTGAGAACAAGGTATACGTGGGCTCAAATCAAATTCTTTGTCTTCTTTGTCCGAAGAATCTTTTTTTGATCCCAGTATTTCTTCTGAGTCATCGAAACCCTTAGAAATCAATGCTACATAGTTACTACCCACAACGCTCCTCTTGGTAATCTCGTCAGAAGAGACTAATTCAGTCGTTATTTGGGTAATCTGAGAATTGAGTTCGCTTGCCCGAGAGTAGAGCTGATAGGGATCACCGACAACTACCGGCTCACTGCTATTTTCGGAATCAAAAACGACAGCAACAAAAGAACCGAGCAAGGAATTGCGGACAAGAGAAAAACCAAAATAGACAATACACGCAACGATAACAACACCAGCGATAATTCTAGAGGTTCTCTTTTCCATCACAGATTCTTTAACACAAAATAATTATACCTTATATTAAAATGGCAAAAACATTGTTGTTAGACCTATAACACAAAACCCACCATTTCTGGTGGGTTTTGTGTTACATAAGCTCCAGAGAGAACCAGAGATTACATATCACCTCGACGTGGAGGTCGCTCTGTCATAGGACGAGCTTCGCTCACGGTAAGATTGCGGCCTTCAAATTCCTTTCCGTTCCACATATCAATTGCAGCCATTGCTTCTGCATCAGAGGCCATTTCGACAAAGCCGAAACCCTTTGATCGACCTGTCATTCGGTCCATGATAATGCTAGCGGAAGTAACTGTGCCAGCTTGTGAGAAAGCATCCTTAAGTGTCTGATCTGTAGAACTGTAAGGAATACCTCCTACGTACAACTTCTTTGCCATTTGGCTATTTTTCTAGTCTTTATTTTAAAACCGTAAGCGACTAGATTCTCCCCTTATCCTTTTCCGTTCAAAACAGAAAACTTATACGAGATAACTTACTGCCCGGAATACTACTACCTACCAATTTTTTGGTCAAATGAACTTTAGAAAATAAATTTTACCTATGGTGTAAGGGTAAAAATCATTTTATTTGAATATGCACCACCAGTGGCAATGAACACATCGTAGGCAGAAGGGGTTGATGTCCCCAAACAACCACATGAATTCAAGTTAATCTTTTCTGGAACAACGAAGCTGTATGTTGTACCGTCAGATGGCACACCAAATACAGAATAAGCACCATAAATACTGTTTTGAAACAAAAGTTCTGGCACCGCTCCAAAATTTCGACCGGTCAACAATACCTGTGTACCCGCTGGCCCAAACGCTGGAGTCATACTTTCTATTGTAGGGGTATCTCCAACATGAAAGGTTACGGTTTTGTTTGTAACTTTCTGTGTTCTTTTGTTTTTTACTGTTATGACAAAAGGATAGTCCCTCTGTTGTGCGCCCTGTGGTACCACAAAATCAATCTGACCCTGAACTAATGCCTGAGAATTGCCGGTAGCTGGAATTAAAATCGGTCTAGCTGGTCGTATCACTGGCCGCCAGTTATTTGGCATATTTATAGAAACTTTAAATTTTGAGTCGGGACAAGGATCTGAGTCCCCATTACCAATATCCATTGCAATATAACCTCCCTGTCCCGGGTCGATTGGTGAAGAGTGGAACCAAACTGTAAGTATGGGGTCTCCCAATACACAGCCAGAGGGACGAAGAGCAAACACACCACGCGGACTAACCAAACTAAATACAAAAATTGGTACAAAAATATACAGTAAATTTTTTTTCATATCAGTTATTACAGATAACAAACTGATTATGAAGAACGAGTGATTAAGAAACGCTTGAGAAAATTTAAAGTGCGAAAGTTGTGGCGAGCATGGTGGGTTCAGTACCAGACCAGCAAGACAATGTAAGAATATTCCAACAAATTCCTTACGTTTTATTTAAAAGACCTGAGTCGACTACTTTTTTCTGAAAATGAAGTTCGAATAATTCTTTGACCGAGGTTTTAATGTTTCAAAATAAACAAGTTCAAACCCGTGCTCTCTGCAGAGATTTTCTATCTCGTCTTTTTGGTAAAAACTAAACCATCGAGGCATGCCTACCCCCATACTTTCTTTATATTCTTCTGCGTCACCCTCAATCAGACCGAGCGCAAAGACCCCAGAAGGTTTAAGCACACGAGAAATCTCACCCAAGGGAACACCTATAGAATTCTTGGGAATATGAAGAAGTGCCGTATATGACCAGGCCCCATCAAATGACCCATCTTCGAATGGTAGTTTATCAAAACCAGCAAGAACAGATTTAAGACCTCTTTCGGAGGATAGTTTAACCATTGCTTCCGAAGCATCTACACAAAAAACTTCTTTTCCTGCTTTTTGAAGCAACATGCCATCTCTACCAGGACCACTACCAATGTCTACTATTTTTTCTCCAGAAAGCTCAACAAACTTATCGAGAAAGGTTCGAGGAAACTGATCCCAGAAATTAACAGTCTCGTCATCGTATTCCTTCGCCATTTTGTTGTATGTGTTGATAGTTTGTTGGTCCATGTTTGATAACTTTAACTTAGTAGAAAAGGAAGGATTCGGTCACTGATAATCTCCTCGCTGTCGCTCGGCCACGGTCTGGACACTGGCTCGCGATCTTGCCGACCCTGCTTCGCCAAAGGCTACGTCGAGGCGAGAAGCTTCGCCGGTATTTTGCTCTCCTTCGCGATGAGCCACTAGCGGACTATGTCCGCCGTAGCTCGCCGCTTCGGCGAGCGAAGGCGGAAAGAGAGGGATTCGAACCCTCGATACCCTTTCGGATATACTACCTTTCCAGGGTAGCCCATTCGACCGCTCTGGCATCTTTCCAAGAACCCATCCTACTACGGTTTCATTCCTCGTAAAATCCTTATGCGCTCTTCCATTGGCGGATGAGTCATAAAAAGTTTACTTACACCCTTTCCAAAGTTTCCAAATGGATTTGAAATAAATAAATGAGCAGTTGCATTATTTGCCCGCGCCATTGGTTGGCTCGAATGTGCGGCGATCTTTTCAAGCGCGCTCGCCAAACCTTCTGGATATCGCGTAAGAAGGGCACCCGATGCATCGGCCAAGAATTCCCTTTTGCGTGAAATTGCAAGCTGAATAATTGTGGCAACAATTGGTGAAAGTATTGCCAGAATAATCCCAACTATAGCCAATAGTGCTCCAGCTCTGTTATCACGATCATTGCCACCACCCAAAAATCGTACTCGTAAAAAGAAATCAGAGATAAGGGTAACAAATCCGACAAGCACAACCACGACAGTAGAAATCAATGTGTCACGATTGCCGACATGCGAAAGCTCATGGGCCAGCACACCTTCAAGCTCTGTTTTGTTAAGAAGCTGAAGCAAACCGGATGTAACCGCGATTGCTGCGTGTTCTTTATTTCTTCCAGTCGCAAAAGCGTTCGGTTGTGAATCTGGAATGATATAAACCTTGGGCATCGGCAAACCAGCAGTTATCGCCAAATTTTCAACACTATTATAAAGATCTGGGGCACTTGTATCCGTCACCGGTTGAGCTCTGTACATCGAGAGAACAATTTTGTCGGAAAACCAATAAGAAAAAATGTTCATCAGGAGACTGATCACAACAAAAACGAAGAGAATTCCGGGGTTATTGTATACATGACTAAAAACCCAACCAACACCAATGACCACGACAAAAAATAGAGTCATCAAGAGCCATGTTTTACGGATGTTAGAGTCGTAGGATTTGTACATGTTTATTTTAACCAGCCCGTGAGGAGGGCGCCGTCGATTTCTGCTGAAATCGCGGCTCCTCTCGGCCACGGAAGTGCTTTCGGAAAAGCCAGACGAAAGCACTTCCTGCCTGCGAGACCCTCCATTCAGGGCTGGTTGTAGTAAGAGAATGCGAATACGAGACGAAACAAAGAACTAGAACTTTACTTCTACTGGTTCGCGGGCGGCTTCGTTACCACCAAGGTCAAACAAATCCATTTTACTGAAATTAAATACTTTTGCGATAACGTTATTTGGGAAAGATTCGATTGCGATATTAAGATCACGAACATTGGCATTGTAGAAACGTCGAGCAGCTTGAACTTTGCTTTCGGTATCTGAAAGTTCGGTCTGAAGCGCGAGGAAATTCTGGTTTGCCTTGAGGTCTGGGTATGCTTCTGCAACTGCAAAGACTGACTTGAGTGCATCTGTAAGCATGTTTTCAGCCTGACCCTTATTCGCAGTGCCGGTTGCCTGCATTGCCTGAGCTCGAGCCTGAGTTACTTTTTCAAATGCAGTTGATTCGTGTGTCGCATAACCCTTTACGGTATTAACCAGATTAGGGATGAGGTCGTATCGGCGTTTGAGCTGAACATCGATGTCTGCCCAGGCTTCTTTTGTACGATTTACTTTTCGTACAAAGTTGTTGTACATGAACACAAGGAAAAGAACTGCAACAACGACAACTGCCAAAATAATCCATGTAATCATATGGGTAAATTTAATTTTATGCGGGAATTATAACACAAAATCCCCTTTCGGGGATTTTGTTTACCAATTTGTCATGTCCACCAGCCTTACCAGCTGAGAATATTATACTAAAACAATATTCCCGATCAATTAATACCCCATTCCTTCACCCATTCCACCCGACATACCACCCTTCTTTTCTTCTGGTTCGTCGGCAATAGCAACTTCGGTCGTGAGGAGGATTGCAGCAGCAGAGGCAGCGTTTTCAAGTGCCGTTCGAGTAACTTTTACCGGGTCGATAATTCCCTTTTCAAGCATGTTTTTCTCTATTGAGTCTGTCGTTGCGTTGTAGCCAGCACTCGTTTCGATTGATTCCATGACTTTATTCACAATCACTGAGCCGTCGTCCTTGCCCGCGTTGATCGCAATTTGTTTTAGCGGTGCTTCAAGGGCCTTGAGAATAATTTCGTAACCAAGTTTTTGTTCCTGAGCTGTTGCCATTTCTGCATTTTCTCGGATTTTCTTTGCAGCCCGAATGAGCGCTGAACCTCCACCAGCAACAATGCCTTCTTCGATAGCCGCCTTGGTTGCATTGACCGCATCCTCGATCTTGAGTTTCAGATACTTCATTTCAGTTTCTGTTGCAGCACCAACCTTTATAACTGCAACCCCACCCGCAAGCTTTGCGATTCGGTCCTCAAGCTTTTCTTTATCAAATTTTGAAGTAGTAGTTTCTTTTTGAGCTCGGAGACTTGCAAGACGAGTCTCGATATCAGTCTTTTTGCCCTTTCCACCAACAATAATTGTCTTGTCTTTGGTGGAAATAACTTTTTGAGCGCGACCGAGCATGCTTGGCTCTGCGCTTTCAAGCTTCACGCCGAGTTCTTCGGACACAACTTTTGCACCAATGGTTACAGCAATGTCAGCGAGCATTTCTTTCTTTTTATCGCCGTAGCCTGGGGCCTTAACCGCAAGCACATTAAAGCCACCACGAAGTTTATTGAGTACAAATGTAGTGAGTGCTTCACCGTCAACATCTTCGGCAATAATTACGAGTTCTTTCTTGCCAGTCTGTGCAACTTTTTCTAGCAACGGAAGAATGTCTTTAATACTAGAAATTTTTCTATCAGTTAAAAGAATTGGCACATCTGAGTACTCAGCCTCCATTCGCTCTGGGTTTGTAACCATGTAGGCAGACACGTATCCTTTGTCGAATTCCATTCCCTCGACAACTTCGGAATCAATACCGATGGACTGGGACTCCTCAACAGTCACAACACCATCCTTACCAACCTTTTCGATAGTATCAGCAATAATGTGGCCTATTTCTTCGGATTCGGCAGAAATAGTTGCGACTTGGCGAATTTCTTCCTTACTTTTGATCGGCTTGGCGATTGATCTCAATGCTTTAATCGCTTCAGTGGAAGCCGTCTCGATACCAGTACGAAGCATCATGGCGTTCACACCCATTGAGGTATGTTTCGTACCCTCGGAAACAATTGCCTGAAGCAACACCATTGAAGTTGTTGTTCCATCACCCGCGATATCGTTTGTTTTTGTGGCAACTTCTTTGGCAATTTCTGCGCCCATATTTTCAAACTTGTCTTTTAAGACAATTTCCTTGGCAATAGAAACACCGTCATTAGTGATTGTTGGACCGCCATACGCTTTTTCAAACACAACGTTGCGTCCTCGTGGACCAATAGTGATCTTGACCGCATCAGCAACAACATCAATTCCTTTCTTAAGTGACTTTCGTGCTTCTTCGTTGAATTTGATTATTTTGGACATATGTTTTGAGCTTTCTGAATTTGTTTTCTGCTAAATCTGTTTTTACTTGTCGCCCAGACTTGTTCCGGAGTCCAGACCACGGTGGTTAAACTCCTAGATCCCGGGACAAGCCCGGGAAGACACCGAGGGTTACTTAATAACTGCAAGAATACTATCCTCTCTCAATATATATAATGTGTCTCCATCTACTTTTACCTCATCAAAACCATATTTAGAAAAAATAACGGTGTCACCAACTTTGATTTTCATTGGTACAAATGCACCGTCTTGGTAACGACCTTCGCCTACTGCAAGCACCTTTCCTTGTTCCGGTTGTTCTTTGCTTACTGTTTCAGGAATGATAATTCCAAAATCGGTTTTCTTTTCTACTTCCGCAACAGAAAAAGGCTTAATGAGTATACGGTCACCAAGTGGTTGGATTTTTGAATCACTTGATGAAATTTTTTGAACAACTTTTGGTTTCGAAACAACTTTCTTGGATTTTTTCATGTCGTTTAAGAAATTATTTCTAAATTGTGGCGAAAGTATAATACAAATGGACTAAGGACTTCAAGAGAAAAACATGGTCAAAATGCTGGATGAATTGCGACATCATCCTCCCAGGTGTTGCAAGGGTTATGATACATCACAGACCATTGACTTTTTGTGTATAAGTGATAGAGTTCGGCCAGAATATACACTCTGGACGAATCTGGAGTTACAAACACCTGTTCCTTGAAAGGGAATATATGAATCGTCTCATCTCAATCATCGTGGCCTGTTTCATCGGTGGCCTCATCGGAACTCTGGTCTCACTCGAGCTCACCAGCGTGCCGTTCGTGGGTCTGATCGTCGGCGCGGTGCTGGGCTACTTCTTGGTTGATGTTCGTCACTTGGTGACGGGTATCGCCAAGACGTGGCGGACAGCTATTTCTGGAAAAACTAACTGGAAAAACGTTAAACGGAACTCCTTGCTTTGTGCAACTCTTTGCAGTGTGGGTTTTCAGTTTTTCCTGGGGCTTATGCTCTTGTCGGGTATTCTGATAGGTTTTGATAAACTGCAAGCAAAACTCTCTGAAAATCCATTTCCACCATTGTTTGCTTCGGGGGTATTTGCTATTTACTTTCTTCTTCTTGTTTTGCTTATTCAGGTACTGGGTGCGCCGAGCGTGAATATTGGGGCAGAACGATTCTTGAAACAGACTAGTCCTCTTCGGTACAATATCGTATATGGTTTTTTGAGATTGGTCCGCTGGGTTGTGACGAGATTCGTTCCTGTTCACATTCCGACACTCGTTCGGTTCATGATCCGGTTCGGGCGGCTGGCCTTCGTGTTTGTCCATTCAGACCGGCGGCTCATCTGTCTCTTCGCTTCGGGTTTCGGAACACTTGTCGGCTACGGTCTCGACAGCGCAATTGCTGGTGGGATGACGGGGGTAGTGCTCGGCCTCATCATGTACCAGCTCATCTCGGTTCACTGGCTTAAGCTCCAGCCAGCCACAACCTGATCAACCGATTCACCTTCATGACCTTTCTGCCGTCCGGCTGCAAATCCTTTGGGAAATGCAGCTGGGCGGTTTTTATATATGTCAGACACTAAATGTACAACATGAACTTGCATCGGACGACTCCGAACTTTTGGGCCGGCACTAAAACTTGACTTTCCACAATAAAATGCTATTATTTTTTCAGTAATTCCCGTGGCATAACGCCACATTCACCAGCACTTTCACAGGAGACTCGTATGCATCACAGGAGAAAATTGTTTGGTTCGCATTCTGCCCTCTGGGCGCTAGTCGCCTTAATCCTTTTGGGCGGAGTGGGTGCCATTACACTTACAATGTCGAAGGTGGTCCACGACGCCAAAAACAAATCAAGCCAAGCTGATGTAATCTCTGCGTTCCCACTCAGGGCGCCGGACAAAATCCGGAGCTGGAACAAGCCAACTGACGGTCTGATCTACAAAGTGCTCGAGATCGCAGTAGTAGGTGGCACCTGCTACATTGCCGAGGTACAGGAACCCAACGGCGAGACCCATGTCATGACCGATTGGGATGCGGACAAGTTTCCGGTCGGTACATTTGTCAGGGCAACCTACGATTCTGAGAACAAAACTTGGAAGTTAATGGCCGTCTCTCAGGCAGGGCTAAGTCGTGATCCTCGCGATTATGACAACTTCTACTTCTCCTGGCCATGAACTTCATCGTGTCTCAACACTTCACACGCCCGCCACAAAAATGTGGTTGGGCGTTTTTTCTTTCGACCAAAAAGATTGACGGTTCAACATTTACATGACAATTTTATATTGGAATAAGCGAAATGAATGTCAAAGTAGCCACATGTTCCTTGAAGATTTGAAAGGAGTAGCGAATGACTGAACGCTCTGGAAACTGGTTTGCGGGAATTATCACCGTTGTGATAATTGTGATCTCAATCCTTACGGCACGAAATTTCAGGAAGTGGGAGTTCTCCTTCACTGACTACACCGGCCAAAGAAGACTGATCGAAAAAAACTCAATGGTTGGGATCCTGCCTCCAACCGCACTGGCCAACCTTAGCGAAAAAACCGTACCTCGTGCGGCTTTTTGGTACCGGGCAGATAACCTGTTTAGAGACACAAACGGTTCTCCGTTAATCTATCTCGTCAATGACTTGCATGGGACCGAACTAACCTTATCCCCAGACGAACTACAAGGGTTGGCAGACGCGATGTGGAGGATTCGGGTGGTTCCACCAGAAGAAACAGAGACCCAAAACTGACACAGTGTGTATCACCTCAGAACAAACAGCACAACGCCCACATTACAAGGGAGGACTCATGAACCAGAGACAAAAGGGATACTCGCTGTATGAATGGTTGGTCATCGCCGTGATCGTGGCGTTTGGGATCCTGATCGTGATCGATGACGTTAGCGGTATTCGCAGAGACAAGAACGCCGAGTTTCTGCCGAAGACTGGCGGCATCCTCATCATCACCAAGAACACCTCGTCTCCGCAAGAGGCATCGGCCGCACTCGTTCCTGACACCTACAAGATCAACAGAGTTGCATCAATCAGTGATTTGAACTACATCGAATTGATCTCAAGCGACCAAACCAAACGGATTGTTTTGAGTTACGAGCAGTTCTCCTACACACTCAAACACAGCGAATTCACGGTCATCGCTTCAGGCAATTCGATTCCACCAACACCGACTCCGTTCGAAAGATGACGCCAAGACACATTTCAAGCCCGATTTTGAGTCGGGCTTTTTCTTTATAAAAGTAATTTGCCAAGTTTTAAATTCCACGTATACTATTGGAAATGGCGTTTTTCATTTCGGTTTTACCGATTATTCATATTGTGCTCTCCGTGATTCTTGTTGGGGCAATCTTACTCCAGCGATCTGAAGCGGGTCTTGGCGCCGGTTTTGGTGGCGACGGCTTTTCTGCTGGTTTCCACGAACGACGAGGTTTCGAGAAAGTACTCTTCTACGGCACGATTGTTATCGGTGCGCTTTTTGCCATTTTGGCCCTCATTTCACTTATCTTCAATTAATTAAAGACGGGCATTAGGCTCTAGTCCTTAGGCTTTAGCCCAAAAAATAAATTGCTAGTGCCTAGAGCCTAGCGCCTAGCGCCTCAACTTTCATCCTTGTGAACAACGAAAATTCATCAATCTCGACTTCAAACCTAAAACGTGGGCGGTTCCTAGAAATTTTGTATAGGATTACTCACGCATTTTCAATCACCGAAAAAGTGGTTTTTTATTCTCTTATAGCCGTGGCTGTTGTTACTGGTTTAACTTTTTTGGCACATTTAAATAATAAATTTCTCGTTGAAGTACCAGACCGTGGTGGTGAAATGACTGAGGGCGTAGTTGGCATCCCCCGATTCGTAAACCCAGTGCTTGCAGTCTCTGATGCGGACAAAGACGTGGTGTCTTTAGTTTTTTCTGGCCTTCTCAAGGCCTCCCCGGATGGAAAGCTCGTTCCAGATCTTGCAGCAAGCTACACCATCTCACCAGATGGCCGAACATACACATTTACGTTACGTGACAATATCTTTTTTCATGACGGTGAACCGATTACAACCGAAGATATAGAGTTTACTATCCAAAAAATCCAAGACTCAACAGTTAAAAGTCCAAAACGACCAATTTGGGATGGAGTTATTGTCCAAAAAATTAACGATAAAGAAATCACATTCAGCCTCAAACAAGCATATGCACCATTTATAGACAACTTTACTGTCGGCATTATTCCAAAACATATTTGGCGTGAGGTACCAACCGATCAGTTTTCTTTTAGTGAACTTAACATTAACGCTGTCGGCAACGGTCCGTACTATATAAAGAAAGTTGGAAGAAATTCTTATGGACTTTCTAACCACTATACACTTCAGTCTTTTGAAGACTACCCGTTAGGTCAACCATTTGTTAAATACATCAATTTAAGCTTCTACCAAAACGTCGAGGACCTTCTTAGTGCATTCCAGAACGGAGATATTGATACACTTGGTGGCGTTTCTCCCGCTGATTTAAAAACACTCGACTTGCGCAACAGCTCTATTATTACCGCATCATTACCAAGAGTCTTCGGTGTGTTTTTCAACCAAAACCAGGCAAACGTATTTCTCAACAAAGAAGTTCGAACCGCTCTCGATACAGCAATTGACAAAGACCGAATTATCTCAGAAATTCTCGGTGGCTACGCCACAAAAATTGATTCCCCTGTTCCCTCTTCGGACCTAAAGGAAACTGAACAAAAATCCGAGGCAACCAGTCCTACTCGTTCCCATGCTGACCAGGCAATCTCAATGCTGGCAAAAGCCGGTTGGGCGGTTAACCCCAAAACTGGCGCAATGGAAAAGAAAGTTGGTACAAATACAGTTACCCTTTCTTTCTCCCTTGCAACGAGTGATGCGGCTGAACTCAAACAAATCGCCGAGTATATCAAGCAGGATTGGGAGAAAATTGGTGTCACCGTTGATATTCGAGTCTTTGAAATCGGAGACTTGAACCAAAACGTGATCCGACCAAGAAAGTTTGAGGCGCTTCTTTTTGGAGAAGTGGTTGGTAGAGAGTATGATTTGTATCCTTTTTGGCATTCGTCACAGCGCAATGACCCAGGACTCAACATCGCACTCTATGCAAACATTAGTGCTGACAAGATTTTAGAGGATTTGAGAACAATTCAAGATCCAGTGGCTCGAGAGAATAGAGCAAAGGATTTTGAATCGTTATTCAAAACAGACATGCCCGCTTCGTTCATTTATTCCCCCGAATTTATCTACGTTGTACCGAAAAAGTTAGCAAACGTATCATTGGGGAAACTTACTGTACCGTCTGAACGCTTTAACAATATCCAAGAATGGTATATCGAAACCAATAAAGTTTGGAAAATATTCGCTTACTAGTGCCCTTCGTAGCCCGCAGGGCGAAGTAGGGTTAATTAAAAATTATGCAACCAATAAAACCAGAAGTAAGACCAGCAAACCCAGCCTCCAACCAAGGCCCACGACCACACAGAAGTCGTCCTATGGGAGGCCGAGGCAGACCAGGAGGTCATCACCAGCGTACTGATCGCCGCACACCCTTTACGCATCAAAATTCTGCTGCCATGGGTAGTGAACGACCTGACAGAAAGGGTGAGCATGTAAAGATTCCACCGGCCGGAGAAAACATCCGGATTATTCCACTTGGCGGTGTCGAGGAAATTGGTAAAAACATGATGTTAGTCGAATACAAAGACGACATTATTGTTATCGATGCTGGTGTTCAATTTAGCGATGACGAAACTCCCGGTGTCGACTATATTTTGCCAAACATTAAATATCTCGAGGAACGAAAAGGTAAAATCCGTGCTCTGGTAATAACCCACGGTCATTTAGATCACATTGGAGGTATTCCGTATCTCATCGAACGACTTGGTAATCCGCCAATTTACACTCGAGAATTTGGTGCACTTCTCATCAAGAAACGACACGAAGAATTTCCTCACCTTCCACCCCTTAACCTCAAAATTGTCGGTGCAGACGACGGTGCAATCCCCCTTACGGCAAACTTAAAAGTTCGGTTCTTTGGTCTTACCCATTCTATTCCCGACTCAACTGGTGTCATTATCGAAACCCCATTTGGCGATATCGTAAACACCGGTGACGTCAGAGTCGACAATGAAGACGGTATACCGAACCCGAAAGAAGTCGAGCAATACAAAATGTTTAAGGATCGAAACATCCTTCTTTTGGCCATGGATTCAACTGGTATCGACCGACCGGGATTCTCAATGTCTGAACAACACGTGATGAACACGATTGATAAAATCGTTGGAGAAGTGCCCGGCCGCCTCTTGATCGCAACATTCGCATCACAGGTTGAGCGAATCATCGAATTCATCAAGATGGCAAAAAAGTACAACAAGAAAATCATTGTTGAGGGCCGAAGCATGAAAACCAATGTTGATATCATCAAACATTTGAACCTTGTTGAAACAGACCACATCGTACCGATTGAAGACATAGAAAAATATCCGCCAAATAAGATTTTTATCATTTCAACCGGCGCCCAGGGTGAAGAATTTGCTGCTCTGATGAGAATGGCAAACAAGACTCACAAACACGTGAAGCTCAATAAAAACGATACTATTATTTTCTCTTCTTCTGTTATTCCCGGAAACGAAAAAGCCGTTGATAAACTTAAAGACAATCTCTACCGACACGATCCAAAGATCATTACCTACCTTGACTCAGACGTTCACGCTTCTGGTCACGGAAAACGAGGAGAGCTCGAATGGATTCACAAGCAGATTCCATACAAATTCTTCATACCGGTTCACGGCCAACATTACAGAGTAAAAATGCACGCTGAGCTTGCGCATCAACTCGGCACACCAAAAGAAAACATTGTTGTACCAGACAACGGCTCGGTGATTGAAATTCCACCAACAGCAGACAAAATTTCTGTCTTGAAGGAAAAAGCACCGTCGGACGACATGATGGTTGAAGGCTTTACCATCGGTGATATGCAAGAGGTTGTTATCCGAGACCGAAAAATGCTCGCCGAGGACGGTATGTTCGTCATCATTGCCACAATCAATGTTCGAACTGGCAAACTCCGCAAATCTCCAGATATTATTTCCCGAGGTTTCGTATATCTTCGTGAATCTCAGGAACTGCTTCAGCAGGCTCGACTGATAATCAAAAAAACCGTTGAAACCTCTACTACAGGCATGAACCCAATTAACTTCGAGTTCGTGAAATCAAATGTGGCAGATGCCGTAAGCCGATTTTTGTTCCAGAAAACCAACAAAAAACCGATTGTTATCCCGGTTATCCTTGGTATGTAACGTTTCCTCACCGTTTATAAACTTTCCCTCCGAGGGTTTTCACCATTCCCCTGCGGAGTGGGCCCCGCTACAAGGTAGGAAAATTGTAGTCGTCTTTACGGTGAGATGAGCAAACTCCTCGCTTCGCTCGTCAGACAGTGCTCATCTCACTCTCTAAAGACTCTTCAATTTTCACTACCTTTACGCGAAACTCCTACGGGGAATGGTTGGGATAGAGGAATTCAATACAAATGCATTCGTATTGAATTGAATTGCATTTCTTTTCCCCAAGCAATGCGCTGTAGGGGCTCCGCAGCGCGACGGCGCGAGGACCGAGTAGAATCTTAGTAAAGATTCTACGTACCCGTAAGCGCATTGCTTGAAACCTTCCCCTGAAGGGCTGGTTGAAACCTCCCGGGAGGAGCAATTATTTAGATACCGTAAACCCCAGCTGAAGTTTATTGATTGAAAACATAGTATATGTTACTATCTTTCCACCTATGATAAACGTAGAAGTAGAGCGAGGAAATAACGAAAATAGCATTAGCGTCATCAAGCGTTTTACACGTCGAGTACAAGGCTCTGGCGTCCTTATGCGTGTCCGAAAAAACCGCTTCACAGAACGAAATCGTTCTCACTTTGTAACCAAGAAAAACGCTCTCAAGCGAATGAACCGACAAACAGAAACAGCAGAACTCATCAAGATGGGTAAAATGCAGGAGCGAAGTTTCCGATAAATGTCAGTTGATATAAAAAGCACTTCAGAGAGGCAGCCGGATCTGCCTTTTTCTGTTATGGCCGAAAAAGTTCTTGGTCCTGACTATGAACTTAGTCTGGTCTTTGTCGAACCCCCAAAAATGCTTGAACTCAATACTACATATCGAAAGAAAGATTATGTTACAGACATTCTTAGTTTTCCTCTAACCGAATCTTCTGGAGAAATTTTTATCTGCCTAGAAAAAGTAAAAGAAAAAGCTCTTGAGGTTGGTCATACTTTTGAAAATCACCTGGCTTTTTTGTTTATCCACGGTTTACATCATTTGAAAGGAATGGACCACGGTAGTAGAATGGACAAAGAAGAAAAGGCGATTAGAAATGTTTTTGGAATCAAAGGTTACGAAGATTAGAATCGCTCTTTCTATCCTAAAAAGTGTTTAAAATAAATGGCTAAGAAAATAGCGGTCGGTATAGATATTGGTACATACCAGATCAAAGTTGTTGTGGCAGAAAGTCCAGACTCTGGAAAGGAATTTCCTCGTGTCTTGGGTATGGGCTACGCAGAGTCAAAAGGACTTCGCCATGGTTACATTACATCTCCTGCAGACACAACCCAAAGCCTGCTCCAAGCTCTTGCACAGGCGGAAAAAACCAGTGGCATAAAGATCAAACGCGCCTTCCTATCTGTAGGTGGTATTGGTCTTGAAAGCATTATTTCAACGGCCTCGATCATGATCTCTCGTGGTGATTCAGAAATCGACGACGTTGATCTCAACAAACTGCACGAAACATGCGAAAAAGAAATCCCCTCCTCGATGATCGTAAACCGAAAAATCATTCATCCAATCCCCCTTCAATACAAACTCGACGACAAACCAGTACTAGGCCCAACTCCAATCGGCCTTCGTGGCAACAAGCTCGAATGCAAAATGCTTTTTATTACTTGTCTCGAACATCATTTACATAACCTTATAGAAGTTGTTGAAGAAGCTGGTGTAGAAGTCGTCGATGTTATGGCCGCCCCAATGGCAGCAAGCTTGGTTACTCTTTCCAAAAGTCAAAAAATCGCCGGATGCGCTCTTGCCAATATCGGTGCGGAAACACTTACCCTTGCTGTCTTTGATGAAAACAAACCACAATCTGTTGCAGTGTTTCCGGTTGGTTCAAGCAATATTACCAACGACCTCGCCCTTGGATTCAAAATCGCTCTCGACGAAGCAGAACATCTCAAAATGGGTGGAATCACAACGTTTACAATCCCAAGAAAAAAGCTTGATGATGTTATTGATGCCCGACTTGAAGACATGTTTGATCTGATCGGTGCACATCTAAAGAAAGTTGGCCACGCTGGTCTTTTGCCGGCCGGAATCATCATTACTGGTGGTGGCGCCGGCATCAGTGGTATTGAAGAAAATGCCAAAAGCTCCCTTTTACTACCAGCAAAAGTCGCCGCATTGCATGCTGGTGATCCAACAAAAAGCCCTTTTAAAAATAGCTCATGGTCTGTTGCATACGGTCTTTGTTTCTGGGGCCTTTCAACCGACGATACGGGGTCACTAAAGGTTTCAAACTTGGCAAAACGAATCAAGGGCAAAACTATTTCTTTTATTAAGCAATTTTTACCCTAAATATCAAAAACACCTGTATTCGCAGGACCTTGATATTGAAACGATTGATCGAACTGGTCAAGTGTTTTCAAGAGACTTTTCACTGTGCTATCATAAGGCAACGTTATTCGACATTTTAGGGACATGAGAGCGAGAGAACTCGCATTGTGTTTCTATTTTGTCTAAAAAAGTAATTTAATTTTATTTAATAATCACAACATGCCCCAAATTAAGCCTGAAGTTGAAACATTCGCACGAATCAAAGTCCTCGGTGTTGGAGGTTCTGGTAGAAATGCGATCAATCACATGATCAACTCGAAAGTTCGGGGTGTAGAATTTATTGCGATCAACACTGACGCACAGGATCTTCACAACTCTCTGGCTAAAAAGAAAATTCACATTGGTAAAAATCTGACTCGCGGTCTCGGTACGGGTATGAATCCAGAGCTCGGCAGACGTGCTGTAGACGAAGCACAAGAAGAAGTCCGAGAATCTATAACTGGTGCAGATATGGTATTCATTGCTTGTGGTGCAGGCGGTGGTACTGGTTCAGGTGCGGCTCCTCGAATCGCTCAAATCTCAAAAGAGCTCGGTGCGCTTACTGTTGCTGTTATTACAAAACCGTTCTTTTTTGAAGGGTTACAGCGTATGCGCATTGCTGAACAAGCAATCGAAGAACTCCGAAGTGTTGTTGATGCAATGATCGTTATTCCTAACGACCGTCTTTTAAGCATCATTAGCAAAGAAACTACTGCAAAAAGCGCCTTTGCAATGTGTGATGAAGTGTTGCGACAAGCCGTTGAAGCAATCTCTGACCTTATTACAACTCCGGGTCTTATCAACATCGACTTCGCAGACGTCAAAGCAATTATGGAAAATGCTGGCCCAGCACTCATGGGTATCGGTAGTGCTACTGGCGAAAAGCGCGCGGAAGAAGCAGCAAAAATCGCAATCAATTCCCCTCTTCTTGAGCTTTCTATTGCAGGTGCCAAAGGCGTTCTGTTCTCCATTGCTGGTGGTGACGACCTTACAATGTTTGAAATTCAGGACGCTGCAAAGATCATCACTGAATCAGTCGATCCTGGTGCAAAAATCATCTTCGGTACGATTCGAAACGATGGCATGAAGAAAGGTGAAGTTCGCATCACAGTGATTGCGACCGGTTTCCCAGAAAATGCCGTTCGAAAATCTATCTTCCAGGAGTCACCAACTCACAAATCTCTTGAGCAGAAAGCCGATGACGCAGAAAAAAAGGGTAAAATTTACAACACTATCCCGTCCACAAGCACTACTTCTACTCCAGTAAAAACCGAGGACTCACAAACCGAAAAGAAACCAATCGCTGCACAACCAGATGATATGGATGACGATGAATGGTCTGCAGTTCCTGCGTTTCTCCGAAGATCGAAACTAAAGTAGGACCTGCGTCGCCCCTGCGAGGGCGGGTCCACGATATTTTGAATGATTGTCCTCCGGACGGGTTTTAAGCAACGCTCTTCAGGGCACGCCGGCCTCCGGGAGTCCCCTCAGAGCGTTGCTTGGGGAATAGAAATACAGTACTAAAGATTCTACCTACCCAGAGGTGCGATACTTAAAACCCCAAAGGATACCCAGAGAGGTTTCGTTTTGCGGTATGAGATATGTAGTTTAAAATAGAATAATGATTTACGATTTAGCAATTTTGGGTGGCGGCCCGGCAGGCGTCGCCGCTGGTGTATATGCGTCGAGAAAAAAACTTTCGACTGTTTTTATTACAACAAATTTTGAAAGCCAAAGCGCTGTTTCTGATGATATTCAAAACTGGATCGGAACTGTTTCATTAAGTGGCCAAGAACTTGCTGAAAACCTTAAAAAACACCTTGAACATTACGCCGGAGACGTTGTGAAGTTACAGGTTGGTGAATACGTAAAGGAAATATCTAAAAAAGATACACGTTTTGTAATTACGACCGATAAAAACACGTACGAGGCCCAGACAATCCTCATCGCGACTGGAAGTATTCGCCGAAAGCTCGAAATTCCTGGTGCAGCAGAATACGAAAACAAAGGACTAACATACTGCGCTTCCTGTGATGGTCCACTTTTCGCCGGAAAAGACGTAATCGTCGTCGGTGGTGGCAATGCTGGTTTTGAAACAGCAGCACAACTCCTTGCGTATACAAAAAGCGTAACACTCATTCACAAGGACTCGACGTTTAAGGCAGATCCAGTAACGGTCCAGAAAGTAATTGCTCATCCTCACATGAAGGCACTTACAGACACTGAAAGCATAAAGATCGATGGCGAAAAATTTGTTACCTCTTATACCTTTAAAAACAAAAAAACTGGTGAAGAAACAACTCTTCCGGTCCAGGGTATTTTTGTTGAAATTGGCGCACTTCCCAATACTGAATTTGCAAAAAATATAGTGGAACGGAACCAATACGGACAAATTATTGTTGACCCAAAAACACAAATGACCAACACACCGGGTATCTGGGCTGCTGGTGACTGCACAGATGGTCTCTACCATCAAAACAACATTGCCGCTGGTGATGCCGTGAAGGCACTCGAAGATATTTATCTTTACTTGAGGGCGTAGAAATCCGTGACAGTCCCCGACTGTTCTCGCGGATCATTGTGGTGTTATTATAGCATTTGCTCGAACTTATTTCCAAAAGAAAATGAAGGACTAAACGCCCCGCCACCCGCCTCGCGGACTCGGCGGACACCAGAAACAAACTTTTCTTTACATTTTCCGATTTGGCGCGCGGAAAAAGAATCTCTTAAATGGAAAAGAAAATTTTGTTTCTGGTGTTCTGCCCTCAAGGATTCGGGCTGGTGGCGGGGCTTCAGAAATTCGGACAGAAAATAAAAAAGTGGCTGGGGGTTGGGGGGAATGACACTTTTTATTTTCTGACTAAAATTTTAACGGACTGGCGGAATAATAGCAATTATTTTAAATAAGTTGATATATTAATCCAATTATTTAAATCATTTTCTATTTGCACATAACCACGAACATCAATATTTTTGCCTTTATGAATACCAAGGTGCAAGTGTTTTCTCTCGCCATCAGTTTCTGTGCTGTAACCATTACCGAGAACCCCCAAAAAATTACCCGATGTTAAAATTTCACCTTGTAATATTTTTATACTTGATAATTTTATATGACCATAAATAATAGTAATTGGATTATTTTCCAAAAAACATGATTGTACTACCATTCCACCATAACCATTTGCTTGTCTTTTTTCTAGAATTTTACCAGTACAAACCGCCACAATTGGGACATCTATATTTTGTTCCTCTGGAAAAGTTTCAAAATCAACCCCCGTATGATATCCAGTAAATTTTTCTGGCGTAATGGGTGAATTTTGGGGTGACACAAAAATACCAAAAGATTTTTTTGTAATTCTAACTAGAGGATTATCTATTGGGGCTATAAAATCTATATCTTTCTTAATTGCTGGCTTGTCAGATATATTTTCTCGCTTATTTTCAGATAGGAAAAAGATTTCCACAATTAAAGAAATTAAAAGAAAAATAATTATTGTGTATCCAATTTTGATCATTTTTATGGAATAATTTTTTTTAGATATTTTCTAAAATTATAAATATAATATATGATTCGATTTGTTACTAAATCAAAAAAATCAGAATGTGTTATTTCTTCACCACCAAATTTCTTTTTAAAAATTGTTAGACCATCCCAACCTTTATATATCTTATTTCCTGTGGCTATACCACCAAAATTATAATAATCACAGTTAAGTTGTTTAGCATAACAAATTGCTTTCCACTGAGCCGAATAAGTTGGCATACGATTTCTTTCTTCATTACTTGAACCACCAAAAACATAGTTTGCAATTTTTCCAAAAACGATAATCATATCAATTGCTAAAATCTTTTCACCATACTTTGCTATTGATAAATAAGAGTTTGTTCTAGAAAGATTTTGAAATATATTTTTGTAATAATCCTTTTTGTGGAGTTTAAATCCATTTCGTTCAGCTGTTCCAGTCATCAGTTCATAAAAAACCTCAAAATATTTTTCAAAATCGTCGGTAATAATTTCTGCAACTATTTCTTTTTTATCGGCTAATCTTATTGAGTAACGAGTTTTTTCGTGCATTTCCATGAGTATTTCGTTTTCTGTTTTTTTCAAACCAAGAAACCACTCAGCCCGAGGTTGAAAATATGCCGAATGATAGGTATAAAATGGTGCTTTAGTAAAAAATTTTAATAAAGTATCATTTGAAATTTTTGGTGTGAAATCAAGACGAACAAAGACAATATTTTCGATTTTAGAAATTCTTTTTAGTTCTTGTTTAAGGTAGGAAAAAAAATCATCAGAAGAATCTTTTGTAACCGGTCCATAAGGTATATAGAAATAACTTTTGCCTAGCAAAAGAGGATATTTAATTATTTGAAAATAAGCGACAATTTCTTTATCGCTAGATATTAAGAATCTTTTTACTGTTCTGCCTAAATTTTTTTGCCAATCTCCATAAAAACTTGCTTGTGTAAACGGGACATTTTCGCAAAAAATACTAGGATCAAAATTTTCACCATTTCCGATTTCTCGGATTTTAAAATTATTCATTGTCTTGGTCGGGTTTAGTTTCTAGCGAGAAAATTTTTGTAACAAAAATCTCCCCACCAGAGAGAACGACAGCTCTTTCGAACTGCCCATAGCGTCTTTCGACGACTACGACCCGACCAAGAGCGTCTCCTGATGAGGAGGTTGCTATCTTGGTCGGGAATTTCTTATTGTGCCATGCTTCGCATTTGCAAAGTTTAGGCAGATTTTTTTAAATCATTGTCATTTTAGACTTTTATAATATATCAAATTTTTTGTACTTCCGCCAGTCCGTTAAAATTTTAGTCAGAAAATAAAAAGTGTCATTCCCCCCAACCCCCAGCCACTTTTTTATTTTCTGTCCGAATTTCTGAAGCCCCGCCACCAGCCCGAATCCTTGAGGGCAGAACACCAGAAACAAAATTTTCTTTTCCATTTAAGAGATTCTTTTTCCGCGCGCCAAATCGGAAAATGTAAAGAAAAGTTTGTTTCTGGTGTCCGCCGAGTCCGCGAGGCGGGTGGCGGGGCGTTTAGTCCTTCATTTTCTTTTGGAAATAAGTTCGAGCAAATGCTATAATAACACCACCCAAAGAGAAGTTGTCGGAATCAGAAAGTCGGAGCGATTTTGCAGAAGCCAAAATCGCGCTGTCAAATTTTTCAAAACCCTTTCCGCCTACGGCGGAAGCTGTGAATTCAAAAAGTTCTCCCCAATGACATGAAAGAAATCAAACCAAAATATTTTATCTACGCTAGAAAAAGCACTGAGGATGATGACCACCAAATAATGTCCATTGAGGCACAGCTTTTTGAATTACACGAATATGCGCGTAGAGAAAATCTTGAAATTCTTGAGGAATTTCAGGAGTCGAAAAGTGCAAAGAAACCTGGTCGTGAACTTTTTAATGAAATGATGGCCCGCATTGAAAATATGGACGGCGTAGGCATCCTCGCGTGGCACCCTGACCGTCTTGCTCGCAATAGTGTTGACGGCGGGCGCATCATTTACGCAGTAGACACGACCAAAATAGTTTCTTTGCGTTTTCCGACATTTTGGTTTGAGCCAACTCCGCAAGGGAAATTCATGTTGCAGGTGGCGTTCGGACAATCCAAGTATTACAGCGATAATCTCGTTGAAAATATCAATCGCGGTATCCGCCAAAAAGTCCGCCGAGGCGAGTGGTTGGTGCGCGCTCCCTTTGGCTATGTGAATAATCCGAAAACGAGGAATATTGAACCGCACCCAACTAAATCACGCATCGTGGTAAAAGCGTTTGAAGAGTACGCCAAAGGGACGCATACCCTCGGAACCCTCGCTGAATTTTTGGTGGAACACGGCGTAACCACGAAAGGAACGCCACCTGCCAAAGCTTCCGTCGCTAAAATGCTCACGAGCCGTGTATATCTCGGTTTTACGCACCACAAAGGCGAATGGTACGACGGAAGCTTTGAACCAATTATTTCTCCGACACTGTTTGAAGCAGTCCAAAAAATGCTTGCGAAAAAAT
>CAYVZB010000003.1:59966-75407 GCA_964456405.1 uncultured Candidatus Saccharibacteria bacterium | reverse complement strand
AATCACAAATTAAACACCTCTTCCAACGGCACTTTTTTCTCGAAGGCCTTGATCATGCCATCCTCTTTCATAGTAATCATGCCTTTTTGTCGAGCCATTTTATAAATATCAGGCTCATTGGGTGTTTTCAAAATTAGTTGTTCGATGTCTTTATCAACTTCAAGAGCTTCCATTACCGCCATACGACCTCGAGTGCCCGTAGGACATTCTGGTGTAGCCTTGGCCCGATACACGGTGTCAGAAAATGGAATATCTTTTTTAAATTTTTCAGGCAAGTCTGCAAACTGCTTTTCGATGAGTGCCTTGGTGCTGTCTTTTACTGATACTGCCTCACCTGAACCAGGACACAATGTTGTCACAAGACGTTGTGCCAACGCCAAAATCAAAGTTGGACCAATCAAGTATGGATCAACTTTCATATCGATAAGACGTGGGATAACACCGATAGCTGAATTGGTGTGAATAGTAGCCAACACCAAATGACCCGTAAGCGCAGCTTGGATGGCCAAGCCGGCTGTTTCTTCGTCTCGGATCTCACCGACCATGATGATGTCTGGATCCTGACGCAACGTGGTTCGAAGACCGTTTGCAAATGTATAACCAATATCAGCACGGACCTGGGACTGATTTACACCTTCGATCGAATATTCAATCGGGTCTTCGAGAGAAAGGACGTTGTACTTTTCCCTATCGAACTCGTTAAGCATTGAATACAGTGTTGTGGTTTTTCCGGAACCGGTTGGACCAGAAATCAGGATCAGGCCGAACGGTCGGTCAATTGCTCGTTTGATAGATTCAAGATTTTTTTGGCTCAAACCAAGATCAGTCAGCTTCTTTACGCCCTTATCATGATCAAGAATACGCATTACAAGCTTTTCGCCATAATAGGTTGGAAAGGTTGATACACGGAAGTCGATTTTTCGACCTTCAATTTGAGCAGAGAAACGTCCGTCTTGCGGTTTTCGTTTCTCATCAAGTTTCATATTACAAAGAATTTTGATACGGGAAATAACCGGTGAATGAACCTTTGCTGGTAAGACGAGACTTGTGTTCAACACACCGTCAACACGAAAACGAACTCGAATGGTTTCGCGCATGTGTTCAATATGAACGTCGGAAGCATTGCCTTCTGTTGCATATCGTAAAATTGTTGCCACGATTTTGGTAATCGGTGCTTCTTCGATAATTTTCTGTTGTGTTTTTTTATCAGTCCCCTGTTTTTCAACACGTTCGGCAGAATCAAGATCAAAGGTCACACCTTCAGATGCCGCGGGTTCGAGCTGAGAAAGCGCCTTTCCAACTTCTTCCGACAAGCCTCGGTACATACCGATCACCTTGTCAAAATCTTCTTCAGAAATTACAAAGAGCTTGAACGGCATGTTAATCCTCGAAGAAATGAAGTTTAACGCCGCCTTTGCTTCGATCATGTCCGGATCAACAATTCCAACAGACAACACGCCGTCGTTTACCTCGATCGGAACAAACCGGTAATGCAATGCTGATTCTTCTGGAATATACGAGAGCGTTTCGCTCGGAATCGAGACTTCACCAATTTCTTTAACTGGAATTTCGTAATATTCACCAATAGCTCGAGTTACCTCGGTTGGCAAAATTCCCCTCTTGGCTAATGCCTGAGCAACTGACTGATTTCCCGCTCCAACTTCTTTTCGAATTACAGGAACGTCTGTCTTTTTTATGATTTTTTTATCAGCAAGGATTTCAAGAAGATCCATAAGCTTTAGCCCGCACACGCGGGTCAATATTAATTACCGATAGGTGCAAACGGATTAGACCGGCCGACAGGCTGCGGAACCACAATCTGTGTAAAATCTTTGAGCGAAACAAATGCAGAATTCTTGAACAAATCACCGTTAATGTTTTGTAATGACTTCAAACGATTCAACTCGATTACGATCTCTTGGCCAATCTGACTAGAAGAACCGCTTTGGATTTCTGTAAGGGGCGCGGGCTCTGCGCTACCACCAGCAAAAATAAAATAGCCGGCAATACCCACCACAATGAGTGCCCCAACCAGAAGTATGTTTTTGTTAATTTTTGGCATTGTCATAACTATCGATTTATCCAATAGGTTCTCACCTCCATTTTGAAAGTATACAAACTCGATTGTGGTTCAGGAGGAGTAATGTCTACCTTCACGCTATCAATAAGACGCAGACTTTTTTCAAGATCTCTGATAAAAGATACACCCTGAGAATACGGCGCCTTGAAATCAAATGAAACATTTACAGTCTGGTATGTTGGCCCAGCTGCCGTTGCTGTCCGACCTTGGATTTTTTCTGGATCAATCTTTGGAGATGCTGCTTCTGCACTGGCTTTAATATTGCTTACCTTGAGTCCATTTCGCACACCAATTCCGTCAATATCGAAAATGATTCGCACAGTATCAAGTTGCTGTGGCAAAAAGTGATTGAGACGATTAAGATCGGCCTGAGAAAAACTTTCTAGTTTAGTTTCGAGCTTACCACGAAGTGCACCAAGCTCTGCCGCCATTTCGAGAGCATGGTCATATTCCATACCTTCTGTCCGCAACATTTGCACTTCAGAGTAAAAAGGCTTCACTTCAAAAAAGAAGAGTCCGACAGTCGCTATTATTAAAATAATTGGTACAAGACTTTTCATAAAATATATTAAGAACCCGTCCTCACACTTGTGGTACTTGCTGTACCGGTATGCACTGGGGTCGAGGTCGATACAGGTGTTGTGCTTGCAGTACTACCAGTACGTACTGATGTTGAGGTAGACGTAGTACCCGTCTGGGTTGTGGTTAGTGGAACCACTATTTCATCCTTAAACTGATTTGAATATCTTAACGCAGTCGGATCAAGGCCCGCTTCAACATTAAAATTAATTGCCCCCTCATCATCAAGGACTAAACCTGAAAAAACTGGTGCCTGAATCTCTGGAACTTTTGAAAATACATCTGACTGGAATGCAATTGCGTTATATGAATACGACTGCCCTTTTAGATTAAGGGAAATTTTCCCATCGTCGGTCGAAGAATACGAAAGACTATTGAACTGCACGGTTTGCACGGTGTTGGCCGCAAGAAGATCGAGAATTTCTGAAAAAGCAACGTGGTTGGTGATAAGAAGCTTTCCCGCCTCTAGCCGAGCTCGAAGCACAGTCAGTTGTTTTGTAAGTTCTGGGTCAAAACTACTGATTTCTTCTTGGATTTTTGCTTTTTTTGTTTCGTTACTGCTAACAATATAGCCCTTATAGAAATAAAGTCCGCCCCACGCAGCACCAACAATCAGGATAAGAACAAGGGCTATTGCCATGAGAAAGTTAAGCGGGCCTTTGGGCCGCACATATGCGTCATTTGCGCCAGGCGCCTGACGAGGCATGAAAGTTGCTTGAAGACGATTGTCCATTACTCCACTAATTATATGGGTGCATTCAATAAAAACAAATGAACAGATGGGGAGAGATGTTTGGAACCAAAAATCTATTCTTCTATTCTTCTGAGTGCAATACCGAGGGCGGCAGTAAACTCTGGTCCGTTTTTCTTTAAGACCTCAGTCAGAAACGCCGGAGCCTCAACCTTACTAAACGGATCGCCAAGCTCGACAGGCATTTGGAGTCCAGCCTGCGCAAGTTCAATGAAGCCTTTCATATTCGAACCACCACCAACCATTATAGCCTTCTCGATGTTTTTGAAATGCTTTGTTTGGTAATTGGAAATGACATGTTTTGCTTCGGAAAAAATATGGTCAACAACAAGCGAAATCGTGTCTGAAACGTCTTTACGAGCCCCGTCTTTGGTCCAACCAACGGTTCGTTTCATTATTTCTGCCTTGTCTGGTGGAATATTCAAACCAGTAGCAAGTGTCATTGTAATATCTTGAGAACCACGACTAATCGTATGAGATGCCCGGACAATTCCCCGATCGACTATGTAGAGCTTTGTTGAAGCCGCACCCACATCCATAATGAGAACGGGATTAACATTTTTATCGAGCACGGCACGGATTGTGCTAAAAATTTCGATTTCAAAAAAATTTGCTTCAAGTCCAACCTTACCGACAATGTCTTGGTATTCTCGCAGTGTTTCATTGTGAATCGCCACCAAAAGAATATCTTGCATTGGCAATTTCCGAGGCAGATTTTTGTCGCTCGGATCCTCTGGCGCTGGTTTAACTTCTTCACGAGGAACAACGGACCAATCCAGACTAACTTCGGCAATTGGCACTGGAATATATTTTCTGGCTTCGATGGGCACCATCGATGCCAACTGTCGAGGATCAACGACAGGCATTTCGATAACAGACATCAATGTCGAACCAAAAGGAATGGTGATACCGCCCTTTTTGGTGGTCGTTTTTGCCTCTCGCAGGATATCGGTGAGTGCGGCAACCACCTTTTCGGGTTGCAATATTGTGGCCCGGCCGATTTCTACGCCAGCATACGGACCAAGCGACAACGTCCCATACGTTTCCAAAACAGCACGCGCTCCCCGCTTTCTGATCTGAACAATTTTTATAGCCGATGCGCCAATATCAATACCGATAACGCTTGTATTGTTTTTTTTAAACAAACTTAAAAGAAAATTAGCCATAGATAGACTACGATTTTTGAATTATACCATACGGTCACGATAGTAATTCATAAAATCACATGTTCAAAACCATTGTTAGACCACTATTGAATTTTCTTTTTCCTGTACCAGATATAGTGAATTCTTTTGAGTCTGATCCCGAACATTTCCTAAGAACGTTACCATTAGCAAAGCCTTGCGAAAACTGTACTTGCTTATTTGCCTACCAAGACGATGCGGTCAAACAACTCATCTGGGAAATAAAGTATTACAAAAACCTAAAAGTCGCAGATAGTGTTGGAAAACTTTTGGCGCAGAAGATTTTGGAAAAAACTAACGCGAATGAATCATACATACTCGTACCAATTCCCCAAACCCCAAAACGGCTCAATGAACGAGGCTTTAATCACACCAAACTGATCGCTGATGCTGTACTAAAATATCTACCCTCGCATTTTTCCTGTTCAGATTCAATATTGAGAAAAATTCGTAATACACCAAAACAAAATTCTATTGAAAATCGGGCGGATCGGTTTAAAAATATTGAAGGGGCGTTTTCAGTTATCGATCCACACCCGTTCACAAACAAAAACATTATTATCATTGATGATGTAGTCACAACGGGTGCTACCATCGGCGAGGCGCACAGAGTTCTTACCCAATCCCAACCACATCAGATTTTAAGTTTTGCGCTGGCGCACTAAGCAAAAGAAAAACAGCTCACTGAGCTGTTTTTCTTTCTCGAAACAAAGATTTTTATCGTCGGCTGTACTTTGTCATCATAACAGCCACATAGATAGCCGCAACACCAACGAGAAGGTACACGATCTGTGCGATTGATGCGCCCAATGGCTCAACAATGTTTGAACCAAGAGCGGTGAGGCCCCAATTCAAACCTCCAACAACAAGAAGCACAAACGCTACCCAATCAATAACAGTTAGCTTGTTCATTTTTTTTATACAAAATTATAAAATCTTGCACACCTGCACATCCAGTATTCTACCACTTATTTTTTAAGGTCACTTGCAAAAGGTGGATATGTAAAGGCCCGTACTCTGTAGTACGGGCCGGAAAAAATCAGGCTGAAAGTTATGGATCCCACACAAAACCGCAACAGTGTTCATCGTAAGCAAGTCTGATTATGAACTTGACCTCTTCGGCCACCTTCTTTGCGTCTTCAATGTTACGGATCGGCCTTTCCACACCCCGAACAAATCTCCTGACCGCATATCCGTCCTGCACTGGAGAGTACAACAGAGTGTGGCCAGTCTCCTTGTTGAAATCAGCATAAAGCAAACGGAAGTTCATGCCGTTCCACAGTGACCCACTCTTAGTCCAGTTAACTGTCCAGTAGTTTCCACAGTCTTCAAACCGGAGACATCCCAGCACAACCTGTTTTTGCCAGAAGAAAAAACGGCTGGCTAATACATGAACATCAAACACAGTACCCCTCTCGACCAAACGCTGGATTTGTTCGGCAAGATCCATTCAGTACTCCTTTGTTAAGTGGTGTAATTCTGGCAGTATTGTTTAGTATTTTTGTCTCACTGTCAAGAAAACATGATTTATATAACTTTTTCCAAAAACTCAGACAATGTTGGTGAACCAGACCATTTTGAAATCAAATTTCCGTTTGCATCGACTTGTACCAGAGTGTGCTGGTACGTTACACCGTATTTTTGTCTCAGGGCTAGTTCAGAATCGTAGTCAGTTTTAAGAATAGTAACTCCGTTTGGAATTTCATTTACATTTTTTTGGATATCAGCATCGAGCTGTCGGCATGTTGGACACCAGCCAGCATGAAAAAATAAAACAACCTTCCCCTGTGCGGCCTTTGAGATTTTTTCTGGACTATATGCCTCGTATGAACCTTTTGTTTGGACAGTTGGTGACTGGGTTGGAGTTTTTGTTTCTTCTTGTGGAGTTTGAGAAGAGCTTTGTTGAATTTGAGTTGTGTTATTTTCGACCGTCGATTTCTTTTGCCAAAGAAAAATACCAACAGCAATGACAACAATGGTAGCTAGCAACAATAAAGTTTTTGAAGACATACATTTAATATCTATGTAAATAAAGATTGACTATCACATTATACGACTATCATACGCCCAATGCAGAATTGCCTGTCTTTGAACTGGCCGACAAAAAACATCCCCAGGTCGGCAATGATTTTCGAGCTGGGCAATATGACGAACGATGGCTCGAAATCTTTTTATTTGTCGATCATCTTCTTCTGGAAGTCGACGGCCCATGTAGTACCGACAATACCACTGAAACCAACCACGTGGGTCGTGCTCTTCGTTGATCCAACCTTTCTTTTTCCACTCCTTTAGCGACTGACTGGCATCAACACCAAAAAAATTAAGCTCTGGGCTATGCCCCGGTATGCCCTGAGGATGAAATTTTGCTTTTACAAACCAATCTTTGGGAAATTCTTCTGTACAATCGCGCATGTATCGCCCACCAAAGACACCGAGCTCGAGCATTTGTTTTGGCGAAAGGGTTGGCTTGAAATCTTTATGAAAATTTTTACCTTCAGGTTCAGTCAGTTCATATACATAGCCCTTCTGCATTTTGTCGTTAACAGTGATTTTCTTTGTCATATTTCAAACAATATTTTATTTACTCCACCCATTGCGGCTGTTTGGAGCACAGCGTACTACAAGTATTACTACTCGGTTGTTTTGCCATCGAATTCGTCTTTGGTGTCTGCTTCAGCGTCAGCTTTGGTTTTGTGAATCGTACCGTCCTTGTGGTGTGGAGGCATGTACAACGTGTACAGTTTCATTGGTTCATCTTTTCCATTCACAACATTGTGTTTTGTTCCAGCCGGAACGACGATAACGCTACCATCAGCAATGTCGTGAGATTTTCCTTCGAGGATCGCGGTTCCAGTACCCTGCTCAACACGGAGAAACTGGTCGACACCATGAACCTCTTCGCCAATTTCTTCACCGGGCAAAAGCGACATCAAAACCAACTGACTGTTGTGATCTGTATATAAAACTTTTCTAAAATTTTCATTTTCGATCGAGTCTTTCTCGATGTTTGTGATGTATCCTTTCATGAATGCATTCTACCATCCGCCACCGCCACCACCTCCGCCACCGCCACCAGACGATCCACCGCCGCCGCTACCACTACTCGAAGACGAACTTGAAGAACCCATAGTACTGTTGGCGTAGGTACTAAAGTTCGACAACGAATGACTGAAAGCAACGGTGCTAAACGTTGTACCCGAAGGACCCGAATACCATGAAGGAGGTGTAGTGTAGATACCTTCAAACTCTTTGGCCCAAATATCAGCAACACCCAACACCATAGCGTATGGCAAAAGCCTTTCGAACACTTCTGGTTTTTTCTCGGGCGCATTGTGGAACTTGAGACGATCTTTTTCTGCGATTTGAAGATAGTCCCGCAAACCAAGAAGGTGTTCTTTTGCTACCACACCTTTCTCTGTTTTTGCTGGACTAAAATGTGACACAACAGCGTACACAAAAACTGAAGCGAGAACACTCATAACGAGTGAAATAATACTGACTCCCAACAAACCACCGGCAATAACCGCAAAGAACCCGGATCCCCATATTGCAACAAAAATGAAGCCGGCTATCCTGCCACTACTCTTCATCCTGCCTAGATTTTTGTAATAACCCTTGTTTAAAAGAGCATCTAGAGCAGACTTGATAACGCTGACGGTGTTTTTGTGAAAAACATATTTTAGACTAGAAAGCTTAACGGCATTAAACGGAGCGGTAACAGAGACAGCACCGTCAGGTGAAGTTGAAGGTTGCCCGTTTGGCTGTGTAGCAAATTGAAAAAGTCCTCGGACAAGTTTTTGATCAAAATCATTTGGAAGATCTGCCGCAGTTTTATGCAATGTGAGTTCGTAATCAGTCCTTTTTACCAAATCAATAAAACTATCTTCTAATTGCCGGATGGTGAGATAGCCTTTTGTTGCAAGATAAATTATTTCTGCAGAGACGCTATCGCTGTTTACGTTTTGATTCACAATACCCGCAACCTCCATCGGGGTTAGGTTATCCAAAACATCATACTGCGGAACAATGACACCGGTAGACCGAGGGTCTCTGCCCTTTCGATACCAATACAAAAGTGAAAGTATAAGTGTAATGAGTGGTGCCAAGATAGCTACGAACCAGCTACGATAGGCATAAAAAAAGTCATTAACATTATCAGAAGTCGTATAGGCACTGACAACATTTTTTGGGAAACCGACAGCTACTGTAACACCCTCTTCGGCATCCAACGCAAACGGAACATCAAATGTATATGCATTATCCAAAACACGCGCCGACCCACATTGGTCTGTACTGCCCTTCGGCCCAAAATAGCAAGCAGATTGGATTGATTCGGTAGTTCCTGGCAATACAATCGAAGTCCGAACTTGATATATCGGCATTTGCCACTCGTTTCCTGTCACGTTCCAATAAATTTCATCGAGGTCACTGAACTGAGCGACAGCACGTGTTGCATGGTACTTTATGACATACGTCTTTTGCCCGACAAATGTAGTATTAGGATCACCAATCTTGATTCTAAAATTAGTGGCCGAATCGGAGAGCGTGAACGGGTACGAATTTCCTGATTCATCTGTCACAGCCACACGCTCTATACTCATTTTTCTGTTTTGAGAAGAATATGGATACACGTCACGATATATTCCATGACGTTCGTTTGGACCCGTGTTGTATACGATGCTTTCTGTCACATCGACAGAATTATCCGTATTGACCTTAATATGAGCATCGAAAGAAGCAATCGATTCTTCGGCAAACACTTCATCCTGAATTTGAGCATGGACGTTTGCCGAACTCACACCAGTTAGGAATACAAGTGCGAGGGTTACCAAAAAGATCTTTTTAATCATGGGTAAGAATTTAAATTCTTCTACCTGTTGGGCTGATACTGGGCTCCACCAAATGCAAGAATTGGATAAAAGATAAAAGGAAGGAATAACAGTCCGAGTGTAAAGCCAACACCTTTTCCAAAAACTTCGGCAAGTTCACGGAGCACAATTATGTACAAAACAATATTTACAAAAGGAACAAAAACAATAGGAAGTACCCACCAGCCTGGCCTTTTAACAATGTGAAGGAGTACAACAATGTTGTAATACGGCACGATTGCTGCCCAACCAGGTTGGTTTGCCTTGAGGTGTATTTTCCAAACGCTAGCAACCATCAATACTGCCACAGCCAACATAATCAATACGAAACCAAAAAAGAATAACGATACAAAAGCTCCCAAAAATTCTGGGCACTCGACGGTCTTTCCATTTACACTACACACCGCTGCTGCGGTGTTGTAGAGCGGAGACACAACTCCATACGCATTTGCTAAAAGATGTGACGTGATTGTATTCATAAATTTATTATAACACCGCCCCTACTCAGCCCTTACCTAAAATTTTTAAGGATGTTTTTTGTGCAAAATTTTACTAACGATATACAAGATAAGACCAACCACAAAACAAATTCCTCCTAACGGCATAAAGACATAAATGAATGCATATATAAGAAACTGAAAAATAATAAGCGGAGCACGCATTGATTCTGTTATCACCGTTAGAATTGGCTCAAATGAATCAAAATAACTGAGTGGGGTGCTGTACAGTCTTTTTTCAAGCGCGTAAATAAACCACTCGAGAATGTTACTTGAAATAATGTAAACTGGTCTATGAATATATGGCGAGATAACAAACAACCCCCCTACAATCATTAGGATTCTGGCAATTCGAATGTTCTGCGGAGTCTCTGTTTGGGGGAGCAGATTTTTCTTGAAGTAAACCTTCCAGAGACGAATGATCAGGAACGTCACACCAGCAAGCGCAACTAAGGTAAGCAAGGAAAAGAATGCGGCTAAACCATAACGAAGCACAACAAATTCATCTTCTTTTAGACTCAGACCAGAGTACCCGCCCCCCTCCAAAGGCACACTCACAACCACATTCCCCACATTCGGCTCAGTCGCAGATGCAGTTTTGAAACTTCTTATAACATTCGTATCGTAATATTTCACACCCCCGATTACATGCAGGATTTCTTTTACATACCCACCCTCAAAGCAATCACCTTTGTTGGAAATCAAAAAGGCCATTTTATCTGAATTCGGAATCATGTATCCCTCAAAGATGTGTGGTTGCTCTTCTGCACAACCCCGAAAGTCTATACTTCCCAACTCCACACCATCCTGACTAATCCGTGCTCGAAAATTAGTCCACCCAAGGTAATCGTAATCCCCTTCATACTGAACTTCTTCAGAAATAAATTTTACATCGACTGTGATGTTATTTTTCTCCAAACTGACACTTCCGAGATACGAAAGATTTTGGTACACACCTGAAATAAATTGATTGTAGGCCTGCAAACCAGCTTCGGTATATGGAAATTCTTTTTCAAAATCGTCGCAAGATTTTACCGGTGCATCCTGAAGGGTGTTGAGATCAACCTTGTGAATTATCGGCGGACAGCCTCGGCCACCATTGTCGTTCACGGTGTAGTAAAGGAATTTATTTGTAGTATCAGAAGCTATACCGGAAATATATGTTGGCCCACCAACAGTTGCAAAGGCTTTTTCTGTTGAAGTTAGAAATGAAAATACCGCCAAGACAAACAGCACTGATACAAAAAGCTTAAGCTTGTTCATGTAAAAATAGTAGCACACACGATATTACGTCTAGCCCCTTAATTCTTTGTATCTAAAGCAGGTTCTGACATGATCATTCACCATTCCAACTGCTTGCATATGAGCATACACAACAGTCGGACCGAGAAACTTAAATCCTCGTTTCTTTAAATCCTTTGAAAATACTTCAGCTTCTTTTGTGATTGCAGGAATATCACCATGACTTTTTCTTTTTCCATCAATTACCTTTCCCCCGACAAAATTCCACATATAGTTTGAAAAGCTTCCAAATTCTTTCTGGGTCTCGAGAAATTTCTGTGCGTTTGTAATTGTTGCTTCGATTTTTAATCTATTACGAATGATTCCTGGGTCTTTCAGAGCTTTCGCAATTTCTCTTTTACCAAACTTCGCAACTTTTTTCGGATCAAAGTTCGCAAAGTTTCTTTTGTACCCTTCCCGCTTATGCAAAATGGTTCGCCACGAGAGTCCAGCCTGGGCACTTTCCAAAACCAAAAATTCAAAAAGTTTTCTATCATCAAAAACCGGCACACCCCATTCGGTGTCGTGATAGTGAATCATCTTTTCGTCGGAGCCGGGCCAGGGGCAGGAGGGTAATGGTTTCATTTTCTGCAATTAGGAAGCAACATCCGTGAACACACCATTAAGATATTTATACTTAAAAACTTTCTGCAGAGTTCCGCAACAATATCCTTCATTCGGACCCTGAGTAATCACATCAGCAGAAAAAATCCCGTCTTTGTAACCAATCGTGTTTATTTTTATCCGGTCGCCAAGGTATTGAGAAGTTTTAAGTTTTAACTGGCCATTTTCAGATAAAAACAAGGCAAGGTAGTAAAAGAATCCGCTTCCTCCGCCTGTTGTACCGATCACAGTAGCGATGTCGTCGGAACCATCATTATTTGCATCAGCAATCACATATGCATTCGGTTTACTGATCAGATATGCACCCCAATAAAAGACATCGGTGTACTCATCACTCTGAGTACCATCTGCTAGTATCTCCGGACCACGGATTTCAATTTTTCCATCTTTCAAAGAAACTTTTTCATTTTTTGGATCGAGTTCTCGTGGAATTTCTGCAGTATAGAGTTGTTTAACGATCTCAGGTACTGGAGTCTGAGGTTGTTTCGTTTGATTATGGGAAGAAGTTGCGGGGACGGTGGTTTTCTCTGAGAACAAACGGACGATCAACATGAGGGCACAAAAAGATAGGATCACAAGCAGTAGACCAAAAATTTTTTGTTTAGATATCATCGCTCTATCTTACTTGCAGGACGAAGGTCGCCCATCTTGCCAACATCTTAATCTACCCCACCCCAAACTCAAAACGACCCGGATTTTGATCCGAGTCGTTTTTTTATGAGTGAAAAGATTTCCTGATGATACTTTTCATTAGAAAAATTGTGATCTGCATCAGGAATAAACCGATAATCACCGTACCTCAAAAAAGATTTATACGGTTCCGCAATCTTATACCCACCCTTTCCTGCTCCAATAATATCGATCTGATACTCTAATTTTCGATTCAGGACTTCACTAATAGAAAAAACATTCAAAATAGATTCGCAAAATTCTCGAGAAAGTTTTATCTTTCTCTCATAATCCTCATAAAAAATCTCAGCGTCTTTCTTTTGTTTAATATTTGTTAAAAAAATGTCCTTAATTGATACAGAAGGCTCAATTAAAATATATGGTCCCGAAAATTCCGTTTGCAAGCTTGTATACGCTCCCAGACTATGTCCAATGACAAGATCTGGTTTATATTTTTTTAAAAGAGAGTTTATTCTTTCAACCTCCTCTAGGTACGAGTAACTACCGAACGTTTTATCCTCATATAAAACTATGGGATTACATCCGTAATTCTGACTTGCCAAATAATCACGTACTGAAGAAAAAAGAAAGTTATTTATGTCCTCAAACAAACCAAGGAGGTACACGGTGGAACCTTTCAGTTTTTTTGTTGAAATTTGTGATCTCATATGTAGTCACAAGCTCGCCTCCGTCACTAAAGTGACTTCGGCGAAGCGCATCTCTCTTTTGCGATCTACTTGCGGACCTTGTCCGCCGTAGCTCGCTCCAGCGAGCGAAGGCGGAGACGATGGGATTCGAACCCATGAGGGCTTTTAAACCCTACCTCGTTAGCAGTGAGGCGCTTTCGGCCGCTCAGCCACGTCTCCAATTGGCAAAACATACCACATTCTCAGGGGTTTTTCTAATTTTTTAGTTCTGCTACACTACCGGCATGAGCACACCGCACCGTCCTCAATTCCATTGGCCAATCTCTCCCCAACGTCTCCTTGTGGCCCCTCACACCACTCCAAAAACAAGTTCAACAAAAAATAAACTTTGGGCAATTGTTTCGTATATCTTTTTTCCAATTGCCATGCCTTTTATTCCAAAGCAAAACGAATTTGTTTGGTTCCACATCCGTCAGAGTTTCGGAATTTTTATCGCCTCATTATTTGTTTATATTGTTGGAGAGATTGGTCTCTATATTCTTTCTCTTGTGCTCAACGTCGCTCTGGTAGGAATCTGGTGTGTGGGCATGAGTAACGTGCTTTACGGCAAACAAAAAGAATTACCGGTCATCGGCAAACTCTCTGAGAAATATAAGGTGTTTTAGTTAGTCGAGGTGATCCCAGAGTGCTTGATCTTCGTCTCCATCAATCTTAAAGAGCGCAACACCACCGAGACCGAATTCTTTTGCGAGTGCGACTTTCTGTCGAACTGCTTCAGCATCGCTCCACCAGACGATATTAAATCGCGCAGGAAGCTTTGATGAATTAGAAAATGCCAGAGCAGCAAGAGCTGTCACACTTCCATTCCCCGCACTACCCGGAACCGCACTAGCTGTTGCACGAATGACGGACGAAATCGGATCTGTTGTTGTTTCTGGAATATATGTGTAACTCAACTCACCCGCCAAGTTTCGTATTGGTGTAATACCAAGATCATCTGCGAGTTCTGTGGCTGGAATGTGATTTGTCGCCTTGATCTGACTGTATGTTTTAAACTGTTGTGGTTCCACGCCGATTTCCCAAATACGACCGTAGGTTGGAATGCCTAAGTGAATTTTTTCTTTTGGAATTGATTGAACGGTGAGCGCAACAACTTTTCGCACCCAATCAACGTCAGCAACCGGTGCGTACGGAAAACCTTTCTTTGCATCATTGAGTTTGAGATCGGCTCGCTGTTGGTCATAGGTCATGATTTTTACCTGGTCACAATATTGTCCGATCACCGCATAGTCATTTACATAATCAATTGATGACGGAACAACTCGATACAAAGAGGTTGGCGGAGTTCGTGCTTCGATCGTACAAGAAAGAATCTTGTCACCAAGCTCTGCCTTAAGCTCTTTGAGGAATGCGGAATAATAGTCTCGGGTTTGACTTTTCTTACCTTCGTAATCAATGTCGACACCATCGTACTTTCCTCGTTGAACCATTTTTACAATCGCTTCAATATGATCTTTGCGTGTATCCGGATTACTTAGAATCTCGTGTATACCATTGGTATCACTTGTCATTACGGTCGGGATAATTTTTATATCTTCTGCGCGAGCTTTCTTAAAAAGACGAGTCCAATCACTTTTGCGAAGTTTGGCCATGTCATCGATTTGACCATTTGATTTCACAACAAAAGCGAATGGATTAATTTCAGTTAATACGTCGAGATGCTTGATTGCGTCACGTGTTCCCGCCTTCACTTCCCAATACGGAATCCAGCCAGAAACCTGAAACGTTGCCGCAAAGGTAGAAACCGGTGCAAGTAAAACCGCGGCAAGCGCAAGATTTATAAGAATTTTATTCATACATGTTTTGAAAGACACTTTCATATACGCATTGTATATGTATTTGGACGGTATGACACATCACAGATTACACATGATACACTTCCGAGTAATCTCGTCCCGCGAAACCCGCAAAGCTCCGGAGGAGCGAAGTGGGTGAAGTGGGACAGCAAACCGCATGACTCTATCCGACCCGATTGTAAAACATTTCCGACTTGCCCCTACTCAAGTTCGTGCACTCAAGAAACTTGGGCTAGATACGATATATGACCTCCTTTACCACTTCCCGACTCGCTACGACACCGAAACAACTGTAAAGAAAATCTCTGATATTCAAGACGGCGAAACCGTCACTATCTACGGACGCATTCACAATCTCAAAACTCGCAAAGCCTGGGTAAAGAAAATTCCTATGGGCGAAGGAAC
>CAYVZB010000003.1:16361-59866 GCA_964456405.1 uncultured Candidatus Saccharibacteria bacterium | reverse complement strand
CTTGTCTGGATTCATGCTCCACAAAATGAAGCAGACAGCATCTCTGCTCGTAAGCGCTTTGCCTTCGAAGAAATATTTATCATTCAACTTCACAAGCAAAAACAACGCCTTGAGTATGAAAAAAGAAAAGCCTTTCGTATCACCAAATCTCCAGATGAAATTGAAGATTTCGTGAAGCGCTTCCCCTTTGCCCCAACGAACGCTCAGCGACACGCAATTACCGATGTGCTAACGGACATGCGAAGTGGCCATGCCATGTCACGACTTCTCGAAGGAGATGTCGGTTCTGGTAAGACCGCTGTTGCTGCGGCAACTGTGTATGCAATAACAACCACTCCACCACCCGATCAAAAATTTGGTCGACTCCAAACTGCATACATGGCGCCAACAGAAATTCTTGCGACTCAGCACTTCGAGTCTTTTATCCAGTTCTTTGCATATATGAATATCAATATTGGATTGATAACCGGTTCGGGATGTAAAAAATTTCCTTCAAAAATAAATCCGACACAAGCAACTGATATTTCCCGATCACAACTTTTGAAATGGGTTGAGAATGGCGAAATTCCAATTCTTGTGGGAACTCATGCATTGATTCAGAAAACAGTGAAGTTTAAAAATCTTGCGTACATCATTATTGATGAGCAGCATCGTTTTGGCACAGCTCAGCGACAAAAACTTCGAAAGAAAGAAGATTTTGCTCCGCATTTACTCTCAATGACCGCAACACCGATTCCCCGCACACTTGCTCTCACTATTTACGGCGACTTGGATTTAACCTTGCTTGATGAAATGCCCGCTGGACGAAAACCGGTGATCACAGAAATTGTCTTGCCAGACGGCCGAGAAAAAGTCTATGAGAAAATTCGCTTTGAACTCAAAACTGGCCGACAAGCGTACATTATTTGTCCACGAATTAATGAGCCAGACCCGGATAAAGAACAAGCACTGAATCTTAAGTCGGTTACCGAAGAAGCCAAGCGACTCAAGAAAAAAGTTTTTCCTCAATACACGATTGGAATTCTGCATAGCAAAATGAGTACCGATGCAAAAGAGAAGGTCATGCTCGATTTCAAAGCAAAGAAAATCGACATTCTTGTTGCTACATCTGTTGTTGAAGTCGGTGTGAACGTACCGAATGCAACTGTAATCGTAATCGAAGGTGGTGAACGGTTCGGCCTTTCACAGCTTCATCAACTTCGTGGCCGTGTACTACGAAGTTCTCATCAAGCGTACTGTTATGTGTTCGCTGATCACAAATCTGGAAAAACAATTGATCGACTCAATGCCCTTGTCTCTGCACAAAACGGTTTTGAACTCGCAGAATTTGATCTTGCCCAACGTGGCGCTGGTGAACTCTATGGCCGCAAGCAATGGGGCATCTCAGACTTGGCAATGGAAGGAATTAAAAATATTAAAATGGTTGAAGCAGCACGGCGTGAAGCGCATGATCTTTTGGCTCTTAACCCAACCCTTGATAAACATCCGATTCTTAAAGAACTTTCAGAAAAATCAGGAAAAGAAATTCATTTTGAGTAACTTGACATTTTAAATTAAAATGCTATCGTTTTTTCAGAAGGTTTTGTGACATTTCGTCACATTCATCAGCACTTTCACAGGAGGAAGACATGTTTCAGAATCGCACTCGTTTCGCGTTCTCGCTCATCGAACTCGTGATCGTGGTCGTGATCCTCGGCATCATTGCCTTAGTGATAATCCCGCAATACGCCAACAAATCCAACGATCGAGTCCAGGTCGACTCGATCACGGGCCCGGAGTTTCCGGTTGCCGATGAGTTGTTGGTGATCGAGGTCACCAAGCCCTCAGTACATCACCAGCTCAACGACGGCATATACAGGGTCGTTTCGAACAAGCAAGACAAGCTCGCACTGCAGTCGACATCATTCGACATGTACATCTTCGATCTTCAGACGATCAAACTCGAGCAGGCGGCTTTGAAGATCACGTTCTACGGATTCAACCATCCCGACTACGAGTCGAAGATGCAAGAGTACCAGGACGAGAAGACCAAGCACACCGGCGGACCAAATCCCTGAAACAGTTCGTGATTCCACCCCGAACCCGCCCCTAAAAAGGTGGGTTTTTCTTTGGAAAAAAACGACACGACACATTTTATTGACCGAACAAATCAGTTATGCGAGCATGTATGTCAGAACAGGAGGCTAACATGCTGGCACTTCGAAAAATGCGATTGAGGGTTCCACCACCCGATCTCGAGCGGCTCGTAATAGCCGCTCTCCTACTTGGAGCACTTGGCGTGATCGCCTGTTGCCATTAATAATTCGGTTTGTACGCCACACCTTCGGGTGTGGTTTTGTTTTGCAAAATTTGTGCGAGTACTTGGATTCGAACCAAGGACCGGGCGTGTATAAGACGCCTGCTCTACCACCTGAGCTATACTCGCGATTTTCAAATAATAGCAGGTCCTATCTTTTTATAAAGAAAAACCGCCCCGGGGTGACCGGAGTGGTTTTTCGTTTCTAGCCTCATTACCCTGCGTGTTCAATATCCATTTTCTTCTTTGGAACGATGCCATTCGCAACAAGAATCTTTTCAAACTCAGCCTGTTCAATCGTTTCAACCTCGACAAGTTTATTTGCAATCGCATCAAGCGCCTTTCTGTCTTTTGTCACAACAGCAATAGCCTTTTCAAATGCTTCGTTCATGATTCTTGAAACTTCTGCATCAATTTCAGAACCAACCTTTTCAGAATATCCCTTATCCTCAACACCCTGACCAAAGAGTGGTCTGCCACGACCGCCCTCGAGCGCCATTGGACCAATTTTATCTGACATACCGTAGCGAGTAACCATGTCACGAGCGAGCGCCGTAGAAACTTGAAGATCATTTGAGGAACCAGTTGTAAGATCATCAAAGATCATTTTTTCTACCACATAGCCACCAAGCGAAACTGCAATGTCATCGAGAAATTCTTTTTTAGATTGAAGTTTTCGGTCTTCGATCGGAAGCTTGAGTGTGTAACCGGCTGCCCTACCTCGTGAAATGATTGAAACCTTGTGAACCGGATCAGCGTATGGCAACACTGAGGCAATCAAAGCATGACCGGCTTCGTGATATGCGGTAATTTCTTTTTCTTTCTTCGACAAAATATGACTCTTGCGTTCCGGGCCAAGCATAACTTTTTCAATAGAACGAATGAGATCATACTGAGAAACTTTTGTTCGGTTTTCTCGAGCAGCGAGAATCGCACCTTCGTTCATAAGAGAGTACAGATCAGCACCAGAAAATCCTGGGGTCCGTTCTGCAATAACCTTGAGGTTTACGTCTTCTGCAAATGGTTTTTCTTTTGAATGAATAGTCAAAATTTCTTCTCGATCTTGTCGGTCTGGAAGGTCAAGAACAATTCGTCGATCAAAACGACCTGGTCGCAAAAGAGCAGGATCGAGTACGTCTGGCCTGTTTGTTGCGGCCATAACGATCACCTTTTCTGTGGGTTCGAAACCATCCATTTCAACGAGGATTTGGTTCAATGTTTGTTCTCGTTCATCGTTTCCACCACCTGCCCCAACGCCTCGAACACGACCAACTGCATCAATCTCGTCTACGAAAATAATTGCGGGAGCCGCTGACTTAGCGAGTTTAAAAAGATCACGAACTCGAGAAGCACCAACACCCACGAACATTTCTACGAATTCAGAACCAGAAATAGAAAAGAAAGAAACACCAGCTTCACCTGCAACCGCCCGAGCAAGAAGAGTTTTACCAGTACCCGGTGCACCCATGAGCAAAAGACCCTTTGGAATTCGTGCACCGATTTCAAAAAACTTTTTTGGATTTTTCAAGAAATCGACAATTTCTTTGAGCTCTTCTTTCGCCTCTTTGTTTCCAGCGACTTCTTTAAAGGTTACTCGCTGTTTTTTATCATCAGGAGAAATCATACGAGCCTTTGACTGACCAAAGGAAAATGCCTGCATACCGGCGCCCCGAACCTGACGAGTCATAAACCACAAAAAGAAAATAATGAAGAGAAGTGGAATAAGGATTGGTGCCAAATTCAAAAACCAGAAACCAAAACCAGAGCTACTTCGAACTTCAATAGAAACTTCAGAAAGTTGTTTCTGAGTTAAACCATAATTAGTAAGCGTTTCTGTCAGACCCACGTTCACTTCCTTTTTCGAAATTTTTTGAGACTGATCCTTGTAGACAACCTTGAGTGTGTCGCCCTCAACAGTGATCGCACCAACCTTGTTGTCCTTGATGTCTGAAGCAAGTGCAGAGATTGGAATCTCTTCAGCCTTTGTACTCTGATTCCCGAGAATCGAATATCCAGCAATAATCACCAAGAAAACCAAAAATGTAGTGAGAATATTTATCCAAAAACGATTACGCGGATTCGAGCCGCCGATCTTTTTCTTTAGAGTGACTTTTGTTTTTTGTTTTGGTGGCATAAGTAATGAATACGACGCATAAAAAATTAGTAATCTGACCACGGAATGATATCTGATTTTATACAAAAAAACCACCGACCCTTCGGTCGATGGTTCAATATTTTTGCCCTGGTGCACACCACAGACAGTCAGTCCAAACCCTCCATGAATGCACTTACGCGTGACCGTCGCCGTTTCCGATCTCGCTTCTCTATGCAAATTACATGAAAAAGATTCAAAAATAACACAGCCACAACAAGGCACACAACGATCAGTGCATAATTGAACCAATCCATCGTTCACTCCTCTGAGTCAAATCTCTTTGTGACTCTTGGAAGTCTTCCTGATAACACGGCGCTCATTTGGATTTGATGCGCCCTGATCTGAAGGCTTCAGCTGTTCCACTTGTTCCGTTGTAGGCGCAGTAGTTGACCCGTCTTGGTGCGGAGCGCGACGCTTGCGACAACAACCGTCACAACAACCAGAACAAGGGGTGCCCTTACTCTGGCTGTGTTCCTTGCCCTGTTCAACTCCGTTTTCTCTTTTGGATCGATCCATGGCCAATCTCCTTTACTTTTTTTGATCGTGACCCACGATACCTTTTGATCCAATACCCCGCAACGAGTAGAGGACCGCCGGGTACAACAACAATGGTAACCACACTCATGACTATGTCACGAGTTAAGCGTTTGGACTTGCCCGGCATCTCTGCCTCCTTGCCAAAGATCATGACCAGACAACAAGTCCAGTCCTCATTCCCTCAAAACCCTAACAAGTACAGCGGTTTTTTCAAGGCATGTCTTTTGTTATAGTTACCCTATGTCAGATTTAGTTTTCAACAAAAAAGCTGGGTTTAACTATGAAATAACCGACACACTCACAGCGGGAATCGAGCTTTTTGGCCATGAAGTAAAATCCTTAAGAAAAAACCAAGGAAGTCTTGATGGTGCATATGTACTTGTAAAAGAAGGAGAAGCTTTCTTGGTCGGCATGCAAATTCCCCCTTTTCAAATGAACAATACTCCGAAAGAATATGATGAGCGCCGGGAACGACGTTTGCTGTTAACGAAAACCGAGATCGATTCATTGGCGGGACACAAGACTCAGGCAGGTTTGACAGCAGTGCCAATTTCAGTGTATAATATTGGTCGGAAAATCAAGGTAAAAATCGGCTTGGCGAAAAGTAAGAAAAAATTCGACAAACGCGAAACAATTAAGAAACGCGAAACCGATCGAGACATTCGCCGAGACTTTCGAGAAAGATAGTTTTTTGACAATCTGTTACGGTCGTTCGTGAAAAGTTTTGCTGGTGTTGCCCCTCGACAAGCTCGGGGCAAAAAATTTCCTAGAAAAATTTTTTGGGGATGATCGGCCTAGACAGAAAATAATAAACGTTCGTGCGACGCGGAGCCCTACGGCCTCCTTAAACCCGTGGAAAAACAACTGCAAACAATTCAGTTGCAAAAGCAATTCGTTCACCTTTCGTGAACAATTTCGCTTTCTCTTACGCTACGGCCTAAGGGACGGTCAATTTGCCTAAGCTTGTTCAGCAGATTGATTGATATAACTTCAAGCTATAGGAACTCGCCTTTCTCGACGAGAGCCTGAACAATAGAGAATCGGTGTACTGATATTTTGGTTATTTTTTAGCCAGCACACTTAAACTTCAAAATACCCTACGCGCTGTAGATTCAACGTTTGTTACTTTTTGCACGGCGGTTCGATTCCGCCCATCTCCACACAGACAAAATAAAGCCGCCCGTCAGGGTGGTTTTATTTTTGGCTGGCTTGATAGACGGAATCGAAAGCCGGAACGAAGCCGCGATGTCGCAGACCGCGGCGAGTGAGGCGGGGCCGCGCGAAAAATGCGAAGCATTTTTACGTGTGGCAAGAAGCAACCTTATTTCCGCCCATCTCCACACAGACAAAATAAAGCCGCCCGTCAGGGTGGTTTTATTTTTGGCTGGCTTGATAGACGGAATCGAAAGCCGGAACGAAGCCGCGATGTCGCAGACCGCGGCGAGTGAGGCGGGGCCGCGCGAAAAATGCGAAGCATTTTTACGTGTGGCAAGAAGCAACCTTATTTCCGCCCATCTCCACCACCAAATACAAAAGGCATCCGCAAGGATGCCTTTTGTATTTGGCAACTAAACGCAGACGGAACCAACCCCTGTTAACTTCCCCACCTCTTTAAAAAAGTGCATGGTATTATTACGTGAGTTAGGTCGAGATTTTGTAAATATGAAAATTCACATGGGTAACAAAAATAAAGTGTGCGAGCACGATCACCACAGCGTGATCCCAGTTCTTTTTATCCTTTTTGCAATCAGCTTCTTACTCCAGTACCAAGGCATCCTTGCACCTCATTCAATTGATATCATCTGGCCAATTTTGGTAGGCGTCGGCGGTATGGTCATGCTTATCGAGGATAAGTGCGGTTGCTGCTAATCATAAAAAACAAAAAGGCGTCGGAAACGGCGCTTTTTTGTTTTTATGTATATAATTTTACACATGAACGAACCAGCTCCTCGATTTTTTCTACATGGCAATGAAGCTTGGGCTGCGATGCTCGCTGCCTGCGCACAAGCTCGTGAGTCGATCGACATCGAACAGTATATTTTTGCTGATGATGAAATTGGTAGACAATTCGTAGAAGTTCTCAGAGAACGCGCATGGGCTGGAGTAAAAATTAGAATTCTCTGCGACACAGTAGGCTCATGGTCGCTCTACACTTCTCAGCTCCCGACCGTCATGAAGCAAGACGGTATTGAAGTACGTTTTTTTAACATCGTCAGTCCATGGCGAATCGATAATTTTTTCTCATGGTTTTTCCGTGATCATCGAAAGATAATGATTGTAGATAAAAAAATAGGATTTACCGGTGGCATTGGCATTCAAAACAAAATGTATGATTGGCGTGACACTTGTGTTGAGGTTCGCGGTTCGATCGTGAACGAAATGATTTTTACCTTCAATGAAATGTGGCTTCAAGTTGCCAATCGCGATCTACTCTCTCGAATCCAAAAGGCCCGAAATTATACACGTGGATTCCGTTTCATCACTGGCGCGCCCTACCTCGGCAAACGGTTTTTGTATTCAAGCATCATCGATGCAATCCGAAGCGCAAAAACATATGCATACATCACTACACCCTATTTCATTCCAGATCAAAGACTGGCTCGAGTTTTGAAACTGGCTGTTAAAAGAGGTGTGGATGTTCGGGTGCTACTGCCCGGCCTGCCCGAGGATCCAGACCCTCAGTTCAAGATCAAAACTCAAGAACTGGTTCGATATGGTGCATACTCATTTTATGAACCGATGCTTCGAGCTGGAGTCAGACTGTACGAATATCACAAAAACTTTTTGCATTCTAAAACAATGACAATTGATGATGAATGGTCTACGGTTGGTAGTTTCAATCTTGATAGCCTTAGTTTCTTTTACAATTACGAAGCAAATATTGTTAGCACCGATCAAGAATCAGCGCAGACCATAAAAAAACATTTTCTTACTGATCTGGAACACTCAACAGAAATAAAAATGAAGCAATGGATACAAAGACCGTTATATCAGAAATTTAGGGAGCTCCTCGTCACACCCATCAGACCGTTCCTATAGGAGTTGTATTTTAGGGCCTTTTTTGCTATATTTTCGACACAACAAAACCTACTTTGGCTACTACACACGTACGAATTAACCATCAAATTAAGGCCCCCGAACTCCGGGTGGTTGGCGAAGGTGCCGAGAACTACGGGGTTCTTTCCCTTTCAGAGGCTCTCAGGAAGGCTGAAGAGCTCGGTCTTGATCTTATCGAAATCTCTCCAAATGCCGTTCCCCCAGTTGCAAAAATCATGGATTATGGTAAATTCCAGTACGACGCAAACAAGAAGGTTAAGCTCGCAAAAACCAAGTCCCACACAATAGAAACCAAGAATGTGCAGATAAAAGTGGGTACTGGCGAGCACGATCTCGATCTTAAGGCTAAGAAAGTCTCTGAATGGCTTCGTGAAGGTCATCGGGTCAAAATAGACCTGTTTTTGCCCGGCAGAACCAAGTATATGGACTTTAACTTCCTAAAGGAGCGTTTGGGCAGAATTCTTAAGCTCGTTACCGAAGAATATAAGGTAGCCGATGAAGCCAAGAAAAGCTTGAAAGGTATTACTACTGTTATCGAACGAGCAAAATAGACTATCTGAATCACCCTAAGGTGAACACAGGATAAAACCATGAAATCAAACAAATCATTTTTAAAAAGACTAAAAGTTACCCGAACGGGTAAGATTTTAGGTCGCAAGCCGGGCAAGAATCATTTCAATGCCCGAGCAACCCGACGAAGCCAACTCAACGGTAAACGTATGGAAGATTTTGTTATGAGCAACAAATCAAAGAGCCGCTACCTCATCAACTCATAAATCAGACATTTAATACACCAATATGACACGAGTAAAAAAAGGCGTTAACGCCCTCAAAACAAGACGAAATATTTTAAAACAGGTTAAGGGTTATCGACATGGCCGAGGTTCTAAAGAACGACAGGCTTATGAAGCGATCTCTCATGCTGGTACATACGCATTTGCTCATCGACGAGACAAAAAGGGTGATTTCCGAAGACTTTGGAACGTACGACTCAATAGCGCACTCCGAGAAAACGGCACCACATACAGCAAGTTTATCGGCGCCATGAAAAAGAAAGGACAAGTACTCAACAGAAAAATGCTCTCAGAAATTGCCGAAAATAGTCCTGAAACATTCAAAAGAATCGTAGCGAGCGTAAAATAAAAAACAAAAACACCCTCGAAAGCTCGGGGGTGTTTTTTATAAAAGAAAACCCTGTCTGCTGACAGGGTGGTGGAACACCAGTGTTGGTTTGGCTTTGGTCGGCTAGCTACTCTTACCAACCTCTTGACGACGACCGCTTTGCCGCCTCTCCTCAACTTGTTTGGCTGCAAACGCGGCAATGTCGACTGCAAAGTCGGGGTCAGAAAGAAGTGCCTCAGAAAGACTCTTTCCGGAATACCCCTCAAGCTTACTCGTTGCATGCCCGCGAATGTCGGATGGAAGGGTTGTGCCAGCTCGATGCAAAGCTGGAGCCACGTATGCTGGACCCTCCTCAAACGCCGCCAAAAGCACTTCTCTTGCTCCAGCTTCAAGGTCTTGAAACGCACCAAAAAGGGCCTCCTCTGCCCGCCGCCGATTACCCGGGAGAAAGATCTCTCGCCACCTAAGATCCATCGCCATATACGACTCCTTTGTATTTAAACACCGTGAAATTGTACGTCTCAGGGCATTATCTGCTTTTCGCGGGAAAAATCAACAACCCGATTTCTAAACAAAGTTTAGACGAAATAAAAAGAGCCCCCGGACTTGTCCGGGGGCTTTGGTTTCTGGTTAAGGAACGAGGAAGGGTTAGACTTTCAACCCCCCGCAAACAATGAAACGACACCGACCATGTGCCTCACGAGGGCAATTGCGATCGTACATGGACTCGGAAAAAAGACGCCAGTTCGGACTGTCCTCCTGCCGCTCCACACAAACCGCGAGGGGGCCCTCTCCGTTCTGAAAGTAGAGGAAGTTGGTCACGATGTCCGTATCCTGACCCGGCCGTTCTTCAGTGAGAAGCTCGGGCCGTCGAAAACACTCGTCGAGCACGGCCGGGTTAGACAAAGCCGCGGTATCACCCAAGGCCTCGATCAGATCCAGATGCGAAACCTTCCCACCAGCAAGCAGTTCATAGACATGAACCTTCGCGGCCTGCACCCTGAACTCCTTGTTCCTGATGCAGTCGAGTGACGGACCAGTGTGCTTGATCTTGTAGGGATTGTCCCTACGGTACAGGTAATCCATGCCCACCAAACGAACCGTGGGCTTGAGCTCGAAGCTCTCGATCAACACGAGACCGAACTTGTTCGGCTTCTCCGACTTCTGAGTAGGCCTCCTTTCCTTTTTTGGGGCTGGGTTCTTGGGTCGGTCCAGAGTTGCGACCGAGTTCCCTTGACCAACCGTTGCAGTAGAAGAACTCTTCCTTGCGCTCCGCCTCGACATGATAACCTCACATCAAAACAACAAATGCCTCACCAGCCACCGCTTCGCCACTTTGGCATCGCTAGATATGGCTGATCTCAGTAGGTTTTCACCCTCCCGCAATGTGCACATTGTCTCCTTATATGAAAGTACGTTTCACCAATATCATCTCACACTGTTGGTATGTGTCAAATCAGAAGTTAATCTCGTATATTTTTTGTTTTTCTGGGGCAAGCGCTTTCAAACCCAAATAGTCTGTAATTCTTTGAATAAGAAAAAGGGACGCTTTTGGTTCACCATGAACAACAAATACATGCTCAAGTGTATCCTTTGCAGTTTCCACAAGTGAAAGTAATGCTTCAGAATCCTTATGTGCAGAAAATCCCTCAATACCCCTTACTTTGGCCCGCACTTCCACCGGCTGGTTATGAATATAAATACGCTTTGCGCCTTCTTCGAGTGCGCGACCGACGGTACCAACAGACTGATAGCCAGTAATCAAGAGTGTAGTCTTTGAACTTGGTAACAAATTGATTTCGTGAGCAGGGATACGGCCACCAACCGACATACCTGAACCCGCGATAATGATTTTTGGATCGGCACTCCTTTCGATAACCCCAGACTCGAAGCTACTTTGAACAATTTTTAGTTTCGGAAATGAAAAAATATCGTCTCCCTTTCTGATTTGCTCTTGGGCCTTCTCATTAAACAATTCATGAGAAACTGCATAAATTGGCAAAAGACGAGACGCAAGAGGTGAATCGAGGTACACCGGCACTTCTGAAATGTGACCACCCTCAATAAGATTATTTAAAGCGTACAAAATAATGTGTGCCCGTTCTAATGAAAATACTGGGATCAACAATGTCCTCTTTTCTTTAATACATTCCGAAACAATAGAAATAAATTTTGCCTCTGCTTCTTCCCTGCTTTCATGCCTTCTGTCACCATATGTACTATCGAGTACAAGATAATTTGCGCCAGTCACCGATTCACAGTCGGCGATTATTGGCGACGGAGAATTTCCCGTATCACCGGAAAAAATGATCGTCCGGCCACTGCGACTAAGCTTAACCATTGCCGAACCGAGAATGTGACCAGCGTCAAAAAATTCAGTCTTTACATTGGCTAGAGGTTCAAAATGTTCGTGATACTTTTTTGTTTGCCAAAGAGACAAAGCTTTTGATACATGGGACCTATCGTACATTTTTTGATTTGTACCACTCCTATGAGCTTCTTCTTCCATGATCTTGAGCGCGTCGTCAAACATAAGCGCGGCAATATCTTTCGTTTGAGACGTAGAATAAATTTTCCCCTCAAAACCATCCTTCACCAGTTTTGGAATACGTCCAATGTGGTCTATATGAGCATGTGTTACAAGAAGCACATCAACTGTTTTGGGATCATACCCAAACGGTTCAAGATTTTTTGCATATGCTTGTGGACTGCCCTGGAACATACCGCAATCAACAAGAATTTTTCCCGCGCCATCAACTTCAAAAAGAAAATTTGAACCAGTCACGGTTCCAACCCCACCGTAAAAAGAGATTTTAGATTTACTCATGGGTAAATCATACCAACCCACCTCCGCTAAAGCTACGGCGGGGTTTAGAAAAATATATTTACACCGCTCATTATTTTTCAAAACAAAAACACCCCCTTGGGGGCGGTCTTGATAGGATTATCTGGATATTCCCCTAGAATAAATCTAGGTGGGTGTCCTCATTTGTACCTATCAGAACTCCTAAGAGCTCATCCGAGTGCAAGAATATTGGACTCCCTTAAAAAAAGTTAACTGGAAAATATCCGAGATAACCCTGCATAAATTATGATCCCTACAAAATAAAAATCAATATGAAGACATCATTACGACACACGGGCACCTGAAATCACAATATCGGCCCCAATCGTTAACTGTTGATTACTTGTGTACAAACTGTTTAGACCGTGAACAAAATTTCCCCTTAAACTCAAGCTATTCAAAAATCCCATCAAGATTCACGTCGTATAGAATCGACTCTTGAACAAGACGATAATCAATGATTTCTTCTGGTTTAAACCAGTGCTTGATTTCTGCCTCACCTTCGGCCGCTGAGCCCGAAGCATGGATAAGATTTCGAATCGCCCGACCGTCCATGTCAGACATAGTATATGAATCGAGAACATAGTCACCACGGATTGTACCAACGTCGGTTGAAAGTGGCTCTGTACCACCAACAATCTTTCGAACGATAGGGGCTGCGTGTGCGCCCTCCCAGACCATCATAACCACAGGACCACTGGTCATATAATTCTTCAGATGATTCAAAATAACCGCTGTGATCTCCAATGGATCTTCTGATGGTGGTTTCTCCCCCTTTTCCTTGGCGGCCTTGATTCGCTTCTCGCCCGTTATCCTTCTCCAGTTTGGATCAAGGGTGTAATGTTGTTCAACCATTTCGGCAGTCGGCACCGCCATTTTCATCGCCACAAGTTTGAGGCCAACCTTTTCAAACCTTTGAATAATCTCACCAATAAGCGAACGTTGTACTCCGTCGGGTTTTACAATCACTAACGTTCGTTCCTTTTTTGGGTGAATCTTTGTAGACATATATTAAAAATTAAGTTAAGTGATACCAAGTATATTGAATTTTGAAAAAAGAGACAATCCTTGAAAACGAAACACTGAGAGCGAATCTGGACCAATTCTAAAACAAACTTATTCCGTCAATATAACCGGTCCATTTTCGGTAATAGCCACAGTGTGTTCAAATTGAGCACTTCGGGAACCATCCTTGGTGCGAACCGTATACTGGTCGCGGTCAAAAACTACCTCATCCCCACCTTCGGTAAGCATGGGTTCAATAGCAATAACCATACCCGGCTTCAATTTTGGACCATCACCCTTTTTACCAGTATTGGGCACATACGGATCTTCGTGGAGATCATACCCAACACCATGACCAGCCAAACCTTCTGCCTGCCCATACCCAAGTGGGGCCACAAAGCTTTCAATTGCAAAGCCGATATCACCGATGGTATTTCCGGGCTTAGCAGCAGCGATACCCCTTCGAAGCGCCGCCTTGGTTGACTCCACAAGTCGTTCGGCCTCTTTGTCTCCCCGACCAGCAATAACTGTAACCGCAGAATCAGTAATCAAACCCTTATGAGTAAGACCCATATCTAGAGTTACAATATCTCCCTCCTTAAAAACTTTATTCTCACTTGGAATCCCATGGACAACCTCGTCATTTATTGAAACACAGATGCTTGCAGGATATGGTTTTTTTACACCCTCAGGCCTATAACCCAAAAAGGCTGGAACGTCTCCAGTACTTTCAGCCAAAACTTTTGCCATTCGGTCTATTTCCATCGAAGAAACTCCCGGTGCAACCTTAGCGGCAAGCTGAAGCAAAATAGCAGCGAGTCTTCGCCCGCCTTCTCGGAGAATTTCTATTTCTTCTTTAGTTTTTATTGTTATCATTTTGTCTGCAACCCAGTCACGATATCTGCAAGCACCTCTTCGGGTGGCCGTTCACCTTTGACCTCAACCACAGTATGAAATCCACCTTGTTTAAAGTACTCAATTGCTGGAATAACATCTTTATCAAACCAGTCGAGTCTCTTTTTGATTTTTTCTGCCGATGAATCATCCTCTCTACCCCGAGACATGAGCATTTTTTCTGACCACTCACGACTAACGTTTAAATACACAATATTTGCCTTACGGCCATAAAAATTCAGTGCCCCATCAAGAACATACGCCTCAGGAAGTGACCGTGGTGCGCCATCGATCATGACATGTTCTTCGCCTGTCAGGTTTTCAATAAAAGCCTTCGTCCACATTGTGACGGCCAAAAAGTCTGGCTGGCGCTCTACGTTTTCATAGACCTTTCTCGAAAGAACGTTCGTAAGATTTTTCCCTTTTATAAATTCACGGAATTCGGCACCAGTTTCAACATGATAAATCTGGCGATGTTGAGTATCTGCCTTTTCTATATATTCTGCAAGAAGCTTCGCTTGTGTACTTTTACCACACCCCGATCTGCCGATAAAGATTATTGTTTGAGGATTCATGACAGAAGTATACAACGTATTGTATTTGTATTCCTGTTTCCCAAAGCAACGCTTTGGGGTTCCCGGCCGGAGAAGATTTCCGGTGTTGAGAAATGAGGTTTGAAACTAATATTCCCGAATCGAAAGCTGAGCATCAACCTTTTTCATAAGGTCGATAACTACAGACACAACGATAAGAAGCGCCGTACCACCGATAGTAAACGTCGTAATACCCGTCAAAGAACGAATAATGAGTGGCAACACGGCGATAATACCGAGGAACGAAGCGCCAAAGAGAGTGAGTCGTGTAAGAATTCGCGCAACGTAATGAGAGGTTGATTGACCTGGACGAACACCTGGAATAAAGGCACCACCCTTCTGAAGGTTCTCTGACATCTGATTTGGATCGAAGGTAACAGCGGTGTAAAAATAAGTGAAAGCAAAAACCAAGACGAAGTAAAGCGCTGAATATGCCCACGGGTTAGCAAGGAAACTCAGAGCGTGATTTGCAACAGTCTTTACCCAATCAATATTTGTGTGTGACAAAAACTGGAAAATCATTTGTGGGAAAAGCAAAATCGAAAGCGCAAAAATAATCGGGATAACACCGGCTTGATTCAAGCGGAGTGGAAGGTATGTTGAAACACCACCATAGACCTTCATTCCACGAATTCGTTTTGCGTATGTTACGGGAATTGGTCGTTCAGCCTCGGTAATGACAACAACACCAAAAATGACCAAAATAACGGCCACGAGGATTCCTATGTACACTGGAAGCTGTGCTGGGTCATAGGTATAAGCAAATTGACTAATGCTGACAGGAAGCCGGGCGACGATACCAGCAAAGATCAAAATTGAAACACCGTTACCAATACCAAATTCGTTGATAAGCTCACCGATCCACATGAGAAGCATTGAGCCTGTGATAATGATCACAACGTTAAATACAGTAGCAAACGGGCTTAGGGCCCCAATTGCGCCCTGGTTATGGAGTAGAGCGAGGAAACTGTAACCTTGTATCGCAGCAAGTGGCACCGTAAGCATACGAGAATACTGTGAGAACTTCCGACGACCGATTTCCCCTTCTTCTTGGTACAGAGCCTTGAGTCGTGGTGACACGATAGTCAAAAGTTGCATGATGATCGATGCCGTAATGTACGGACCAACACCCAACATGATGAGAGAAAGGTTTGAAAGGCCACCACCAGAAAAAATATTAAGTAGGCCGAAAAATTCATTATTAGCAAAAAAGGCAGCGAGACGAGAAGTGTCGATACCAGGAATTGGAATAGCTGCGAGTACTCGGAAAATAACAAGTGCTGCTAATGTAAAGATAATGCGCTTTCTAATGCCGGCGTCACGCATAATGAAGCCGAGTTTTGTGAAAAAGTTATTCATAACCTATTACTTAATTGTACTACCAGACTTAGAAATTTTCTCCTTAGCTGAAACAGCGAATTCACAGTTTTCAAATACAAGCTTCTTTGAGAGTTCACCTCCGGCAAGAATTTTCACCACCGGAAGCAAGCCAGCGTGTCGTCGGATCACTCCGTGCGCAAGAAGAGTTGCAGGACTTACGATTTCATTAGCCTTGAAAAGCATTTCAATATCACCAAGGTTGATTGTTTCGGGTTTTGTATAAATACTCTTGTTGCTGTTCTTTCCGCGACCTCGCAATTTTGGCAAACGTTTAATAAAGTCTCGGATTTCTGGGCGGAATTTTGCACCAGCACGAGCCTTCTGACCTTTGGTACCACGACCAGCAGTTTTACCACGCTTACCACCACGACCGACGTATCGACGATCCTTCTGTGGTGTTTTTGGTTTGAGTTGATGTAATTGCATGGTGATTATTTAACTACTGGAGCAGCTTTTTCTCGAGGTTTTGAAAGCTGAGAAAGGGCCGCAACGGTTGCTCGAGCAATGTTGAGCTTATTCTTGCTACCAGATCGAACCTTTGCGCCAACATCTTTTACGCCAGCGAGTTCAAGTACAGTTCGAGCAGAAGATCCAGCGATCATACCTCGGTCTCGTGCAGGCATAAGGGCAATGTAAGATGAAGAATACTTTGCTGAAGTCTCGTGAGGAATAGACTGATTTTTTGTGAGGTTCACGACGATCATATTTTTTCGAGCGCTCGTGAAAGCCTTTTCAATAGCAAGAGATGTATCACCTGCTTTTCCAAGACCAACTCCAACCATTCCCTTTCGATTACCGGCAACAATAGCAACACTGAAACTAAATCGGCGTCCACCGGTTACAACACGAGCGACACGTCGAATGTTTATAATTTTCTGATCAAACTCTGGTTTAACTCGGCTTTCTCGTCGAACAGGTCGTCGAGTATTTTTCTTGAAATCTCGAGGTTGTCGCCGATCAGCAGCAACTGGAGCCTTAGCTTGTTCTGGGCTTGTCGAAGAAGCTTCTGGAGCAGGAGTTTGAGCTACCGCCTCTACTACCGGTGTTTCGTTTACTGCTTCTGGTTTTGTTTCTGTATTAGTATCCATATATTTAAAATTCTAGACCGCCTTCACGTGCGCCCTCAGCAACAGCTTTGATTTTGCCCGTGTAGATATAACCACCTCGGTCAAAAACAACCTTTTCGATCTTTGCAGCCTTAGCCAACTTGGCAATCTCTACACCGATCACGCGAGCTCCCTCAAGAGCTGTTTTTGACTTTGTAGAAGCCGTGGTGGCATGCGCAAGCGTCTTGCCAGAAGCGTCATCAATAATCTGTGCTGAAACAAATCGGTTTGATTTAAAAACCGAAAGTCGAGGACGCTCGGCAGTACCAAAAACCTTGGCTCGAATTCTGAGTCGTCGTCGAAGTCGTTGTGCGGTTTTATACTGTGTTTTTTTCATAGATTTTATACAGTCTTCTTACCCTGCTTTCGGCGAATTCGTTCACCTTCATACATGATTCCCTTACCCTTGTACGGTTCAGGTTTCTTGAGAGAACGAACATAAGCAGCAAACTGGCTCACCTTTTCCTTATCAACACCAGTGATGGTTATTGTATTTTTGTCAGTTTTAAGAGTAAGACCTTGTGGAATTGGAACTGTAATTTGGTGAGAAAAACCAAGACCAAAAACAATCTTGTCGCCCTTGATATCAGCCTTGTAACCAATGCCTTCAATAACAAGCTTCTGTGAGAACGGAGTATTAACACCTTCGATCATGTTTGAAATATGAGAACCGTATGTGCCCCAAAGAGCGATGGTTTCCAAAGTTTTATGCTTTGGTTCAAGTGTAATAGTTTTGCCTTCAATCTTGATAGCAATGTCGTCTTTAAAAGTTTTTGAAATCGAACCATTCGGACCTTTCACGGTAAAAACATTTCCGCTCATTTCAGCAGTTGTCTTATCTCCGAGATCAATTGGTTTTTTACCGATACGTGACATGTGTGTATAAAAAATTACCAGAGTTTGAAAAGCACTTCTCCACCAACGTGTTCCTTGCGTGCCTCCATGTCTGTAAGGATTCCTTTTGGAGTCGAGACCAGAGCAATTCCGTAACCTCTTCGAACTGGCTTGATGTTTGATGACTTCTCGTATACTCGTCGAGAAAGTTTAGAAACTCGATGTGCATCTTGGATCTTTGGTTTACCGTTTTCGTACGCAAGTTCGACTTCGAGAGTCTTTACTACTGTCTTACCCTTCTTTGCGAAAGATTTTACGTAACCCTTTTGTTCGAGCTTAGACAAAATAGCTTCGTTAAGCTTGGTATGAGGAACAGAAACGGTTGTGTGTCCCGCCTTTCCCCCATTTTTCATCTTTACAATAAGATTTGCTACGCCGTCCATATATTTAAACTACCAAGATGATTTCTTAACGCCTGGGATCTTGCCTTCATTAGCAAGTTCTCGGAAACAAATTCGGCAAATATCGAATTCTCGCATATAGCCTCGCTTTCGACCGCATTTAAAACAACGTCTCACTTTCCGAGTTGAGAATTTCGGTGTTTTTGATGCTCTTGCGATAACTGATGTTTTTGCCATATAAAATAAAATGCTTGTCACCAAGCCAGAACATACTAGCAAGGTGAATAGGACCTGTCAAACAAAGGATTTTTTGAAGTTTTAGGCCCTCCAAAATCCTAGAAAATCCGGCCAAAATTTACGCTACGGGCTTTTCCTTCTTTGGTTTTTCCTTTTTTACCTTCTTTCCCTGGAGCTCTTCCTTTGAAAGTTTGCTGAATGGGAAACCGAGGTATTCAAAGAACGCTTTTGCTTCTTCTTTGTTTTTAGCCGTAGTACCTACGTTAATAGCAAAACCGAATACGTCTCGAAGATCTTCGTCAGAAGTTTCTGGGAAGATAGTATGTTCTCGGATACCGAGAGTGTAGTTTCCCATAGCGTCGATAGACGAAACTGGAATACCTCGAAAGTCTTTTGTTCGTGGAAGCGCAATGTTGATGAGACGATCGAGAAAATCGTACATTCGTGCACCGTGGAGAGTAATTTGTACTCCGACTGGATCACCTTGTCGAACCTTAAATGCAGCGATAGAAATCTTTGCTCCCTTTCGAACTGGCTTCTGGCCAGTGATCTTTGCAAGACGATCAATCACAACCTCAATTTTCTTTTTGTCTTTAAATGAACCGACGCCAGCAGAAATAGTAACTTTTGTAAGTCGAGGAGCTTGCATTGGGTTTTTATAACCCAATGTTCCCTTGAGACTCTCGAAAGCATTTTTATTTTTTTCCTTTATTGAAATCATGGTGATTTTATAGAGTTGAACCGGAGTTCTTTGTAACCCGAATCTTTTTTGGACCCTCAACCTTAAGACCAACTCGTGTGCGTTTGCCGTCTTTTGGATCAATGATCATAACGTTAGAAACATTGATAGGCATAGTTTTATCGACTATCTGACCCCTTGAACCAGTTTTTCGAGGTCGCTCATGACGTTTGATAACGTTAACACCGGCAATGAGAACTTTGTTTTCACGAGGAAAAGCTTTCAAAACCTTCCCTGTTTTGCCTTTATCTTTGCCAGAGATAACTATTACATTGTCGTCTTTTCGGATTTTCATCGGATTTCGATTAATTACTACAAAACTTCTGGTGCTCGAGAAATAATAGTCTGGAAACCGAGCTCACCAAGCTCTCGTGGGATCGGACCGAACACACGACCAGCAATCGGCTCATTGTCACCCTTACCAATGATTACCACTGCGTTTTCGTCGAACCGGATATAGGAACCATCAGCTCGTCGAAATGGAGCTTTTTGTCGAACAACAACACCTCGGAGTACGTCCTTCTTTTTTACAGCCTTTCGAGGAGCAGCTTTTTGAACTGAAAGCACAACGATTTCACCGATAGAGGCGTAGCGCTTTTTTGAACCGCCAAGCACTTTGAAAATTCGACCGATCTGTGCGCCGGAGTTGTCTGCAATAGTGATAATTGAGCGTGGTTGAATCATGGCAGTTCTAGTTAGTGATTACACGAAAATGCTTATGTCGTGACATCGGAGGAATTTCCTCGATGGTTACTTTGTCGCCGACTTTGCGAGTATTACCAGCATCGTGAGCCATAAATCGTTTGCTACGAGAAATAAATTTCTTGTACTTAGGGTGTTTGAAATATCGTTCAACACGAACCACAACGGTATCCTTCATTTTGTCGGATACGACAACACCCTGAAGTTGTTTCTTCGTTGATGTTTCTTGTACTGGTTGTGATACTGTGTTTTTCATATTTATTTTGTTGTGTTGACTTCAGTCAAAATTCGAGCAATATCTTTCTTGAGATTATGTCCCTCTTTGACGTTTCGACTCTTGCTACCCGCAGTACCAAATGTAAATGCTCGAAGTGCTTCCTGCTTTGCTTTAAGCATTTCAGCAAGAGTTTTTTGATCTTTACCTTTGATTTCTGATGATTTCATGGAAATGAATTTATACCTGAAGTTTCCCGTTATCGCAAGCCTATACTCGGGCAACGAAACGAGTCTTCAACGGAAGCTTTGTTCCAGCCTTTCGAATCGCTTCTCGAGCTGTTGCCTCGTCTACTCCGTCGACTTCGAAGAGTACTCGTCCAGCCAAAACCGGTACCTGGTAACCCTGTGGATCACCCTTACCCTTACCAAGTTTTACTTCTGGTGGCTTTTGGGTAAATGGCATGTCTGGAAAAATTCGAATCCAAACACGACCGTTTTTACCAAGCTCTCGAGAAAGCACCTTTCGAGCAGATTCAATTTGGTTTGACTTAATTCGAGCAGGTGTCATCGCCTTGAGGCCATATGAACCAAAGGAAACAGATGAACCACGAGTTGTAGGAGTTACCCGCTTAGGATTTCGTCGAAACGTGTGCCACTTTCGATATTTAACTTTTTTTGGAATAAGAGAAACCATGATTGTGTATAAAAATTATGCAGTTTTTCGATCCTTCTCAAAGATGTCGCCTTTGTAAATCCAAACCTTAATGCCGATCTGACCATATGTCATATGAGCTTCGTACCGAACGAAGTCCACATCAGCTCGAAGAGTCTGAAGAGGTACTCGACCCTTTCGGAGCTTTTCAACACGTGACATTTCAGCTCCACCAAGTCGGCCTGAAAGCTCAATCTTGCAACCAAGCGCGCCCTTGTTTGCCATGATCTTTTCCAAAGACTGCTTCATGACACGTCGGAACGGCAAACGCTTTTCCAAACCTTCAGCAATCATCTGAGCCATGATCATGGCATTAGTTTCTGGATATCGGACTTCCTTGATATCAATTTTGATTTCTTGCTTTGGTGGAATACCAAGCTTCACAGCGTTTTTAGCCAAATCGCTCTGTAGCTTTACGCTACCCTCGCCAGATCGACCAATGATCAGACCAGGTCGTGAGGTTTCGATAATGATTCGAAGAGTTTTCTGACCTCGTTCGATTTCAATATTGCTTACATACATACCTCGGAATCGCTTATCCAAAAATTCTCGGAGCAAAATATCACTCTTGAGATTTACTTTGTACAAGTTCTTAGGAGAAAACCATCGCGACTTCCAGTCTCGAATGATTCCCAATCTATGTGCGTATGGATGGACTCGATGTGACATGTTATTTATTTTTGGTTCGTTTGGTTGGAGCCTTAACGTGTGAGGTTTTTGTTTCAACCGCAACATCCTTTGCAGAATGTTTTACCTCCATTTGTGCAACCTCACCTTTTGCCGGTGACTTTGCCTTCCCAGCCGCACGAGACTTTTGCGGAACAGGATTTGCACCCTTCACGTCAGAGCGCTCAGAAAGTGAAACCAAAACATGACTTGTTCGTTTTCGCATTCTGAAAGCTCGACCTCGTGACATTGGAAGTCTTCGATAAAGAGTCTGGCCACCATCAACAGTAATTTTTTCAACTACAAGTTGATCTGTGTTCATACCCTGAACCTTTGCGTTTGCAACCGCAGACTCAATCAGCTTAATAATAGGACCAGTTGCTCGCTTATTAGCGAATTTAAGCGTAGAAAGAGCCTGATTTACTTGCTTACCTCGTACAAGGTCAGCAAGTAAGCGCACCTTTCGTGGTGATTGTCGGTAGGTATGAAGTTGTGCAGTTGCGTTTGCCATACGAATTATTATTTCTTAGCAGCGTCACCAGCAGTCTTTGCAGATTGTGCAGCTGCGATTTCTGATTCCTTTTTCTTCATTTCAAGCTCTTTCTGCATCTTACCTCCGTGTCGGATAAACTTTCGAGTGAGTGAAAATTCACCAAGTCGATGACCAACCATGTCTTCATTAACAAGCACAGGAACATGTTCCCGACCGTTGTGTACACCAAAAGTAAAACCGACCATTTCCGGAGAGATCATGCTGTCTCGTGCCCACGTTTTAATAACCCCTGCTTCCGTCGACTTTTTGCCGGCGATTTTCTTCAAGAGTTTTTCGTATACGTATGGTCCTTTTTTGCTTGATCGTGTCATTTTGTTATTTGTATTCAAACATCTACCTTCGGCAACACAAGAAAAATCCTGTCCCACTTCGCCTTTGGCTACTCGTGACAGGCCCACATGCTGGTAAGGCACCTAGGGCGCGAACTATTGCGTTGCACTATCTTAGCAGAATGTATTTTTAAAGCAACCCTCTTTAAAGCAGGGTGTAAATCCCTACTGGGATTTCGCCTCGCGCTCGGGCAGTCGCCCTGTGCCAGTCTTCTCAGAGAGTTGCTTCAGAAAAGGAATACGAATGCATACAAAAAAGCCCCACTGTTGGGGCCTTTTGTGTTTTTATTGCTCCTTTCCCTTCTTACCAACCTTTCGTCGAGAAACAATGAAAATGTTTGAGTATTTCTTTGGTGTTCGAGACTTCTGACCCTTGCCTGTAGGATGACCTGTTCGAGTCATTGAACGTCGGCGACCTCGGCCCTGTCGGCCTTCACCTCCACCGTGCGGATGATCCACAGGGTTCATGGCAGTACCACGAACTGTAGGGCGAATGCCCAACCATCGTGAGCGACCAGCTTTACCAAGCTGAACAAGTCTGTTTTCATCATTACTTACCTCACCAACCGATGCCCAGGCATTTTCAGAAACCTTTCGAACTTCTGATGAAGGAAGTTTTAAATGGGCAAAGCCTCCATCTTTTGCGATGATTTCGGCATAGTTACCGGCTGAACGAGCCATTCTTGCCCCACCACCGGCTTTGATTTCGATATTGTATACAAATGTGCCGAGTGGAATTTCCTTAAGAGGAAGTCGATTTGCAGGAGAAATAGGAGCAGTTGTTGAAGTGATTACCTCCTGACCAGGTTTAACATTCTTTGGCACAAGGATGTAGCGCTTCTCACCGTCTTTATAGTTCACCAAACCGATAAAACCAGTTCGATTTGGATCGTATTCGATAGTTTGCACGATACCAGGGACACCTACTTTATCCATAATAAAATCGATCTCTCGGTAAAGTCGCTTATGACCACCACCCTTATGGTTCATAGTGATGCGACCCATGTTGTTTCGACCCATAGGACGTCGAAAACCATGCGTAAGAGCCTTGTGAGGTTCGTTGGTCGTAATGTGATCTCTAAACGAGATCGTTGTCATATTTCGACGTGATTTTGTTGTTGGTCGGTATCGTTTCATGAAAGTATTAATAACTATACGAATTCAATTTTCTCGCCAGCCTTTACATATACATACGCTTTCTTTACACCCTGTGTAAAGCCCATCTTGCCACGTGACATATGTTTCTTTCCAGGATTTCGAGTGATGTTTACCCGAGTAGGCACAACGTTGTACATAGACTTGATTGCTTGTCGTACTGTCGTTTTGTTGGCTGTGTTTGCAATCTCAAAAACGTACACGTTTTCGGCGTCGGCTTTGACAGTTGCCTTTTCAGTAATACGTGGAGCAAGGATAACCCGTCCAGCATGTGGCATAGCCGGAGCTTGACCAGTAGTTTTGTTTACTGAAGCAACAGAAACAACCTTTGCTTTTGGTGCTTTTGTGACTGCTTCTTTCTTTTTTCCTCCAAATAAAGCCATGGTGTTACTTGTTTAATTTTCCAGAAATTGCCTTTACAGACTCGTTCGGGTTAACAAAGCAAACGAATTTGTATGTAGAAAGCTCAACCGGATTAAGATTTCGAGCTTCATCAACTTTCACATTGCCGAAGTTACGAAAACCTTTTTCAACAACTTCATTCTTTTTGTCTAATGCCACGAGAATAGCATTATTTTTCTTTGTTGAAAGTTTCTTGAAATTTTCTACCTTTCCAAGCGCTGTAAAAATTTCTTTTGCCTCCTTTGCTTTTGGCGCAGAAAGTGAGAGTGAATCGACAAAAATTACTTCACCGTCTTTGTGCTTTCGAGAAAGAATTGTGTAGAGAGCCTTTGCTTTCATTTTTGCATTAACCTTTCGGTCAAAGTTCTTTTCGTTGCGTGGACCATGAGTCACACCTCCACCAACCCAGATCGGTGATCGGCTAGAACCGTGTCGAGCACGACCAGTTCCCTTTTGCTGCCATGGCTTTTTTCCACCTCCACGGACGTCGCCTCGATTTTTTGTATGAGCGTATGGTTTTCGAATACTTGAGAGCATTGACTGAACAACTTGGTGAACCAAGTCAGCGTTCCAAGGCAAACCAAAAATATCTTCCGGCAAAGCAAACGTACCGGTTTCTTTTCCCTTTGAGTTGTAGACAACCGCATCCTTAACCATAGCGGCTGAATTTTTCATTTTTTCTTTTGTAGCTGGAGTTTTTGCCATGATAGTAATTAGCCTCGGATTTCTACAAGAGTTCCTCGTCGGCCAGGAATAGCACCACTGACAACGATTGTGTTGTTAGCTGGATTGGTTTCAAGAATCATAAGATTCTTTACCGTAACTCGTTCCCCGCCCATTCGGCCACCCATGCGCATACCTTTTGGTACCTTGTTTCGAAGACCGCCTCCAATAGAACCTGGTTCGCGTTCTGAATGTTTTTGACCATGAGATCGTGGGCCTCCGCCGAAACCATGTCGCTTCACAACACCCTGGAAGCCCTTGCCCTTAGTGATACCAGAAACTTCTACAGTGTCACCTGGAGCAAAAATGGTTACATCGATTTTGTCGCCAACATTTTTAGCTTCACCACCTCGAAATTCTTTAAGGTGAGCAAATGTACCGAAGGCTTTTGTGTGACCAGCAACAGCCTTACCAACTCGCTTCTCTTTTCGAGAACCAAAACCAACCTGAACGGCCTCGTAGCCGTCTTTTTCTTTATTCTTGACTTGGGTCACGGTCATTGGACCAGACTGCAAAACAGTAGCCGGAAAAACTTCACCGTTTTCGGAGAAGACCTGAGTCATTTGAAGTTTTTTGGCAAGAATAAATTTCATCGATTTTTTTTGAATCGAGTACAAACTCGACAACTGATTTTCAACTACACTACCTTAACGTCGATCGAAACACCAGAAGGCAAACTAAGGTTCGTAAGAGCCTCAATAATCTTTGGTGTTGGATTGATGATATCGATCAATCGCTTATGAATTCGCATTTCAAACTGCTCTCGAGCATTTTTGTATACGAATGCAGCTCGATTTACCGTATATTTCTTGATTTCTGTCGGCATTGGGATCGGACCAACGATTTCTGCATCGTATCGAAGTGCAGTATCCATGATTTGTTTTACTGACAAATCAAGAATTTTGTACTCGTACGCTTTTACTCGAATACGAAGCTTACCAATTCCAGATCCAGAGACAGCCTTTGAAACCTTTGGTTTCTTTTCTGTTTTCTTTTCTTTTGTCGCTGTTTTAGGAGCCATGAAATTAAGTAAGTTTGTAATTATGCAACAATCTTTGTGACAACACCTGCACCTACAGTCTTTCCACCTTCTCGAATAGCAAAGCGCTGTTTTTCTTCAAGAGCAATAGGAGCGATAAGCTTTACTTTGAAAGTAATAGTATCACCTGGCATAACCATTTCTACACCTGCTGGAAGTTCAACTTCGCCAGTAACGTCAGTTGTTCGGATATAGAACTGTGGCTTGTACCCCTTGAAAAATGGAGTGTGACGACCACCTTCTTCTTTCTTCAAGATGTACACTTCTGATTCAAACTCAGTATGAGGAGTAACTGAACCTGGTTTTGCAAGAACCTGACCTCGAGAAATTTCTTCTTTCTTGAGACCTCGGAGCAAAAGACCTGCGTTATCACCAGCCTGACCTTCTTGTAGTGATTTGTTGAACATTTCAACACCAGTAACAACAGTCTTTGATGTTGGTTTGAAACCAATAAGGTCAACAGTCTCACCTACTTTCACAACACCACGTTCGATCTTACCTGTAACAACAGTACCTCGGCCTTCGATTGAGAAAATGTCTTCGATAGGCATAAGGAATGGTTTGTCGAGCTCTCGAACCGGCTGTGGAATGAATGTATCAAGAGCATTAACAAGCTCTTTAACTTTGAGAGCCCATTCATCAGTATTGTCTTTTGCTTCAAGAGCCTTGATAGCAGCACCTCGGATAACAGGAGCAGTCTTTCCTTCGTATTGATACTTGTCGAGGAGGTCTCGAATTTCTTCTTCAACGAGATCGATCAAATCTTTGTCAGGCACGAGATCGCACTTGTTGAGGAATACAACGATCTTTGGCACACCAACCTGTCGAGCAAGGAGAATATGTTCTCGAGTCTGTGGCATAACACCGTCTGTAGCAGAAACAACCAAAATAGCGCCGTCCATCTGAGCAGCACCAGTGATCATGTTCTTGATGTAATCGGCATGACCAGGAGCGTCAATGTGAGCGTAATGACGAGTTGGAGATTCGTACTCAACGTGCGCAAGAGAAATAGTAACGATCTTAGAATCGTCTCGGACTGTTCCACCTTTTGCAATATCAGCGTATGACTTAAGAGTAGCGAGGCCGTCTCGAGCTTGAGTAGCGAGGATAGCTGTTGTAAGCGTAGTTTTGCCGTGATCAACGTGGCCAATTGTACCAACGTTTACGTGAGGCTTTGTTCGATTAAAATCTGCCATATTTTTATTAACTAAAATTAATTTTAAAAAATTTTAATTTTCGTTTTTTTCTTCGCCCCGCGAAGCTCTGTAAGAGCGTAGTGGGGTGACCCAGACGGTAGAGCCGTCAAAACAAAAACACGCTTAAAGCGGTACCGCATATACTAGCAGAAGACCTTAAATAGTCAAACAATTTCTAGGTTTTTCTCCCTGCAACAAAAAACTGGGCCCGAGCCCGGTTTTTTATTTGAGACTACCCTCTCGCTGTGACGATTTCTTGTTCTACGTTCTTAGGAACGATATCGTAGTGGTCGAATTCCATGTTTGCATTTCCTCGGCCCTCTGTCATAGAACGGAGCTGAGTGGTGTAACCAAACATTTCTGCCAAAGGCACCATGGCACGAACAACCTTAACCATTCCCCTGTCTTCCATACCTTCGATCTGACCACGTTTTGATGAGAGCGAACCAGTAACGTCACCCATGAACTTTTCTGGAACGGTAACCTCAACTTTCATAATAGGTTCGAGAATAACTGGCTTTGAGCGACGTGCCGCTTCCTGGAACGCCTGGGATGCAGCAATCTTGTAAGCAATTTCACTTGAGTCGACATCGTGGTATGAACCATATGTAAGTTCACATGAAATATTTACGAGCTTGAAACCAGCAACAATACCTCGTTCCATCGCTTCCTTAACGCCTTTTTCAACAGCAGGAATAAACTCCTGAGGAATCACACCTCCTTTAATGGAATCGATAAACTCAAATTCATCGTATCGTTTAACGTTCTTTGGAATTTTGGCACCCTCTTCGAGCTTCTCGAGAGGTTTGATATTGAGCTTAACGTGACCATACTGACCCTTACCTCCAGACTGCTTGATGTATTTGTGTTCGGCTTCGGCAGAACCAGTAATAGTTTCGCGGTATGCAACTTGAGGCTTACCAACGTTTGCTTCAACGCTGAATTCTCGTTTCATTCGGTCAACCATAATTTCAAGATGGAGTTCACCCATACCAGAGATAATGGTTTCCATAGTTTCTGGATTTGCAGTTACTCGGAATGTTGGGTCCTCATCAGAGAGCTTCTTCAAAGCCATACCCATCTTTTCCTGATCAGCTTTTGTTTTTGGTTCGATTCGGAGAGAAACGACAGGCTCAGCAAACTTAATAGCGTCAAGAATGATTGGGTTGTTTTCGTCACAGAATGTATGAGAAGTCTTTGCGCCTTTCAAACCCACAGCAGCGGCAATTTCTCCTGCAAAAACCTTTTTAACCTCTTCTCGTTTGTCTGCCTGAAGACGGACAATACGACCGAGTCGTTCTCGTTCGCCCGTGATTGAGTTGTAAATATATGTACCAGCTTCGATAGAACCAGAATATACTCGGAAGAATGTAAGTTGACCTACGAATGGATCGGCTTGAAGCTTGAACGCAAGAGCAGCAAATGGCTCTGCATCAGAAGCGTGTCGCAAAATCTTATCACCTGTCTTTGGATCAAGACCTTCAACTGGGGGCATATCAAGCGGTGAAGGAAGATAGTCGACGACAGCATCGAGTACGAGCTGTACACCTTTATTTTTGAGAGCAGAACCAGTGAATACTGGAATAATCTTTACGCCGAGAACAGCCTTTCGAAGTGTTTTCTTCAAATCTTCGAGACTTGGTTCTTTACCATCAAGGTATGCACTCATAAGAGCATCATCATGTTCAACAATTTTCTCAATGAGCTCTGCTCGATATTTCTTGGCATCTTCAAGGTATTCTGCAGGAATTTCTTTTTCGACAATAGTCACGCCCATATCACCTTCAAAATAGAAAGCCTTCATCTTCAAAAGATCAACAACACCTTCAAAGTTTGATTCAAGGCCAATAGGAATCTGCATTCGAACGGCACTCTTATTCAAACGGTCGAGAATAGATTTGTACGAACGTTCAAAACTCGCACCCATTCGGTCGAGTTTATTGATGAAACAAATTCGGGGCACATTACCCTCGTCGGCATAACGCCAGTTAGTTTCAGACTGAGGTTCAACACCCGCCACACCGTCGAACACCACAACCGCACCGTCAAGCACTCGGAGTGATCGTTTTACTTCGGCAGTAAAGTCGATGTGTCCCGGAGTATCGATAATATTGAAACGTTGCTTGTTAGAAACATCAGTACCCATGTATGTTGGGTTCCAGAAACAAGTAATAGCAGCAGCAGTAATTGTAATACCACGTTCTCGTTCCTGTTCCATCCAGTCCGTTACTGTATTACCCTCATGAACCTCACCAATTTTGTGGGACATACCGGTATAGAACAAAATACGCTCGGAGACAGTTGTCTTACCTGCGTCGATGTGAGCAATGATTCCAAAGTTTCTAACTCGTTCTAGAGGATAATCGCGGTTCATAATTTATCTAAATCTCAAATCTAATAAAATAATTTTGTAGAACATTTATTATCTCACACCTCCAATCTTCTCAGTTTTCCGAGGAAGTTCGAGGCCGACAAAATTTTTATGACTAAGCCGTATTACTGATACAGCGCAGAAGTAAAAATTTTAGCCAACGAAGAAATTACCAGAAAAACTGAGAAAATTTACCAAGCAAAGTGAGCGAAGGCTTTGTTTGCTTCTGCCATCTTGTGAGTATTTTCTCGTTTCTTTACTGCCTCACCTTCGTTCTTAGATGCAGCAATAATTTCATCTGCGAGTTTTACAGCCATAGGCTGACCTTTCTTTGACCGAGCAGCTTCAACAATCCACTTCATAGAAAGCGACTGTCGTCGTTCTGGGCGAACCTCTCGAGGAACTTGGTAGTTAGCACCACCGACTCGTCGTGATCGCACTTCCATAAGAGGAGCGGTGTTCTTGAGAGCTAATTCAAAGATTTCAATTGGGGCCTCTGTTTTTGCCTTTTCTTTAATTGTCTCAATAGCGTCGTAGACCACCTTTCGAGCAGTTTCCTTCTTTCCTTCCTGCATTACATAGTTAATAAGCTTTGCAACCTTGAGTGAATCAAAAGTCGAATCGGGTTGGAGCTTAAATTTTCGCTTAATCTTTCTTCGCATGGAAATTATTGTTACTTATTGTCTTTAGGTTTCTTTGCACCGTATGAGCTTCGGCTTGTTCGACGACCCTCAACACCAGAAGCATCGAGTTTACCTCGAACGATTGTATATCGAACGCCAACGTCCTTTACACGACCACCACGCAAAAGCACTACTGAATGCTCTTGGAGATTGTGACCAATACCAGGAATGTATGCGGTAACTTCCATACCGTTTGTGAGTCGAACACGGGCAATCTTTCGGATAGCTGAGTTGGGTTTCTTAGGAGTCTTTGTTGTCACCTTGATACACACACCTCGTTTAAATGGAGATGGGAAATATGAAGGTCGGTTCTTTAATGTATTAAAACTACGAGTAAGAGCCACCGCTTTTGACTTGCGGATTGTTTTGACGCGATTTCGTCTTACTAGTTGATTAATTGTTGCCATTCTGTGTCTCGCCCTAGCTTTAGCGGAGGCGGATAAAAAACAAAAGCCCAAAAGCTTTGTGCTGGATACTTTACTAGATTATAGAAATTCACGCAACAAGCCTATATAAGCCCAGTAATAAAACCGAACAAGTGAATAATTACTGGTGAAACAATTGGCCAAAAGAAATAAACAAAGCCCAAAACGAGAACGATTCCAAAACGCTCAAGAAAGACTCGGGTTGGGCCCCAACTAATCTGGAATACTGAAAAAACGATTTTGGATCCATCGAGTGGCGGAATGGGAATGAGATTAAATACCGCAAGAACCAAGTTTATAAGCACAATATAGCTTGTAATGTGAATAATTTGCTCATTTGCGAAGCCAAAAATAAAGCCAATACGAAGCAAAAAACCAAACACCACAGCGATAGCAATGTTAGAAAGCGGACCGGCTACGGCCACAATCGCCTCGCCCCATCGCTGATTTTTAAGGTTATAAGGATTAAATGGCACTGGTTTGGCCCAACCAATCATAAAACCAGCGTTTGAGATATAAAGAATGAGTGGTAAAACCACAGAACCAAATGGATCAAGGTGTTTGAGTGGGTTTAATGTCAGTCTACCTTGGTACTTGGCAGTATGATCCCCCAAAAGGTAGGCAGCGTATCCGTGTGCCACCTCGTGTACAACAACCGAGAAAATCAAAATAACGATTTGGAAAATTGCATCTGCTGACATTTGATTAATTTAATACGTATGATACCATGCTCGGACATCAACTAAAGTAATTTCGCCACCGCTTAATAAGCTTCGGCGAGACAAAGATGGCTAAGATTTGCCCAGTTACAAAAAAAGGTTCAATGGTCGGTGGGGGTTTCAGCAACAGAACCCGCGCTACGCAGTTTAACCCTACCGGAAAAAATCGCCGATACCCAAACCTCCAAAAACGCCGAGTCTATATCCCTGAGCTCAAGAAACATGTTCGAATTCTAGTTTCTACTCGAGGTATCAAGACAATGAACAAACAGGGCGCGTTCAAGTCTCTCTCTAAGGCAGGAATCATCTAAATCGTTCCAACATTCCCAGCTAAAACAAAAACCGCACTATGCGGTTTTTTGTTCGTCCGACTGGGAAAAGAGAGTTTTTGGTTTTTTGTGGGTATGTTAGGCTTTTAAGTGGGGTTCTTTACATACTGGAGAACGAATGAAGAGTGAACGATGTTCTCACCAAGGATGCAAGGCGCTCGTTTCGCGGCACGAACGAGAAATGTGTCCGACCTGCGATTCGGAAGAATCGCTCAGGGCCGTCATGCTTAGCCGTGGCAAGAAAAAAGAGGTGAAGCCTAAAACACCCGTCCTGTGTGCCGAACACTTCGCTCTGCACATGTGGCAGAATCACCGTGTGAGGATCAAGGTCCAGAACAAGAAGTCCAAAAAGAAGAGGTCTCTCCAGACCGCCTAGTCACCCGCCCCAGCAGCAATGCTGGGGCCTTACTTTTTTAAAACAAATTTCTTTCCGTCACTTTTAAATATAATTGTGCCCATCTGATCTGTTCTCAAAACTTCAATAGGAAATTTTGCCAATGTGCTGAGTGTTTCTTGATTCGGATGGCCGTACTTATTCCCCTTCCCACTCGAAATAACTGCAAAAACCGGATTTACCACTTTCACAAATTGCTCACTGGTAGAGGTTTTTGAACCATGGTGTCCAACCTTTAAAATATCGCTCTGGATATTTTCTTCATACGCAATTGTTTCTTTTTCAACCTTAATCGGAGCATCACCTGTAAGCATTACCTCTGTCTCGCCATATGTAAGCCGAGCAATTATAGACGCGTCATTTGTTTCCATTTCGTATACGTCTCTGTCTGGATATAGAATCGTTAAGACAACATCGTCATCTAACTCAACCTTCATACTTTTTCGTGCCAGGTGAATTTGCACACCACCCTGTTGCATGAGTTCATGGATAACCTTGTTTGTTTGGCTTTCGCTTTTTACTCCCGGTTCAAGCTCATAATCAATTTTGTATCTTTTTAAAACCTCAACAAACCCACCGATATGGTCCTGGTCTGGGTGGGTTGCAATAATCATGTCTAATGTTTTGTCATACCACGGCATAACCTTTCCAAGCTCAGTTAAAACTTTCGCATTGGGGCCGGCGTCAACAAGAACCTGATTGCCGTTTGGTGCTTCGATAAAAATAGAATCGCCTTGGCCAATATCGAGAAACGCAACGGTTAAATCCCGCCTTTGACTCTCAATATAAATCGCATGCCACACAACACCGTTACAAATCAAAAGCAGAGTGGCCAAACCTATGAGGATTTTTTGGAGCTTGTTTTGCATAAGGACTTTGGTTTCACCGACTTGTTCGGGGATCTGTAGTGTTATAAAAATATCATGTACTTTTCTTCACGGTGACGACGAAACGATGTGTTACAATCCGAGCATTACGAAGCCAGGTTAAAAACTAATTAAAGAAATTATGAACACGTATACCGAACAAACATTCAACATTCCAGAACTCAAAGGAATTTCTAAGAAAACAATCGAGGGTCACATCAAGCTCTACGCTGGATATGTTAAGCATGCAAATCTCATCGGTGAAAAAATTGCCGAATACAACCAAGATCACGAGAAAAATGCCTTTGCTGAAGCTGAACTCCAAAGACACTTCTCATTTGAGTTCAACGGCATGCGGAATCATGAATATTATTTCCGAGCCCTTGAAGGTGGCGCAAAACCTCTTTCTGACGGCCCACTCAAGGCCGCAATTGAAAAGCAGTTTGGTTCATACGACGCATGGATGAAAAAGTTTATGGAAGTCGCAACAACTCGTGGTATCGGCTGGGCAATGCTCTATTGGGATAACCACACCAAACAACTCACACATGCATGGGTAGACGAACAACACTTGGGTCAGCTTAATGGCCTCCCTCTCGTACTTGGTCTCGATATGTGGGAACACGCTTTCCTCCTCGACTACATTCCGTCTGAAAAGAAAAAGTATGCAGAAGCTTATTTTGAGAATCTAAACTGGCAAGTTATTGAAAAAAATTTTGAAGTAGCAACTCAGTAAAGTAAAACCCGTCCAGCACATGCGTGGTGACTGGACGGGTAGCAAACGAGGCGGGTTAAGTAGAGCCTGGTGGCGACGGGAACAGCAACGAAGTTTCCTGGATGGACTTGGTGAACTGCTGCTCACACTCGGGTTCCTGCATGGAAACAGGTTCGGGGCTCACCGGTTGACCGTACAGGCCCACCGGTGCTTGAGTTCCCTGGGCAGACGTCCCGGAATCTCCAGCCGGTTGTTCTTGTGGCAACGGCATACACAACTCCTTGTTGTTTTTCGACACGAAGGTACAGAGAATGATCCTCAGAAATTATAACTCAAAATTTTCAGGCACAAGGTTTCACTGTGATTAAAAAACCTCCGCCCGATACACCGTATACCGAGCGGAGGCCAGGAGAACTCAAGATTTCAGAAATAACAACCAGCACGAGAAATTTCACATTCTCACCTCTTTTGTCTGTCTATATTCAAATTACCACGATACAAAATAAACACCAACACTGTAATCGTATAGAAACCAACAATCATCCGGGTTGAAAAATAGTTAAAAGAAATTTGTGACAGAGCAAACTTAGAAAAGAAGTCCACAACACCAAGTTCGTACGAGAGCAATATCTGCGATATGAATCCCGAAGGCAATGTAATGATTCTTGGCAGAAACCCGAACAAACCCGTCACAAAACATGACAGCATAGTGAGTGGCATAAGTGGCAAGATCAGAATATTTACAGGCAAAGAAACTGCTGAAACAAAGCCAGTCATCCATGTCAGGATTGGCAACAAATAAAGCTGAACGGTGACATTTGAAATAACAATTTCTTTAAACCCAAATTTTTCTGGAATGAATTGTGTAAATGAGAATTGTTCTACCCACGGTACAACCTTCACCACCGTAAACGTTGCCAGGAATGAAAGCTGAAATGATGGACTATGAATAAGAATGCTCGGATTTTGGATGAGCATAAGCAATGATGCAATAAAAAGACCTCGGGTTGGGTCATATCCGCGCAAAGAAAGCCGTGAGAGCAAAACCAAAACCGCCATGATCGAAGATCGAATGACGGTTGCAGACCCTCCTGTAATCAATGCAAATGCAATGATCCCAACCGCAGAAAAAGAAATACCCAGTGCCCTTGGTAGGAAACTGAATATCTTTCCTATGGCCTCAGCGACAATAGATACGTTATAACCAGAGAGTACAACGATGTGAACCAAGCCAGTCTTTCGAAATTTTTCTTGGAGTTCACCATTGATCGATTGTTTACCATCGATCAAAATTCCCGCGGCAAGTGAGCTTTGTGGTTCCGGTAAAACCTTTTTTAAAGAATTCACGAATGCCCGCTTTATAACAAAAAGCCCAGAGATAACCTTGCTTGGCGGATCATAACCAATCTTTTGAACTGAAGCATTTTTAATAAGAAATCTGATTTCGTTGGCTTCAAGGTAACCAACATAGTCAAACTCCCTACCCGTGTCTGTATAAAAATTCTCTGGTTTAACGAACTTCCCTTTCACACTCACCACGTCTCCATAGACATATTCCTTTGGGCTAGATGTAGTAACCAAAACCTTTACGGGCTCGGTAATCTTTTGATCGCCTATCTCTTGAATCTGAATTGTCAGACGAGTGTTGAATTCTCTTTTTTCCTGCTCTTCCACCAGCACTCCGGTGAGTGTGATTTTGGTCTCTACAAAAGCATCGAGGTCAGTTATCGTCGGTTTTTTGTAAAAGTATTCGTATACCAAAATCCCTCCAACAAAAGCAAAAACCAGCAGATACAAACCCAAGCCACGGACAAGACGCATGGCCTAAGCATGACAAAAAGAGATTAAGAGAATTTTAATTTTTCTAAAAAACTATACTAGGGCCTACTTTCAAAATCACTGACGATTTCTGCCTCTTCTTCAGAACTTAACGCCTTCTTATAGAGTGCCCCCTTAGCACCCTTCACTCTCTTTTCGGTTTCAGCCCAGGTTTTATGAATCTCAATTTTTCCATCTACCTTGCTTATGTATGAATATGCTGTTGCACGAGAGCGAGACTTGCTTGCGCTTCTTTTTTTGTGCTCTGAAATATCGTGCTTTATTTCCAAAATATTTTTAACGGGATAGTCACTTAAAAGCCCTGAGTAAAGTTTTGGGTTCCTGCCATCGGCAAAAGCCGTAGCAATTTTGTCACACTGCTCGTTACCCGCGATACCAACATGACCTTTTACGAGATGCCATGCAATTTCCTTACCCTCCATAACAACAGCCAACCGTTGCCACAAATCTTTATTTAACACCTCGTCTTTAGCTTTTGTTTTCCAGTCATTCTTCAACCAACCCTTGAGCCATGATTGTGCGCCTTTGAGCACATAACTTGAATCTGTGTAGACATTGATAGGTTGAGGGCTGAAATCAACATCTGATGTTTCAATCTCGAGAAAAGCGATCGCCTCGATCACTGCAGTTAATTCCATTCGATTGTTAGTCGTTTCCTTTTCAGATCCACCGAGCTCGGTTACCTCTCCCTCGCCCTTCGAAGCTCCAGTAGGAGCGGAGGAGGGACTGCCAATAACAACGGCCGCCCAGCCACCCGGACCAGGATTCCCTTTCGATGCACCATCTGTAAATATAATTATGCTATTCATGAAATGCTTATGATTCTCAATCGTAATTCTGGTCTTCGTCTAAAGAAAGATTTCTCCAATGATGCCTTAATATTAATCACGTCACCAGATTTTACCATCTTCAGCGGATCAGTTGCCTTTGTAAAAAAAGAGATCGCATTGTATGTCTCTCCGACAGAATTTTCAAAACTAAGCTCGATATGATTTTTTGTTGCACCAAAGGGTTTTGAGGTTTTGATAACAACATTTTTAAAAAGAAATACCGGCTTTGGATTCCCCACTCCGAATGGCGCCATCTTTTCGAGTACAGAATACAAACCATTATTAATATCATCGGCGGTTAATATTTCTTCGATGTCGTCTTCGGGCGCCACACCAGCAACAGAAAGTTTTTTGTATGAATCAGAAAGTGCTTGTTCGAGTCCGTGGATCTTGTCTTGTTCAAGGGCAAAACCACCAGACATTTTGTGACCACCGAAGTGTGTAAATAATTCCTTACTTTGTTCCATCAAATCAACAACACTGACTCGCCCATCAGAACGACATGAACCCTTGATTGTGGGACTCGTTTCCTTGCCCCAGAGAAAAACTGGTCGATCATGGTCATCCTTCAAACTATTTGCAACCAGACCAAGCACTGATGGTTTCCAATGCACGTGTCCCATTACAATCACCTCTCGGAGCCTTCCGTCCCTCTCTCTTTCGAGAATCGCTTGCCGAACCTCTTTCACAATAGACGCAACTAAGCCCTTACGCTCATCATTAATTTTATTTAGGTGTTCAATGAGTACACCTGCCCGCAATTCATCTTTGGTTGAAAGAAGTTCGAATGCATCGTGTGGCAAACCCATACGCGACGCGGCGTTGATACGAGGGGTGATCGTAAAACTGACATCATCCTCTGTGAGAAAGCGCTGGTTGGCCCGAGCCTGTCGGAGCAACTTCATAAGACCAAGCCGTGGAGACTTTCTCAAAACTTTCAAACCATAAAAAGCAAAAACACGATTTTCGCCTGTAAGCGGCACCATGTCAGAAAGTGTTGCAAGACCAACCATATCAAGAAGCCACTTCTCCCAGCCAACAGTAACGTGTTGTCGCAAATCCTTTGCATCGGGACTGGCCAAAATTGCCTGTATAAGTTTGAAAATTACACCGGAACCACAAAGAAACTTGTACGGATACGCACAGTCCTTCTGTTTGGGATTCAAAATTGCGTATGCCGGTGGCATTTCCCCATTCGGTTCATGATGATCGGTAATGATCGTATCAATACCGAGCTCATTTCCGCGCTTCACCGCAGCGACGTCAGTAATTCCACAATCAATCGAGATCACGAGCTTGGCCTTACGTTCAGCAATTTCTTCCATGGCTACAACATTGATTCCGAAACCCTCCTCGAGCCTGTCTGGAATATAATTTTCAAAATTCTCAAAACCAACTTTTTTAAAAAAATCATACAAAACAACAGCACCGGGGATTCCATCGGCATCGTAATCACTATAGATTTCTATTTTTTCATTGTTTTTGATCGCTCGAATTACTCGCTCAACTGCTTTTGCCATATCTTTGAGTAAATATGGATCGTGTGTGTGCTTGTCGTAGTCTGGAGAGAGAAAATCTTGCGCCTGTTCATTCAAAAGACCGCGCCTTTCAAGCATTTTGACGAGAAGTGGGTGCGAAGGGCTGTTCAACATGGGGCCATTATACCGTAGTACACCAAAGAAAAATTAAAAAATTGTTGTACAATGTCCGACATGGAAAACTGTATCTTCTGCAAAATTATTGCCAACCAAGTTCCAAGCCACAAAGTCTACGAAGACGATAATTTTCTCGCCTTTCTGGATATTAATCCCCGCTCTGCTGGCCATGTTCAGGTAATTCCTAAAAAACACTACAGATATGTTTGGGATGTACCAAATGCAGGAGAATATTTTGAAGTGGCGCAAAAAATTGCTAAAGCACAGCAAAAAGCTTTTGGAATCGATATGATTTGGTCACGCATTATGGGCGACGAAGTGCCTCATGCCCACATTTGGGTGTTCCCTAACGCAAAAGAGTCTACTGCAGACCCAAAAGATTTTGCCGGAAACGCAGAGAAAATAAGAAAACATCTTTACTAAATTGACAAAAGGGAGTTTCGGAGTATAATCGAGGACATTGGTAGGAGCTGAAAACCCCATTCATTGGGGTTTTTTGCTACCTGAATATTTTCTTAAAGAAACCTTGAAGGTGAGGCTGATATGGTTTTACGAGGCGAGATCCGGTAAATCGCGCCATGGGCCTGCTAACGGTTTAGCTGTTTATTCTTACCAATTAAACAGTGCGAGTTCGACTCCCGTCAGGTCCAGTATTATTTCCCTTTTTCCATTGCTTCAATACCAGGAAGCGTTTCGTTTGCGAGAAAATCGAGCATTGCGCCGCCGCCAGTAGAAACAAAAGTGAATTTATCCATCAAGCCAAGCTCTTGGATTGCTGCAACGGTATCCCCTCCTCCAACAACAGATTTAGCATTTGATTTTGAAATGATTTCAGCGAGATTTTTTGTGCCCTCAGAAAAACCCTCTTCGTAGTTTCCGAGCGGACCGTTCCAAAGTATGAACTTTGAACGATCGATAAGATCTTTAAGCTGCACAAGAGTGTTTGGACCCGCATCCCAGATTTTATCTTTTGGTACAAGATCTTGGACCTGCTTTATGGTTACCTTCTTTCCATTCTGAACCGAACCGTCGATCGGAATAAAAACTTTATGTGTTTCAAGAAGTTTTGGAAGTTCATACGTACCCTCAGACACAACGGAGTCACCAATTTCCATGTTTAGCTCCTTAAAAAAATTATTTGCAAGAGCACCGCCAACAAAAATAAAATCAGCGAGGTTCATAAATTTCTTGAGAAGCGCCATTTTGGTATCAAATTTTGCACCTCCAAGAATAAAAAGAAATGGTCGGTCTGGTTTGAATGCAGTACTTAAAAATTTCACTTCTCTTTTAAACACAGGCCCTACGTAGCTTGGGAGAAACTTTGGAATACCAACGATAGAGGCATGAGCTCGATGTGATACTGGGAATGCATCATTTACATAAAGATCCCCCATTTCTGCAAGCTTCTTTGAGAATTTTTCATCATTATCCTTCTCACCTTTATTAATTCTGACATTTTCAAAAAGAACAATGTCACCATTCTTCATCTTGCCAAGCGTTTTGAGTGCTCCAGGAGTAAAATATTTTGAAATAAAAGTTACAGGAAACTTTTTATCAGCAAAATACTTGGCCACAGGTTTGAGACTGGCACCGCCCTTACCTTCTACGTGACTCAAAATGATAATTTTTGCACCAGCGTCCCGCAACATTTTGATAGTCGGCATCACCGCCTGAATACGAAAATCATCAACCACTTTCCCCCGTGCAATTGGTACGTTGAAGTCAGCTCGCAAAATTACTCGCTTTCCTTTCAGGTTTTTTACTTGATCAATGCTTTTCATATTTTTGGTATTACTGTATTTATGTATTTGTATTGTATTCTCATTCCCAAAATCTGTCCTGAAGGGACTGCCGGAAACCAGCGTGCCGAGGGTGAGACGAAATCCTAGCGAGTACGGCTGTGCCCCTGAAGGGTAGATTTAAGAAACCTTATCAACGATCGAAAGAATTTCTTTGAACTGAATCGGATCCAAACTTTGACGACCAACGAGCAAACCGTTGACGTGTCCGTTGGCGACAATGTCTTCGGCGTTAAGCGGGCTGACAGATCCTCCATAAAGCACTGGAACACTTTTTGCATAATCCTGGCCGAATAAATCGGTTAGAACCTTTTTGATATAGAGCATCATTTCATGCATATCAGCGCCCTTCATTGCTTCTGTCTTGCCTATTGCCCAAACTGGTTCGTAAGCAATTACCAGATTTGAAATAGACTTTTTCTGAATTCCAACAAGTGCAGTTGTAAGCTGTTCTTTTACAAAGGCTAAATAATTTCCCTGTGTATCGCGTTCTTTCTCTCCGATACAAAGAATCGTTCCAAGATCTTTTGAAACCGATGCCAAAACTTTTTTGTTGATCATCTCGGCAGTCTCGCCAAGCTCTCGGCGCTCTGAATGTCCGATGATTGCATATTCCCCGCCTGCTGCCTGGATCATAGCTGCACTCATTTCTCCGGTATAGGAACCACTTTGTTCCCAAAAAAGATTCTGACTGCCAAGTAATACTTTTGGGGTTTTAAGTTTTGCCAAAGTAGCAAAATAAATTGCTGGTGGGCATACGATTACCTCTGTTTTTTTAATTTTTTCGGCCGCACGTCTGATTGCAAGAAAAATCGCCCGAGCCGATTCAGACGATTCTGGGTTCATTTTCCAGTTTGCAATTATCAGTCTTTTGGATTTCATCGGCATATTGTATCACGAGCACACGAGGACAATGGATTGACCGAGGCTCTAAATTTCTTCCCAAGAAATGATCGAGTACTGGTCTGAGGTTAGAGGGAAACTTGGGGGTGGACCATACAAAAGATTTGCATCATACGTAATATTTCGGGCGCAATAACCACTACCAATATTGCCAATAGAACCTCCGCAATTCCAATTGGAACCAGTAAACGAGAAGCCGTAACGAGCACTAGAACCAATCATTCCGTACAGATTGAGGGTTGTTCGATGCCACCACTGAGTACCGTTCGAGCCCGAGTCTTTACAGCTCGTATTGTAGTGATAACGACCAATGCGACCGTTTTGAGCCATGAGTGCCGCATCGATATCAAGAACATCGGCGCTATAGAGGCCGGCATTGATATTGTTTTGTGCAATAAGGGCAACCACGTCACGACCATCGGTATAGGTATAATTAATGTCCTCATTAACCGTAATACTTGTGCGGGTCGAAGCATTATCTGGGAATTTGCCTGACGCAATGGTTACTCGTGTATCACTGATACTTCCCTGTACCCATGCATTATCCTCGACGAAAATCAGGCCATTTGATGGAATCGGGTATGTGCCGATAACGGTGAGCGCGCCACCACCAGTACCGATACTCCACGTTCCCCAACCAGTTTCACCCGAGGTTGTACAACCACTTGGGGCAGCACGCAATGTGTTTACTCGAGAAATAGTGAATGTATCAGTACCCCCCGACACAGCGTTCAAGACAATTTTGTATCCGAGTGCACCAGAAGCAGCAAAATATCTACCCGACGCCTGAGCATCGGTTTTGATTTGGGACAGGTTGTTGGTCATACCAACAAAATCAATAGCTTGGACCGGAAACTGTCTGCCGGATTCAAAAACATCCGGCCGCGAAGGCACCGCAGCGGGTGGCGAAGGATCGTTCGGAGAATCACAGGTATGAACACCAAACGAAGAACCACCATTACAATCATCGGAGTCGGGGTCGTTATATGTAGACTGTGCACTACTTACAATGTTGTGCGCAAAACCATCAAAACGAATGCCTCCATTGGAATGAATTGGACCAAAAACTTCTGTACCTGCACCAAAACGCATATCGCTGTTGGAAACGAAAGCATACTTAGCAAGTGACGGGATCGCCAGCTGTGTTCGAATGATTCGCTTTAAGGTTGGTTGAGCACTAACATGCCCCTCCGACTCAATGGTTACAATTGTTGAACCCGGTATAGGTGGCGTGATTCTGAGAATGAAATAACCGATTTCCACACCGTCTTTATCATAAAAATTATGGGTATATGAGGACGAAGATGTGGCATGACCATCAAAATAATCCTGAGGAGCGTGAGCAAGATGCCAACGGTAGTACTCAATACCAGCCTCTGCAACCTGAAGCGCCTTCTCTTTGTACACCGCTGATCGGGAGTTTCTAAGATTAATTCCGGCCCAAGCAACAAGCGAACTAACAATGACCACGGCGATCCCAGCAAAAACAATTGTCTGGATCAGCATAAAGCCCTTTTTTTTAGCGAGTTGAGGCATCATATATTATCTTTCAAATTTCGAAGACTTGTTCCAGACGTAATATTTAACGGTAGATTTGATTTTGAAGACTTACGTTCAAGAAAAATATTAACCTTTATAAATTTTATCCTCGATGTATCAATTGGGTAAGTAAGCGGTGTGGTTGTGCCCGAATAGTTCGAATCGTAATATTCAAAAATTGGAGTACTAGTACTGTTTGTGATAACTGGCACAGCAGTCGTAACAACGGCAGAACCCGCATTGTATACAAGCGGTGAACCGGTAGGTTTGATAACACTTTTAAGTAAACTATTCCCCTGCCTATAATACCTCACCTGTTCCTTTAGGGCGTCAGTATCGATATTAGAATAAAACGTCACGGAAGAAGTAGCGGCTTGGTTGATCGCAAATGTCCCAAGGCTCGATGGAGACATTTCGCGCATTTCTTTGACCATCGCAACAACGGTTTTTCTACCTGCAATCTGAGCATTAAGATCAGCAGACACGTATCCATTGAGTGAAAAGATGTCTTTAGCAAACAAACTAACAAGCAGTGTAAAAACAACAAAGATCGCAAGCGCTATTAAGACTTCAACGAGCGTAAGGCCGGAACGTAAATGACGCTTGTGTGCCTGTGTTTTTTTAGACCAAAGAGTGTTCATGTGGATTTTAATTTGGCACTAACAATACTTCGACTTGTTGCCATGAATTGTTTGGAATAGTGACTGGCGCAGTGTATGTCTGATAATCATCATGAGACACACTTAGCGTGTATGTTTCTGCTGGAACACCCATGAATGCTACCTGCCCGGGTGGAGTACATTCAGAAGAAAATGTGAACGAAACGTCGGAAATGTTTGGTGTTGAGGTACCATTTGCGCTCGAAAGATACATTTTGTACCGAATAAACTGGTCACCGTCGTGAACGGAATTGATGTTTGAATTTGCTGAAGTGTAATACGAAGCAGAAGTTCCATCTGGACCAAGAAAATTCCACGTGCTGGCATCATTGTTTGTAGCGATTTGCATACGCACGCTCTCAGATCCGGCTCCAACGGGCTGATCAGCGGGCAACCAAAGTAGTTGATGAAAATTGCTTCCCGAGCCGGTATCAAATGTAGAAGATGTGAGTTCACCTGCCGGGTCATACGTACCAGATGCACCACTCAATTTAACTTCACCAGCTGGGCTACTGGTTGTGATGTTCGATGCCGCCATATACTTGGTGGCATCTGTTGAAGTACTTTGCCCCCCGCCTCCCGACCAATCTGTTTGCCTAAAGAAACCACGATTAGTTATGAGCGTTTCGTCATATGCTCCTTCGCTTAACTCCACGTTAGCATCAGAAATTGGCAATTGTGCCGCCGCGTCTTTCACAACAACAAGAAGTGTAGATCGGTCACGCGGAGCAACAATAAATTTAACTTCAGCAGTACTATTGGGGGCAATTGAGAGAGGAAAAATTGGATTCATTCCCACAAGGTCATAGGTAGCATCAGTAAATGTCACCGGATATGTATCCCATTCCATATTTGAGAGATTTTTCAGACCCGAGCCATCTGTTG
>CAYVZB010000003.1:3303-16261 GCA_964456405.1 uncultured Candidatus Saccharibacteria bacterium | reverse complement strand
GGATATGTATCCCATTCCATATTTGAGAGATTTTTCAGACCCGAGCCATCTGTTGCAAGATTTTGAGAATATTTAAGAACATTTGGAGTACCGATGAGTTTTGTACCTGAAAGCGTAAAGTCTACGGATGGTATTGCGGTACAGAACTTTGTTTGACTCACAATCCTTAGACTACTTACCCTATCAATAACAAAACTTATTTGTGTCACCTGTTGCACAACAACTGTTGCATGTGGCTTTGTCGGGTTTGGATTCCCCACTGCACCGGGTGTATAGGTTCGATCGGTCGTATAACCACTTTTTGAAACAGTGATCTGATATGCGTTCACTCCGGGTGGTGCATCAACGATCTGTAACATACCGTTTGTGTTGGTGGTGTCATCAATCGTAATGGTCGATGTTGCCTGACTATTTACGATGTGAACATCGGCATCAGAAACTGGTTGACCATTGGCATCAAAGACTCGAACAAAAAGGGCTCCATTAGTCGAAGAAGTTTCAAGGTTTTTAGGAGCAACGTGAGTATTTACAAAAATCGGGTTAAAAGAAGCACAGGTTACACAGTCAATCTCAATCTCGACGAGACGATAGTCAGCTGGAGAAGTATCATTGGGACTTCCACCAAGCGTCCCATCGAATGGATCATCAACGTTTCGGATCGTAGTTGTAGCAACAAAAGACATACCGCTCCGAACAAAAGTCTCGACATGATTCACAACACCGTTTGGAATACCTCCGGGAATTCCAACTTTGGCATATGGCATGTTTCGGATTACTTCGAAACGTTCATTGGCCAAATCCATTGCAATAATGTTTGTGCGGGAAGCAGAAACGACAGTAAGCACACCACGAAATGCATTGTAACCACTGACCGCAATAACCGAAAAGAGAATGGCCCCAACAAGGACCTCGACAAGAGTGAACCCTCTTTGTGTTTGGGAATGATGTCTATGACCTAAAAATTTTTTAATTTTTCCCATTTCAAGAACAAAAGTTAAATCGTGTCGACGAGAGAGTAGATCGGGGTCAACATTGAAATAGCAAAGAAACCAACCGCCAAACCAATAAACACCATAAGGAATGGTTCGATAATCGTTGAAAAGTCCTTGGTCTTTTGGTCGACTTCGCCCTCATAAAACGTTGCAATATTGGCGAACATCTCGGCGAGTTTGCCGGTCTCCTCACCAATAGACGCCATCTCACCAACGAATGCTGGATACAACTTTTCTTCTGCAATAAATACTCCAGATATTGGATTACCCTTTTCAACAGCAACCTCTGCCTTCTTTAAAATTTTTTTATAAAATCCGTTTTGCACAACATCACTCGTAATCCGTATCGCAACGAGAATATCAACACCGGATGAAAGCAACGATGTCAGGGTTCGGGCTGTTCGAGCGGCATTGGTTTCTTTTACAATGCCATTGATAATAGGCATTTTAAGGGACAGCATATCGAAAAACACTTTTCCGCGAGCTGAACGTTTGAAGTAATATCCCCCAACGCCAGCCCCGATCAATACCAAAAAAGAAATAATGAAATGGTTTTTGAGAAAATCTGAGGTTCCGATCACAAGCCTTGTCATCAGTGGCAACTGAACGTTGAGTTCTTTAAATACACTTGAAAGGGTTGGTACAACAAAAATGAGCATAAGAATAGCGATGGCCACCATAATGCAAAGAATGATTGCCGGATAAATCATTGCTCCCTTCACTTTTTTGTTGAGCAAATACACTTTCTCGAGCTGGTCACCAACAGACTTGAGAGAAGTAGTGAGACTTCCTGATTCTTCACCTGAGCGCACCATAGAAAGAAAAAGTTTTGAAAAAGCGTCTGGATGTTTCTCCATGGCAGCAGACAAGGATTCACCTTTTACAATGTCGGCGCTGAGCGCTACTAACACCTTTTTAAAGGCCTTGTTCCTCGACTGGCGCTCCATAACACTAATCGCTCTCGTAATAGGCAAACCAGCCTCAATCATGACCCCGAGATTTTTTGCAAACTGAATTTTATCAACCATTTTTACTTGGTTGAAGATTTGCGGCATCTTGAAAACATGGGATTTTCGATCTTTTACCTCTTCGACGTGAAGAAACGAACCACCTTCCTTTTTGATTGCTTCGTAAAGCGCAAACTTACTGTCCGCCTCTTTTTCCCCTTCGTATTTTTCGCCATTAGCGCGAATCGCTTTAAATTTATATTTCATACTTTTTTATTCAGAAACCACACGCAAAATTTCTTCTACAGTTGTGAGACCTTGTGCAGCTTTGAACAAACCGTCTTCAATCATGGTGAGCATCCCCTCTTTCTTTGCCTGAACTTCAAGCTCTTTGTCTGTCTTGCCCTGCATCACAAGTTCCTTGATCGTCTGCGACATCCTCATCACTTCATAAATACCAATTCGTCCAGAAAACGCCTCAGAATCTTTAATTCCGGTCTTTGGTCGATACAAAGGAATCTTTTCCCACGTCGCTTTTGAATCAACAATTTTTTCGTCTTTAAGAGCCTTGAGCACTCGTTCAACATCAATTGTTTGAGAAAGGGTTTTAATTTCCGTTGGTGTCATGAAATACTTTTCTTTCCTGTCGGTAAGTTTTCGAACAAGACGCTGGCCGATAATAACGTTCACCGTTGAGACGATAAGAAATGGTTCAGCATGCATATCGATGAGACGAGGCAGAGCGCCTGCTGCAGAATTGGTGTGTAGTGTTGAGAGCACCAAATGACCCGTAAGCGAGGCATTAATAGCAAGCGCAGCGGTCTCAGTATCTCGAATTTCACCCACCATAATAATGTCTGGGTCCTGTCGGACCAAGGTGCGGAGTCCGTTGCCGAAAGTAAGACCAATCTCAGATTTTACTTGTGTCTGATTGATACGTGGCATTTGATATTCAATCGGATCCTCGATTGTAGAAATATTTACGTCCGGAGTATTAAGAATCTCAAGTACAGTGTAAAGAGTTGTGGTTTTACCGGAACCAGTTGGGCCGGTAGTTAAAATCAAACCGGTAGTTGAGTTCATTGCCTTATGAATACTGTCCAAGGCTATACCATGGAAACCTAATCCCTCGAGAGAAAAACCTTGCACCCCTTCCCGCAACACACGCATTACGATCTTTTCGCCAAAGTAGGTTGGCAATGTAGAAACACGGAAAGAAATTTTCTCGCCGTTTAAATCGATCTTGAAACGACCGTCTTGAGGTAAACGCTTTTCGTCAAGTTTTAGATTGGCCAGAATCTTGATACGAGCAACGATGCTTGAGGTCACATTTTTTGGCAAAACCATGGCATCACGAAGCAAACCGTCGATTCGATATCGAACAAGTAATTGATCTTCAAGCGGCTCAGCATGAATATCAGACGCGTTCTGAATAATGGCATGTTTAAGGAGAGTTTCGACAATTCGAACAACGGGCAGGTCTTCTGCTTGTTTCTTGAGGTCGTCTTCCGAAACTTCATCACCGTCACCATCTGTAATAGTTTTAATCGAACCAGCTTCTTTCTGAATCAAATCACCGAACTCTGCCTTCAAACTTTTTTGATACTGAAGCAGTGTGCTCTTGAGTGATTCGTTATCGGTAAGTCGAGGAGAAATTTTAAGCCCAACTTTCTTTTTAATGAAATCGATTGCGGGTAAGTCATCAGTATTCAACATCGCCACTTCGAGCGTGTCTTTATTACGTCGAAACGCTACTATGTTGTGATTACGAGCAATTGGTTCGGGAATGAGTGAAAGCACATCAAAATCAATGTGCTCCCCTTTCAAATCAACGAATGGGATACCAAGAACGCTTGCCTGAATTCGACGGAGGTCATTTTCATTAATCGCACCACTTGATACAAGCACTTCGCCAATATTCTGACCTTTTTCCTTGGCATTTTTTTCTGCAGCAGTTAGGTCGCCCTTGGAAACCAAACCGGAGTCGAGAATAAAATCTTTTAGTTGTTTTTCTTCAATGTGCATTGATTTTTTAAATCAGCCTCTCAGGGCACGCCGTAAATCCCTGCTGGGATTTCGTCTCGCCCTCGCGCCGCCGCGCTCCGGGAGTCCCTTCGAGGCTGATTTAGGAAGTAAAGTACAAATACAATTCTGAAGCCTCGAAGAAATTATTCTCTAATTATACCAAATAAAAAACTTGTCCCGACGAGTGCCGAGGACAAGTTTTTTAGAATTTAATTATTTAGAATGCAAACATCTATTTCGTACAAATCAACATGTAGTTACAGGTGCCAGCATATAGTGTACCGTCATCTTCCCAGCTATATTTGCATGTAACTGTACCACCGCCAACAAACGAAGCAGTAATATAGTCAAATGCCTTGTCACTTTGCTGAACACCGAGCTGTCTTGGAGAAACAAGTGCGGTACATTCACTAAGGGCGTATCCAGCAGGAACCTTGGTTGTCAAAGATTCCTGGTCATTTATTGTGCCTGAAGTGCGGCCGATAGGAACTGTTTGCCATGTTGCAGTACCACTTGTATCTGTTGCCGTTAGAACCTTGCCAACGGCTGGAGATCCGCCCGAAAGTCTTACCTGACCATTTGGAAGAAGCGACAATGGTGTAACCCAAGTATTACCACCAGCAAAAGAATCAAAATTTAAACTGTGGTCTGTACCGAGTCTTGTAATGTGGTAATAACCGGTGCCTGGCAAACTTTGAAATGAAATGAGTGAGTTGCTCCCTTTGGTGTTGGTCTCAGTCTGGCCAATCGTCAAACGTGCATTTCTTGCTGTGTTTGGCTGTGTAGTTCCAAACCCAACCATACCAGTTGGAACAAGAAGGCCGGTGCCGGTTGCTGGCAACGTGTAACCTAAGGTCAAACCACCATCTTTAACTTGGCCACTTGAACCGACATTTAACGGCGCAAATGTATTACCAGCCGGAGGAGCTGATGTTGGTGGTGTCCATGTTGACTGCGCTGCCACATAGTGAACCCCAATGCTAAACACAAGCGCGAGTGTGATTACCTTTGCCCCATTAATGATTTGCTTCTTGTTCATAATTTTGTATTTATAATTTTTTAAATTTAATTTTTTTGACTCGTCGCCTGTATCAGCGTCTCCCGATCACCACCTGACCCACCGCCCGACGCAGTTGTAAGCTGATTTAATTCTTGAACCTTGGGGTCATCAATGGATGATGATTGCGTAGCCGTCATCGACTGAACCAGAACATGATATGGATTCGGCTGACTCACAACCGGAACTGGTTCATCCCCTTGTCGCTGATACATCACGATTGCAAGTCCAAGAATGAGCACAATTACAACGATAATTGATGCTGATATGGCTATGATTTTATTATGGTGATCTGGATGCATATTTTTAAATTGGAATAATAGTAGGTTTAACGATGACGTTTGTGCTCTGAGAGCAATTTACAACGACTGGTAACGGGTTTGCACTGTCTGTTACCGTTGCAGTTAATGTGCGATTACCCGGACTAGTGTAGGTAGTAACTACTTGCTCAACAGAGTTATTTGAATCTATTCGGGTGGTGTCACCTTGACCGTCAGAGAACGCAAACTGGTAGTCGTATGGACCAACCGAAAGAGACTGAAGGGTTACAGTCCACGTAACCGGATATCCGACAAAGGCTGGTCGAGTTACTGAGCAAACAGCACTCAACGTACCCTGGGGTGCCTGACTGTCTGTATGAACCTCAGCAGAACCTTCTGAAGACAGAGTGCCAATTGTTACTTGGGCACGTGGATAATAGAAAGTTGCTGGTTGCGAGTAACTGCAGTCATACGTATTAGTGACCTGTGCAGGACTCCAATCGTCGGAAGCGTTGCATTTAAATTTGTATGAAGGGGTACCACCGACTTGAGCAAGCATTTTTTGCTGAGCCGATGTAATTTGGTAGTTCGCAGTGAGTCGAGTATGCAAAACCACCGGTCCAGTCGAAGGGCTGGCACTCAGATTTACGACAAGCGTCTGAGTAGGCGCGCTGACACAGTAATGCACGTTATTTCCAGTACCGGCGTTCCAGTTGAGCCAACCAACAACCGCGCTACCCCACGAATATCCAGAAAAATTATCCTGATTTAGCCTTACCCCGTATGCAGGAGAGGTGCCACGAAGACTTACCCAGCCATCCCAACCGTCAGGCCGAGAAGTAAAGTTTGAACATGTGCCACTTTCTGTTCCAGCGCAAAACCGAGCCCAGCCGGTAACTGAACCGTCACCGTTGATTCGAGCATTTTGTGGATCGTTACCACCACCGGATTCAGGAAAATTTGATAAACCACCAAATTTAAGCCAACCAACGTTACTGCTCCATGCATAACCAACGAGATTAGAGCTACTGTCTACACTAACGTAATAACGAGGAATTCTACCGCTAGGACACTGAGCTGATGCCCCCTTGCTCGTATCACTTCCATCAACCACGCCATTTCCATCAATGTCGCAGTCTTTACTATTGAAACTAACCCAGCCCACACCCATTTGGGGTGTTATCTGTTCTGCAGTAGCCCCCCATGCAAAACCACACAGCTCCGCACTACCTGACCCACCACCCCTAGTGTTCTCTGAACCTTCACCACCCTTACCACCACCTTCATTATTATTAGTATTACTCCAACCCCCGTTGTTGTTGTTATTTTGTGAATTAAAAATTTGAGCACTGGTCACCCTGGAATCAGTGAAAAAACCCTGTGAAACTGTTGCCGCACCAACGAGAGCAAGAGCAAAAACAACAGAAAATACGATTTTCCTTTCCTGAGCGATTTTATTTAAAAGAGCCCTCATGTAATAAGATTATTTATACTTGACTAATCGCAGGAAAATCAGAAAGAGCTGGTAATTCAGTTGTTTAAAATTTTATCACATACACGCATAATCGCTTGCTCATTATGTGTATGTATGTGGATAGAAAACTTAATTTGACAGTTTGTTAATAGTTTGCTAATGTTTCCGAACAGTAAGTTCGCCCTCAGGGCGGGCTATTTTTTTACCAAAAGTTGTTTCTGCGAAGGCGGGAGCAGTAAAAATCAAAAATATGTTGGATTTAAAAGTGATCAATTCAGTGCTTGAACAGCTCGAACAAGAGCGAGGTATCCCTCGTGAGCGTGTTATCGAGGCCATCGAAATGGCTCTCGCAACTGCTTACAAGAAAGAATATGGCCAAAAGGGTCAGATTGTTCATGCTAAATTCGACCTTAACTCAGGAAAAGCAGAGTTCTCTCAGGTAAAGATAGTTGTTGATGAATCAACAGTTGTTTTTGATCCTATGAGTGAAGAGGAGGAAAAAATGACCAAAAACGAGGCAGGAGAAGACATTGAAAAAGAAATTTTCAATCCTGAGCACCATATCCTCCTCGATGACGCCAAAAGACTCAAACGTGACGCCAAACTTGGCGACGAAATCATCTTCCCCCTTGATCCAAAGGACGACTACGGCCGAATCGCGTCTCAAACCGCAAAACAGGTCATTATTCAAAAAATCCGAGAAGCAGAAAAAACCGCCGTGCTTAAAGAATACGGCGAGCAAGAAGGAAAGATTGTCAGCGGTGCTGTTCAACGTATCGAACGAGGCAATATCTTTGTCGACATGGGCCGAGCCACAGGTATGCTTTCTTACGAAGACCAAATTCCTGGAGAACGATACACACAAGGCGAAAGAATTCGTTCTTACCTCTACAAGGTAGAAGAATCTCCACGTGGCATTTTCCTTCGACTTTCTCGCTCTCATCCAAAATTCCTCGAAAAACTCTTTGAACTCGAAGCACCAGAAATTAATGGTGGCACCGTAACGATCAAAGCTGTTGCCCGAGAAGCTGGTTCGCGAAGCAAGGTCGCCGTTGCATCAAGCGACTCTCACATTGATCCTGTTGGTTCAATGGTTGGTCAGCGCGGAGTTCGTGTTACAACTGTTATGAGCGAACTTGGTGGCGAGAAAATTGATATAATCGAGTGGTCAGCTGATCCTAAAAAGTTCGTTGAAGATTCTCTTTCTCCAGCAAAAGTATTGTCTGTGGGCATCAACGAAACAGAAAAGATTGCAACTGTAACCGTTACCGAAGATCAGCAATCACTTGCAATCGGTAAGGGGGGTCAGAACGTTCGCCTTGCTGCAAAACTCACTGGCTGGAAAATTGATATTCAGTCGGCACAAGGTGATAAGGTCGCTGAAGGAGAGAGTGCAACAGATGTTCAATCATAATTTAAGAAATTAAAAAACATGAGTAACATGCATTTATGGCACGACGTTGACCCCGGCACAGCCGAAGAGATCAACGTTGTAGTTGAAATCAACAAGGGTTCAAAAAATAAATACGAGATCGACAAAAAAACAGGACTAATTGCACTTGACCGTGTGCTTCACAGCGCACAAGACTTCCCCTTCGACTACGGCTTCGTACCGCAATCTCTCTGGGAAGATAACGATCCAGTAGACGTGATGATTCTCACAACGTACCCCTTGATTCCGGGTATTTTGGTCAGGGTACGACCAGTTGGTCTTATGGACATGATCGACAGTGGTGAAGGTGATTCAAAAATTATCGCTGTTCCGGTTGATGATCCACGTTGGGCACACGTTCAAGACCTAAAAGACGTCAATCCTCATACAATCCGAGAAATTGAACACTTCTACAGCACATACAAAGAGCTCCAGAAAAAGAAAATCGAGGTTAAAGGTTTTCTGCCAAAGAAAGACGCCGTTGATGCTTTCAATAAAGGCCTCAAACTCTATAAGCAGAAATTTACAAAATAATTACCGATCGATAAAAACCGCCCCCTCCCACTTCGCTCTGAAGAGCTTCGCGGGACAGGGGGCGGTTTTTTGGTAACAAAATAAAGAAAAATCTAGTTCTATTTGAAATCAGGTGTAATACAATAACTCAGACAACGTCTGAATTTTTGATTATCAGCTAAAAAAATTCTATGAAAAAAATCATTATTCCCCTATTCATTATTGGCCTCATGTTTGGTTTTGCCGGTAGCGCATCCGCAATTGAAGTAAGGACCAATTCGAATATCAATGCGCCCATCAATGCAGCAGGAAGGATGAAGATGGAAGATAAAAATGATAATCAACGAAACGACAATCGCCTTAAAAACCTAGAAAATCGTTCTGAACGATTTCAACAAGTAATTACAAAACTCACCTCAATTCATGACCGTCTTATCAAAGTTACAGAACGCATCGAATCACGCATTAAAAAACTAGACTCAGAAAGTTTTAATACGGACACAAGTGCAAAATTGGTTGCCAAAGCTCGAGAAGAATTACGATTAGCTGCAATCTCTACTTCTGAAGCAAGCGTCTCGCTCAAAGCTGAAAGTGATACATCAACAACAATTAACGCTGAAAACTATAGAGCGGTGTATGCAAAAACATTTACCAATATAAAAACCACAAAAGAACACCTGATCAAAGCACATCGAAACTTGGTTGAGGCAATTACAAATTTAAAGCAGGGTCAAAAATCAGAAACCGGAACCAGTGGTTCTATTAAAGTAAGATAATTAATGTAAATACGAATTATGGATACTACAAACAACCGACCAGTGGGGCCAATAATGGGTTTAATTATTATCCTACTCATCATTATTGCTGGTGGAGCCTATTTCTGGTTTTCACGCACAAATACCAACCCACCAACAAACAACGAACCAGTAGAAAAAACCCAAGAAACAAGTAGTGAAGTAAAGGAGATTGAGTCTCAAGATACCTCCGACGAAACCACAGCAATAGACAACGATCTCAATGCATTCGGTGAAGCCGAAATAAATAGTATCGGTAACGATTTGTAAAAATCCGTACAGCTACGGCACAAAAAACACCCATTCGGGTGTTTTTTGTTGCAAAATAAAAGCCTCACGGTTACACTGTTTCCTACATGAAAGAAAAAACATATAAAGATATAAAAATCGAGACACTACCAGAATCTCGAGTAAAAATTACCGGAGAAGTTGAAGCCGATCATTTTGAGAAGGCGCGTCTTGCGGTGATTAAAAACGCCACAGAAACGGCCGAACTCCCCGGCTTTCGCACGGGCAAAGCACCACAATCTATGGTCGAACTCCACCTCGGTGAAGCAAAAATCCTCCAGCAAGCAGCAGAAGCTGTTCTTAATGAAATCTATGGTGATATTTTGGATGAACATAAAGTCAGAGCTATCGGCATGCCAACGATTGCGATTACTAAAATCGCAAAGGGCAACCCTCTTGGTTTCATCATGGAAACAGCCGTTATGCCAGAAATTGCTCTCGAAAACTACAAAAAATTGGCGACAGAGGCCGCTCAATCTATTCCCGAAGCCCCAACTTCAGTAGAAGAAAAAGACATAGAGAAAATCGTTGAGGATTTGCGAAAACATTTTGCCGAAGACGCAGAAAAAAAACAGCTGCCCGAGGTAAACGAAGAGTTCGTAAAAAAACTTGGTGATTTTGCAACCGTCGCTGATTTCAAAAAGAAAATTGGTGAAAATCTACTTGAACAAAAGAAACACGAAACAAAAGACAAGAAACGTGCATCTATCGCCGACAAACTTGTTGCCGAATCAAAATTTGAAGTACCAGAAGTAATCATTGAGTCGGAGCTCAACACCATGCTTGGTCAATTTAAGGCTGACATCGAACGAAACGGCATGACATTTGAGGGATATTTAAAGCAAATTAACAAAACAGAAACTGATATTCAGAAAGAATGGCGAGAGAGTGCAATAAAACAGGCAAAACTGGAGCTCATTTTGAAACATATTGCACGAAAAGAAAAAATCGAACCAAAGGAAGAAGATGTAAAGAAAGAAGTTGACCACATCATGTCACATCACAAAACAGCAGATCGTTTTAAGGCCCGAATGTACGTTGAGAACATGATGACCAATCAGATGGTGTTTGATTTTCTTGAAAATTAGACAGTTTTGAGAAAAACAGAATACAAAAACAGGGGTTCGACAAGTAATATATTTTGCTATACTAAACACATGAAACCCGCGGCATCATACTACGGGAGTATTGTTCAGAAACTATTTATTATTTGCGGCTTAGTAATTCTCATAACGCTGCCATTTGTCAAAACCCTTACGAAAGGTCCAGTTTTTTACTCTCTGCTTGTGGTCATCGTGCTTACGTTTTTTGCTGGCATCACAAGTTCAAAACACAAGAAAACAATTTTAGTTGATGTAATAGTTTCGGCAATTGGTTTTGGGGTTTTTGCCTACCAAGGCGTGATGAATTTCCAAGGTTTTATTAGCCTTTTCTTTATCACCAACTTTGTATTAGCAATACTCTTTCTATTTGCTTTTTACTGGAGCGTGCGAAGTGCCAGAGAAATTAAATTCAGTTCAGAAAATGACCGGTCGCTCGATAATCGACGAACTATTATAAATGCAAAAGAAGACTCACCACCTTCACCACAAAAAGAATTATCCGAAGAAGACCGTCGTCGAAAAAGATTTTTAGGCTCCGAGGATTAAGAGTGAACCAACCGCAATAGCAGCGGTTTCAAATCTCAACACAGATTTTCCCAAAGCAAGAACAGGAATGTTGTTTTCTTTAAACAAGGTAATTTCTTTTTCTGTAAAACCACCCTCTGGGCCAATAAAAACATTTAATCGTTCTCCCCTTCTGTATTCTTTAGGATCAAACGAACCTCCTCGAGGATCCAGAGCGATCGTTATGCCGGGCAAACCCAAACCATGCAGAGTTTCAGAAAGATCAATTGGTTCAAATACTTCAGGAAGAAAAACTCGGCCTGACTGTTCGCTTGCTTCAATGATAATTTTTTGTGCTCGTTCATGATTGAGATTTTTCTTTTCACTTCGTTCTGTCAGAACTGGAACAAAACCAGTAACACCAAGCTCCGTTCCCTTTTCCAAAACCCATTCAAACGCATCGCGCTTGGCTAAAGCCATATACATAAAAACCGGAATCGGTTGTGTACCCTCTCCCCGACGACCCGAAACTATTTGAACCTCTGCATCTTTATTGCCAATACGTGACACAACGGCTCGGTACTCCATTCCTGTATTGTCGAAAAGAATTACCTCTTGGCCAACCTGAAAACGCAAAACCTTTTTCCACTGGTGGGCAAGTTTCATGTCTTCGATCTCAATCTTCTTTGTAGTACCAATTTGTTGTTTGATGAAAAATCGATGAGTACGCATTTATACATTCTACCTAAAAATTAATATCCCTGTATTGTATTCGCTTTGCGTGCTCTTTTCCGAAGCATCGCAAGGGGTGGTACTCAAACTGTCCGAAGGGTGGTGGTTTAAATTTTTATCTTCATTAGAATGACAAGTTGTAACTTTTTTTGCTATAGTACCCGCACATTATGACGGCAAGTGAGGAGCTCCATGAAAGCTTGCTTTCATGGAGTCCGAGCGAAGACGGCACAAAAATTAATTTTTTATGAATAAGAATAAATCCATCACAAATATGTTAGTACCAATGGTTATTGAAAAGGGTCAGTTTGGTGAACGCGCCTTCGACATCTATTCTCGGCTTTTGAAAGATAATGTTATTTTCCTTGGTGGCCCAATCACCGACGACACGGCAAACCTTATCATTGCTCAACTACTCTTCCTCCAGTCAGAGGATCCAAAAAAAGATATTAGTATCTATATCAACTCCCCTGGTGGCTCTGTCACTGCGACGCTTGCCATTGTCGACACAATGAATCACATTAAAAATGACGTCTCTACGGTCTGTGTTGGTATTGCCGCTTCTGGTGGCGCAATCGTGCTCTCTGCAGGAAAGAAAGGTAAACGTTTTGCACTTCCAAACTCGGAAATCATGATTCATCAGCCATACGGCGGTGCAGAGGGTCGTGCTTCAGATATTGAAATCACTGCAAAGCAAATTCTCAAAACCCGAGAACGACTTAACAAAATGCTTGCAACATATACCGGCAAACCACTTGCTCAGATCGAAAAAGATGTTGACCGAGACTACTTTATGGACGCAGAAGAGGCAAAAAAGTACGGGGTTATTGATAAGGT
>CAYVZB010000003.1:0-3203 GCA_964456405.1 uncultured Candidatus Saccharibacteria bacterium | reverse complement strand
TTGTTTTTCTTTACATTCCCGAAAACTCGGCGTACTATGAAACCGTTCTCTATTAATTTTAAATTTCTGACACGTTTAGACCTATGATGCTAGAACGTTTAATTCATACCCTAATCCCCTTTTTCTACCCTGTCCGCCTTGCCGTAATCCCCCTTGAAAATGCACGAATGCGCCTTATTTTGAAACGTTTTTTGTCTAAAAACGCGCATTACTAGCACGTGTTCCTAAACGGGTCCTACCCGCATGTCACTTAAATTAGCGCTCGCAATGGCGGGCTTTGCAGGACTCATCGGCATTGGTTTCGGATATTTTCTGCGATGGATCGTTGCCCTTGGAAAAAAGGGGTCAATGGAACTTCAGATCAAGCAGATGATGCTCGATGCCCGTGAGGAAGCAAAAAAAATCACAAAAGAAGCCGAAACCAAATCTGAAAATCTTCTAAAAGAAGCTCGTACTGAGATCAAAACAGAAGAAGATCGGATTAAAAAATCTGAAGAACGCATTATCAAGAAAGAAGAATCACTCGACAAACGACAGGCCGACATTGATGAGGAGGTTGAGATAGTAAAGAAAAAAATTGCTGAAATAAAGGATATTCGAGAAAAATCTGAGGCCCTGTTCCACCAAAGAACCATGGAACTTGAGAGGATCGCTTCGCTTTCAGCGGAAGATGCAAAGAAGCTTCTCATAGAAAACGTTGAGAAAAATGCAGAGGAAGACTTGATGATTCGAACAAAAAAGCTTGAAATGCAGGCTTCAGAGCGTCTTGACCGTAAGGCAAAAGATATTCTATCAACAATTATCCAACGACTTGCCTCGTCTGTATCATCAGAAATCATGACGACTGTCGTGCCTATTCCATCTGACGAAATCAAAGGGAAAATTATTGGAAAAGAAGGCCGAAACATCAAAGCATTCGAACGAGCCACGGGTGTTGAAATTATTGTAGACGATACACCTGGAGCAATCACGATTTCATCTTTCGACCCAGTTCGACGTCAAATTGCCCGAGTGGCCCTCGAAAATCTCATCCAAGACGGCCGTATTCAGCCCGCAAAAATCGAGGAAATGGTTGAGAAATCTAAGATTGAAATAAATAAAGTGATTAAGGAAAAAGGAGAACAAGCCGCATACGAATGTGGTGTCTTCAACCTTGATCCTCGAATTATCGCCATTCTTGGACGTCTTCACTTCCGAACAAGCTACGGACAAAATGTTCTGCAACACTCTATAGAGATGACACACATAGCGGGCATGCTTGCTCACGAGCTCGGTGCAAACGTTGCCGTTGCAAAAGCCGGAGCACTTCTCCACGATATCGGTAAGGCTGTTGACCATGAAGTTGCTGGTTCACATGTTGAAATTGGCCGCACCATTCTCCAGAAATTCGGTGCAAGTGAAGAAATCATAAAAGCAATGCAGGCCCACCATGAAGAATACCCGTATGAAACAATCGAGTCGGTTATTGTGCAAACCGCAGACGCCATCTCTGGTGGCCGACCGGGTGCGCGAAGAGATACGGTAGAAAATTACCTCAAACGCCTTGCTGAAATCGAAGCGGTAGCAAATTCATTCAGTGGCGTAGAAAGATCATTCGCCCTTCAAGCCGGCCGTGAAGTTCGTGTCTTTGTCCATCCTAATGAGGTTTCAGACGTCCAAGCCCGAGAAATGGCTAGAAATATAGCCCTGAAGATAGAAAAAGAGATCAAATACCCGGGTGAAATCAAGGTAAATGTCATTAGGGAGACAAGGGTGATCGAGTACGCGAGGTAACTTTGTCTCAGTCTTCCTTGCCGTGGTAAGGGCTGGAAACCGGTCAAAACTGCACCACACAATACGTATTGCGCCCAAAAAGCCCTATATTATAATGAGGGGGTACAAAAAAGTCCTAAGAATCGAGACTTTCTGGGATTATTTAAAAAATAATTTATAAAAAATGAACAAACAAGGGATGGTGGATGCAGTTCATGAAAAATTAGGCGGCACAAAAGTTCAAGCAGAAGAAGTTGTAGACATGATGATCAATGGCATCATCGAAACCCTAAAGAAGGGCGAAGAGGTGTCTATTGCAGGTCTTGGTATCTTTTCAACAAAGACTCGAGCAGCTCGACAGGCTCGAAATCCTCGAACCGGTGAATCAATTAGCGTTCCGGCTATGCGTGTTCCAAAGTTCCGAGCAGCAAAGGCTCTCAAGGATGCGGTGAAGTAATCTCTGCGAAATCAAAAAACCACTCAAGCGAGTGGTTTTTTGATACACGCTTCATGAAATTAGTTTTTCTCTGTTCTTCTCTAGAAATTTTGGAAACTGAGAATGTGTCGGGCTAGGAAGATTATCAAGAGTAAACCACCCAATCTTTTCAAATTTGTGAGGTTCTCCATTTTTTGCCTTAGTTGGATCCACTTGAACCTTGTAATCAAGAGCAACCCAATGCGTAGGTTTGCTATCATGTTCTCTATGAAGCTCTCGAAAACCCAGAAATTCAAAATTAATCACATTGGTACCATACTCCTCCATAATTTCCTTACGAATAGTATTTTCAACACTGTCGCCGAACTCTAGTCCTCCAGCGCCAATATCCCATCGTTCATGCTCATCACGGCAATTCTTACTCCTAAAGTTCATAAGAAACTTACCGTGTCCATCGTGACAAAAATAACAAACAGTAACACCGGTGTAATCAGTCCCTTTGTTCATTTGGTGCGGGATAGGAGAATCGAACTCCTGCCAACAGTTTGGAAAACTGTAGTTCTGCCATTAAACTAATCCCGCTTCTTTAAAGGGCTCTTATTGCCCCATCTTTCTCTTCCCTCTTTTGTTTCACGTGCAACAACCATCAAAAAACCTCACAAACCATACTAACAAATTTCTGGTTTGTTACATATCCTCAGGCCTTTTTGCCTTCGCAATCCTCAATACTTCATCAAAATTATCCTTCGGGCTGACCTTGTTTTTATTTTGAAAACCACATGCCTCACATTTATAAAGCAAACTGTATCCCGCCACAGTCCCCTCTACACCCACGGGTTTCATGAGACCGCCACATCCCTCCGCCCTATCACCCGGATTCTTGTCGACGTGTTTACTCCATAGACATTCTGGGCAATGGTTGGTAAAACCATTACCAATAACATCAAATCTGCACTTCTCACAGCTAAAGTCCTCTTTGTTTTTTATAAACTTAAGACTCATTTTTGAGATTTAT
>CAYVZB010000002.1:31108-84889 GCA_964456405.1 uncultured Candidatus Saccharibacteria bacterium | reverse complement strand
TGGGGAAGAGGTTCGCCCTTGTAGCTTAATGGATAAAGCAATGCTCTTCTAAGGCATTGATGTAGGTTCGATTCCTACCGAGGGCACAAATAGGGCCGAATGAGGTTTTTTGAATTCATGTTAGAATTTTTCCATGAATAAAAAAACCCAGAAAATTGTTTTGATCATAGCGGTAGTTGTTTTTCTTGCGGTGGGTGGTTATTTCGTTCTCCATAAAAAAACTAACCTTATCGGGTTGCAATCAGAATCGTCATTTAAAACTTCTACTGGTGGCGAGACAACTTTTCTTCCGGCAAAAATTGTCTCGATCGATGCAGTAAAGAAAACCTTTGTGGTGAATTATGAATCAAGGCAAGCTCCATTTACTGTGCCAACTGAGTTCAGTGTTGCACCTGGAACAACGATAAAAAAGGAAAATAACCTTCTGAGTCTCGATAACCTTTCTGTTGGTGATGTTGTCTGGATCCGTGCTTACGAAAAAGCGAAGAACAAGTATGAAGCGAAAAACGTCATCATCACAAACGACTGGCGAACCTCTCAAGTAATAATTAAAAAGATCGAGGCGAATAAAATTATCGCCGAGGTGTTCCTTCCTCCACACAAGCGTGGCCAGCAGATCACTCTGACTATTATTCCTGAAACAGAAATTAAAAAGGGAACTGCGGAAGAGGGTGAAAATCGAAAGGTGGTTGGATTAAATAATCTTGTCGTTGGAGACATTGCGAGTGTTACCGAGGTCGGTTTTGGTGTACATCCCGCAGATGATGGCGGTCCTTTCTACACAACCGAAATCGATGTTATCAGTCCGTATTATTGCGAGCAGTATCTTAAGCCTGCCGGCTGCATTGAACAAACGTCATCTTCTCAAGGTGTGGAAAGTGCAACGAATATAGAAAAAGAGGCGATCATCAAAGCCTTACTGCTTCGTCAGGACATTCTTCTTTCTGGCGATGTGGAAAAAATCAGAAAATATTATATCGACACCGCGACTACGGATAAAAATAAGGAGTTGTATCGAAATATGAGCGAAGAGGCATTGTCTTTTGGTGTTGGTATATTGGTGCCTATTCGCGTGACCGATGAGGTTCTGAGGTCGTCCTACACTACGTGGGAAATTAAACCCACAACTGCGCGCGTTACCGTTACCACGGAAGCTGGCACGCCGTTCGTTTTTCATCTTGAAAAGTTGTCGGGAGGGTGGAGGTAAGCGATGGAGGGAATTTTATGCCGTTACTGTTTGCGTAGAAGCTCGGGCCATCTTTTTCCAAGAAAAATATGAAGTGAGAGTAATAGCGAGAGCGATGACTGCTGGAATAATCATCGGAAGTTTATCACCAACAGCAATCATTGAAACAACTGCGCCAACAATATCAATCACGATACCGGCATATGCCCATTCGCGAAGAGCGGGAGAAAACTTTTGCCAAATACCGATAACTGCGAGAATTTTTGCGACGCCGAGAATGGTGAGGAGATAAAAGGGGTATCCGAGGTGTACCATGAGCTCAACGCTAGCCTGATCTCTGATAATTTCAGAGTAACCACCGTATAAAAAGGCGAGAGAAAGGATAACCGTGCTCACGTAATATGCGATCCGAATTGATTTTTTCATAACAAATTTTTATTAGTAATTTATTTTCATTTTAGCACTTATATTTCATAATCTTTTAATTCGGTTGAAAAAATGATGTTTGTCTAGTATTCTGCTTTTACTGCTCCTTATTAATGAAATATATGCGCGCTTAGCTCAGTTGGTAGAGCAACCCGTTTACACCGGGAAGGTCAGGAGTTCGAGTCTCTTAGCGCGCACAAGTTTATCTTGGCAAATCATTTGCTCGTCACAATCTCTTGTAATAGTATGTCGTTAGATTGTTGCGGGTCGGATCACAATTTCAACCGGGTGTTATAACCCGAAGCGAAAAGGAGGATGCGCATGGCGTCAGAAGTGTGGACTTGTTCGTGCGGTGCTCGCAATCGGCAACGCCTTCACAGGTGTCGTCACTGCAGGACTTGGCGCTGGCCACGAAAGGAAAAAACCAGGCCGGCCAGCACCAAACCGACCCAGTTGCCTAAGTGGACCCGGGTCAGAAGGAAGTATTTCTGATCTGCCCTCCCGCAAACAAAGCCCAGCGATAGTTTCGTCTGGGCTTTTTCTTTTCCTAAAAAATAATCGACTTATGCTACTATCACCCCATGGATATTCCCATTCTCTACGAAGACGACAACTATATTGTGTTCAATAAACCAGCTGGGCTGGTCGTGCATTCCGACGGGCGAACAAAAGAACCAACACTCGCAGATTGGCTTATAACAAACCGTCCAGAAATGAAAAATGTTGGCGAGCCACTAACTCCTACAGAAGGGGAACAGATTTTACGACCCGGTATCGTTCATCGACTTGATAAAGAAACATCTGGGGCAATCGTCGTAGCAAAAAATGACAAAGCCTTTGCCGATCTCAAAGAGAAATTTCAAAACAGATTAGTAAATAAAAAATACCACACCTTTGTGTACGGCAGTCTCAAAGAAGACGAAGATACTATTAGTAGACCAATTGGTCGAAGTAAAAATGATTTTCGAAAATGGTCAGCTCAGCGCGGGGCGAGGGGAGAGATGCGCGAGGCGATTACGAATTATCGAGTGTTAGCAAAGACAAAAGAAGCTTCTTTTGTAGAAGTCGAGCCAAAGACAGGCCGAACGCATCAGATCCGCGTTCATTTTAAGGCGATTCATCATCCCGTAGTGGCCGATGCCCTCTATGCACCAAAGCAACCACCGATTCTTGGCTTTGAACGTCTTGCTCTTCATGCCCTTGAGATCTCTTTTAAGGGTATTGATGGAAAGGTAATAAAAGTAACTGCTCCATATCCGCCAGATTTCGAAAACGCTGTAAAAGCCTTTACATAGTTGCGCTCCAGGTGCTCTCGTGTTACATTGTCCTCCTATATGGATATGTCCGGAATCAAAATTTCCCCAGTAAATATGGACGAGCGAAAGAAGCTCGGTCTTCGATCTGGCGACACGGTTAAAGTGTGGCAGAAGATCAAAGAAAAGGATAAAACTCGCCTCCAGGCGTTTGATGGTCTTGTCTTGGCTGTAAAGCACGGCGCAGAGGCTGGTGCTACTTTCACTGTTCGTAAGGTTGCGAGCGGTGTCGGTGTCGAGAAGATTTTTCCTCTCTATTCTCCAATGATCGATAAGGTAGAAATCCTTAAGCGCTCAAAGGTTCGCCGAGCAAAGCTCTACCACATCCGAGACAAAGCTGCGAAAGAAGTTCGCCGACAGATGCGAAATATCCGAACAGAGAAAGTTCAAGAAGCAGAAGCTCCAGCAACAGAGGTTAAGGCAGAAGAAACTAAATAATAAAACAATCCCGTACCACATGGTACGGGATTTTGTTGTCTTTTATTTTGTACAGGTTTAATATGGTGCCCAGAATGTAACCCCAAAATGGAGGATTGAAAATGTATGACGCAAGACTCACGAATCGGCCAGCGTGGTACGAGTTGAGTTTTAAGGATGGTGGGACGCTTGTGATCCGGGTCCACGAACGCGCAATGGACCGGCTTCGGTCTTTGGGTCACAGATTGTCCCATGCTCAAGTTTTTGAAAGAAAATTCGGCCTCGGTCCTTTTGCTCCTTTGACTGGAGATGTCGGCGGCTTTCAGGGGACGTTGAAACTGGTCTCTGACTCTGACCACGAATGGTCAACGTTGGAATGTGCTTTTCCTATTGAAGGTCATGAAGGCGGCCAGGCCATCACTCCTTCTCTTCGACGTTTGTACGCAGTTCGCTCCTCACTTTCTTACCTTTTTGCAGCCTTAGAGAGGATTCCTGATGGTGATTTGGATTCTGGTCCGCCCCAACTTCTCGTGATTAATGGGGTGACGGTAGAGGAAAAGCAGCACGGAGGTCATTTGTACGTAACTTTGACTCCTCCTGTGACAAAATGGCTTGAAAGACACGCTGATGAGGAGCGGATTATTGCCATTGAGGAAGCGATGCGGGCAACCTATTGCCACATTGCTCCAACTCTAGGGGAGGTGTTCGGAATAAAAGAATTCCGGGCCGTTAGTAGAAAATCCCGTGGACTGTTCATGGTTGTACCCGGTAATGCTTGTGGGCTAGGTGTACTTCCCAATGAATCGAGAGAAGTCGGTGAGGGATATTGCCTTACGCCACATAACATCGACTCTGGTTTGGAACAGCTCACCCTTCTCATGGGTCTGGCCAAGTTACATGATCTCGTACGTGCGGCTTAAGGCCCGCGTTTGTATATACGCTCTCGGCATTTTGTCGGGGGCGTTTTCATTTTAAAAACAAGATAAACTTGAAATAGTCGAGGTTTTTACATAGTATTCTCATGTGCGATATGCGCAGGTGGCGAAATTGGTAGACGCACTACCTTGAGGTGGTAACGCCCATCGGGCATGGAGGTTCAAGTCCTCTCCTGCGCACCATAAACCACGAAGGGTTTATGGTTGCCCCGAATCCTTCGTGGTTCGGGGCACCAGTAAAGTTTTTAGATTTGATGGTGGCTATAGTTTAGTGGTAAAACCTCGGTTTGTGGAGCCGAAGTTGAGGGTTCGATTCCCTCTAGCCACCCCAAGTGAGAATTAAGTGAGCGAAACGTGCATTTCGTGTTGCTGTATCAAGGGTTTTGTCTAGTTCCAGCCGATTGTATTCTAACTGCAGGGCGGGGTATGCTTTTTCTATCGGAACGAACCATTCGTTAGGTGTTATAAGGAGTTTTTTGTCTTTTAATAAAAAGTTCTGACCAAGTGCTGAAAATATCTCTTTTTTCTTATTTAAGTCGCCAGTCATGAACTCTTTACGTGCATAGCAGGCGAAGTTGAAAGTCTTCTCTGTGAGTTCTAACCATTTATCAGCTCGACTCTCTGTATTTCGCAAGTTTACTTTCAGTTTCTCAATTTTTGTCTTAAGCTCGTTCCTTTCTTTAATAAATGTTTCATCATCAATAAGCTCTCGGTATCTCATCTTAGTGAGGGTGTCGAGTTCTTTTTGGGTTTCGGCTAGAGATTTGTGTTGCGTTTCATAAATCTTGGTTCGCTCCAAAATCTCTTTATCGTTATTTCGATTCAATACTTCAAGTGCCCAGTCTTTAAAAACAGGAAGAATGGTGTAGCGTTCTAGCTCGATATCAATTTGCTGCTCAAGTTCTTCAAGAGTAATCGGGCATTGGTTGCACTTAGAACCTTTTTTCTTTTTGGTACAACTGTAATAAACGTAAGTTTTTAATTCTCCAGTACTTTTTATTATTTTCTTCTTTTCGCTCGCAGTCCACATGGAACCACATTCTGCACAAGTTATTTGGCCAGTGTAGGAAAATTCATGGGTCTGGCTTCTTGGTTTACCCTTCTTTCCGAGAATAATCTGGACACGGTCATATTCCTCAAGAGTAATCATTGGTGTGTGTTTACCGTCGTTATAGACCTTTCCAGCCCATTTAAAAGCACCCGTATAGTAGATATTGGTAAACATTTTGTAGATAGAGCTACTTGGTAGTTCTACACCTCCAGCTCGCTTAGTTTTTGGAGTTCGGAAGCCCCACTCGCTATTTGCAATTTCTCTTATTTGAGTTGGTGTGTAATTTCCTGTGAGCATTAAATCCCACATTTTTCGAACTAGATGGAAACGTTCAGGGTCGACAATAATGGTGTGTTCCAACTTATCATTCAGATATCCTAGAGGTGGACGAGAGGGAAGCCATCCTCGTTCAGCCTTACCCAACATTCCTCTCATACTATTCTTCTTGAGGTCGATAATAAATTGGTTTGCCTGGCCGGTTTCTATATTAAAAAGAAGCACATTGTCCTCTGGAAGATATTGGCGGTCTATTGTCTGAATGCACTTGAGTGTGCCTTGCTGTAGCATCCAACCTAAGGTTCCACTATCAACAGGATTTCGGGTAAGGCGGTTAATTTGCCAACACAAGATGCCATTGGCTTCACCTTTTTCAATTCGTTCTAACATTTCTGTAAAGACTGGTCGACAATAAGGCTTTTTCGCTGTTTTAGATTCAGTAAGAATTTCCTTAATCGAAATTCCGAGGCTGCTTGCTAATTCTTTTAGTCGATTTACCTGGTCTTCAATTGATTGAATTTGTCTGTCTTCGGACTCAGAACTTTTCCTACCATACAGGAAGAAAACAAGTTTTTCTTTTTCAGATGTTTTGTTACTCATTTCTGTTAATTATAAGGTAGTTTCAAGTGTGGTAATTGTAATATGTTCAAACTTTTTTAACCCAGAATCAATGAAATCAAGATTGCTTTTATGAGGCAAATTCTTCACTAAATCAGAGGCAAGTTTTATTGTCTTGGTCAGGCGTTCAGGATGGTCTTTATTCCAAATGTTGAATATTGCTCCACGAACTTCTTTTGCTCCAAAATCTTGTATTGCTGTGGTTAGACCATATAAGGCCAGGGTGTTGTTTAGGCTATGGGCTTTTGTTTCATTCTTTTTGTTTTCGGAAAGCAGATGCATAAAAAGTTCAAGCTTATTTGTATTTCTAAATAATAAAAGCTGATTTTCCGGTCGCTTAAAAAGTAAACTCCATGAATTAAGGACAATTATTTTCATAAGATTGGGTGTGAACAGGTCTTTAAAAATTACTTTTGTTTTAGGCTCTCTCTTCATTGTTTTATTTATCTCTCGTTTTACTGTTTGCCCCTTTTTAATTCGATATTCATAACGAAACACTTCATGGTCTTGTAAGCCGTAAGCCATTACGATTTCTCGTTCTTGGCTTATATGGTTTTTATCAGTTCGCTTATTCCTTGGTCTTAGGGAATCAGAAATTTTGTCGTAAATTGACCAATCAATGGTGCCGGAATGAAAATTAAGAACACGAGTTCCTTTCTTGTGCTGTCTGTCACTAACATCGAATGCTTTATTTATGTCCATCCTTGCCATTTCATCAATCAGTTCTCTCATTCGAATATCACTTGGTAAGAAAAGGTTTTTGCATACATGAACTGTGGTCACGGTAGCATTCTCAATATCTGTAGTATTTACTTCGATGTCTAAGCTTTTAAGAATATGTGACAGGGTAGAGAACACCTTTTGACTGTCACTTTCTTTTGTTTCCAACAAGCTATTTCCGTAGAGCAGTTTTGGAACTGAGAATTCAATCTTAAGAATGTAAAGGAGGCTTTGCCTGTCTTTACTCAGAGTTTCTAAAATTTCAACACGGGGTAGGTATCTTTCTTGCCATTTGGGGCGAAGTGTAAAGCGTTGAAGGTGTGACCGTGTAGAGGAACGCTCTGTTACCGATAATTCTTCAAATGTTCTTTTCTTGAACTCCGGTTGGAATTGAGAGAAGTTTGAAATTCTAAACTTGGCTGGTTTATATATTTTTATAACTACAGTATCCATTATCGTTGTCGGTGCTTTTCAAGGAATCCTGGGGAAGTATCGTTTATTTTGTTCGAGAGCAAATCAGCTGTAGCTTTCCTGTGAGCTTGAACTCCACCATGTTCTTTTTGAGTCATTGGCTTGTAGACTGCAGACATCAATGACAAAAGTTTCACTGCTTTTTCATAAGCAGTTTCTCTGTTGATTTCTATCCCAAACTCTTTTTTATAAATAGTTTGAAATTTTTTAATGTCCTCGTCCGTTAAAACCATTGTTCTATTCTGTCGATACAGGGTTCTTCTGTGAATTTCTTCCTTCTTCTTGAAATTAAAAAGAAAACCAAGATTTACTTGGGTTAAATGGGATTAGAAATTTAGAATTTCAAGAATAAACAAGATTAACCAGGCCGGTTATTAAAGTAGATACCTTTCCCCCGAATAACTGAAATGAGTGGCTTGCTGTTGTCTTCTGTTTGTGAGATTGATGCATAACGCATAAAACCATTGTTTTTGTCAGTGAGGTTGGTTTGAATAAATTTCCTCATCCTGTCCTGAGAGTAATCTTTTGTTTTTGGGATTCTACTCTTAACCTCAACACCAATTTTTTGATATGCAACTTCACCACCTTGGGGCAGCAAAGCATAAAGACCACAGAATACTTTGTAGTAATCAGTGTTTTTGGAGACGTTTAAGAGGTCGCCATTATAGTAAAAATAATCCCCACGCTTTTTAACGTAAAAATCAACGTCATTCTTCTCACTGTCAGTTTGGTATTTCTTACTATATTTTTCGAAGATTTCTTCGAATTTCGCTTTTTCCATCTTTAGAAAGAATCCTGTCGGCTTTTTACCAGATAGTTCGTATTGGAAACTAGCAACGTCGAGAATTGAACCTCGTGGGTTTGTATAATGTTTCGATTTAATTTTCAAAACCCCTAAGCGTTCCAATCGTTCAATTATTTTTATTTGATTATCTGGAAGAGGAAAGGTTTTATTATCTGTATCTTTGGCTATCTCATAAACTAGAAAATCATCCTCCGTGGTTAGTACGTAGTCTCTTTTCAACTGCTGAATTACTCCCCATGTTTCAAGCTCTATTTTTTCTTCGATGGTAGAAGACATGACTCTGGCAATGTACTCTTTTTGGTGTGGTTTTTCAAATATATCGAGGGTTTCTATTTATGCAGAAAATTGCAATAATATGGGCACAACTGAATATCCCGTTTGCCTAAACCTGGGAATTTCCTAGGCATGGCATGTAAATCGTCGTAAACAAAGAACCTATCATTAGGCTCGTTTACGACGTTACATCGGGAAACCGGTGTAGACCCTCACGGGTCACCTAGTGGTAGGCTTTTTGTTGCCTGCCAGATTATTAAATTTTAGTTATTAACTGGTATGGAAATAAAAAAGAAATTTTACAAAAGATGGTGGTTCTGGGTTATCGTTGTTATTGTGTTTTTTATACTTGTTGGTTCATTAGCCGGCAGCGAGCCTTCGCCAACAATCTCTTCAAACACACCAACACCAAATCCAACAGAATCTACTGAATCAAAACCAAAAACTGACCAGCAAATTCTTGAAGAGAAATTAGCTAGTACCGCTTCCTCTGCCTCTATTACGAAATTGAGTTACCAAAAACTCGACGTTGAAAAATCAGACCCAGATAGACCGAAGGATACTAAGATGATTACGGTGAATTACAACGTGTCTTCTTTTTACAACAAAAACTCCTTCTTAAGAGAAACGGGTAAAATTACATCAGAGGCGTTCCAGGCTTTGTATGCATCGAATCTTAACCCCTATGACGCCTTTGTCACTTATAAAGGAGAAACAACTGACCGGTATGGCAATAAAAGCACGAACGCAATTATTGTTTACGCAATAGACAAAGACACTTTCGAAAAAATAAACTGGCTAAGTTTCGATACCTCTAAGCTGTGCGATTTCTTAAATCAGGAACAAAGAGTTGAAGGTGGTACAGGAAATTCGGCCTGCAACATATTGGTTAACATTGAATAAAGCGTTTGCTTGATAAAAATGATGAAACACATTTTCTGGCTATTTGCTATGTATTTAATATACTGTGTCCAACAAAAACATGAAGAAAATTGTCTTCTATTCTTGGCAATCGGATTTACCCAACTCTACAAATAGGAGCTTAATAGAAGATACTCTTAAACAGGCGGCATTAGACATAGCAAAAGACGATGGTGTAGATATAGAACCAGTTATCGACAGAGATACACAGGGTGTAGCGGGTGCGGTAGATATTGCATCAACTATATTTGCCAAAATAACAGCAGCTGATTTATTTGTTGCGGACATCACTACAATCAGCAAACCAAAGGGAAAAAGAGCTACTCCAAATCCTAATGTGCTGATTGAGTTGGGGTACGCCTTAAAGGCAATTGGACATGAACAAATGGTTCTTGTTTTCAATAAAGCGTTTGGAAAAGTAGAGGAAATCCCATTTGACTTAAGGACGAGAAAGCTTCTCACTTATAACTGCCCAGATGGGACGACGGATTACACCGCTATTAAGAAAGAACTTGTGAGAGATTTCAAGAGTGCTCTAACGGCCGGCTTAGCTCAATCACCTAAAAAAGAAGCTCCCCTAGATATATTAAATGCAATTGAGAATAAATTTCCCAATAAAATTGTATTACTGCGGAAATACTTGGCTACTCTTTTGTTGGAATTAGAAAAGATTCAACCAAAAATGCACAGAGACGGAGGAACGGCGGAAGAATTGATTAACGCAATTTCAAAGTCACAGCCTCTTTTGGTTGATTTTGCAAAACTTTCAGAAACCAATGTGCTTATGAACGACCTCGAGGCCACTGAAGAAATTTTTAAATGGTTTGGTGGAGTATATGAAAAATATAATCCAGCGTCTAATCCAAGTGGAAAAATTTCTACCGCAGATGGTGATTTCTTTAAGTTTATTGGTCATGAACTTTTTGTTATGTTCATGAGTCCTTTCCTAAAAGAAGAGAGGTGGAAAGATATTAAGAAAATTTTGGGTTGGACATTTAAGGCCGATGATAAACAATATCGAAGGGGTGTCCAAAGGATTAGCTGGAGCATGCTTAGTGATACGCCTCGATTATTGATAGATGAGAGCAGAAGGAAGGGTAGGGTAAGTTTGCATTCTGATATTTTGAGGGATAGACATACAGATGGAGGTCTGGCCAGTGTTGTGCCGTTCAGAGAATTTTCTGAAACCGATTTTTTCCTTTATTTGTATGGTGAAAGAAATGGCGAGGATGAGTCTCGTTCCCCATGGTACCCAACGACAATTATCTGGTTAGACCATGTACCTGTTTTTATAACTGATGCCCAAGATTACCCGACAGCAGTTAAAATTGCTGATTCGCTTTATATTGGGGGAGTAGATGCCTTGAAGGAAAGGATTCATTCAGTGAATAAGGGCAGAATCAGATTTGAGGGGTTTCCTCCAATCAATGATGCTGATATTAAAAAAATAGGGACTGTAGGTGGTGCAAAAATTATTTCTGAATAACATTCCATATGAATAATTACTACTTTCATCGAGACCTCGGTTCTGCTCTAAACGGTATATATTCCTTAGTAATTTTCTTTGTACTGTTCAGTCTCTTTGGCGATTCGATACTTAGTGCTGGAAGTTTTCTGATGGGCGTGATTGCTGTTTCGGTTTCTTATCCCTTGGTTGGTCTCACATTAAGATTGTTGGGCGTTTGGAGAACAGGAAGAAGGATGAGGCGTTACTAAGAGGCTAAATCAGTGGCTCCAAGTAAAGACTTTTTAGTTCGAGCCAAATTAACGTAAGCTTTTTTCACCATATTCATTTGACGTATATACCCCCTGGGGGTATCATACGGACATGAGAGAAGACATTAAATCAAAGACTGTTAAGAGACTGAAAATCATCGAAGGGCAGATTCGTGGTCTTCAAAAAATGGTCGATGAAGAAAAGTATTGTATTGAGATTATTATTCAAGCTTCAGCTATTAAGGAAGCACTTTCAGGTGTTGAAGATTTGATTCTTGAGAACCATCTTTCAACTCATGTGGTACATCAAATGAAGTCAGGTAAGGACAAGCAGGCGACTGATGAGATTTTAAAAATATATAAGTTAGCCCAGAAGAAAAAGTAGGTTATTGATACATTAAATAAAAATATGAAACCATCAAAAATAATGCACGTTGGAACCATTGTTACAGGTTTTATTGGAGTCGTTACATTTATAGGTGCGGTTATCGGCGGTGGTGACAACCTTGTATTTGGTGTTACAAAAATGGATGCCTTGGCTTGTTCTGCAATCCTTATACTTATCGCAACATGGCTACAGATTGCAACGATTCATCACATGATGCTTGAGAAAAAGGGGGAGACATTCTAAATAAAATAGTATGTACACCTGCCCAATGCACCCAGAGGTCGTTTCTGATAAACCAGGAAGATGCCCTGAATGTGGCATGAATCTTGTGCCTACCAAAGAAAGGAAAAAGCCACATGAGCACGAAGGTCATGATAAACCCGCCTATACCAAGGCTACGGCGGACAAACATGCGGGACATAAAACGTCTTCATTTTTAACTAAATTTTGGATTGCTTTAGTTCTAACTATTCCTCTTTTCTTGTATTCAGATATGGCTACGATGTTGGGAGTAACACTTCCAAGATTTTCTGGTCTTCATTATGTCGAGCTCATTTTTGGCAGTATCGTGTTTTTCTATTGTGGATGGGTATTCTTGGCGAGTGCTTACCGAGAACTGAACGCAAAGATGCCTGGCATGATGACGCTTATCGCTTTAGCAATCATTTCGGCATATACCTACAGTGTCTACGCTGTGTTTATTGATAAACCCTCACTCTTTTTCGAACTCTCAAGTTTGGTAGCTATCATGCTTCTTGGTCATTGGATTGAAATGAAATCAGTTCAGGGTGCCCAAGGTGCCTTAAAAGAATTGGCAAAACTTTTACCCGACACGGCTGAATTGATACAAGGTGGTGCGACTAAAATTGTTGCAATTTCGCAATTGAAGGTAGGGGATGTGGTGCTTGTTAAACCAGGAGCAAAAGTTCCTGCTGACGGAAAGATAGTCGAGGGGAGGTCTGAACTTAACGAATCAATTATTACTGGTGAATCTAAGCCTGTTTCAAAAACTGCAGGTAATGAAGTTATTGCGGGGTCTATTAACGGCGATGGAAGCATAAAGGTAGAAGTAACCAAAATAGGCGAAGGGACATTTCTTGCTGGTGTTATGCGACTTGTTGCGGAAGCCCAGTCTTCAAAGTCACGTCTCCAAATGCTTTCTGATAAGGTCGCATTTTATCTGACGTTTGTGGCGGTCGTAGCGGGTATCATCACATTTATTTCGTGGCTATCTGTTGGTGCTGGTCTTCCGACAGCGGTTGAACGACTTGTGGCAGTCCTTGTCATCGCATGTCCTCATGCTTTAGGCCTAGCCATTCCTCTTGTTGCGGCAATTTCTACAACGATGGCAGCACGAAATGGTTTGCTTATAAAAAATAGATTAGCTCTTGAAAGTGCACGAAATATCGATATTGTGCTGTTTGATAAAACAGGAACACTGACCGAAGCGAAATTTAAAGTCATTTCCGCTTCCGATGAGGCTCTGGCTCTTGCTGCTTCTATCAATACGCAATCAGAACATCCAATTGCCAAAGCAATAGTTGAAGAAGCACAAAAGCGGTCTTTGAAACTGCAACCCATTTCAAACTTTGAACGTGTTCCAGGCCGAGGGGTTAAGGGAAACATTGATGGAGCCAATGTTTTTGTTGGTATTAAGGGTGGTGATGATATTGTAGTTGAAAAAGACGGCAAGATTATCGGCACAATTGTTGTTGCAGATGCCGTTCGACCAGAATCGAAGGGGGCAATTCAAAAGTTTAAAGATATGGGTATTGAGGTGGCGATGATTACAGGAGATAGCGAAGAAGTAGCAAAAAAGGTAGCGGGCGAGCTTGGAATTACTACATACTTTGCTCGTGTATTGCCAGAAGACAAGGTTAAGAAAGTAAAAATGCTCCAGACTCAAGGCAAGAAGGTCGCAATGGTGGGAGACGGCGTAAATGATGCACCCGCATTAACGCAAGCAGACCTTGGTGTAGCGATTGGGGCAGGTACAAATGTGGCGATTGAATCAGCAGGAATTATCCTCGTAAAAAATGACCCGCAAGATATTGTAAAGATATTTAATCTTTCACGGTTAACGTATAACAAAATGATTCAAAATCTTTTCTGGGCAACGGGATACAATGTTGTCGCCCTTCCTTTAGCGGCAGGAGCACTGGCGTCAAAAGGAATAATACTTCAACCAGCAATTGCGGCGGTGCTCATGTCTGTCTCAACTGTCGTCGTTGCATTTAATGCAGTGCTCATGCGGAAACGGCATATTTAATTGTTAAGATTATTAAAGTAATTAAAACTATATGGATAAAAAATCATTGTTAATTGGAGGCATTGTCGGATTGGTGTTAGGTCATGTTATTTCAGTAATGGCTTTCGGAGGATACGGTGGCATGCATTCCGATATGAAGGGAGGCAATCAAATGATGGGCAGTATTGATAAGCACTTTATCGAGCAGATGATTCCGCATCATGAAGGGGCTATTGAAATGGCTCAACTTGCTCTAGAAAAAGCAGAGCGTCCTGAAACAAAAACATTAGCCACGGCAATTATTGCTGCTCAACAAAAGGAGATTGCTGACATGAAGGGTTGGTACAAACAGTGGTTTGGAACTGACGTGCCAGTTGCAGGTCAGCATATGATGGGAGGAAATATGATGGGTGGCAGTATGAATCACATGGATAGTATGTCAGGCGATATGGATACATTGAGAACCGCATCAGATTTTGATTTGGAATTTATGAAACAAATGATTCCACATCATGAAATGGCAGTGATGATGGCACAAATGCTTCAAGGTTCTACAAATCGTCCTGAAATGAAGACGCTTGCTCAAAACATCATCACTTCCCAGAATCAAGAAATAGAAATGATGCGGAGCTGGGTAAAAGCGTGGAGTAAGTAGGTTCTAATTGTTTGATACGGTGGTTTCAGGGGTGGGGTAGAATACTGGAATGTAAATGGCGGCATCTTTTTTCTGTTCAAATTTAGTTCTAACATCCTCTACGACGGCACCCCAATAATTTTTACTAAATTTTTACTATTTGCATTTTATATCTTTCCGCATACTATTCAGGGCTAGAATTGGAGGGGTCCACAAAGCAAACAAAGGGAGCCAAACATGAAGCTGATTCAAGGTGTCTTTTTCCAATCTGGACAGGGGCTTGGTCTTGGTTTTGATGATAGGGGTGAAATTGGTGTCTATGTTCATGAAGGACTTATGCAGGCCATGTTCGCAGGATTCCTGGTGGAAGACCCGAGTCGGGGCTGGTCTGGGGTCATGCAAGACCATTTCGGTACCTCGAGCCTGGCCAGCGTTGATGATTTCGGGTCTCCTCCTGGCTTTTGCTTCGATAAAAAGTACGAGGGTCGAGAGGACCTCATTCACTACCGCCTGACGGTCAAGGTGGGGAATGAGTGGTTTGGCACCTACGAAGGTCCTCGGTGTGGCAAGGGTGTCTGCCGTCTCGTCATCACAGATGTTCCCGATGATTTTCAAGACCCAAAAAAGGTCCTTGAGGGTCTCAGGTTGGAGTCGGCTCACACCTGGCCAGATGAAGAATGAGAAACAGAAACGTCTATCGACAACAAACCGCATGGCTCGCCCAGCGGTTTTCTCTTATACTAAGCAAGTTCTAAATTCATCTAACCACCGACCCCCAAAATGATTTTTCATGTTTGCCCGCAAAACACATTTGGAGTAGTGTTTTGACGGAATTGGGTAAACCACAAAACAGATAAGGAGATATCAGTGGCGAAAGAACCAGTGCGACCCACCGACGAACTTCTAGATTCCGAAGAGTGTGATGCGTTGGAAAGAGATCTTCCGAGAATTCTTAATACACCCCTCGGTATTGGGGTCGGGGCGAACGAAAGTTTGGAGCGCGTTCATGACGACCATGACGGAACTTTCGAGGGTCGGCTCCAGATTTTTATGTCTACTGATGGTGATATCCACATCCGAACGACTCCGACACATGATGGGAAGGGATTTTTGCGGTTCCGGTCGATGAATGGTGGTAGTATGAGTGACCGGACACATAACGCCCTCCGACTTCTTCTTGAGGCGATTCGGCTCGACAACCTTGCTCGGCCAATAAAATACCCCGAGAAAGCCGAAAAATCCTCGTAACTGATACGTGTTTCAAAACCGCTCGGCTATCCGGCGGTTTTCTTTTGTCTAAGTAGTGGTTTGAAGGGTGGGGTAGAATACTGGAATGTAGATGGTGGCATCATTTCTCTGTTCAAAAATAGTTTTAACGTCCTCAACTACGCCACCCAATGTATTGACTTTTTATTAAAATAATGTATTTTGTTTCTAGAACAAATATAGCAAAGAAAGGAGGTTGACATGTGGGCAAGTGTTGAAGCCGATACGATGTTTGTGTTGGCAGATATTCTGGAAGACATGAATCCTGAGGTGGTGGGGTCCTGGCTCTACGTGAGAAATCTCGCGGACGAAGAAAGCCGACAAACTACGCTCGGCAAGCTCGGAATCACTAATTTCTCGTTTCTTCGACAGGAAATCGAGAGGCAGTGCAACGTTCAGCTTGATGAGTCGGAGTTGCCGAACTCGAGCGGGGGATCAAACGTGACGTTCGGCCAACTCACAAAAGCCATTGCTGCCAAACGGCACGGGTATCCACACGGTTGAACATTTTTCTTTGCATGGCAACGCAAGACCTCGAGTACGCGCTCGAGGTTTTTTTGTTAAGAACATGAAAGAATAGTTCTAAACCCATCTAACCACCGGACCCCATTCTTGCTCAAGGTGTCGCGATCCCAGTTTTTCATCGTATACTTGTGGCATAGTAAGTAAATAAGAAATTATGAAAAAACTAATCATAGTTGTTATTGCTGTTATCGTCGTTGCTGGGGGGATTTGGTTTTATAAAAATAATGTTGTAAAAACAAATATGGGTCCAAAAGAAACATACAAAGTAATTAACGACGAGTTGGCGAAGACGAACAGTTTTGATGAATATGTTGCTGTTATGCTCAAGTATTCTTCCTCAAAAAGCGACAACTCTGAATTCAAAGAGATGGTTGCGAATATGGAAGCCACAGAGAAAGATAATTTTTTCAAATTTATAAAAGCAAACAACATCATTCCCGAGAATACTCAGTTGTCAGAGAAATTGACAGATAGTGAACACGCAACCGTGAGTTGGATTGATTCTGATAACACAACCAAGAGCATTGATATGGAACTAGACGGTGGTGCCTGGAAGATTAAGTAATTTCTCACTCTCCAATGGTAAAAAACACCCATGCGGGTGTTTTTTGTTGGGCTCAGGTGCATAATGGATAAAATCAAGATGAAAATCGCCATTGTTAGTGAAAATCAAGAGCGGGTACTTTCTCTGATTTCTCATCACGGAAATTTTTTTGAGGTTGTAGAAAAAAATCCCGACGTGGTCGTAAGTCACGGAGGTGACGGCACACTTATGCGTGCCGAATATCTCTACCCCAACATACCGAAGTTGTATCTTAAAAATAGTCGTATTGCTAAACTTGGCCATCAAACAAAAGAAAATGATGCAATTTTAGATCACATTGTGAAGGGGGAATATGTTGTCGAAGAAGTCGCAAAACTTGAGGCTTTGGTGAAGGGAAGAGTGATCGTTGGCTTGAATGACATTGTGATCCACAATGAAAATCCAAGATATGGAATTCGATATGTGATAGAGATCGACGGTGTTCAAATGCTTGGCGAAATCATTGGTGATGGGGTGGTGTTTGCCACACCCCTTGGCTCAACTGGTTACTACCGCTCAATAACACATAGTTCCTTTGAACTTGGCATCGGTGTTGCATTTAATAATTCAACAGAACAGTCCGACCATATTGTGGTTACAGACGATCGTGTCGTTCGGGTCAAAATAACCAGAGGCCCGGCCGTTTGTTATGCCGATAATCAGGAAGAATCAATCAGACTTCTAGAAGGAGAATATATTGATGTAAAAAAATCAAAACAAGTTGGCAGAATAATCCGAGTAACATAAACTTTTTAAATAAGTTTTTTACAAACAACTAGTTGTTTGAACAAGAAGATTTGCGATACAACTTATTAGTTGTAATATTAGATGTGTAAGAAGTAACTCTGCGAGATCCTTGAGATCCATGTGATTTTTTATGGATCAAGGAAAAAATCAAAAACAAACAGATACAAAGGGCTTCAGGTGCCTTGAATGTGGAAAACTTTTGGCCCGAGCGCATGATGATGGCGCCTATAAGATCAAATGTACGAGGTGCGGTTTGATAAATTCTATTTTTAATGGTTTCCCCGACCAGGTGATTATTACCGACGTTGAGGGAGTTATTTTGTATGCAAATTCTGCCGTTGAACTAACAACGGGTTATAGCTTGTCCGAAGTGCTTGGTAAAACCCCCTCATTGTGGGGTAATCAAATGCCGCCTGAATTTTATAAAGACATGTGGCACATTATCAAAGATCAAAAGAAGCCAACTCAGGTTATTGTGACTAATAAAAAGAAGGACGGAACCTTGTACAAAGCAACATTGCATATCACTCCAGTATTTGGTGTCGATAATCAGATACAAATGTTCGTTGGGATAGAGAGTGTTATCGAGTAGGTAATTACAAAAATAAATATAAAAATATGCAAACAGCACCGATAGCGCAAGACGAAGAACAGAGATTGGAGGCCGTGCACCGTATGGGAATTCTCGACACAAAACCCGAGGAAAGATTCGATCGTATAACAAAAGAAGCTACAGAAAAATTGCAGGTACCAATTTCTACTATCGCCATTCTTGATTCAAAAAGAGAGTGGTTTAAGTCGTGTACTGGTCTAGACCAGAAAGAATCTGATCGTGCCATATCATTTTGTGGGCATGCGCTGTTGGTTAAGGAACTTTTTATCATTGAAGACACCCTGAAGGACGATCGTTTCAAGGATAATCCAATGGTTACGGGATTTCCATTCATTCGATTTTATGCCGGACAAGCCTTGCTTGATTACAAAACAGGAAAGTCTATCGGTGTTTTTTGTATCAAAGACACAAAACCAAGAAAATTAAGTGTGGGAGAGGTTGGGATTATTTTGGATTTAGCAAATAAAGCAGAAATAGAGTTGAATAAATAAATTACATACGTATTTATTTTCATCAATCGTTTCAGTATTCCATTCCCTTTGTACCAGTTGATCCTTTGGAAAAGGGATGTTTGATTTCTTTCATTTCAGTTACCAAATCAGCCATGTCAATGAACTTTTGGGGGCAGTCTCGGCCGGTCATGATGAGGTGATCCAGATTTTGAGAGTTGTGCGAGATAAAATCAGTTACAGAATCTATTGGTAATAATTTTAAGGAAACTGCGTTCCAAATTTCGTCGAGGATCAGGATATTCCACTTTTTTGAATCAATTTGTTTTTGGGCATAGGCAAGTCCATCGTGTGAGGCTTTTCGATGTTCTTCGAAGGGGATTTTGTCGTTGCCGATATAAACGAATCCTTTTCCTTTTTTGACGATCTTGAATTGTGATCCAAATTTTTTTACCGACACGTCCTCACCAGACTTCCATGGGCCTTTAATAAATTGGACCATAAGGACATTACTTCCGTTGCCCACAGCTCTCAAGGCTTGGCCAATAGCTGCTGTGGTTTTTCCCTTACCGTTGCCGGTGAAGATAATTAACATCGGTTAATTTATAAGGCTATTTCACACACACCTCCGACGCAGGCGAGTTCTTTTTTGACGTCAAGTTCATCGGTTTTTTCGTAGGTAATGATTTTTGAGTAATCAACGTGGGCAAGATGTGCGGCGAGTTCGTTATATTTTTTCTCGTCTATTGCTTCGTAGGGGGCAAGTTGGTACACATGGTTGTCACGTGGCAAAAAGGAAAGGCCACCAACAATATCCCAGTTTTTATAGACCCAATTTGCTACTTCGATCCACTCATCTTCGCTTACTGAAATTGTGACCGACGGGTTGTGTTCAGTGAAATGCATTTTTACAACCTTCCAATGTTCAAGTTGGTCGATGGCAGAGATGTCGTCTTTGTATATTGAATTTTTTGGAGCTTTGACCGGAAATTCAAGTACGTATGTGCTGGCGTTTTCTCTCGACTGACCAACTTCTGGATGATAGGGGACGCCCTGATCTCTAAGCATTTTGAAAAGTCCATCTGTTGCTGATATTCGGACACGACGAATATAATACGGCGCATGTCGTGGATGCATACCAGAAGCGCAATCTACCGTTTGTGACAATGTGCCTGACGGTTTAACGCAGGTAATGCACGTTGCTTCATTGATACCGAATCTTTTTGCATAGGTTTGATTCATTCGTATTGCCTCTTTTTTTAACCTTTCAAGGGTGGCTGGTTTTCTCACAACCGGACAATCCCATTGACCGGTGATTGAAACTCCCAAAAGACGTTCTTTTTCACAATGCTCTTTCCATTCTTTTGAAAGATATGGAAAGTTGGTCAGTGTAGCCTGATAAGTTCCAAGAATTGTTGCAAGACGGATTTTTCTAAGCAAAGACTTTTCGTCATCGTCGGCACGCGCAACGACTTCTGAAAGGTTACAAAATTGTTTTGATTGCAATACGATTTCACCACAAGGATTGGTACCAATTGGTCCAATGATTGTGGTTCCAGATGGATCAAAATAACCATTGTATTCTCTGAGCACTTTTATTCTTCTTTCCGGTAGGGTTTTTGCAAGTGATCCGCGGTTGAAAATACCTCGTTCACCCGATCCAGACTTCATAAGCGCAGTCCATTCTTCGATGAATTCTGTATTAGAAGGTTTCTGGGTATAGACCGCTGAGTTGTTGGCCAACATACGTTGTGGCTCTGTGTTATAAAAAGCACCCTTCTTTGCGTCTCGGATCTCGCTGTCATCTAGGTCAGAAAGGGAAATCATTGCACTTCTCCTTACTCCGCCAGAGACAACACAGTCTCCGATCATGCAGATGATGTCGTGGACATCAATATTACGAAGTCGTTTGCCTTGGCGAGCGAGCATTTTTTCCCGACTAAAAGAAAGCAAGCGTCTGAGCGGTTCTGGCCCAGAAGCCTTTCCGCCCATGGTTTTGAGTCGTGCTCCTGCTGGTCGTAGTTGTGAAAAATCAAAATCAATATCCTTTCCCTCTGCCCAGGTTTTCATGCCCAAGGTCAACGCGTCTGCCCAGCCTTCTTTACTATCAGAAATGAGATGTGTTGGAAGTTTTGCACCGGACTGAATATTTATCTGCGGAAATTTCTGAACATTCTGGCTTTCAACAGACCAACCTGCTCCGGTACCACACATCGAGATATACATGATTTCTGACAAATCTTGGAAACATGTTGGTGCGACGTACGAGCAGTTATAGGCGCAAACATTTGTTTTGCCTGCTGGTAAGCCTGCAAATTGCAACAGCCTCATGGAGGGCATCGCTTCCTGATTTAAAATTCCTTCTCGAATTTCTCTATACTCACTTTCCTTTAGCTTACTACCGAGATTTTCCTTCATGAAATCCATGTAGCGATCCACGGTTTCAATCCAGGTTTCTCTGCGTTGCTCATCACTAATCCATCTTGAGTATGTTCGGTAGTAGACAAATTCTCCCAAGGAATTTTTAAAATATTTTTTACTTTCCTCGGCCAGCTTTTTTACTTTTGGTGGAACGCGCAGCCCTTTGGCTCGTAGTTTGGCTCGTTTTTCACGATAGAGGATATAGGCTTTGGCGGTTTTAACATATTCGCTCAGGATCAATTCTTTTTCGACACTGTCCTGAATACCTTCTACTGTAGGAACAAAGTTTCTGTACTTTTTGGTTATACGTAACACATCCGCATACACTTTATTTGCTACGAGTTCAGCTTCTTGCGGTGAGCCTTCACCTGTGGCAGTCATCGCCTTATTGATTGCTCTGGCGATTTTTTGGATATCAAAAGAAGCAACCGTCCCGTCTCTTTTTTGTATTTTTTTAACGGCAACTTCATTTGTGACGGTTCTTCTTTTCGTGTGCATGTGTGGATATTATTAAGTAGTTAATTAATTACTAAACTAGTATATCAAACCAATCTGGTGATTCGGGGTGGGAAATCACCAGAATCATGTGTTCGGTAGTATGTTCATAAAACTGTCAATGCTCGACATTTCTATGGGCTGATATACTTACATTGCATAACTAATTTCTGTAACCATGAAACTAAAATCACCCCTTCCACAAGAGGCATACGACAAAAACGCTCGTATTTATAAGATTTTGGCTAATCCCAAACGACTTGAGATTCTAAATATTCTCAAGGTTCAAGAAACAGCAGTTGAGGATCTTCTTAGGATAACGAAATTTTCTAAGGCAAACCTTTCTCAGCATTTGGCACTCATGCGACACAATGGTTTGGTACAGACCAGACGCAAGGGATTGAATATTTTTTATACCATTGTTGATCCAAGAATTGTTGAGCCATGTAAAATTTTGCACAATCTTCGACACAGGCAACTCGTTGTGTAGCGGGGTTCCCGGATCAATTACAAAAGCAAATATGTTATTCTCACAGTGTGCGTTCTCATGTCTATAATTTAAAAAAATGGATACATGCGCATGAGCGAACACTTTCTTCGCTTGCTATCTTTTTTGGCTTCGTTCTCGATGCTTTGACCCTGCGTCGTATCGACAATGTGTATGAAAATGCCGTCTTTGCGTCTTATTTTCTGGTCTTGTGCTTTTCTATAGTTCTTATCAATTATATTGAGGCCGGTAAATATGAAAGAGAGTGGGTTGGTCGAATGCACCCGTTCCTTCTTCTCGTCATACAGTTTGCGTTCGGTGGTCTTTTTAGTGGTTTCTCAATCTTTTATTATCGCAGTGGCTCTATTCTTTCGAGCTGGCCATTCCTCGTAATTCTTGTTGCCTTGATTGTTGGTAATGAGTCTCTTCGTAAACAGTACGAACGCTTGGTCCTTCAGGTCTCACTTCTGTTTGTGGCATTGTTTTTCTTCACAATCTTTGCTGTTCCGGTGGTTATAAATCGCATGGGACCGATCATTTTTGTTTTGAGTGGCGTCACCGCTCTGGTGTTGATTGCCGGCTTTGTGCATTTTCTTGGACGTCTGTTGCCCGAGCGAGTTGTAAAAAGCAAGAAGGCGCTCAGGTACTCAATTATCTCTATTTTTCTTGTTGTTAATGCGCTCTATTTCACAAACCTCATTCCACCAATTCCACTTTCTCTAAAAAATTCTGGTGTATATCATTCTATTCAGCGTGTTGGTGGTGAATATGTTGCACAAGAAGAAACTAGATCTTTTCTTTCGTCTCTAGAGGTTTTTGAAGACATTCATATCAAAAAAGGGCAGTCGCTTTCTGTATACAGCGCGGTTTTTGCTCCCCAAAATCTTAGTACTACTGTGGTTCACAACTGGAGACACTTCGATTCAAATGTGGGTCGTTGGGTTTCGGTCAGCAAAATTCCTTATACCGTGATCGGGGGAATCGATCGGGGGTATCGTGGGTATACCAAGAAATTGAATCTAGAAGAGGGGCGGTGGACGGTTAATGTTGAGACCGAACGGGGTCAGGTCATTGGCAGGATCACATTCGAGGTTGTATATGACGACTATGTACCTGCACTTCAGGAAAGGGTTTTGTAGGGGTCAGTGATAGGTGAGTTTGTTTTATGGGTAGTATAATTACCAACCGTGCTGAAAAGTGAAAACAGATTTTTAAACTCGCGATAATTCTCTATTGAAAATATAGTTACTACGTTATGGTTGCACACATTTCTTCATTAATTATTGATTTGATCCAGGCGTATGGGTATGTTGGTGTCTTTGTGCTCATGACACTTGAAAGCGCCCTGATTCCGATCCCGTCAGAAGTTACCATGCCGTTCGCGGGCTTCTTGGTTTACAAAGGTATTATGTCGTTTTGGGTTGTGGTGTGTATCGGTGCGATTGCAAACGTGGTTGGATCACTTGTTGCGTACTATATTGGCTATTTTTTTTCGGAGCAAACATTACTTAAATGGATACACAAATACGGTAAATTTATTCTTCTTACTGAAAGTGATTATCAAAAATCGCGAGTTTGGTTCGAAAAATGGGGGAATGGGGTCACTTTCTTTTCTCGACTTGTACCCGGCGCCAGAACTTTCATTTCACTTCCTGCTGGAATATTCAAAATAAATATTTGGAAATTTGTCGTCTATACATTTATCGGTTCTCTAATCTGGTCAATTTTGCTTACGTACATTGGTTTTTATCTTGGAGCACAATGGACAACGATTGGTGCTGTGTTTGAAAAATTCCACGTTCTAATTATTCTGAGTGCCTGTGCACTTGTCGGATACTTTGTTCAGCATCAACTAAAAAAGTAAAAGATATTTTGGGTTTTTGTTGTTCGAAGTGAGTGTTCCTTGTTCACTCTCGACAAAGATTGGGTAATTTAATCTTGCTAGAATAAAAGTAATGAATAAAAAAGTATTTGTAACCAGAAAAATTCCTGATGTTGGAATTAACATGCTTCGTGACCATGGGTATGAGGTCACTGTATATCCAAAGAATAAGGTCCCGACCCAAAAGGAGATTACCCATTTCTTGAAAAGGGGCAATTATGATGCGGTTCTTTCACTTCTGACCGACAAAATTAATGCTCAGGTTTTTGATGCTGCACCATCTGTAAAAATATATGCAAACTATGCAACCGGTTTCGATAACATTGACCTAGTTGAGGCAAAGAAGAGGAATATCGTGGTAACAAACTCACCGGCCCCTCAGACGGCCGAATCGGTCGCAGAGCATACGGTTGCCTTGATGTTGGCGCTTGCGGCTCGAATTGTTGAAGCTGATGAATTTGTCCGTAGGAAAAAATACAAGGGCTGGGAGCCTATGAATTTTGTCGGTACTGATATTTTGGGCAAGACATTGGGGTTAATCGGTGCCGGTAGAATTGGCGAGCGAGTTGCGTACTACGCGCGGGGCCTTGGTATGACAATTGTGTACTATGACGTTGCACGAAATGAAAAAATTGAAAAAGAATGTGGTGCAACATATTGCGTGACTCCAGAAGATGTTTTGACAAAAGCTGACGTGGTAAGCCTCCATGTTCCTCTTATGGATTCGACCAGACATTTGATTAACGCTGACAGGCTTGCACTGATGAAGCCAACAAGTTTTTTGGTAAATACTGCTCGTGGTCCTGTGATTGATGAAATGGCATTAGAGAAAGCCCTCAAGGGTGGGGTAATTGCTGGTGCCGGTCTGGACGTGTTTGAATTTGAACCTGCAATCGCACCCGGACTTCGAAAATTACAAAACGTCATTCTTACACCACACATTGCTTCTGCTAGCCTAGAGACCAGAAATCAAATGGCAGAAATTGCTGCGAATAATATAATCGACTTTTTCGAGGGTCGTCCACCGCGAAATCAGGTAAATATGTAATGGTATGGGAAAACTTATTGTTGCACGACATCACGAATCAGAATGGAACAAGCTTGGTAAATGGACCGGCAAAACCGATGTTGATTTGACCGAGTACGGACTCGAAATGTCGGTAAAAATGGGCGACCTTATAAAAGATCAGACTATTGACCAGGCATTTATCTCTGAACAAGTTCGCACGCTTGAAACTTTGCTTTGTATGGAAAATGGCATCTGCATCGATGTGCCGATTACTCGCAGTTCTGCGCTCAATGAGCGTGACTACGGTGACTATACTGGTAAAAATAAATGGGAAATGGAAGAAATTCTTGGTAAAGAAGAGTTTGAAAAATTACGTCGGGGTTGGGACTATCCTGTGCCACATGGTGAAACTCTTAAAATGGTCTATGAACGTGCCGTGCCCTTTTTTCTGACAACGATTTTACCTCTTTTGAGGCAGGGAAAGCATATTCTCTTGGTGGCACATGGAAATTCAATCCGAGCGTTAACAAAATATATTGAACAAGTTTCTGATGAAGATGTGCAGAAAATCAATATGTTGTTCGGTGCGGTAGTAATCTATGATTTAGATGACGACGGTCACATGATTCACAAAGAAGTGAGGGAGATACCGTCTCAAGTAAATGCATGACAACATCAAAAATTAAACTTCTTAGTGCACATGAAATTATTGATTCGCGTGGTAATCCAACCGTGGAAGTATATTGTGAACTCGTAAGTGGCGCGGCTGGTCGGGCTTCGGTTCCATCCGGAGCAAGTACTGGTTCGTACGAAGCACATGAACTTCGGGACAATGATCCGGCTCGTTTCAACGGTTTGGGTGTATCTCGCGCAGTACGGAATATTGAGGATGAAATAAATAAAAAAGTTGCTGATGGTGATTTTACTCAAGCTACGCTTGATCACACGCTTGTTGAGCTCGATGGGACACCCAACAAGTCACGTCTTGGTGCCAATGCTATTCTTGGTGTCTCGCTTGCTTTTGCAAAAGCCGTGGCACGAGAACGAGGTATTGAATTATATGAGTATCTCGGCGATCTGAAGGGTAATTCAGAGTTCAAATTACCCGAACCAATGTTTAATGTTATTAACGGCGGTAAACATGCGGACAGTGGTCTTGATATTCAGGAGTTTATGGTTGTGCCACTTGGTGTTGAAACTTTTGAAAGGAAAATCCAAGTTGTTTCCGAGGTTATTCATACTCTAAAAAAACTTCTTCAGAGTCGCGGATATTCTATTGGTGTCGGTGATGAGGGGGGATTTGCTCCTAAATTGTCGTCAAACGAAGAAGCTCTCGATTTTATTATCCGGGCAATAAAAGATTCCGGTTATTCTTCCAGCGAGGTTCGAATCGCACTCGATGTTGCAGCGACCAGTTTTTATGAGCGGGGCCAGTATCATGTAAAAATTTCTGGTCTCAGAAAAAAATTAACAAGCGCAGAACTACTCGATTGGTATACGCATTTGGTTCACCACTATCCGATTATTTCAATCGAAGATGGATTCCATGAAGAAGATTGGGGTGCGTTTACTGATCTGACTCGTGAACTTGGAGACAAAATTCAGATTGTCGGCGATGATCTTACGGTAACCAATACTGTGAGAATAGAAAAAGCAATTCAAAATAAAGCAATTAATTCAGTGCTCATTAAACCAAATCAAATTGGCTCGCTTACCGAGACGATGAATGCCGTAACAATGACAGCGCAACAAGGCTGGATTCCATTTGCTTCTCATCGTTCAGGAGAAACAACTGATACCTGTATTGCAGATATCGCGGTTGGTTTTTCGTGTGGGTGTATAAAGGCAGGTTCGCTTAGCCGAGGGGAGCGAGTATGTAAATACAATCGTCTAATGGAGATTGCCGAAAGAATATAAATAAAAAGATTGTGTTGGGAGTGGTTTTATTTTTTAGATTTTTTTCTTCCTAAAAATCTTCGATGTTTTGGGAAATGTAAGAGTGTGTGTACGGCCAGGCCGCTTGTTGTACCAACGAAAAGACCCGCAAGAATGTCGGAGGGATAATGAACTCCGGCCAAGATTCTCCCAAGACAAATTAAAGCAGTAGCGACAAAAAATAGCACGCCAATTTTTTTATTGTAAAAATAAATAATCGTCGAAAGTGCAAAAAAGACCGCGGCGTGTGCAGACGGGAAAGAGTATGAGGCTTCTGAAATTATTTCTGGCAGATTTAGGCTCACCAATGGGCGGGGTCTGTGCCAAATGAGCCTGATAAACTGTGTGATGGTGAGACTCGAAAGAGTTGCGGCAATAATGAGAGAAATCGCAGCTTTTATTTTTCTGTGATGAGACATCGCTGAGTACACGAGAAAAAGTGCCGTGGCCGCAAGCAAGATATAGGCCAAGTCTTCAGCTATGAAAACAATGGCAATTGTTGGAATGTTGAATGTTTCCGGCAGGGAGTAGAGAAAACGAAAAAAAAGTAAATCGAGTTCGTTCATGTATGTAATATTGTAACTTTTTTAGCGGAAGCAGTAATCTTTTATCTGTGGTTTGTGTGATTATTAAAATTTATCATGACATTTAGAGAAAAAATTTATAAAGTCACAGCGAAAATTCCAAAAGGTAGTGTGGCGACATATGCACAACTTGCACGGCTGGTAGGTAGTCCGCGTGCTTCACGCGCTGTTGGATTTTGTATGAAAATTAACCGAGATACGAAAAGGGTTCCGTGTCATCGAGTTGTGGCATCTGATGGTCGACTTACGGGATATTCGTTTGGCAGTGGTGTTATTACTAAAAAGGAGATGTTGATAGCCGAGGGTGTGAAATTTAAGGGTAATAAGGTGGATCTTGCACTATCGCAGTGGGCTGCCTAAGGATAGTGGCATATATCAAGTATTGAGAATGTTATAATAACTGCATCTTTACGAGAATAATATGTATCAAAATGAACTTGGGAAAAATTAAAATTTTTGGTGTGATTGCTGTCGTACTTGCGGTTGCAGGCTTTGCTTCTAGTGCAGAAGCCGCACCAGCCAAATGTAGCTTTGACGTCAACCTGGAGGTTGGTTCAACCGGTGAATCGGTTCGATGTCTTCAGAAATTTTTAAACGAAAATGGCTACAAAATTTCTGAAACAGGTGTTGGCTCACCCGGTAATGAAACCGATTTGTTCGGTGGTCTTACGAAAGAAGCCGTAAAGCGTTGGCAGGCTGCCCATGGTATCACTTCTACTGGTACATTCGGCCCAATTTCTCAGGTTGAATATCTCAAATCTTACGCTGCGTTGCTTTCATCGCAGGTTTCAAGTTCGAATTCAAATACTGTGACCGTTCCGACCGTTTCAGTTTCTTCAAATTCTCAAAGCACCGTTGCTTCTGCCGAAGAGACCAAGGCACGAAAATTACTTAAAGAGGCGCACGATTTAATTGAAAACACAAAGGATGATATAGATGACGCGGACGATGACGGAGTTGATGTTTCTGGAGCCCGAGACGATTACGAAGATGCAGAGGAGGATCTTTTTGATGGTTTAATTGCATTTGTTGACAGGGATTATGCTGAAGCAATCGACTCAGCTCAAGATGCGGTTGATACTCTAAATGACATTAGCGACGATCTCAATGGTGATGATAGCGATGCAGAAGATGCAATCGATGATGCACGACAGGCGATCGAAGACGCCCAGGATGATATTGACGAAGCTGATGATGACGGTGAACGTGTTGTTAAGGCAAGAGATCTCCTCGATGATGCAGAAAACAAACTTCAAGATGCCGAAGATGCTTTTGATGACCGAAATTATGACGAAGCAGAAACATTAGCCAAAAGAGCAGAGAGTCTTGCTGATGATGCCTCTGATGCAATTGGTGAATAAGGGTTTTCTTGCTAGTCTTGTTGCATGAATAATGCGCCTCAAATTCTCGTTACCAAACCCTCCAAGGACTACGAATTGCTAGATTCTGGTAACGGAGAAAAACTTGAACGTTTCGGTGATTTTGTGTTGCGCAGACCAGACCCACAGGCTTTGTGGCAAAAAAGTTCACCGAGTCAGTGGGACCAGGTCCATGCTGAGTTTGTGACTTCGGGCAGAACAGGGAATTGGAAGAGAATAAAAGAAGTACCAGATTCATGGACAATTGAAATTTCTGGTTTAAAATTTCTAGTTTCGCTTTTAGCGTTCAAACATACTGGAATTTTTCCTGAACAATCTGAAAATTGGAATTGGATAGACGAAACTATAAAAAAAACCGGTAGACCCGTTTCAGTTCTGAATCTTTTTGGTTATACCGGTGGAGCAACGCTCGCCGCTGCAAAAGCTGGTGCTGAAGTTTGTCATGTTGATGGTTCAAAGGTATCAGTGGCTCGTGCCAGTGAAAATGCCAAAATTTCTGGTTTGGAGTCAAAACCAGTTCGTTGGATTATTGACGATGCACTTTCGTTTGTAAAAAGGGAAGTTCGTCGAGGTAGTAAATACGATGCGATTATTATGGACCCACCATCATACGGACACGGTCCAAAAAGGGAGGTGTGGAAGATAGAGGAAAACCTTGGCGAGCTTATTTCAGAATGCGGTAAACTTCTTTCGGATAATCCGGCGTTTGTCCTAATAAATGGCTATGCTGCTGGATATTCTAGCGTGGCTTATAAGAACAATGTTCAGGATCTCGTAGGAAATAGGGGTGGCGAAATTGAATTTGGAGAGCTTGCTCTTGAGACCAAAGAGGGGCGCGATTTGCCGGCCGGTATCTTTGCAAGGTGGCGAGCATAAGTATTATTACATTATGAAAATCGAACGAGTTTTATTATTTACGTTGTTAGTCGCACTTATCTTTATTGCAACAATTGTTCTTTTTGTTTTTAAAACTTTTTCACCAAGCCCCGATCGAACACACGATAATGCACCGCAGGTTACACAACCGACAAAACCAACGACTCAAAATCAACCAACATCATCCATTCCACAAATACCGACCGACAATCTCACTACACTTGATGGCTGTATTGAACTCAAATCAAGTGAAGCGGTTGGTGTTCAATATGAAAAAGGTTCGTTACTCGTCACGTTTCCTGATTCTCTGCTCTTTAGTGATGCGATTGAAATTGTACAAGTTGTCGGGTTGGATGCAGACAGCACTTCTGAGGCCCAAAGCACCTTCAACGCTCATCATTGGTTGACGGTTTTTGTTCCTCCCGGTGAAGAGTTCAAGTGGCAATGTCTTTTGGAAGGTGCTGACGGTGTCCGACGGGCTACTCTCAACAGAACATTTAATCTTCGTCAGTAAATAAAAAGCTGGAACTATCTTTGTTCGTGGTGCAAAACAACAACCCGTTTGTAAGAGATTGTAAAACCAGGCGTCTTTGAGCGTGTATACTTTAATTACCTTTATAAGGAAATAATAAAAATATGTTTAACACAACAGAAGGTCAGAGACTTGTTAAGTTTGGGGGAATCATGATCGTTTTCCTCATGGTTTTCTTGGCAGCACAGGTGCTCTATACACTCAAGTTAACCGCAAACATTGATGATCGTACTCCTGCGACGAGCGTGATCTCTGTATACGGTAAGGGCGAGGTTTTTGCAGTACCAGACATTGCTAACTTTACTTTTGGTGCAGACGAAACTGCAAAAACTGTTGCTGAGGCACAAAAGTTGGTCACCGATAAGATAAATAAGGGCACTGAAATTTTGAAAGATGCCGGTGTCGAAGAAAAAGACATCAAGACAGTTGGATACAATATTTACCCGCACTATGAATATACCCAGACAATCTGTACTCAGTTCAATTGTCCGCCGGGCAAGCAGATCATTGATGGTTACCAGGTAACTCAGACTATTCAGGTCAAGGTCCGAGACACCTCAAAAGCGGGAACGATCTTGGGAAAACTTGGCGCAGCACAACTCAATAATGTAAGCGGTCTTAATTTCACAATTGATGATGAAGATAAGCTTCTTGCTGAAGCAAAAGAAAAGGCTATTGCTGATGCTCAAGAGCAAGCTAAAAAATTGGCTAAAAACCTCGGAGTTCGTCTTGGTAAGGTCGTAAGTTATTATGACAATAGTCCGTATCCGTACCCTGCATACGATCAGTCATATGCCAAGGAGGCAATGTCGGTTGATGGTATCGGTGGTGCCGTAGTTCCTGAAGTTCCTGCCGGAGAAAATCAAATTGTTTCTACGGTATCTATTACTTACGAAATTAAGTAGTGAATTTATAGGGGGGCAAATAAAACTCTGACTAAAACAAAAAACCGCTAAAGCGGTTTTTTGTTTGCCTAATAAGTCTGTTTGATTCAAGAAATGAAATTTCTGCTGAATTTGACATATCCTGTAAGTAAAGTAAGATATGTGCATCGCCCACGGGGCGGTTTTTCTTAACAGGGAATTTTCAATCAAATTAATGAAACTTGTAGAATATTTAAAAGAAACAAGATCTGAACTCAAACATGTTTCTTGGCCAACACGAAGCCAAGCAATCGCCTTTACTATTACCGTTATCGCCATCTCTGTCGGAACCGCGATCTTTTTGGGTATCTTTGACTATATTTTCACTCAACTCATCGCAAAGTTTTTAATCTAGGTAACTAAATTTAGCCTTATGTCAAAACAAAAAATTCAAGAGGGTCGTAATTGGTATGCAATTCACACATACGCAGGCTATGAAAACGCAGTGATGCGCAATTTGAAGCAACGTATTGAGTCTCTTGGTATGGAAGACAAGATCTTTAATGTTATTGTTCCTACCGAAAAGAAGATCAAGGTAAAGGCGGGTAAGCGAGTCATGGAAGAAGAAAAAATCTACCCCGGTTACATCCTCGTAGATATGACTGTTACTGACGATTCTTGGTACGTAGTTCGAAACACTCCTCGAGTAACTGGTTTCGTTGGATCTGGAGTATACCCAGTACCACTTAGTAAGGGAGAAGTTGATGCACTCTTTGCTCGAATGAATACTGATGGAGCAAAACATGCCATTGACCTTGGTCTCGGTGATACGGTGAAAATCGTAGATGGTCCATTTAAGGATCTGGAAGGAAAGGTAAGCGAAGTCGATTCTGAACGAGGCAAAATCAAGGTACTTGTGGCTATGTTCGGCCGCGAAACTCCAGTAGAGCTTGATTTCTTGCAAGTAAAGCGAATTTAAGCTATATTTTTCGTCTAAACATTTATGGCAAAAAAGGTTACAAAACAGCTCAAAATGATTGTTCCCGGCGGTAAGGCCGTTCCTGGTCAGCAACTCGGTCCGGTTCTTGGTGCTGCTGGTATCAATATTGGTGAATTCGTAAAACGCTTTAACGCTGAAACTCAGGATCGAGTAGGAGAAATGGTCCCTACAATTGTAAACGTATACGAAGACCGGACATACAAAATGGTCTACAAGACCGAACCTGCAAGCCAAATGATCCTCAAGGCAATCAAGCAGGAAAAAGGTTCAGGCACTCCTAACACAAAGAAAATCGGTAAGATCACTAAGGCTCAAGTTCAAGTAATTGCAGAAAAGAAACTTCCAGACTTGAATGCTCACGATGTAGCAGGTGCCATGAAGATTGTCGAAGGTACTGCACGATCAATGGGAGTTGAGGTGAAAGGATAAAATAAGAAGCTCGCCGAAAGGCGAGTTTTTTGTTACCCTTTAGAGCAATACTCTGATGAAAATTTCTTCCGCTCTGAATCACCGTGGCGCTCTGCCATATCAAACTATTCTTCGCATGACTCAAGCCGGCTTCATTACTGGCTCAAAAGAAGAAAACGTAAAACCTTCATCACTCGACCTCTCTGTTTCAAATGAAATCTACAAAGTTGAAGGTATTTTTCAACCTCGAGTTGGTGAATCCGTGCGCGAAGTTTTGAAAAAAATAAGGAAAGAAAAGCATTCTATCGATAAGCCGCTGGTCTGCGAGCAGATGTACATTGCTCGGCTTACTGAGAAGCTTGAGCTTCCTGAGTCTGTGTACGCATTTTGTAATCCAAAATCTACAAGCGGCCGTGTCGACATGCATGTTCGACTCATTGCTGACGGCGTTGCGCGCTACGACGCACTCACTCCTGGCTACAAGGGTGAACTCTGGATTTCTATTGTGCCAAAAACATTTTCACTCAAACTTTTTGAGGGAATTAGTCTCAACCAGCTTCGTTTTTTTAATGCTGATACAAGACTGACAGAACTTGAAACCGAGATAGCGATGAAGCAGCACAAGCTTATCTGGAGCATTGCTCAAGATCGACCACATACGTATTCTGATCTCAAAATCAAAGATGGTGATGGTTCAGTTATTCTCACACTCGACCTTGCTGGAAAGGTTTTGGGTTACGAAGGAATTCTTTCTAAAGAAGTTCTTGATCTTTCAAAGATCGGACACTTTGATTCAAAGAAATTCTTTAAGCCGGTAAAAATGAAAGGGGATTATTTATATCTTAAGAAGGGTTCTTTTTACATTCTTTCTACAAACGAAGCGGTTCGTGTACCCCCAGAACTCGCTTGCGAAATGGTTTCTATGGACGAACGAAGCGGAGAATTTCGTTCTCACTACGCAGGTTTTATTGACCCAGGATGGGGTTGGGGAGCAAAAGGTGAAGGCCGAGGCCGAGCGCTTACGCTCGAAGTCCGACCGTTCGAAGATCTCATTGTTCGTCATGGCCAAGCGATCGCCAAGATTAAGTTTGAACGAATGGCAGAACTCCCAGAAACTTCCTACGACGCCATGCCTTCAAACTATGTGAAGCAGGTTGGACCGAAATTGGCGAAGCACTTTAAGTAAACCCTCTTTTGTCGTCCCGGAATTTGCGAAGCATATGTCCGGGATCTAGAAAATCACCACAGTAGTTAACCCCCCCCGGATCCCGGATCAAGTCCGGGATGACCTGCGGTCATTTCTGCACAATATCGTGCTCACCGCGTTTGATGTCGAATCGGTCAGGGTCACCATCGAGATGAATGACAAGTCCTTCTTTTTTGAATTCTTTTGCCAATGTATTTGCTATTTGAATTGCTCGTTTGCGAAGAGTGAAATGGACGAAGCGAGTTGAGCGGAGTTCAGCAAGGTATACAAGAGCGTGAAGTGGTCCGGTGACGCGGTTTGGTAGTTTGTAACCCATTGGAATGTAGTATTGGGCCTCTTCTTTGGATGCTTTGAGGGCAGTAATTCTCTTTTTCTGTTCAGCAATAAACTTCACGGCCTCCTTACGGAAATTAGTAGGAAGTTCGTTCAAATACCATTCCTCGAAACCATGCTTCATGGTAATAAGCGGCATGCGCTGGTTTACCGCACGGTGACGGTGAATATCGCGGAACGAACCGAAGTCGAGCAAGAATTCAAACTGAAGTGAGCCACTTTCGGCAATTTCTTTTGGAATTTCTGTTTTTGGTTTTCGGCTTGCAAGATTTTTCTTAAAAACTGTAAGATTTTTTCGGTCAATGTTATTTTTTGTTAATTTGAAATCAACGGGCTTTGGATTGGTGAAGTAGTACATTTTTTCCATCCACTTTTTGTTGAAATTTTCTGTGGTTTCAAAACGAGGGAAGCCGAATGAGCTCGGGTACGTTTTCTTGAGAGCAACTTCGATGGTGTCAGCGATTTCACGGACTTCGGCGAGTGGGTGGTGGCGAAGTTTCATAAGGTGGTCAGCGGCTTGGCGGAAATTGGTGTGCCATGCAAAGTTTGTTGATGCACCAGAAGGCAAAAAGCCTCGCATGATATCAAAGGCTCGGGCATTAATAGCTTTTGCATAAATCTTCTCGTTCTCATTCTCGCTACGAGGGAAACGGTTTGGAAGATCGGCTTGAAGAACACTGAGACCTTTTAGATAAAACGCACGCCAGTTTTCTAGGATTTCTTGTGTGGCTTTTGATTTTTTGGGATTTGATTTCCCGATTGGGTCAATAAAATTTTGATTTGCAAAATCGATGTAGCGAGTTGAGGCTTCTTGGCCGGAGTAGAGTGGTGTATCCTGAATCGCTTTTGCCGCAAGCATTGAAACACCTTCAACAAAAATTGTAGTTGTACCGCAGTCACCGATAGATTTATGTCCATAGCCGACATAAAAATTTGCCATGAAGTTATCAGAACCCTTGGTTTCAAGAACTTTGAGGTGGCTTTTGATACCACCAATAGAACGAGAATGAAGAGCTTGGAGCATTGCCTCTGATTCAGCACTGATCACCGGGCCCGTGTTAAGAATGAGTACGAAACCACCGCCTGAGAGTGGAAGTTCTGTGTGCTGAAGATCTTGAAGTGTGCTCATGAGTGTTGTAGATACTGTTATTTGGTTTGTAAATCGAATGGGTCTATTCTACTATATTCAAGAAGAAAATTTCCCACCATGAAAGATAAACAGATCGAGAAACTAATTCAGGCTGAAAAGAAACGACAAAAGAGTGTCATCAATCTTATTGCCTCCGAAAACTATGTTTCCGATGATGTTTTGAAGGCTCTTGGTTCGGAACTTACCAATAAGTATTCAGAAGGGTATCCACGCAAGCGATATTACGGTGGTCAGACTAACACTGACACGATAGAAGAAATCGCAATTGATCGTGCGCTTAAACTTTTTAAACTCAATGCAAAAAATTGGCATGTAAACGTGCAACCGCTTTCCGGTTCACCGGCAAATTTGGCGGTGTACGTTGGTCTCGTCTCTCCGCACGGAAAGGTGATGGGAATGAGTCTTGATCATGGTGGTCATTTAACACATGGTCACAAAGTTTCTGCTACAGGAAAACTCTGGAATCAGGTTCCGTTTGGTGTTGATCCAAATACTGAGATGCTTGATTACGTGGCAATCAAGAAAATTGCAATGGAACATAAGCCGAACATGATCATCGCCGGTTTTACTGCGTACCCTCGGTCAATTGATTTCAAAAAGTTCCGAGAAATTGCCGATGCGTGTGGCGCGCTTCTCATGGTAGACATGGCGCATACTGCGGGACTTGTTGCGGCTGGTGCATATCCAAGTCCATTTCCATATGCTGATATTGTAACGACAACTGTTCACAAAACTCTCCGCGGCCCTCGAAGTGGTATTATTTTTGCCAAGAAAGATGAACGAGAACTCGATAAGAAAATTGATCGAGCTATTTTCCCAGGTTTGCAGGGTGGCCCTCATATGAACCAGATTGCGGCCGTGGCGGTCGCGCTCAGGGAAGCGAATACTCCTGTGTTCAAAAAATACGGAGCTCAAATTGTGAGGAATGCAAAAGCCCTTTCAAATGAACTCAAGAAGCTTGGTTGGAAAATTATTTCTGGTGGAACCGATACACACCTTATCCTTGTAGATACCTGGATGAAGGGGAAGGGCGTGTCTGGAAAAGACGCGAGTGACAGGCTCGAAAAAGCAGGAATTATCGTAAATAAAAATACGATTCCAAATGAAACCCGATCGCCAATGGATCCATCCGGAATTCGGCTTGGCACCGCAGCTGAAACAACTCGAGGAAAGAAAGAGAAAGATATGGTAAAGATTGCGAGGAAGATTGATCAGATTTTAAAAAATAAATAATGGCAAAAAAAGGAAAATTAATTGTTATTGATGGAATCGACGGATCTGGAAAGGCGACTCAGGTCAAGCTTTTGGCTGCTCGACTCAAGAAGGCTGGTGTAAAAATCAAAACGATTGATTTTCCTCGGTATGACGCAAATTTTTTCGGTAAGCTTATCGGTGAATATTTGAGCGGTATCTACGGTGATTTCATTCAGACCGATCCGCGCGTTGCTTCTGTGCTCTATGCTGCAGATCGATTCGAATCGAGTAAACATGTCAGAAAGTGGCTTGATCAGGGCTACATTGTTCTTGCTGATCGATATGTCAGTGCAAACCAAATTCACCAGGGTGGAAAAATCGAAGACCAAAAAGAACGAAAGGTGTTTCTCGACTGGCTCGATACCATGGAACACAAGGTTTTTGGAATTCCGCGTCCCGATTTGGTAATTTATCTCGATGTTCCTTTTGAAGTAAGTAAAGATTGGCTTAAACAAAAAGTCGCACAAAGAAAAAAGAAGTATTTGAAGGAAGGACGAAAGGATGTTGCCGAAGATAACTTGATGCATCTTGAACACTCACGAAATGGTGCGCTTTACATGGCAAAGACTCACAAGAATTGGGCAAAAATTAGTTGTTGTGACGGTATGGTGTGCATGCTCCCAGAAGCAGTTCATGAAGAGGTCTACAAAACAGTGAAGGGTAAGTTGAAGGTGGGGTAAAATGAAATTCTACTGGAGTCGACGGGAATTGGACCCGCCCATCCGGATGGTAAGCTCGAATGACTAAACCATTAGCGACCCCATGTGTCGATGTACCAAATCGTACACATGAGAAAAATATCAAAAGTTGATTAAAGAGAAGTTTAAGAAGGATTAAATTCTGCAATTAAACAAAAAAGCCACCAACAAGGGTGACTTTTTTGTTTCGGAACTTACCATCCGTTGATCGCATTGTATTTTAAAAAACCAAAAAGTCAATTATTCCTGAACCACTTTCGTTGTGTAAATTTCAAGGCAAATCTTGTTGATTTTGCCGGCAGAAAACCCTCATTTTCATGAGGATGACAAATAATATAGAATTAGCCCATGTCACTGACTCTCAAAATAGTTCGCCTAGACAAGGAATTACCCATGCCAAAATACGCCCTTCCTGGAGACGCTGCGTTTGATTTGCTCGCAAGTGAGCCTATTACATTCAAACCAGGGGAGCGAGTTCAGGTTAAAACTGGTCTCAAGATGGAAATTCCAGAGGGATACGTTGGATTTATCTGGGATAAAAGCGGCTTGTCACACAAAGGTGGCCTCAAGACTCTTGGTGGGGTGATTGATTCTTCATATCGCGGAGAAGTTGTGGTTGGGATGATTAATCTTTCAGACGTTCCGTATACTTTCGAAAAAGGAAATAAGGTTGCGCAGATGTGTATTCAGAAAAAAGAAGAGGTTACAATTGTAGAAGCAGAAGCATTGTCTGAAACTGCGAGAGGTGAGGGCGGTTTCGGCAGCACAGGAAAATGATTCGATAAACTCATCACAAGTAAATGGTAGATATCCGCGACATCGTTATAGGTGAACTTGAAAAACTTTCGGTCAAAGCAACGAAAGCCGATTTAAACCCGCCCAAAGACATTAAAAATGGCGACATCTCTTTCTTCGTAAAAGATAAAGAGGTCGACATTGCAAATCTCAAACTCGAAACAGTAAGTCATCCATACATTCAGAGAGCGGTTCTTGTTGGAAGATTTATTAATTTCTTCTATTCACCAAAATATTTTCAGGACACAGTAAAAGAGATTAACGAAGATCCAAACAGTTTTGGGAAAAATACCATTCTCGACGGACAGAAAATAATTATCGAATTCACTGATCCAAATCCATTCAAACCCTTTCACATTGGTCATTTGATGAGCAATTCAATTGGCGAGGCCATTTCTCGAATCGCTACATGGAGTGGCGCAGAAGTCACACGGGCAAACTATCAGGGTGATGTTGGTCCTCATGTCGCAAAAGCAATTTGGGGAATGAAGAAGCTCAATGTCAAAGCAGGCAAGAAAGGATTTCTTAGCTCACTTTTTGGTAAGAAAGAAAATCTGCATGACGCGATTGAGCAAATTGGTAAAGCATATGTTCATGGCGCAACCGCGTACGAAGAAAACGAAGCTTCAAAGGCGGAGATTAATGAGATTAATAAAGCAATTTACGATAAATCCGATTCAGAAATTAACGCACTCTACGATTGGGGAAGAAAGATTAGTCTTGCGCACTTCGAAGAAATTTACGCAAAACTTGGAACCAATTTCGACAAGTATTTCTTCGAAAGTCAGTCAGCGCCACTTGGTATGTTTATTGCGGAAGAACTTTTGGCAAAAGGAATTTTAGTAAAAAGTGATGGGGCAGTTGTATTCAAGGGCGAGGAGTACGGTCTCCATACTCGTGTATTCATCAACTCTCAAGGTCTCCCTACATATGAAACAAAGGAGCTTGGTCTTGCGAAGTTAAAGTTTGATCAGGTTGATTATGATAGATCAATTGTCATTACTGCGAGTGAACAAACAGATTTCTATAAAGTTCTCTTGAAAGTTCTTGAGTTTGCAAATCCAACCGTAGCAAATAAAACCAGACATATTAGTCACGGCATGATGCGTTTTGCCGAAGGTAAGATGTCATCACGAAAGGGAAATGTGATCACAGGTGAATCACTCATCAGTGATGTTGAAAAACTTGTAGAAGAAAAAGTAAAAGATCGAGATCTTACCACTGCTCAGAAAAAAGAAATTATGACTGACGTTGCGGTTGGTGCGATTAAGTATTCAATTCTCAAACAGTCTCCGGGTAAGGATATTATCTTTGATTTCAATAAATCGCTTTCATTCGAAGGGGACTCTGGTCCATATATTCAATACACTCACGCTCGTATCAATTCTGTTTTAAGAAAGGCTAAAGAGCAGGGGATTAGATCATCTCTTGAACATACAGAAAACCCAGGTGAACTCGAGCATGTTCTCGTTCGTTTCCCAGAAGTGGTCGAACGCGCTCAGCTTGAACTCGCACCACAACTTATTGTGACGTATCTCATTACGCTCGCGTCATCATTCAATGCGTATTATGCAAACAATGTGATTCTCGACAAAGAGAATAAAAGTTCTTCGTACCGCCTTGCGCTGGCAGAAGCGGTCAGAAATACACTTGCCGTTGGTCTCTCGCTCATCGGAATCCGAGCCCCCGAAGAGATGTAACAAAAATAATATGCAAAAAATCGCCACCAACTGCTACCTCATCAACTCAAACGGTCACATACTCCTGGCGATGAAGAAGCGAGGGTTTGGTGTTGGCAAGTGGAACGGCTCTGGCGGTAAGATTCAGCCTGGCGAAACTCCAGAAGACACTGCGGTTCGTGAGGTAAAAGAGGAAATTGGCATTCATCTCGACAAAAAAGATTTACAGAAAATTGGAGAAGTCTCGTATAGAAACCCTGATCCAAACTGGGGCATGTACGTACATATTTATGTTGCAAAAAACTGGAAGGGTGAGCCAGTAGAGACTGAGGAAATGAAACCGCAATGGTTTGACCCGAAGGACGTGCCCACACTTCCTGCCTGGTCAGATTTTAAATATTTGTTTCCAAAAATAGTTGCTCAGGAAAAGTTCAAAGCAGAATTTATGTATACAGATGACGGAGAGGGTATTACTTCTTACAACATAACTGACGTGATTTCTTTTTAAGTCGATATTGACCGCAATTTATATAAGGGTATAGTTTTAGCAGACGTTCCTTCCGGTACGAGGAGGTGATCCAAATTGGTGTCAGATCTTGGTGAGGCTAAGGTCGACTGACCGGCGGCCGGTGTCTCCCATGCTCCCGTTCGACTTCGTGTCGCGCGGGAGTTTTTTTATCTGGCCATGGCTGTAGTGGAAGTGGATCTTTTGCTCAAAAGAGTAAAAAGGGCTACTATTTAGGCCACTATGGCTGATATCCATACAGAAAATAAAAAGAAGGCCGCCTCCGTTTCAGAGGGAACTCCGGCGAGCCAAGAAAAGTCCGCGACCGCACAGGCTGAAGAGAGGGTACTGCAATTCTGGCGCGACAATAATATATTTGAGAAAAGTCTTAAGAAGGATTCTCCTGCAGGAAATTACGTTTTTTATGACGGACCACCATTTGCTACTGGGTTACCTCATTACGGTCACATTTTAATTAGCACGATCAAAGACGCTGTACCACGCTATCAAACGATGCGCGGTCATCATGTTGAACGTCGTTGGGGTTGGGATTGTCACGGTTTACCGATTGAAAATATTGTTGAAAAAGATCTCAAGGTAAACGGAAAGAAGGAGATTGAGGCAATTGGTGTCGATACTTTTAACGAATACGCACGAAGTAAGGTGCTGCAGTATGCCCATGAGTGGAAACACACCATCGAGCGAATTGGTCGTTGGGTAGATTACGACGGTGCATACATGACGATGGACAATACCTTCATCGAGTCCGTCTGGTGGGCAATGAAGGAAATGTGGGACAAGAAACTTATTTATGAAGGAACGAAAGTTCTGTTGTATTGCCCACGTTGCGAAACTCCGATCTCAAACGCCGAAGTGGCGATGGATAATTCGTACAAGGATATTTCTGATATTTCAGTCTATGTAAAACTCGCCATCGAAAATGAACCAAATCATTACCTTATCGTTTGGACCACAACTCCATGGACGCTTCCTGGTAACACTGGTGTTGCTGTAAATGAAGAACTTGATTACGTCATTGCAAAAGTAAAAGACGAATACTTTATCGTTGGTAAAAATAAAACATCTCTCTTTAAAGAAGAATTTGAAATCGTAGAAGAAATCAAAGGTAAGGATTTGGTGGGGAAGAAATATAAACCACCATTTGATTATTTCTTGAACAAGAACTTTCCAGAAGGAACGGGTAAGAAAGAAAACGGTTGGAAAGTTCACGCTGCTCCATATGTAACTGCAGATACTGGTTCAGGTATCGTGCATCTTGCACCTGCATATGGTGAGGAAGACATGGAACTTGCAAAGAAGAATGAGATTCCGTTTGTTCGACATGTTGGTCAGGACGGAAGGTTTGTTGCTGATGTTACAGATTTTGCCGGCCTCAAAGCAAAACCAAAGGAAGATCACCAGTCATCTGACGTGCTTATCGTAAAGAATCTTGCCGCACGCGGACTGCTTTTGGGAAAAGAAAAAATTGTTCACTCATATCCGCACTGTCATCGATGTGAAACTCCGCTTTTGTATTTTGCATTGCCATCATGGTTCATCAAAATCCAGGCTGTAAAGAAAGAGATTCTCAAACTTAATGAGGATATCAATTGGATTCCTGAGCATTTGAAACATGGTCGTTTTGGCAACAGTGTTGAAGCTGCGCCAGACTGGAACATTTCTCGTAACCGATATTGGGCATCACCACTGCCATTTTGGAGATGTAACACATGCGAAAAGACCGAGTGTTTCGGTTCTCTTGAAGAAATCCAAAAACGGGCACCAGCCCACAATCGCTATGTCCTTATGCGCCACGGTGAATCTCAGCACAATCTTACCGATTCCGTAAGTTGCAAACCGGATCCAAAGAACACATTGACTGAAAGGGGCAGAGGGCAGGTTCTTGATACCGCGAAAAAACTCAAAAAAGAAAAAATCGACATCATTTATTCTTCTGACCTCGAACGGGCAAAAGAGACTGCTCAAATTGTGGCCAAAGAAGTTGGGGTTGCACCAGAATATATTTTCTCTAGTTCAGAGATCAGGGAGCTCAATGCCGGTGTCTATGAGGGGAAAACCTGGAAGGAATACCGCGAGTCTTTTGCCACGTCTGAATCTCGATTCGACACTCCTCCAAAAGACGGCGAAACGCTTATGGATGCATACTGCCGTTCAATGAAGTTTCTTTATGATCTTGAGAAGAAGCACAAGGGCAAGAAAATTCTTATTGTCAGTCACGGCGATATCCTTTATTTCATGGAAGCCGGATCAAGGGGCCTTGTAAGGAGTCAATTGGTTCAAGATTTTTCACTCAAGACAAAATTTGAAACTGCTGAATGGCGAGAGCTTTCTTTTTCACCAATTCCACATAACAAGAATTTTGAAATTGATTTTCATCGTCCATACATCGACGAGATTGTTTTTACTTGCACCTGTGGTGGTGAAATGAAACGCGTTTCAGAAGTTATCGATGGTTGGTTTGAGTCTGGTGCAATGCCATTTGCTCAGAATCATTACCCATTCGAAAACAAAAAGAAGTTCGAGGAAAATTTTCCTTCAGACTTTGTTTCTGAATACATTGCACAGACACGAACTTGGTTTTACTACATGCATGCAGTCTCGACTATTCTTTTTGGTAAAATTCCGTTTAAGAATGTCTTAACAACCGGAACCGTTCTTGCAGAAGATGGTTCAAAAATGTCAAAGTCAAAGGGAAATTTCCCTGATCCGAAAATTTTTATTGATACTTATGGTTCTGATGCACTTCGCTTTTATCTTTTATCATCGCCCTTGATGAAGTCTGAGGATTTGAATTTCTTGGAAAAGGGTGTTGATGAAGCTCATAAAAAAATCATTTTGCGTTTGAAGAATGTCGTTTCTTTCTACGAAACATATTCCACTTCGCTCTCTGGGCCTCGCGGAACGGGTAAAAAGGTGGAATCAAAAAATATTCTCGATCGTTGGATTATCGAACGGCTCAACGTCGTGATTGCCGAAGTCACAACTTCTATGGAATCATATGAACTTAACAAGGCCCTTGTTTCAATCGATGGTTTCATTGAAGATGTCTCCGTTTGGTACCTAAGACGTTCACGAGAACGCCTAAAGAGCGAAAGTGAGATCGAACAAAGTGAAGCATTGTCTACGTTTCGATTGATCCTTCTTGAACTCTCAAAGGTAATTGCGCCGTTTATTCCTTTTGTTGCCGAAGAAACGTACAAGGCTGTGGGTGGAGAGAAAGAAAGTGTCCATCTTGAAGAATGGCCAAAAACCATGGTTACTTCTGTTGATAATGTCGTTATTCTCTCCGATATGGTCGAGACTCGTCGAGTTGTGAGCCTTGCCCTTGAAGCTCGAGCAAGGGCTGGTATTAAGGTTCGACAACCGCTGGCAAAACTTTTTGTGAAATCAGTGCTGTTGGATGGTAAATCTTCGTATCAAGATCTTATTATTGATGAAGTAAACATAAAGGAAATTGTATTTGATCCAGATATTACAACCGAAGTTGTACTCGATACTGACATTACGGACGAACTTAAAGAAGAGGGAATGGTCCGTGATCTGATTCGTTCTGTCCAAGAGTTGCGCAAGAAATCTTCGTTAAAGCCAGGTGAGCTGACTCAACTTTTTGTTGAAACAAACACAGCTGGGGAAACACTGATTAGAAGGTTTGAGATAGAGATAAAGAAAATCGCCTTTGTGGGGGATATTGTGTTTGGTGATGTCTCTAACGGGGAAGCTGTTGAGGCTGGTGACCTGAAATTTAATATAAAACTATGATCAAAAAAAACGAATGGGCATTACTCATTTTTAACTTGTTATACATCATCGGGTTTGCGCTGTACTATTTTTTCCTTCAAAACTACGAATTTGCTCTTTATACCGGTGTGCTTGTTATTTTGCTGGTTCTTGTCGCTTCTTTCCAAAGACGAATTAATTTTCCATTGCCAGTTCTCTGGATGGTTTCTATTTGGGGTCTGTTGCACATGCTTGGTGGCGGTCTGAAACTTCCGAGCGGGGTTGTTTTGTACCGTTGGATTCCTATCGAGATCTACAATGCCCATGATGCCTTGGGAGAATTCGTTATTCTTAAATTTGATCAGATTCTTCATTTCTATATTTACTTCGTGATGTCTTTTGTTTTGGCCCACCTACTTCGGTTTATTACTCGAACAGATATAAAACCACTTTATTTTTATTTTTTTGTTGCAATCGGCAGTATGGGTTTGAGTGTGGTAAATGAACTCATTGAATTTGCGGCGGTTGTAGTTTCGCCAAACACTGGTGTTGGTGGGTATGTAAATACACTGCTCGATCTTTTGTTCAATACACTCGGGGCAATCAGTGGGGCAATCATTCATCGATTAATAAGAAAATAGTATGAAAAAACCAGAATCCATCTGTCTTTTTGGAGATAGTACACCATGGGGAGCTTGGGATCTTGAAAGGGGGGGTTGGGTTAACCGACTCTGGCTACACCTCGCTCACAAGGAAAATGAATATACTGAGCTTTATAACCTTAGTACTCCAGGAGGTGGCACAGATTTGATTCTCAAGCGTTTTGAAAATGAAGCAATAGTTAGAAACGCTGATGCTCTTATTTTTCAGAGCGGCGGTAACGATGCTTCGCGTCCTGCAGCGGGAGAAAATCGAATTCCTGTAGAGCAATTCGAAAAAAATCTTAATGAAATAATTAACAAGGCAAGAAAAATAACCCAAAACATTATTTTTATTGGTTTTAAGAATTGCGATGAAACAAAGACTACTCCAGTATCTTGGGCTGATATTCATTATCTGAATGCAGATCTAACTGAGTACGATGCCGTTATGCGAAAAGTCTGTGACCAGCAGAGCGTGCCTTATTGTGATATAGCAGATTTGCCCACGGAGGATTTTTACGATGGTATTCACCCAACTTCCCTTGGTCACGAAAAGATTTTTGTTCAAGTTCGAGATTTCCTTACTGCACATGGTTGGATTTAAATGTCGTACCACACATACAACACAGAAGGACTGATACTCGACACAAAACCAACAGGGGAAACAAGCCAGTACGTATACCTTTTCACCCGAGAGCTTGGTCTTGTAGGTGCGCATGCTCAGAACACTCGCCACATAAGCTCAAAGCTTCGGTATGCATTGGACGCGCCAGCACGTTCCATCGTTTCTTTGGTTCGGGGGAAAAATATGTGGCGGCTTATTAGTGCGATTCCGGAAAAAAGTTTCTTCGCAGCGTTTCGGGACAATGATCAAAAACAAATAATTTCTACTCGAGTTTTTTTTCTTATTAAAAAACTTCTCGCCGGTGAAGAATCAAACAGGGAATTGTTTGACCTTGTAAACGGCGGCTTAGATTTTTTGGAAAAGGGGATTGGGGCAAAGAACACCGAGCAGATTAAAAATTTCGAAGCGATTATTATTTTACGGATTCTACATCTCCTTGGTTATGTACCTGAAATAGAACAATTGAAAAAATATTATGAGACCAGTGATTGGAACGGGGGTGTGATTAATGATTTCACGTCGCTTAGGAGAGAGGCGATAAGGGTGATTAATGATTCTATTAGAGAAAGTGGGCTTTAATTATAGCCAAAAAATAGCCTTAGTCAACAATTCTCATGTGCTATACTTTTTAAAATATGGCTTCAGATCAAAACGATCGGATCGATAACCTGGAGCGCGATCTGTACTCTCGCGATGCTCCTCCGATAACCGAAAAAAAACGGCCAGAATTTACTCAGCATGAAAAAATGCAAAATTATGGCTGGACAGACGAACTCAAATCAGCTGTTGAAGAAGCCCCTGAACAACACGAAGTGAAAAAACACTCTTTTGTAAATAATTTTTTTATTGCAGCCGTGCTTTTCTTTTTGGCTGCAACTGCGATTGCTGCCTACATAATTTTGGGTGGTTTTAATGTAATCTCAACTAAAAATGTTGATATTTCGATCCAAGGTCTCGTTGCAGTGAACGCGGGGGAAGAGCTCTCCTTGGACGTGATTGTAAAGAATAATAACAACACCAACCTGGAAGGTGTCACTTTGTATATTGAATATCCAGAAGGCACTCGAAGTGTTGATGATTTGACCAAGGACCTGGCGCGCCAACAGATTGATCTTGAAACAATTAGTGCCGGTTCGTCAAAAACCCAAAATATAAAAGCTGTATTTTTTGGAGAAAAAGACAGTGTAAAGCAGATTAAAACTCGGGTTGATTATAAATCTCATGGCTCAAACGGTTTATTTACGAAAGAAAAGGTCTTTGACGTGACTATCAAGTCCGCACCAATCATTATGAACGTCGACCTGCCTCAGGAAGTAAATTCTGGTCAGGAAATTACGATTACAATCGACGTTGCATCGAATGCCAACACCCTGATCCGCGGTCTGGCTGTTCAATCTGAATATCCATTCGGTTTCAATTTCATTAGCTCAACCCCGAGTCCGTCTTCTGAGAAAAATATGTGGAGTATTGGCGATTTGGATTCTAACGAGAAACGAACCATTAAAATTAAGGGACGAATGGATGGCCAGAATGAGGAAGAAAGAACTTTTAGATTTATTGCCGGCACATTAGATAGTAACGATCCGAGAAAAATTGCGATTGGTTACATTACGAATCAGAAAACATTAGCGATTAAGAAACCATTTATTGGCTTGTCGCTTAATCTCAATGGAAGGTCCGGTATTCCTGCTATATCAGCGGGTAGTAAGGTCACAGGAACTCTTAATTGGTCTAATAATTTGCCGGTTGAAATTAATGATGCGACGATCGAAGTAAAAATTTCTGGAAAGGGGCTCGATCGAAATCAGGTTTCGGTTGGTAATGGTGGTTTTTATCGTTCATCGGATAATACGATTATTTGGGATAGAAATTCTTTATACAGTTTGAGTGATCTTAATCCCGGTGACACTGGCTCGGTAAGTTTTACACTCACTGCTGTTTCTCCAACAGATCAACTTTTGCAGCAGGGTAGAAATATGGACATAGGTATCGTTGCCACAATGAAGGGAAGCCGTGTTCAGGGTGGAGTGCCACAACAAATCAGCTCAAGTGCTAGTGGCCAAGCTAAGGTTGCGACTAACATTGTTCCGAGTGCTCGGATATTGTATTACGGTGGCCCATTTATCAATCATGGTCCTATACCACCAGAAGTTGATAAACAAACCACGTATACCGTTGTCTGGAATCTTGCTAATACTTTTAATGACGTAGCAAATACAACAATGAAAGCGGTACTGCCACCTTATGTGCGTTGGACAGGCAGTTATAGCCCGTCAAACGAACAGATTTCCTATGACAGTTCATCTCGAACAGTGACCTGGACTGTGCCTGACTTGCGAGCCGGAGTTGGATATACTTCAGCATCCAGAGAGGTAGCATTCCAGATCGAATTTGTACCAAGTATTAACCAAGCAAATACTTCTCCTGACCTTGTTGGTAATATTTCAGCTCAGGGGGTTGATAGATTTACGAGTGCTACAGTTGAAGCGAGTTCAAATTCTTTAAGTACAAAATTAACAAGTGATTCGAGATATCGTTCAGGTGATGAAAGAGTAAGAGAATAATATGGCAGACAATAAAGACAGCAGAATGGAGAATATTATTTCACTCGCTAAGCGACGTGGTTTTATTTACCAAGGTTCAGAAATATACGGTGGCCTCTCTGGTACCTGGGACTGGGGTCCTTTGGGCGTGGCTCTCAAAAATAACATTAAGAAATTGTGGTGGTCGCGATTCGTAGAAAGCCGAGACGACATGTACGGTATCGATGCGGCACTTCTCATGAATCAAAAAGTCTGGCAGGCGAGTGGTCACGTGTCCGGTTTTTCCGATCCGCTTGTTGAGTGCTCAAAGTGTAAGCGACGTTTTCGCGCTGATCATGTCGAAGGTGATAAAACCAAATGTCCTGAATGTGGCGGTAAGCTTGGTGAACCTCGACAGTTCAATATGATGTTTAAGACTCACGTCGGTGCAATGGAAGACGAAACTTCTGTGTCATATCTTCGACCTGAAACCGCACAGGGTATGTTTGTGAATTTCAAAAATGTAATCGACTCGTTCCATCCAAAGCTCCCATTTGGTCTCGCACAGATTGGTAAAGCGTTCCGAAATGAAATTGCTCCGCGTGATTTTATTTTCCGAGCACGTGAGTTCGAACAAATGGAAATCGAATATTTTGTTCCAAAGAAAGACTGGAAAGAACATTTTGAATATTGGAGAAAAGAAATGATTCAGTGGATGAGTGACATTGGCTTGGATCAGAAAAAGATTCATGAACTCGATGTCCCAGATGGTGAGCGTGCTCATTACTCGGACAAGACGATTGATTTTGAGTACGAATTTCCTTTTGGAAAAAAAGAACTCTACGGTATTGCATATCGAACTGACTTTGATTTGAAGAATCACTCAGAGGCAAGTGGTGTCGATCTTTCATACTTCGACGAAGAAACCAAAGAGCGTTTTATTCCACACGTTATCGAGCCAACATTTGGTCTCGATCGAACAATCCTCGCGGTTTTGAGCGAGGCATACAGTGAAGATACAATGGCCACCTCCTCCGCCAAGGCTTCGGAGGTCAAGGAAGAGACTCGAGTGTTTCTTAAATTTCCTGCACATATTGCTCCAGTAAAAGTTGCAGTATTTCCGTTGCTCAAAAATAAACCAGCTCTCATCGAAAAGGCTAGAGAAGTGTATGCAATGATTAAAAAAGAAATTCCAAACACGGTTTTTGATGATAACGGCAACATTGGTAAGCGATACCGACGCCAGGACGAAATCGGTACACCATTTTGCGTTACGATAGATTTCGATACGGTCGAAGGCGACAACATGGGAACTGTGACAGTTCGCAATCGAGATACCGGCAAACAAGAACGTGTCAAAATCTCTGATTTACTCAACTTGCTTAGATAGGTGTGAAAAACTCCTTGAATTTTCAATTTAAACCTTATGTAAGGCCGTTTTTTTGGGTAACTTGACCAGACCGCTAAGTTATATTAGAATGTTTCTCGGTGTGTTCTTTAAATTGTCGAATTCGCTACAACTTACAGTGGTTACAGAATCTGCTTCGCACAGAATTTTTGATCCTTGTAAGTTGTAGCGAAACCAATGTGGTATCGCTCGTTTTGTGGACTTTAGCCCAAGAAAGGTTCGAGACATGTCGCAAATTGGAGGAGGAGTTTTGGGTACCATGGATGGTCACACGGAGCAAATGGAAGATGTCCCGCTGTGTCTGAATCCGGGCAACATCTTCAGTGAAAGGGAATCCCACGAATTTCCACTGCCTCGGACTGAGACAGCATTCCTTGCTCGGATTTCGTTCATCTTCGACACGAGCGTGGTCGGTCAGACCAACAATTTTTTTGCTCATCTGATGATGGGTGAGCAAAACATCTGCGAACCACCAAAGGCAGAGACCTGGCTTGCGATGCGGAAGCTCGCAAAATGCAAATCAGTGCACGGTGTCTACGAGACGCTCGGCAAGAAGGGCGCGTGTGTGAGCCTGACCGAACTTCACCAGCTTCTCAAGCAGCAGCAGTGTGGTCGTTTGGGCCTTCTGCCGATTGATGGTCGCAAGACCATCTGCTTCGTGCCGATCGGCGAGCAGGCCTATGTGGTTGAGTGCTATCGCCTGGCAGGATTTGGTTGGTGTGTCGACGCTTACAACATCGACAACTCGAGGTTGTCCTCTGCCGACACCATGGTCCTGTTTCGGGGGGTAGAGCCGATAGCTTGAGTGATGGATGCGTTGAGGGGCCCTTGTGTATGCGGGGCCTCTTTTTTTATACAAAAAATCTATGTTAAACTCCGTTCATGAATTTTAAAAAACAGACTCTAAAGAATGGTTTGCGAATTGTTACGGTGCCAATGAAGGATACACCTACAGCAACGGTATTGGTCTTGGTAGAGGCTGGTTCAAAATATGAGACGAAGGATATTAACGGACTTTCGCATTTTCTCGAACACATGTGTTTCAAGGGTACAGTCAATCGTCCAAAGGCGAGTGATATTAGCCACGAACTCGACTCTCTTGGTGCGCAATTTAATGCGTTTACTTCCCAAGAATTTACTGGTTATTATGCAAAAGCTCAGGCTAAAAAGCTCCCACAGCTCATCAATATCATTGCCGATATGTATATCAATCCGATCTTTGATGAAAAGGAAATCGAGAAGGAAAAAGGAGTGATCGTTGAGGAAATAAACATGTACGAAGACATGCCACATCGGCACGTTCAGGAAATATTCAGTTATTTGCTTTACGGCGACCAGCCAGCTGGTTGGGATATTGCAGGTACACGAGAAAATGTTCGAGCAATGACACGAGACCATTTTGTTCAGTATCGAGATAAGCATTACGTTTCAAAGGGAACGATTGTTATTGTTGCCGGAAACATTGATGAGAAAAAAGTTCGCAAAATTGTCGCTCAAGAGTTTTCTAAGATCAGCACAGCAAAAAAACACGCAAAAGATAGAGTGAAAGAAAAACAAAGTGAGCCTGCGCTGGCCATCAAAGAAAAGAAAACGGACCAAATGCATCTGGTTCTTGGTGTCCGTTCGTATGACGTCAATGACAAGCGATTACCGGCTTTGAGGGTTCTTGCTGCGGCACTTGGTGGTGGAATGAGTTCGCGACTTTTCTACAGAATGCGAGACCAAATGGGCGTGTGTTATTACGTTCGAGCGAGCACAGATGAATTTACAGATCACGGCGCATTTACTATTTCAGCAGGGGTTGATAAAAATCGACTTATTGAATCTGTTCAAGCAATCCTCGAAGAATGCAGAAGGTTTATACTCGAGCCTCTTTCGGCTACCGAGCTTCGAAAAACCAAAGACTACATTTCTGGTAATCTTTTTTTGGGCCTTGAATCATCCGATGCCGTTGCTGAGTACACGGGCATGCAGGAAATAATGCGTAGGGAAATAAAAAAACCAACGGACGTGATCGCAAAGATCGAAAAAGTAACCGCTTCTGATGTCCGCAAGGTGGCCCAAGATCTTTTTAGGGACGAAATGCTTAACTTGGCAGTGATTGGAGACGTAAAAGAAGGGGACAAAGACAAGCTCAAGGAAATTTTAACCTTTAAAAAATCCTAGCGTTGTACTTCCAAAACAGGGTGCTATGATTAAATAATGGAACATCCTTCTCCCTCTACAACAAGGATAGCCGTAAGCGCGGTGACGGTTTTTAAGGTCGCTTGTGTTGCGTTGCTTTTTTATTGGTCTATTTTCTATCTTTTTGACATTATCCTTGTCATTTTTACCTCCGTTATCATCGCTTCTTCTATTGAGCCGATGGTTAAATGGTTTATTGCTAGACGGGTGCCACGCACGATCGCTGTGCTTCTTATTTATATTTCTGTCGCTATGATCTTTGTTGGTACATTCTACTTCTTGCTTCTACCTCTTTTGAGTGAAATTCAAGAATTAACCACGACTATTTCCGCTGAAAGTATTTCTGCGCAGGCGCTAGGACAGAATATTCCAGGCTTCGGTTCGGTTAATGGACTTATTGGCAACCTGCCAGTGTCTGAGCTTGTTAACAAAGCAAATGCTCTCATGGTTGCCCTGTCACAAAATGCATTCACAACTGCAAGTTTGGTACTTGGTGGTCTTTTGAATTTCGTTCTTATTGTCGTTCTTTCTTTTTATCTTTCTGTGCAGTCGGGTGGTATCACAAATTTCTTAAGAATTATTATTCCATCGTCCCACCGACGTTATATCATCGGTCTCTGGACACGTGCAGAGCAAAAGATTGGTTTGTGGCTTCAGGGTCAGTTACTGCTTGGTGTTATTGTGGCGGTATTGGTCTACCTACTCCTTACACTTCTTGGTGTAAAACATGCAATTTTGCTCGGTGTTCTTGCTGGTGTGTTTGAAATCATTCCTCTTTTTGGACCGATCATGGCTTCTATCCCCGGCGTTATTTTTGCCTACACTACTGGTGGTATCACAATGGCTGCTATTGCAACCGCTTTTTATATCATCGTTCAGCAGTTTGAAAGTCAGCTTATCTATCCACTCGTGGTCAAGAAGGTTATTGGAGTACCGCCGATTATTTCTATCTTGGCGTTGGTTGTTGGTGCGAAGCTCGCTGGTTTCCTCGGGCTTATTATTGCCGTGCCGATCGCAACTATTTTGATGGAAGTTTTTCACGACTTGGAGCGCGACCGTGCGGAAGAAGAAAAACTTAAATCAGCTTAGATACCAACAATGTTTAACTTTTTAAAGAAAACCCTCGGGCGCAGTTCCCATGGGACAGCCGTTCGACCTTTTTACATCACGACAACATTGCCGTATGTGAACTCTGACCCTCATGTTGGTTTTGGTATGGAGATCGTCCGTGCAGATATTATTGCTCGATATAAAAAAATGATCGGTTGTGAAGTTTTTTTCAACACGGGCACTGATGAGCATGGCACAAAAATTCATCGAAAAGCTCTGGAAATCGGGAAGGACGTCCAGGCATATGTAGATGAATATGCAGAAAAATTCAGACAACTGATTCCAGTTTTGGGTATTAGTGGTGATATTAATTTTATTCGTACCACTGACCCTCATCATGTTTCTGCAGCACAAGAATTCTGGAGAGTGTGTCAAAAGAATGGTGATATTTATAAAAAGAATTACAAAGTTAAATACTGTGTTGGTTGTGAACTTGAAAAGACCGAGTCAGAGCTTGTGGACGGTCGCTGTCCTCTTCATCCGAAATCAGAATTGGAAATTATTGAAGAGGAAAATTATTTTTTCCGATTTTCTAAGTATCAAAAGCCACTTTTAGACTTGTACAAGAAAAATTCAAAACTTGTTGTGCCTGAGAGTCGGATGGGGGAGATTAGATCATTTGTTGAGCGAGGCCTCGAAGACTTTAGTATTTCTCGCCTGGCTTCAAAGATGCCTTGGGGAATTCCAGTTCCTGGTGACGAAAAGCAAGTGATGTATGTTTGGTTTGATGCGCTTGTAAACTATATTTCTGCGGTTGGTTGGCCGGGAGACATGGCCAAGTTTCAGAAGTGGTGGGTTGAATCTGGTGGCGTTGTTCAGTACTGCGGTAAAGATAATCTCCGTCAGCAATCGGCAATGTGGCAGGCAATGCTTATGTCTGCGGGTCTTACTCCTTCACAAACAATCGTAATCGACGGTTTTATTACGAGTGGTGGCAAAAAAATGTCGAAGAGTGAAGGCAATGTGATCAATCCTGTTGCGGTAGTAGAAGAATTTGGAGTTGAACCATTCCGGTATTTTGTTGCACGAGAACTTCATCCTTTCGAAGACGGTGATTTTACGATGGAAAAATTCAAAGACGCGTACAACTCTCATTTGGCAAACGGCCTCGGTAACCTGGTTAGTCGGGTTATGAAAATGGCCGAGACGAATCTCGCTGCTGCTGTTCCTAGATTCCAAAACCCACTTCCAACTAACTATGTGAGGGCGCTTAACGAATTCAATATTCAGGAAGCAACTAACGTTATATGGGATCATATTGGTAGGTTAGACAGAAAGATCCAAGAAGAAAAACCCTTTAGTCTGATAAAGACAGATAAGATTACCGCCAAGGCAATAATCGGAATGCTTACAAACGATCTGTTTGAAATTGCTGTGATGCTCGAACCAATTATGCCTGAGACATCAAACACTATTAAAGAATTGGTGAAGGCAAACAAATCTCCAGCCGCCCCAATTTTTCTTCGACGCTAATGCCTGA
>CAYVZB010000002.1:0-31008 GCA_964456405.1 uncultured Candidatus Saccharibacteria bacterium | reverse complement strand
GTGAAGGCAAACAAATCTCCAGCCGCCCCAATTTTTCTTCGACGCTAATGCCTGATTACATCGATATCCATTCTCACCTTAATTTCCCTAATTTCGATATTGATCGAGATGAAGTAATTGCCAAACTCAAAGAACAAAAAATCTCGACGATTACTGTCGGCACGTCGGTTGCTGATTCAAAATCTGCAATTCAGCTTGCAGAAAAACATGATCACTTGTTTGCAACTGTTGGTATTCATCCAACACATGAATGGAATCCAACTGATTTTATTGAACTCGATGCACTCGCAGCTCATCCAAAAGTGGTGGCGATAGGCGAGTGTGGTCTTGATTTTTTCCGGTCCGGTGCCGATGAGGAATCAAAGAAGCAACAGGGAATTCTTTTTGCGAACCAGATCGAAATTGCACTTAGACACGACAAACCGCTTATGATTCATTGCCGAAATGCATATGAAGAATGTCTTCAGGTGCTTTCTGCCTATAGAACTGATCACAAACTCGGAGACCGGCTCAGGGGCAATATTCATTTTTTTGCCGGGAATTGGGAAGTGGCCCAGAAATTTTTTGCACTCGGTTTTTCTGTTTCTTTTGATGGTCCGATTACTTTCGCACGGGATTATGATGAAGTAATCAAAAAAGCGCCGTTAGAAATGCTTATGGCTGAAACAGATGCACCATTTGCTGCTCCGGTTCCATATCGTGGTAAACGAAACGAGCCAGCCTATGTGAAAGAAGTGGTCCGGAAGATCGCGGAAATTAGAGGAGAAAATTTTGAGACTGTTCAGAGGGCTATGGTGGAAAATGCTCTAAGAATTTTTGGTCTGTAAGACGGTGTTTGAACAAATCCCCGGCGGGTATATAGTGTAGGCAGATTTGAGTAGAAACCAATTCATTAATTTACGGGAGGGTGTGTATGTGTGCTGAGTTTGAACGATTAGTAACTGGTATTGATCGAGAAAAATCTGTGTGTACGGTTGTGAGTGAGGCAGGATTCGAGCTGGGTGGTGGTGGCAAGGAGTTCGTCCATGCAATCCCAAGAGGTGAAGGAGGAAGCGCAACGTTGGTCTTTTTTCGGCCCGACTGGGATCGTTTGGTTTCAGGTGGAATTCCCTCGGAAGAGATTCAGGGAGAGTTCAAGAAACACGGTCTGTCACCCGATCCAAGAGCCCACATCCACCTCATGACACTTGATCCGGAATTCGTGTGTAATTTTCCAAGTGTTTCAGTCTGGTGTCACGAGGAAACTTGGTACGGCTTGATATTCCGACATCGTGGGAACGATCTTGCCTCACCAAAGTACGCACTTCTGGTTCGTCAGCCACGTAAGTGGTTGAACAAAGACTACTGGTTCTGTGGTGTTCGCTAGGCCCCCGCATATGCGAGGGCCTTTCTATTGGCCTAAGGGGGCCTTAAACTGGCTTAAAACATCGATATTGCACCTCGTAAGGCGATATGATAGTCTAGGACAACCCTAGTGGTTCCCAGAGAATTTTTTAAAGAATTCTTGAGGTCGAACCTTTATACTAAATAAGGGTGTTACAAATGAAAGCGAGTCAAAACAAAAATACAGGTGAAAAAATGGATGTCTACGAAGTGGGCTATTTGCTCATGCCGACCGTAGCAGAAGATAGCCTTTCAGCTGAGGTTTCTTGGCTACATGACATTATTGGCGCACATAAGGGAGAAATTATCTCAGAAGAATTTCCAAAGATGCGTTCATTGACCTACACCATGGAAAAGGTCCTCGAATCTAAACACCAAAAGTTTAACGATGCATATTTTGGTTGGATTAAATTTGAACTTCCTGTTGCTGCTATCAAAAGTATCACCCAAGAAATCGAAAAGCATTCCACAATGCTCCGACATTTGGTTATCAAAACTGTTCGAGAAAACACTCTTTACGGAACCAAATTAGCTGAGGCAAAAAAGGCAGAAGAAGAGGCGGCTACAGAAGAAAAAGCCACTCCAGCAAAAGAAATTGACGCATTAGTTATCAACTAGCTCTATTTAAACTATGTATCTTAACAAGGCATTTGTTATCGGGAATTTAACAAGAGACCCAGAAGCGAAAGCCCTGCCATCCGGTATCCAAGTCACGTCTTTTAGTGTCGCTACAAACCGAGTGTGGTATGACAAGAATAAAGTAAAGCAGGAGAGTGCCGACTTTCATAACATTGTAGTTTTTGGAAAACAGGCAGAAAATGTAGCGAAGTATCTTAAAAAGGGAAGTTCTGTGCTTGTCGAAGGTAGAATGCAGACTCGATCTTGGGACGGCCAAGATGGTCAAAAAAAGTATCGTACTGAGATCATTGCCGACCGGGTGCAGTTTGGTTCTCGGGGTGGTGGTGAGGGTGGTTCTGCTGGCTCTGTGGCTGGCAAGGGCGGTAAGGCCGGAAAGGTTGACAATGTCGAGTCAATTGATACCATTGAGTACCCATCAGAAGATATCAACCCTGAGGATATTCCGTTTTAAAATAAATACATAAAATACATATGAAGCAGTGCTTTTTTACCCAAAACAATATTAAACACATCGATTACAAAGACATCGATATTTTGAAGAAATTCATCAATCCTCACGGACGAGTAATGGCTCGAAAGCGTACAGGTGTGTGTTCAAAGTCCCAACGAGATCTCGCTCTTGCAATCAAGCGGGCGCGATTCATGGGACTTCTCCCATTCGTTTCTCGATAACCTAGATATAAAAACTCCCCGAAAGGGGAGTTTTTTGACGCTCGTTTGTTTCTAATCTAGACTCTGTCCGTGTATTCTCCGGTTTCGGTATTGATACGTAGCACATCACCTTCTTTGATAAACATTGGTACGGTAATGGTTGCGCCTGTTTCCAGAACAACAATTTTGTTTCCTCCCTTGGCCGTGTCACCCTTGACCGCCGGGTGAGCTTCTGTAACTTTGAGTTCGACTTTGATTGGAACCTTTATACCGATTATTTTCTCGTTAAAGAGAAGCGCTGTGACAATCGAATCTCTTTTTAGGTATTTGATTCCTGGGCCAATAAGAGCGTCTTCGAGTTTGAATCTTTTGCTTGGATCATTCGCTTCGGCAAACCAATTTTCACCCTTGTTTGTGTAGAGGTATTTAACATCTTTGTTTTCGATCTCTGCTTCTTCAACCTTCTCGGAAACGTGAAAAGAAACTTCTTTGATACTTCCCGTGATGAGATTTCGCATCTTTACCGCATTAACCGGTTTGCGCTGTTGTTTTCTGAAAACGTGAGAAGACAGAACTTCAAATGGAGCGTCTTCGTAAATGATATATTTTCTTTCTGTGATTTCGTTGTATTCCAACATAAGTTTTTTAACCATCACTTCTTGGGACCGGAAAATTCCCCAGCGGGAAATTTTCCTTGTCCTCGCTGGGGTTCCAGTCAAGCCACTCACTCCGTTCGGGCATTGACTGACCATGCGAACCCCGCTGCGGCAGTCCCTTGAAGTGATGGTTCGAGAAGGGAATGCAATACAGTACTAATGCTTGAAACTTACTATTTTTTCATCACTTGGGCAAGTTATTCTCCAGACCCAACTTCTGGCACTTCTTCGAGTTTTTTTCTGATTTCTTTTAAGATATCGCCAGCGATTTTGGTATTTTCTCGGAGGAATTGGCGGGTAGAATCATACCCTCGGCCGAGTTTGACCTCGCCGTATGAATAGCTATTTCCAGTTTTGCTAATAATGTTGTGTTTTTCACCCAAGGCAATGATTTCTCCTTCTCGGGAGATACCTTCGTTGTACATGAGGTCGAACTCTGTCTGACGGAATGGGGCAGCAACCTTGTTTTTAACGACTTTTACGCGGATTCTTGAGCCCACAACTTCTTCTGCTTTTTTGATCTGGGCAATTCTTCGAATGTCGATTCGAACAGAAGTATAGAATTTCAAGGCCTTGCCGCCGGGGGTAGTTTCTGGATTACCGAAGGTAACGCCAATCTGCATGCGGATCTGGTTGATAAAAATAACGATAGTTTTAGATTTTGCAACGATGCTTGTGAGTTTTCGAAGGGCTTGAGACATCAAGCGGGCCTGCTTGCCGACATGGTGTGCGCCCATGTCTCCTTCGATTTCATCTTTTGGGGTAAGGGCGGCAACTGAGTCCACAACGATAACGTCGATTTTTCCTGAACGCACAAGGCTTTCAACAATCTCAAGTGCTTGTTCACCTGTATCGGGTTGGGAGATGAGAAGCTCTTCGATTTTCACTCCAAGCTTTCTTGAATACTCAGGATCCATTGCGTGTTCTGCATCAATAAACGCACAGATTCCGCCCTTTTTTTGGGCTTCTGCCACAACGTGAAGGGAAAGAGTGGTTTTTCCTGAAGATTCTGGTCCAAAGATTTCGATGATGCGTCCACGAGGTAAACCTCCGACACCAAGCGCGGCATCAAGGCCGATAGAACCAGTTGATATGGCATCAATATCAACCTTTGGTTTTTCGCCAAGCTTCATAATGGAATCGTCACCAAACTTGCTTTTTATCTGGGCAATTGCGTCTTCGATCGCGAGATCATTTTTTTTGGGTGCTTTCGGTTCTTTCTTTTTCATGTGTATTTATCTTGTTCCGCCGTAGCTTTATGCGAAGGCGATTAGTGCTAATCAGTCATGACGAATGGGAACAGAAATGAATTTTATTCATCTCTGTGTATGCTTATAAAATCTCAAATGAACTTGTGCTATCGAACGGCTACTGGATTTACAGTTTCTCCATTATACAAAACCTCAACAAACACATCTTTCTTGCGACCAAAGCGATCTTGGCCGGCGAGTTTGATGATGTTGCTGCCCTCGGAAAGAACAAATTTTTCCTCGAATTCACCCTGTGCGTCTACTGAAATGTCCCGATCATTCATACTGATACGTGCGATGTTTTTCGCATGGCCTCTGATGTTTGTAACCGGGGTTTTAACCTCAGTTCCATTTTTCGGAGTTTCTATGATTATAACTGGTCCGAGTATCAGATTTCTGAATTCATAGCCTGTGTACGCAGTAATACCAAGAAGAACGAAAAGTGTGATTGATATTCTGATATTTATTTTGCGCAACATGTATCAAATATTCATTAATTATATCTCAAATAGTTTCCTCACTCTGTGGTTCTTGGGAAGGGGTGTTACCAACAAGTACTTCTCGGGCCTTCGAGCCATTGCCAGGGGAAACAACACCTCTTTCCTCTAAGATGTCGATTAATCGCGCAGCACGAGCGTAGCCGACACTTAATTTTCTTTGTAGATAGGAAGTAGATGCCTTGCGTGACTCAATGACCACTCTTTTGGCTTCTTCATATAGCACATCGTCGTCATTCTCATCATCGTCCATAGAATCAAACATTGCATCGCTGTCTGCTGTTCTTTCTGCCTGCCCGGTGATATCAAGAGAGGGCATAAGTTCATCTTTGTACTGATCTTTGAGATATTCAACGACACTTTTAACTTCCTTTTCAGAGATGAAGGCAGACTGAATACGCTGTGGCTGGGACATATCACTCGACTGGAACAACATGTCTCCTGCACCAAGGAGTTTTTCTGCTCCTGCGGCGTCAAGGATCGTTCGAGAATCGATCTGAGAAGTGACCTGGAGGGCAAGTCGGGTAGGAATGTTTGCTTTGATAAGGCCGGTAATAACGTTTACCGATGGGCGCTGGGTCGAAAGAATCAAATGAATACCAACAGCACGGCTCATTTGTGCAAGACGGACAATGCTTGCTTCGAGTTCTCGTGGGAAGGTCTGCATGATGTCTGCGAGTTCGTCGATGATGATGACAATGTATGGCATTGTCTCTGGTGGGGTTTCGTCAGTGTCTTTATTTTTCTGGAATTTTTCAAGTTTTGGGGCCAAAACATTTTTATGATATGAGTCTATGTCTCGTACATGTTCGCTCTGTAGAATGTCATATCGACGGTCCATTTCTTTTGCTGCCCATTTAAGTGAAAGAATGGTTTTCTTTGCATCGGTAATCACCGGAGTTAAAAGATGAGGAATTTTATTGTAGAGAGTAAGTTCGACTCGCTTTGGGTCGATCATGATGAATTTCATGTGCTCAGGGGAGTTTCTGTACAAAAGTGAAGTAATGATTGCGTGGATCGTAACCGACTTACCGGATCCAGTTGCTCCGGCAACCAAGAGGTGGGGCATTTTTGCAATGTTTGAGTAATGTGCGCGACCAGAGATGCCCTTTCCAAGAGAAACCAGAAGCGGTTTGTCTGAACCACTAAACTCAGGGCTACCAATCAAAGTGCCAAGGCCCACCGTGGTTTTAACTGTGTTTGGAATCTCAATACCCACAAGCGATTTCCCTGGGATCGGTGCCTCAATACGGATCGGATGTGCAGCCAAGGCCAAGGATAGGTCGTTCTGCAACCCCACAATACGCGCAAGTTTTACGCCTTCTGCTGGTTTGAGGGCGTACCGAGTAACTGATGGACCAATCGAAATTTCGTCCATTTCAACATCAATACCAAAGTTTAGAAGGGTTCTTTTAATAATGTTTGCGTTTGCTTTGATGTCACCAACGCCCGGTTTGCCTTTATCGGTTTCTAACAAACTTAATGGGGGTGGTGTGTATGGTTTTTGCGATACAAGTTTAAAAATTGGTCCAGCAGGAATTTTGTTTCGGCTCATTGGTTCGTCGATTGGTGTGGCGAGCTTAAGTTCCTCATCGGTTTTTCGAGTCATCATTGGTTTCACCGCCGTGTCAGGATCTGTGGCCCCAATTATTTTCACAGGTTTTTCATCTTCTTTTGAGTCCTTGCCCAAAAGCTTTTTGAGAGGGGAGGCAAATAAATTAAGATCAAGCGCTGTATCGAACATTGCCAATAGCGACACGCAAGTTATTCCTAACAATATGACCGTTGTAACCGAAGTATCAAAAAGGCCAATGAGCGGTTTGGAAATAATATTGCCCAAGAAACCACCCTTGCTTGCGAATGCAATGTCGATGAGTCCGAGACATGAAATAAATAGAATGACCGCCCCGATAATCTGGGTTAGTGCTACATTTTTTTCTTCATCACGGGGTAAAAGAAACAGAATCGCCAAGACAATCAAGACAATAGGAAGTAGGTAGTAACCAATGCCCAGTACAAGGTCTAGGCCGACAAAAGTTTTTTCTCCAATTGGTCCGGCCTTGTCGAACGCGGCCATAGACAGGAAGATCGCAACAACAAAGAAAACCACAGAGCCAATCGCTCGTCTGGTACGTTCGTTTAAGCTCATAAAGACATCTGAACCCGGTATTTTGGAGCCCTTGTCCTTTTTGGAGTATTTATCTTTCTTTGCCATGTTTACCAATAATATCATGGGGATTAAACGTGAATAACTGGGGATTAAAAGGGGATAATTTTTGGAGTTAAAAAAGCAAGACGTGAACCCTGAATACATTGCGTAATCTTAAAAGACACTTGATTTTAGGGTGATAAAAGGCTATTCTAAGGCCGTAAAAGACACTAAAAGACATTAAGGGACAAGGTTTGTTAAATAAAGGACAGTGGAGGAAAACACACAAAACAAAAATAGTCTAACCAATGTCGTAGATGGGAAATCTAGCCTTGTTTTTAAGCACAAAGAAAAGGACATTCGCAATGAATTCTTCTCCGAAAGAGCAAAAAAATTAACCACTGCTGTATATCTGGTTACAAACTTAATTCCGCAAACTGATCCACTCAGGGTTTATATAAGACGCTATGCGATTAAACTTTTGTCCTTTGTGGGTGGGACGTCGACTGGGTACTCGCTTGCTGAGGCAACAAATGAAATCAGTTCCCTTTCAAAAAAAATAGTCGAAATGCTCGAAATTGCATTTTTTTCAGGGTATGTGTCCGAAATGAATTTCTCTGTTCTCAAGACTGAGTTCGATTCATTTATTAATGAGGTTTCTGATTATGATCGCTTTGTAAACCCAATCAGCCCAGACTCCCTTAAGGTCAAAATGATCCCATCGCAGATTGTTAAAAATACCCTTCAAATAAGCCATAAAAATACAAATTCTGATCTTAAGTCTGTCGCCCCAAAGCGAGCAGCACCAAGTAAGCGGGTGGTTGAAGCCAAGAAAACGAGTCGCAGAGAGGCGATCCTTTCTATTATTAAGAGGCGAGGAACTGTCAGTATAAAAGATGTTTCCAGTGTAATTCTTAACTGTAGTGAAAAGACTATTCAGCGTGAATTAATTGCTCTTGTCGAGGATGGAACCTTGAAAAAGTCTGGTGATAGGCGCTGGAGTGTGTATTCTTTGGCCAACTAGGGGCTTTGTTAGCGATCTTGGTATTTGAAAAAACGAATCACAAAAACAGCATTTTTTGTTATTTCGGATCATTTATAGAAAAAATCAAGGTTTATCCACAGAATTTCTTTGCTACTGGTTCCTCATGGGTTTAAAATTAGCCGTAGGTAGAAGCGTTTGCCTAGAGAAATCTATGGTGCTATGCTATCTGCCGTTACCAGATTTCTGTGTAAGAATAAGGCCCGTTTGGCGTCCTTGTTTTTGTCAGAAAAGGTAGGATCGTTGACATTTAAATATACGGCTTAAAACAAAAGCCAAAATCGTAACCTCAGGTCCCCGCCCGAATACAAACTTGCGAAAGCGAGTGCGGAGGCTGTGTTTGTCGGTTTTGGCGATTATGTGTATAAGTAAAACTCAGACCGTCTCGACTTTTGTAGAGATGACAATCTGATTTTATTTTCCCGAATTACTTTTTACCTTTATGTCTGTAACTCCGAAATTCAGTTTGGTATTACTACTAACCCCTCAACTTCTCGGTCGAAATCGTGGAGTTTGTGGGATTAGGAAGATGCTCGGAAGAAATTCTGAGCAGAGTTAGTAAGATTTATAAGAGAATTTATTAGCTCTGAATTACGAATATTAATTCGCAATTCAGTTCATTTTGTTTCTGTCACCTCAATTTACAAGTAATCGGTGGTGGAATCAAAAAAAATTAAACAATGATAACAAAATCAAAAGTTGCAAAAATTGCAGCAGGACTCGTTGGTTTTGCTTTCGTCTTCTCATTTGCTTTCACAACAAATGCACAGACAACAGCAAGCCTCGAAGCACAGATTCAAGCTCTTCTTGCTCAAATTGCACAATTACAAGCACAGACTTCTGGTGGCTCTTCATCTCACACTTTCAATGTTGACCTTACAGTCGGCAGCACAGGTGCTGATGTAACTGCTCTCCAGCAAATCTTGGTATCAAAAGGCTTCCTTACTATGCCAGCAGGTGTAGCTATGGGAACTTTTGGTCCTCTTACAAAATCAGCAGTTTCTGCATGGCAGGCCTCAGTTGGTCTTCCAGCTACAGGTTACGTTGGCCCGCTTTCACGAGCTAAGCTAAACGCTTCTGCTGGTACAACAACTGGTGGTTCTACAGGTGGAACAAGTTCCGGCTCACTTCACGGTGGCGCTGGTGACATCACAGTTACTTCACGAAGTTCTGGTACAGATGACCAGGTTCTCGAAGGTGATTCAAACGCTAAGATTGAAGGTTTCGAAATCGAAGCTGACGGTTCTGACGTTTCAATTACCTCTGTTCGAGTAGAATTCGAACACACTGGTTCTGGTTCAACTCGTCTTGACCGATATGTTGACCAGGTGTCTATCATGAAGGACGGAAAAGTTGTTGGTTCTGCTGATGCAGGTGACTTCACAAAGAACTCAGGTGTTTACTCTCGCAACATCCCTGTTTCAGGTGCTGTTGTAAAGGATGGTGACACTGATAAGTTCTATGTTGCAGTAGATGCTCTTAACAACATCGACAGCGATGATCTTGGTGAAAACTGGGAAGTTGCTATCGGCGCAATCCGATTCGAAGATGCTACAGGTGCAATCTTGACTAACAATGACTCTGACGGTAACGGCGATTCAAGCTTCACAGAGACTTTCTCTTTTGAAGATCTTTCAACAGCTGGTGACGTTAAGTTGACACTTAGTGAAGATGACGCTGATGTTAACGATGCTCACACTGTGACTATCGACACTAACAGCGACACAAATGATGTTGATCTCTTGAGCTTTAAGGTTAAAGCAAAAGGCACTGACCTTAATCTCATCGAAGTTCCATTCAGCATCACTTCAACTGGCGCTGGTGTTACTGAAATCCTAAATGACATTCGTCTTATGGCGGATGGTGAGGAGGTTGGTACAGTTTCTCTTGTTCAAGATGGAGGTTCATCAAGTAGCTTCGCTTCTTCAACAGTAACTCATGCAACTCTCACAATTAGCGATCTTGATGAAGACGATGTTGTTATCGATGAAGATGACACAATGACCTTCACATTGGTAGCTGATATCAATGATACAGACGGTGCTTTCACTAACGGTGATTCACTCGCTGCTTCTACATCAGCAAGCAACTGGGATGCAGAAGATGCAAACGGTGACTCTGTAACAGACCTTAACGGTTCTGCTTCAAGTGACGGTACACGATTTGCTGCAACTGGTATTATTGTTGAAGCTGTTTCAACAGACGCTACTGTTGCGCTTAACGATGGTGACAGTTCTCTAGATGATCAGGGTGTGTTCACAGTGACATTTGATGTTACTGCGTTCGATGATCCTGCGTTTGTTGAACTTTCAACAACTCGAGGTACAACATTGAGCAACACCGGTGCAAACTTTATCGTTGAAAACGCTTCAGATGGTACAGCTACTACAACAGGTAGTATTGCTGGAACAGTTCTTGAATGCGTAAGCAACTGTGGAACTATTAGTAGCAATCGTGTTGAAGTTGGTGATGGAGACACTACTCGATTCCGACTCACGATCTACTTTAACCCTGTTGCCGATGATATCGCTTCATTCCGAGGTCAGCTCTACAGTGTAAACTTTGCGGATACAAACGTTGACGCAACAACACAAGAGCTTACTACTCCGACTGAAGACTTCCAGACTGCTTCTAAGGTTGTCCAAAGCTAATCACTTGTATCTCGTCTAGTAGTTGACTAGATGAGAGGATACAAAAAACCGCCCCTATTCGTAGGGTGCGGTTTTTTGTTGTGCGTGTTTGCTTTTATCGTCTATAAAAAATATACTTATTACATGAAAAAAATCCTGTACATCTTTGTTTTTACGTTAGTTTTTGGGTTTTCTTTTGCCACGGCAGAAGCGGCAATTAGTCTTAACGTTGTTAATGAGGGCAACGAAATTAAGAGCGATAAACCCGTTGATTTGCTTTTCAGAGAAGTTAATCAGATCGTTAATACCAACACATATCGATTTGATTTTGAAACAGTTGCAATAAAAAATCCTAACATAGATCATTGGGAGGTTAGAGTTTCCTACACAGATCCAAGTCTAAAAATGGCCTTTAACCAAACAGATCTCGCTGGGTCTGGGTCGGCCATCGAAATTTCTGGTTCACAGGCTCCCGCCAACTTTGCTATTTTTGTTACAAAGAAAAAAATAGAAACCCGACCCCAATTTACCGTCAAACTTAAGGCATTTGATAAAAACCACAATAGAATTTATTTTGACAAGGAGGTTTTTATTGTAACTTAGACTATTTGCATGTCTCGTTATTTGAATAAAAATTTCTTTAAGCTCCTGCTGACCTTCTTGGCCATCTTGGCAATTTGTCTGGTAATTAATCTGGTCGTAACGAGTATGATCCCGGCGTAATTGACGTTCGGTCGGGGGTTATATATACTTCTAACCCTAAGGCCAAAGACAGTAGGCCCCACTTCGCTAAAGCTACGCGGGGCGGGTTAAAGGAGAGGAAACTTTCCACCTACCGAGGTTGAATCTATTCGCCATTCGGCGGCCTTTAGAATAAAGGTCGTTTTTGTTAATAAACAAAAAATATTCCGGACTTAGTCTGGGACAAAATTATGGCAATTACAAAAGAAAAGAAGGCAGATATTCTTAAGCGCCTCAATGACGTTCTTAAGAGCTCTGTGTCAGTCGTGTTCGTAAACTTCCACGGTTTGACATCAAACGATGTGAACGAAGTTCGCGCCACACTTAACAAAGAAAACATAGGCTATTTCGTGGCAAAGAAGACCCTTATTCGCAAAGCACTTGCTGAAGCGAAGGTTGAGGGTGAAGAACCCGAATTTGCTGGTGAGCTCGGAGTTGTATACAGCACCGACGCTATCGCACCCGCTCGCGGTGTGTACGCTTTCCAGAAAAAACTCGAGGATAAAATTTCTATTCTCGGTGGAATCTTTGAAGGCAAGTTTGCAAGCAAGGAAATGATGACTTCGGTGGCACAAATTCCATCGTTGCAAACTCTCCATGCTCAGTTTGTAAACCTCATCAATTCACCACTTCAAGGGCTCGTTATTTCGCTTAATGAAATTGCAAAGAAGAAAACAAGTTAATCAAATTTACTGATTTTCCCGCGAAAGCGGGGACTTAAAGAATCACTTATATGGAAACCCCATCAAAATTCAAAGATATCGTAGAAGGCATTGAAAAAATGTCAGTCCTCGATCTTCACGAACTCGTGAAGTTCCTCGAAAACAAATTCGGTGTTTCAGCTGCTGCTGTTGCGGTTGCTGGACCTGCAGCTGCTGGACCAGCTGAAGAAGAAAAATCTACTTTCAACGTAAAACTCGCTGACGCCGGTGCTAACAAGATCGGTGTTATCAAGGCTGTTAAAGAAGCTTTGGGCCTTGGTCTCAAGGAGGCAAAGGATCTCGTTGACGCTGCTCCTTCAAACTTGAAGGACGGTATGAAGAAAGAAGAAGCTGAGGCTTTGAAGAAGAAAATCGAAGAAGCTGGCGGTAAAGTAGAGCTTAAATAAGTCAAACATCAAAGTGATGTTTGGAAGCAAGATGCAAAGCAAAAACACCCCTAGAAGTCTGGGGGTGTTTTTGCTATACTTCGAACCACAAAAAACATGGATATTCTGGAAAAACTTTTTGGCAGTTCGGCAAAGGTTCGAATAATGAGACTCTTTCTCTTTAATCCAGACACGCACTTTGATCTGGAGAAAATCATGACCCGTGCCAAGATTTCTCAGCAAGAGGCTCGTTCGAACGTAAGAATTTTGAATGAAATTGGACTCATTAAAACCCGTGTTTTTTCTAAGGAGGTTAAACTTGAACCCAAACCCACTTCGCCAAGGCTTCGCGGCTCAAGAAAAAAGGGGGACGGAAAAAGAATTGTAAAAAGACGAGTAAAAGGATGGATTTTGAATGAACTATTTCCATACCTACCGGTCCTTCAAAGTTTTGTTATCACTGTGAGCCCGCTTCAGGACAGAATGATTGTTCGCAAGTTTAACAAAACGGGCAATATTAAACTTCTTATTGTTTCGGGTGTGTTCATTCAAGAAAAAGATAGCCGAGTTGATATTTTCATTGTTGGTGACGGTCTTCGACGAGCGGCAATTGATGCAACGGTAAAGGATATTGAGGCTGAGTTGGGGAAGGATCTTACATACTCATTTTTTGAAACGAAGGACTTTCAGTACCGTCTTACTATGTATGACAAACTCATCAGAGACATTCTTGATTATCCTCACAAAAAGCTAGTAAATAAGCTCGGAATTCAGGCCAATAGCACCAAGATTAGTGTGGGGAAAGTCCAAACTTCAATCCTTTAAGGCTGGTATAATATTACTGTAAGTTCTTTAGGATAATTTTATTAGTTTTTAATTCGATGCGGCTATACCGCATCAAAGAGATCATGATCATAGAAACTTGGGGAACGGTTCTTACACAATCGTTCCAAGATTTGTGGACGGGGGTAGTTACCTTTGTGCCAAATCTTGTCGTTGCAATTCTTATTATTATCATTGGCTGGCTCATCGGAGCACTTATTGGACGAGTAGTTGCTCAGATTATCCGTTCGCTAAAGATTGATGAAGCTCTCCGAAAGTCTGGTGTAGAAGATGCACTTGTTCGAGGTGGTATCAATTTGAATTCAGGTGCTTTTCTTGGTGGTCTCGTGAAGTGGTTTATCATTGTAGTATTTCTTGTTGCCGCGTTTGATGTACTTCATCTCACTCAGGTTAACCAATTCCTACAGGGTGTAGTGCTTTATTACTTGCCTCAGGTTATCATCGCTGTTCTCATCCTTCTTTTGGCTGCAGTTATCGGCGATGTTATGCAGAGAGTTGTTACTGCGTCAGCTCGCACAGCCGAAATTCGTTCTGCTCACTTCCTTGGTAGCTTTACAAAGTGGTCAATCTGGATTTTTGGTGTGTTGGCAGCATTGCTCCAGCTCAACATTGCGGCTGCATTCATTCAGACATTGTTTACAGGTGTAGTCGTTGCGCTTTCTTTGGCCTTCGGTCTTTCATTTGGACTCGGTGGTCAGGAGGCAGCAGCTCGATTTATTGAAAAGACTCGAAACGAGATCTCTCATAAGTAGTCTGGGAAACTCAAGGCTTCTTATCAAAAACCGCCTTTATGGGGCGGTTTTTGTGTGTCTAAAGTGGCTCTATTTTCAGATTTTTGGGCAATTTTGACTCAGCTGTATATGTCATTTGACACCTTTCCATATATGAATATACTTATCTCTACTCTTATATGCATACATTTATTAACTTAATAAACAAAGCGGATTAGATAACGCCGATTTTATCGCAGTTATCTAGAGGCCGCGAAAGCGGTTTTTTGTTTCTCTGGAGGATTTTTAAAAAGAATTTTCCAGAGAGGCAGAAAATACAGACACGACCGAACTGATTGAAATTTGAAAATTAAATCCTGTCGCACATAGTAAACCCAAGTGGGTCTTTTCGAATGTGTAGACAGCCAAACGGATTCGTATTGAGTAAATACGAAGCCGTGTCGTGCTCCTCTTGAACCGACGGAGCATGACGAAAAATACAGGTAACTTTGTTTTTTGACGATGTCAGAAAACAGGGTGTAAAAAATATCCAGCATTACTTTTTAATTAAAGTAGTGTTGGGCGATTCAAAATTCATAAACAGGTTTTGAATCGATTGTGGTGCATTAATTTCCTAATTGGAAATTAAGAGCGTATGGTGGATGCCTTGACTTCTGCAGGCGATGAAGGACGTAGCGTGGCTGCGATAAGCTTCGGTGAGGTGCTAAGCAACCTTTGACCCGGAGATCTCCGAATGAGGAAACTCCACTGCGATGAGCAGTGACCGTTCCAGCTTGACTGGACGGAGCAAACCTAGGGAAGTAAAACATTTCAGTACCTAGAGGAATAGAAAACAATGTCGCAAGACACATTTCCCGAGTAGCGGCGAGCGAAAAGGAATGAGCCCAAACTCAGTTTCATTCTCACGATGTACTTAACGGTATTTTGTGGGAATGATGCTGGGGGTTATAAGACGATTACTTCGTATTTATACGAGAAGAGTTAAAAAATAAATTGATAACTGAATGCGCTGGAAAGCGCAGCTCCAAAGGGTAATAGCCCCGTAAGTGAAATTAATTTGTCTCTTTTGTAGTTGTTCTTGAGTACTTCGAGACACGAATACCTCGGAGGAATTTGCCGGAACTAACCGGTAAGGCTAAATACTAGCAGAAGATCGATAGTGAACTAGTACCGTGAGGGAAAGGTGAAAAGTAGCCCGGTAAGGGCGGTGAAATAGACCTGAAACCATATGTTTACAAGGAGTCGAAGAGGTGCTTGCACCTCGACGGCGTGCCTATTGAAGAATGAGCCAACGAGTTCATGTATGTTGCAAGGCTAAGCCCCAATAAAGGGTGAAGCCATAGGGAAACCGAGTGTGAATAGCGCGCAAGTAGCATATATGAGACCCGAAGCCAGAGTGAGCTTGCCATGAGCAGGGTGAACGTCGCAGAAATGTGGCGGGAGGCCCGAACCGATAAGCCGTGCAATACTTCCGGATGACTTGTGGTAAGAAGTGAAAAGCTAATCGAACCTGGTAATAGCTGGTTCTCTCCGAAATAGCTTTTGGGCTAGCGTAACGTGTTCCTGCGAGGGGTAGAGCACTGGAAGATATCGACAGGGCGAAAGCTCGCGACATCTATCAAACTCCGAATACTCGTAGTTAGAGCGTTGCAGTTAGACGGTGGGGGCTAAGCTCCATACGTCAAAAAGGAAACAGCCTAGATCTCAATTTAAGGTCCCTAAATCTACACTAAGTACAAGCGAGGTGGTGGAGTTTCTCAGACACTGAGGAGGTTGGCTTAGAAGCAGCCATCCTTTAAAGAAAGCGTAACAGCTCACTCAGTGAGAGACTCTGCGCCGCAGATTAACGGGGTTAAGTGTAGTACCGAAACTGAGGGTTGGATATTTCTTCGGAAATATTCAGCGGTAGGAGAGTATTCGCATCTGCTGTGAAGGCAAAGGGGTGACCCATGCTGGAGCGTTGCGAAGTAAGAATGTTGGCACAAGTAACCACAATGCGGGTGAGAACCCCGCACGTCGAATGACTAAGGTTTCCTTGGCAATGTCAATCAGCCAAGGGTTAGTCGGGCCTAAGGGAATGGCGAACGCCGTACCCGATGGACACATGGTTAATATTCCATGACTTTTTAACTGAGTGATGAGAGGACGGAGTTCTGTAGAACACGGGCATTATTGGATTTGCCTTAGTGTCGTGAGGAGGTCAGCGAGGAAAATCCCGCTACTGGCTTGAATGCCGACTCCAAGCGAAGCTGATAGGTTTGGGTTTCGATCCAGACTGAAGTGTTCGAGCGAGCTTCCAAGAAAATTCTCTAAACTTATCTTTTAAAAATCCGTACCGAAAACCGAAACAGGTGGTCAGGTCGAGTAGACCAAGACGAACGAGTGAGAGATCCCCAAGGAACTCGGCAAAAAAGCAGCCGTAACTTCGGAATAAGGCTTGCCCTTCGTAAGAAGGGCCGCAGCTAAAGTATCTCTGGCAACTGTTTATCAAAAACACAGCTCCCTGCGAACTCGTAAGAGGATGTATAGGGGGTGACACTTGACCAATGCCAGAAGGTCAAACAACGACCGTGTATCATCGCAAGATGATTTGCTGATTGTTGTAAGCCCTGGTGAATGTCGGCCGTAACTATAACGGTCCTAAGGTTCTGGGTTTGTCTGCAAAGATGAATCCAGAATGACTGGGACGGTTATAGGGCAAAAGTGGTTGTTTAGATAAATATAGAGTTAAATCATTACAAAAATATGCTACCTACTTTGCAGTAATGCGAAGAGAGTCAAATGTGGTATCCAAGAGACCAACGCCACACATCCGATCTACCGAAAGGGAGAGGATGAAGATAGAGTCCATCTGTGCTAAAGGAATAGATGAGCGAAATTCCTTGTCAGGTAAGTTCTGACGCGCACGAATAGTGTAATGACTGGAGAACTGTCTCGGGGATTTGCTCGGTGAAAATACAATACCGGTGAAGATGCCGGTTACCTGCAGTTAGACGAAAAGACCCCGGAAGCTTTACTGCAACTTGGCATTGAGTATACGATTTGCATGCGTAGCATAGTAGGGAGAGGTTGAAGCGATATTTTCGGATATTGTGGACTCGTCAGTGAAATACCTATCTTGCTTGTTGTATATTCTAACCTCGACGGCAAAAACGTCGAGAAACAGTGCCTGGCGGGCAGTTTTAGTGGGGCGCTATCCTCCTAAAGAGTAACGGAGGAGTTCATCAAGGTCAGCTAGCCGTGAATGGAAACCATGGCGATAGTGTAATGGCACAAGCTGGCTTAACTGTGAGACGTACTTGTCAAGCAGATGCGAAAGCAGGACATAGTGAACCGACCATTCGTTTTAGAGACGGTGGAAGATTATCGGACAAAAGCTACTCCGGGGATAACAGGCTAGTTCCGCCCAAGAGTCCATATCGACGGCGGAGTTCGGCACCTCGATGTCGGCTCATCTTATCCTGGGGCTGGAGAAGGTCCCAAGGGTATGGCTGTTCGCCATTTAAAAAGATACGCGAGCTGGGTTCAGACCGTTCAGGAGTTTATAAATGACTTTTGAACAGTCTGAACCGTCGAGACAAAGAGTTTGTTCTGAAAAAGAATAAACCTGTTATATATATGAAGAAAAAATATTAGAGATCAACCAAAAATTCACGGCGGTCATTCAAAGTAATGAATGAACAAGTTAATTAATATCGGTGGAATCTTGGAGTGATGTCCAAGGCTATACCGAGGGAAGTCGCAAGACGCCCGTAGAGACTAAACATTAACCCTCACGTCGCTCCTTCGGAGCTATGCGGGGAAGCTATAGTCCATTCCCAACAGTGATGTTGGAACAGCCTAAAACATTTAATAAATGTTCGGCTAAAAAGAAGCGTGAGACAGGTTGGTCTCCTATCTACTGCAGGCGTTGATTCTTGATGGGATTCATTTCTAGTACGAGAGGACCGAAATGAACTGACCTCTGGTCTGGGAGCTCTGCCGCCAGGTGGACCGCTCCGTAGCTATGTCGGGACTGGATAACCTCTGAAAGCATCTAAGAGGGAAGCCAACCCAAAGATGAGGAATCGTTTGAGGCCCGTGGGAGATTACCACGTTGATAGGCTCTAGGTGTAAGTGCGGTAACGCATTCAGCCGAGGAGTACTAATTCGCCGATTCAGTTAGGAAATTAGTGCATAGCCCATCCGAAGCTCCGTTAGGAGCGAAGGGGGGCACGATTTTTTACACCCTGTTTTATGGCATTGTTAGACGAAGTTATCTGTTGAGGTCGTCGGTTCTATTTGAAAATCGAAATGTGAGGAGAGAGTGAGACCGCGGGATAGCTCAGCCTGGTAGAGCGCCGGGCTCATAATCCGGAGGTCGTGGGTTCAAATCCCACTCCCGCTGCTTCTCGCGCGAGGTTTGTTCTTTTGGGTGCCTAGCTCAATTGGTAGAGCGTCAGATTTGGGTCCTGAAGGTTCTTGGTTCGAGTCCAAGGGTACCCATTTCACCCCAACGAGGGTGACAAATTCTTTAGGGAACGTAGCTCAACTGGTTAGAGCGTCAGGCTCCAGACCTGAAGGTTGCTGGTTCGAGTCCAGCCGTTCTCATTCCGCCTCGGCGGAAAACGTGCAATCCAAGATGATTGCACTCACATTTCGGTTTTCAAATGTTTCGTTTTTTGAACCCAGTGTTCTGGTGATTTGTCGCAGAGGTCACACCTGATCCCATTCCGAACTCAGAAGTTAAGCTCTGTTGAGGCGATGATACTCTTATGGAGGGGAAAGTAGCTAGTCGCCGGAACATTGTGTTTAAAATCAAAAAAAAGCCCGCAGCGTATGTGCTGCGGGTTTTTGTTTCGTTTCAGAACGACGCTTTGTTTTTTGTTGTGCTTCAGCTTAGTCGCTGCAACGTTCTAAGTTCGCGCTCTCTCCGTTCCCCCTTATTTAGCTTATTTAGTTTTTTGTCGAAGGGGGCTCTCGATTGGTTGTCGTCCTGACCTGTCGTTTTGGAACATGGCTTGGTCTTTCTGTCCTTTTTCTGACCTTTCCTGGACTTGATCTTTCCCCTTTTGCCCTGGGATCTGCTCACGTGTTTCTCCTTGGTGGCGGAAATGGAATGGTGATTATTCGCTGGTGCACGGAACTTGTCCTCGGGGATTGTAAAACAGTGAGGTTAAAAGTCAATGTTATACTTTAACAATGAATCCGTGGTCTACACGTCGCAAGCTCGTTTATATTTGTATTGCAATCATTGTGTTGCTGATTATGGTAACCGTACCGACCATTTTCCTTTTGAATAAGCAGCCGAGTTGTTTTGATAAAGAAAAAAACGGTGATGAAGCTGGAGTTGATTGCGGGGGTTCATGCCAGTTTCTCTGTAGTTTTGAGGCGGTTAATCCAACCGTAATATGGAGTCGAGCTTTCAAGGTAACTGATGGAATATACACTGCAGTTGCGTACGTTGAAAATCAAAACATCAATTCTGAGACATGGGCTCCGTATAATTTCAAATTGTATGATTCAACAAACAATTTGATTGGTGAGCGAGAGGGTAAAACATACATTCAAAAAAATAAAGTAGTCGCTGTTTTTGAACCAAATATAAACACCGGTGGTAGGGTTCCTGCTCGGGTTTCTTTTGAATTTCCAAATGAGCTTAAGTGGAATCGAAATAATGAAACTACACCGAACCTGCTTGTAACCCAAAAAATTCTTTCTGGCGAAAATACAAAACCGCGTATCGATGCGACTGTTCAAAACACCTCTCTTGAAACTGCAGAAAACGTTGAGCTTGTTGCGATTGTGTATGACAACAAAGAAAATGCAATTGCCGCATCCCGAACATTTATTGATAGCCTGCCAAAGGATGAATTGTCACACATTGCATTTACATGGCCACAACCGTTTGTAACAAAACAAGAGGTTTGCAGAGTGCCAAATCCAAATTCAGTTAGCAGTCAACCCGAATCACTCGGGGTAATGCTTGCGATTGATCGTTCGGGAAGCATGACAGCAGAAGGCAAGAAACCGCCACAACCTCTTACTGCAGTAAAAAATGCCGCTATTTCTTTTGTGAATAAATTTAAGGGCACAGACCAAGTCGGGGTGGTTTCATTCGCCGGTACTGCAAGTGATCCAGTTGATTCTGTCCTCACAAGTGAATACAACTCCGTTATTACGGCAATTGATAACATTGCTATTTCTGAGACTGGTACCCAATATACAAACATTGGGGACGGACTCGAGAAGTCATATAACCAACTTTTTGCTGCCGATCAGTCACAGCTTACTAATCGTGCTGTTGTTCTTTTGACAGACGGTGATCCAAACAAGCCAGAAAAAGCTGGTGATCCAAACTATCCAAAATTATTTGCCTTACAAAAAGCAGAGACTCTCAAAAAAGCCGGTGCGGAAGTATTTACTATCGGTTTAGGTGCTGGCGTTAATCCAGATTTCCTTAAAAACATTGCTTCGAATCCTGAACATTTCTATACTGCAACAAAATCCGATGATCTGGCGGATATTTATGAAAAAATCGCAGTTAAGTTTTGTTCAACAGGTCCTTCGGTTGTAGAAATTATCCCTCGAATTTTGCCATCACAATAGGTAGCGGAACGTACTCGCTTTCTGTATCATAGCCATATGTTTGCGTTGACCAGAAACGTTCTACACGGCTTTCAAACCATCATAAAACAGACAGACTGGCTTCTTTTTGGAAGCGCATTTCTCATTTCTCTTGCAGGTTTGGTAACCATGAGTTCATTTACTGGTGAAAGTATTTTTGTATCGAGGCAGATCATTTGGATTTGTTTAGCGATTGCCGCATTCTTTATATGTTCACTCATAGATTTCCGATTTCTTCGCAGAACCGGTATTGTGGTCGCTTTGTACTCTTTTGTATGTTTTCTTCTGTTGTTGTTATTTAGTCTTGGCCATATTACTCATGGTGCTCAGAGCTGGTTTAACTTTGGGGCTTTTTCTTTCCAACCATCCGATCCCGCAAAGATCGTCCTGATTTTTCTACTCGCTAAATACTTTACTCGTCGCCACGTAGAGATCGCTTATATCAAGCATATTTTGATTTCAGGTCTCTACGCGCTCATTCTTTTTGCTCTGGTTCTTGTTCAGCCCGACTTCGGTTCAGCGATCGTTATATTTTTGATTTGGTTTGGTATGGTAATGGTTTCTGGAATATCTAAAAAACATTTAGCAGCGGTGTTTTGTGCCGGAGCAATTAGTGGGATTTTACTCTGGACTTTTGTATTCCACGATTATCAAAAACAACGAATTATAACTTTTATCGATCCTTTGGCCGATGTTCGTGGGGCCGGCTACAACGCCTATCAGTCTATGGTCGCGGTGGGGTCTGGTCAGATTTTGGGAAAGGGGATTGGATACGGTACTCAGTCAAAGTTGAGATTCTTGCCAGAGTACCAGACTGACTTTGTTTTTGCTGCTTTTGCTGAAGAGTGGGGGTTTGTCGGAGCCATGATCCTTCTTGGATTATTTGGGGTTTTGATATGGAGAATCATTTCAAATGCTGTACGTGGCGCGACTAATTTCGAAACACTTTTTGGTATTGGTGTAACTATTGTTTTTATGGCCCACCTTATTATCAATATTGGAATGAATATTGGGTTATTGCCGGTCACGGGAATTACTGTGCCGTTCATGAGTTATGGCGGCAGTCATTTGATCGTTGAGTTTACTGCTCTAGGAATTATCACTGGCATGTCAAAATACAGCCGACCAGTTCATCGTGGTATGGCTCAAAATGAAATACTTGGAATTTCAGACCGCTCTTAGATCAAGAAACGAGAAACAACGTATAGAGTTGCCAAGAGACAGACAACCATGAGACCGATTAAGACGTAGTTTGCTTGAGTCTCGTTTTTTACGATACCTGCCTTCATAAGAATGCCCGCAAGTGCTGTTCGTCTTGAAACAAGCGAAGCCTTATCAACTAAAATTTCATCTTCTTCGAATTTTACTGGGTTTCCGTTATTGTCCATAAAAATATTATATCAGTTAAAATGAGCCACTAAATACGTTCAAACTATCAATCAAACCAACAAAACCAGCTTCGTGATCCACAACGGTTGTTCCGTTATGTGTTACTGATGCACCGATAGCCCACACGCCATTGAGGCAGTTTGGTGTACCGATACCTGGTGTTGTACTTATTTTTTCACCATTAATGTAGGTGTCAACCACCTGTCCATCTGTTGGATCGTTTCTAAATGTAAAGACCAGATTTTGCCATACATTATTTACCAAGACGTAGCCTGTGGTTTCTTGACCATTTACATATCCCTTTCCGCTCGAAATACCAACCTTGAATGGTTCGGTGCACTGACCACTACCATTATCCTGAACCGAAAAGATAATATGTTCGCCAGCAATATTGCCCGGTTTGATCCAACTTGAAACAGTAAAATCACTGTTTGCCTGAAGATTAGGAAAATTTGTGCCCCATAGATAACCATAGCCATTAAAACTGGCAGCATTACCGGCGATGCCGTTTGGTAGCGTTTCCACTCCTCCCTCTGAATAACCATTTAGATCACTGCCAGACGTGTCAATAACGTCGGGTGTTTCTGGTTCTCCTTCGCCTCTGTTTGAAAAATGATTGAGATTATTATCAAGCTCCCAACGCGAAACCACCTTGTCGCCAAGTCCACTTCTTACTGTAGTGTGAAATTGCCTTCCAGCACCTTCGCGGGCTTTTTGGCGTGCGTTTTGAAGATTTGCTAATGCAACACTTGCGATGAGACCAACAATCGAAACAGTGACCAGGAGCTCAATTAATGTAAAACCTTTTTTCATTATATTTACTTTTTTTCTGAATCGGTGGATATAGTACTTTCATTATATACAGATAATGTTTTTTGGACCATACGTTCAATTGAAAAGTTTTCCTCAACCGTTTTACGCAGGTTGTGTCCAAAAATTGCAGCTTTGGCGCTGTCCTCGAGAAGTTCTTTGATTGCACTTTTAAGCTCATATATTTCACCCGGATTAACTAAGAGGCCGTTTTTTCGATTGGTGATAGCTTCGGGGATGCCACCGACTCTGCTTGCGATTACCGGTAATTGGGCCAATCCTGCTTCGAGTGGTACATAGGGAAATGCTTCAGTTCGTGAGGGAAGGACAAAAACATCAAATGCTTTTAAAAATCTCTGTGCATTATCAACAAATCCAAGTAGGTGAATTTTTTTCTGCAATCCGAGTTTGATAATAAGGTCTGTAAGGTTTTCTCTTTCCTCACCCTCGCCAATAATCAGAAGGGCGGCGTCTGGGTTTGATTCTGCAATGTATGAGTATGCTTGGATGAGGTAGTCTAATCCTTTATTTTTGTGTAATTCGGCAATGGTACCAATCCAGAATTTTTCGGCCACTTTGTGTTTAAGAGCGGTTCGTGCGGCAAAACGTTCGAGATATTCAGTACCAGAATCAGAAACACCATTGTGGACTACAACAATCTTTTCCTTTGTGATCCATGGCACGCCAAGGATTTGTTCAGCAATTTTGTGAGAAACCGCAATTGTTTTATGCGAAAGTTCGACGGTAAACCAATAGAGGGCTGTAATAATTAATTTTGAAAAGAAGTTACGGTCTTCGTTCCAGGCCCAGCCATGGCCGGTAAAAATGATTTGTTTGATGCCTGTAAGTCGGCCAGCAACTGCGCCAATACCTCCAATTTTGGAGCTGTTGAGATGTAATACATCAGGTTTTTCTTTGATAAGTACTCCTATCATTTCAAAAAAGGATAGGATGTCTTTTCCGAGGTGGATATCTCGACTTAGTGATTTGAGGCGGATTGTGCGGATCTTTTTTTCCGCCAATTTACTTGTGAGGCGTTCGCCGTCTCCACACACGACTACAACCTCGTATTCCTCGGGTGGTATGTTGGTTGCCAAATCAAACACATACCGCTGTGCACCGCCCCAATTTCCCTTTGTTACTGCAAATAGAATTTTCTTCTTTGTCTTCATTGTTGTGATAATCCTAGCATAGCTCGATTTTCGGGCATTTGCCCCGTTTAGAGCTATACTATATCCTATTACCGTTATGGCTTTAACCAACAAAAACGAAACCTTTCTCCTCTTTATTGGAGATGTGTTTTTCTTTATTCTTGGCCTTTGGATCACGCTTTTTATACGTTTCCAACAAATCCCTGACTATCACGTTTTTACAGAACACCTTATCGCTTTCATTGGTGTTTTTTTGCTTTGGATAGTCGTATTTTTTATTTCTGGTTTGTATGAAAAACATACTCTCATTTTAAAGAGTCGAATTCCAACAATTATTTTTAATGCCCAGTTGGTTAATAGCGGTCTTGCGGTTCTTTATTTCTATCTTGTTACAGGCTTCGGTATTGCTCCAAAAACAAATCTTTTTGTATTCGTCATCATTTCATTTCTTCTCGTGTTGTATTGGCGCATCGAGGGGATTTCTGTTTTAGCTCCTCGTGATCGTGAAAACGCAATTTTGATTGGCGTGGGGGATGAAATGAATGAGCTCAAAGAAGAGGTAAATAATAATCCACGATATGGCATTCATTTTGTTGCTTCAGTCGATGTCGGGAAAGATGCTGTTGTAGCCCAGAAAGAAATTCTCGACACGGTCCGAGAGCAAAAGATAACCATCGTTGCGGCTGATTTGCGAAACAACAAAGTTGAACCAATTTTGCCCAATCTATATCGAATGATTTTTTCTCGGGTACGATTTATCGACATGTATAAGATTTATGAAGATATTTTTGATCGTGTACCAATGACGCTTGTACGCTATGACTGGTTTTTGCAAAACGTATCAGTGTCGGCAAACAAGACGTATGATTTTTTCAAAAGAATTCTTGATCTCATTGGCGCAACGCTTATTGGTCTTGTTTCGCTTATTTTTTATCCATTTATTATCGCCGCTATCGTTTTCGAAGACGGTGGTCCAATTTTTTTCACACAAAACCGGGTTGGACAGAACAATAAGATTTTCAAAACCTATAAATTTCGAAGCATGACAAAACACGCTGAAAAGGATGGATTGGCAAAAGATGCTCAGGTAACAACTGTTGGAAACTTTTTACGAAAGACGCGCCTCGATGAATTACCACAAGTTTGGAACGTGATCACGGGTGATCTTTCTCTTGTTGGTCCTCGTCCCGAGATTCCAGCTCTCGCAGAACTCTATGAAAAAGAAATTCCGTATTACAATGTGCGACATTTGATCAAACCTGGTCTGTCAGGTTGGGCGCAGTTGTATCAACGTACACCGCCAAAGTGGGCTGCAGCATTGAACGAAACAAAGCTCAAACTCTCGTATGATTTGTACTATTTGAAAAATCGTTCGTTTATGTTGGACGTAAAGATAGGATTAAAAACGATAAAAACACTTGTATCAATTGCCGGTATTTAACAGTTACAAAAATTATGAAAACAAAAGTTGTGGTTGTGGGTGGGGCAGGATTTATTGGTTCCAATCTGGTAAAAGCGCTTGTTGCAAAAAAGTACAATGTGCATGTTGTTGATAATCTGAGTGCGGGAAAGAAGGAAGCGGTTGACCCAAAGGCCAAGCTTCACAAAGTTGATATGCGAAATTTTAAAAAGCTTGCACCGATCTTTAGGGGTGCAACGTATGTGTTTCACTTGGCAGCTATGCCACGTGTACAGGTTTCTATTCAGAATCCACGAGAAACTCACGATATCAATGTGAACGGTACACTAAATGTATTCATAGCAGCACATGAAGCGAAGGTTAAGAAAGTTATTTATTCTGCTTCAAGTTCAGCATATGGTGACCAAGAAACCTTCCCATTGCACGAAGGTTTATCGGCAAATCCAAAAAGCCCGTACGGTCTTCAGAAATATATTGGAGAAATGATGCTGCGTGTTTGGAGTCAGGTCTATGGCTTGCCCGGAGTCTCGCTTCGTTATTTCAATGTGTATGGTCCCGGACAAAGTGAAAAAGGCGAGTACGCACTCGTTATTGGCAAATTTTTACGTCAAAAAAGAGAGGGGCTACCACTTTCTATTACTGGTGATGGTGAACAAACACGTGATTTTACGAGTGTACACGACGTTGTTCGGGCAAATATTTTGGCAGCTGAGACTAAGGCAGCGACTGGTGGCGATGTCATCAATATTGGTGCGGGGGACAATCGAACAATCAATTCTGTTGCAGAGATGATTGGTGGTCCGAAAAAATATGTACCAGCTCGTCTCGAACCTCGTCATAACAAGGCAGATAACCAGAAAGCTTTTAAAATTCTTGGTTGGAAACCGGAAGTGCGTCTGGAAGACGGTATCAAGGAGCTTGTTGAGCTTGAAAAAAGTCTGGTTTTGGCACCAAAGAAGGCAAAAACCAAAAAGAAAAAATAGCTTGATTTTTGTGAGTAATCTGAGTACTATAGCTCGACATGAACCGAAATAGAATATTCAGTCTGGTCATTATCATTACCGCCATTCTTCTTGGTATTGGTCTTTACTTTTCACAAACTAAACCGGACTCGTGGTTTGGTCGTTTTCCCTTTGTGCTCGGTCTTGACTTGAACGGTGGTACCGAGCTTGTCTATAGGGCGGATATTAGCCACATTGCACCTGAAGATGTGAGTAGCTCTATGAACACACTTCGCGACGTTATCGAACGACGTGTGAACATTTTTGGTGTTTCTGAACCAATTGTACAAACAGAAAAAGCTAGTGCACTTGCGGGTAGCAATGAATATCGTTTGATTGTCGAACTTCCCGGCGTGACCGATATTGATAAAGCTGTTGAACTGATTGGTCAAACTCCAGTTTTGGAATTTCAACTTATCGAGCAAAAGCCGGTTGCCCTTAATGGTGTAACAGCTAATGGTAAAGAAGTAAAAATAAATACGACATCTTCAACTACAGTTCCAACATACGTTCCGACTGGGCTCACGGGTCGTTTCTTGGAACATGCAGTAGTCGAGTTCAACTCTCAAAGTAGCCAACCAGTTGTGACCTTAAGCTTTAATTCAGAAGGTTCAGATCTTTTTGCAAAAATTACTCGAGAAAACATTGGCAAACCATTGGCAATTTTTCTTGACGGGAAAGTCATTTCAGCACCAGTAATTCGGGAAGAAATTGCGGGTGGTAAGGCGGTGATCAGTGGCAACTTTACTGCACCAGAGGCCCGAACACTGGTTCGTAACTTGAATTACGGTGCACTTCCTGTACCGATTCAACTTGTTGGAACAGAAACAATTGGTCCATCACTTGGTGCTGTGGCGCTCAAGGCCGGTATCAAGGCTGGTATCATTGGATTCATTCTTCTTGTTTTATTCTTGATCTTTTGGTACCGACTTCCTGGAGTTGTTGCTTCTCTTGCACTTGTCGTCTATATCCTTATCTCACTGGTTATTTTTAAACTCATTCCAGTTACGTTCACTGCTGCGGGTATCGCCGGCTTCATTTTGTCTATTGGTATGGCCGTTGATGCAAACGTTTTGATTTTTGAAAGAATGAAAGAGGAAATTGCAGCGGGCCGAAAACTTCCCGATGCAATCAAAGAGGGATTCCATCGCGCATGGCTTTCTATTCGAGATTCAAATATTTCAAGCATCATCACCGCTGCGGTTTTGTTCTGGATCGGTACCTCTGCTGTAAAGGGTTTTGCGCTGACTTTTGGTATCGGTGTGCTAGTTTCAATGTTTACCGCTATCACTGTTTCTCGAAATTTCCTTTTCGCGATTTCTTTCATTCATGAGTCAAAGATAAGCCACTTCTTGTTTGGAATCGGTCTTAAGAACGCACGTCAATCAAAACAATAATATGCCTATCGTAAAACACAGAAATATATTTTTTATAATCGCCATCATTTTGGTTCTGTTTTCGATCGGATCAATAATGGTTCGCGGTCTCAATTTTGGTATTGATTTTACCGGTGGTTCTATTCTCCAGGTCTCATACGAACAAGGCAAACGACCATCTACTGAAGAATTGCAACAGAAAATCGCAGCCCTTTCTCTTGGCGAATACTCACTGCGACCCTCGGGCGACAATAGTTATGTTTTGCGAACAAAAGAACTTACTAACGATAAAAAGAATGCAGCGATTAAGGCTTTATCGTTGGACGGTAAGGCTCCTGCCAAAGAGGATCGCTTCAACACAACTGGCCCAGTTGTAGGAAATGAACTTCGAAATAAGGCATACGTTGCAATTGTGGTTACAATTTTGGGTATCGTACTTTTTATTACCTTTGCCTTCAGAAAGGTGTCTCAACCAGTTTCTTCTTGGAAATATGGTATTGCCACGATCATTACTCTTGCCTTTGATATCATCGTTCCTGCGGGGATTTTTATTGCGCTTTCCTACATTACAGGTGCAGAAATTGATTTACTCTTTTTAACCGCGCTTCTTGCGATTCTTGGCTACTCGGTTCACGATACTATCGTTGTGTTTGATCGTGTTCGAGAAAATTTGCGTATTAGTCACAATGTTCACAAGAGAGAAAATTTCGAGGAAATCGTTGGGCGAAGCATTACGCAAACTATGGGGCGCTCAATCAACACGTCACTTACAATCATAATTGTGCTCGTAGCACTTTATTTCTTGGGCAGTGAATCAACTCATCATTTTTCACTTCTCATGACGCTCGGTATCATTTCCGGTACATATTCTTCAATTTTTCTCGCATCGCCACTTCTTATTGTTTTTGCTCGAAACAATAAATAATTACTCAGAAGTTTCAAGACTTCCCAGAATTTTCTCCGTTAGTGTGTTGTCGTTTATGTGAATGATAAAAATCACTCCGTCTTTTATCGTCAGAAACATCTGCCTTGTGGGCTCATTGGGGTCAAAGCCAACTGTAAAATCTGTGTCATTAACCCTGATGTTTCCCTTTGTCTTGATGTAAGTATTTTTTAGGCTTTCAAGATAGCTTTTGGGGTCCAAAAATTTTGTTTTTGCTGTATATAAACCCAATACCCATTTGTTTTTGTTATAAAAAGTCAGGTTGTTGTCCCAGTTTTTTTCTCCAATATCATCTCTTTGAATTATCTGTGTAACCGTTGGGGGATACTTAATGTCCCAACCGTGAATTTCGTCAGAAAACGTATTCCATTCCTGAGGGGCTGTGTTGGGTGCAGACTTTTCTCTTGTGCCCAAAATAGCAATAATAAGTATTATAACGACCCCGATAATTACGTACTTTTTCATGTCAGTTTATTGTAATGCTTTGTAATGCTGAAAGGACTCCATTGCTGGAATCCTTTCAGGAGGTGTTATTTGATTTCGTAGACGTTGTATTTGTCGCCGACTGCTTGGTTGAACTGGCTGTAGGTCACTGAATGAACGCTGACCGTTTCATCTCCATTCCAGTTGCAGTCGACCCAGTACATCTTGGTACTGGTTTTGTTCTTGAGGATCGCGGTGTGCGGGTAGGTTGCCCCGTCCTGATTCTTCCAGCGCATCTGGATGATTTGTCCGGGCTGTGTCCATTCGATCGGGAATGGTTTGAGCATTTTCCGGACATCTGAACTCGAACGCCAGGTGTAGTCATTTTGGTTGGGGGGAGGGTAGACGGTGCCTTGGGATGCCTCATCGACGACTTCCTGGACCCAGTGTTTGCACTGCATGCCGGTATTGTTACCGACCTGGTCGAGGGCGACGTCGAGGATCTCAGCGTTGCGTTGGCTCTGAGACAGGCCATGCCACCAATTCACCAAAGACGAGGCGGTTGCGACGGAGCAGACGAGGGCGAGCATTCCGAGTCCGGCTAGAGCGATACTTCGATTTCTCATTTTCTACATCCTTTGTTTTGTGCGGTTTCATGACGATTTCGACGATTACAAGCACTACGTTTTTTGTAAACACCTCCTATAAAAGATCGGCCCGAGAATAGTTTTACAAAAGGCCATTCAAGAAGTTTTTAATTTTCTTTCAATATCAACAGTTGTGTCTTTGCACAAATAGGTTTGGGTCTATAATCAGTAAAGATCGTTTACGGCCTGACTTCTCTCCTCGGGCTCCGACGTTGCAGTACGCGTCGGAGCCTTTTTTATTAGAAAATGGCTCAAAATAAGGGCCTTGACTCATTTTTGGATATCTATATACTAGTAACACCCCTATGAAGAAATAGGGGTTGTACTTTGAAATCTTGTTAATGAGAACACTCCGCTATTTCGGCGGAGAGCAAGTCTCATAATGTTTCTAATAAAGTAATTCCACAAACAAATTATTCACTTTGTTTTGTGAGAGTTAGGAAACTGAATTCTAAAAAGTTTGGAATATACAAAAACATTCTGTCTTTTGTTTTGTTCCGTTCGATCTAATTGGTGACGAAAGTCATTTAGTAGGATTTTATTTTAGAGTTTGATCCTAGCTCAGGATGAACGCTGGCGGCGTGGATAAGGCATGCAAGTCGAGTGGGTTTAGACCCACGGCGAACGAGGTAGTAACACGTAGGTACGCACCCCAAAGTCGGGCATAACTAGTCGAAAGATTAGATAATTCTCGATGGTCTCGATACTACTCTCAGTTTTTAATTTTGTTCCCGGTTGCGAGGATAACTCGCTTCGCGAGGAATACGGTTGAAAGATGAGAGTAGTATCGAGTAAAGATTTATCGCTTTGGGAGCGGCCTGCGGGATATCAGCTAGTTGGTAGGGTAAAAGCCTACCAAGGCTATGACGTCTAGGGGAGCTGAGAGGCTGACCCCCACCGATGGAACTGAGATACGGTCCATACACCTACGGGTGGCCGCAGT
>CAYVZB010000001.1:125915-174684 GCA_964456405.1 uncultured Candidatus Saccharibacteria bacterium | reverse complement strand
CGGTTCGCCAGTAAGGTGTTTGTGAAAATGAGGGGGTTTTAACCAGCCCTTCAGGAGGGCGCCGTCGATTTCTACTGAAATCGCGGCTCCTCTCGGCTCGTCAGCCTGCGAGACCCTCCGTTCAGGGCTGGTTGGGAGAAAGGGAATACAATACAAATGCATTTGTATTGTATTGAATTGCATTTCTTTTCCCCAAGCAATGCGCTGTAGGGGCTCCGCAGCGCGACGGCGCGAGGACCGAGTAGAATCTTAGTAAAGATTAACCGTACCCGTAAGCGCATTGCTTGAAACCTCCCCGGAGGGGAATGGTGAAAGCTCAGTGTTATAATGTTCACATGCAACTTGCCCTTTTGATACCGGAATATCTCGTGTGGCATTACTCAAAAGCGATTCGATTGATACTCAACATCGCTTCTAATTTTATTTGGTTTGTATACCATTTTTTCTCTGTTCCACTGCTTTCAAACACAATTTTCTCACCACTTCACGGCGTGGGTAGCGATTTTGAGTTTGTTTCTCGTTTTCTTGGGCTGGTGATCAAGACCGCATCACTCTTTTCTGCATATCTGATTATGGCAATGATGGCTTTCGTAGGTGCCATTGCGGTTGTTGTCTGGGTTCTGCTTCCGCTGATTGTTGTGTCTCTCACATATAATGGTTTTCGACTTTTATTTATATGACATTTTCTGAATTAAAAAAGAAAGAGGGAAAAATTAGTGGTCTTTTGGCCCTCGATGCACTGCATCTTACGGGTTCTGACTCGATCCTTAAAAAATTCTTATTTTTTGGATTACCTTTACTTATGGTTGCTCTTTTGTCATACGAATGGTTGCCGTTTTTCCCAGTCAATGCAATATACGGATTATTGTTCCTCAATATTGCAGCATTACTTGTTGTGCTGATGGTTGATTGTTTTTATTACTCTCATTATTTTGTTGGAATTCACACCGCATTGCCTGAATGGGGAATTGATCCGTATGGTTCAGTCTTGCCATATGAAATTCAGGAGATTGTTTCGCGTACCTCGTCTGCCGACCTGACCGTAGGTTTTCTTTCTGCAAAGGCTGGCCAAGACATCATGGCTCGACTCAATATTCCTTCAGAAGTTATTGAAATGTATATCAAGAGTGATAGGCCGCGGGTTTATGCTGATTCAGTAACATTCACAAAACCAGTTGACCTTGTTTCTTATGCCACTGCTGTTTTTGACGCCGACGCCTCATTTGCTCAGGTGCTTTCGGAGCACGGTGTTGGACGCAATGATTTTGTTGGGGTGGCGACATGGGTGGCAGATATGTACGAAAGACGAAAAGAAATGCTTCGTTGGTGGGGAAAAGATTCTTTGGGCAGAATTCGTGGTATTGGCAAGGACTGGACAAAAAATCAGTCAGACATGATGGAAAAATTTGGTTATTTTGCCGAACCAAAAAATGAAGAGTCTGTGTACAAAAAAGAAATTAGCATTGTTGAAAAATGCCTTTCGCGGGGGCGCGGTAAGAAAGTTGTGTTGGTCGCCGATGAATATCGAAAGCTTGAAGCGGTACTCGCAGGCTTGGCCGAAAGGATCACTGATGGTTCGGTATTACCACCAATTCAACATAAAAGACTTTTTGTTTTGGATACCGTAAAACTTGATGAGGTTGCTCAGGCAGAGGGAAGATTCCAGGCTTTTTTGGCAGAACTTTTTGCTGAAGTTATTTTGGCCGAAGATATTATTATCGTTATCAAAAATTTCCCATTCTTGGTTTTTGCCGCCAAGAAACGCGGTGTCAGTCTTCATGATGTATTGGGACAATATTTATCATCCAATCTGATCGATATTGTTGCACTCTCAACAACTGATGCTCATGGTGAACTTATCAAACCAGACAAAGAACTTTCGGCACATTTTGACCACATTCATATTGAAACGGAGGATCGAAAAATAATTCTGCGAGCATTACAAAACAAAGCGTATCAGGTAGAACACAGCGGAAAAATTTTCTTTACATATCAGTCGCTTGTTACTCTTGCAGATATTGCAATCAAATCGCGTGGTGAACATCTGGCTGAATACCGGGCACTCGGACTTTTTATCGAAATTATTCCCAAAATTGTTAAAAAGGGTATAAAGGTTGTTGCTGTTTCGGACATAGTCGCTCTTGCTCATTAGTTGCTCAGTTGTCTTCTTTCGTTACAATAGCCAGGTGAAAGAATCCTTTTGGCACAAACTTAAAAACCCCCTCGACGGTGCTCGGGGTAAACCGATTATTGTATTGGCACCAATGGCCGACGTTACTGATCCGGCTTTTCGACGTGTCATCGCCAAGTATGGCAAACCCGATGTGCTGTGGACGGAATTTGTTTCTGCCGATGGGCTTTTTCTGGGCGGGAAAGATGCGCTTATTAAAGATTTGGCTTTTACTGAAGCAGAGCGTCCGATCGTCGCTCAGTTTTTTACTTCAAAACCTGAAATGATGGAGAAGGCCGCCCGACTGGCAGTCGAACTTGGCTTTGATGGTATCGATATCAACATGGGTTGCCCCGACAAAACTATTGAGAAACAAGGTGCTGGTGCCGCGCTCATGAAGAATCCTAAACGTGCTCGAGAAATTATTCGTGCCGCAAAAGCTGGAGCAGGGGACTTGCCGGTTTCAGTAAAAACTCGTATTGGTTTCAATAAAGTAGAACTTGAAACCTGGTTGCCGGAAATTTTGGCTGAAAAGCCTGCGGTTGTAACGATTCATGCTCGTACTCGAAAAGAAATGTCGAAGGTTCCTGCTCGATGGGAATATGTGAAAAGGGCAGTGGAGATTCGCAATGAACTTAACTCAGACACACTTATTTTTGGAAATGGTGACGTAATGACAGTTGAAGATGCAAAAAACAAGGCAAAGGAAACTGGTGCCGACGGTGTCATGCTCGGTCGGGCGATTTTTGGTAATCCATGGCTTTTTTCTAACCGTGATCCAAAAACTATTTCTGTTAAAGAAAAACTCACGGCGCTTATCGAATTATCAAAACTTTTCGATGAATTACTTGGTGGAAGCAAAAATTTTGCCATCATGAAAAAACACTTCAAAGCGTTCGTGCATGGTTGGGATGGAGCGAAAGAGCTGAGAATAAAACTTATGGAAGCGGCCAATTCTGCCGATGTCGAAAGAATCATTGATAATCGCTGAGTGGGTTTTATATCCTAATTATACGGCCTATAATATAGACATTTTGATAAATTTGTGATTTAGTAGTTGACAATTTTTTAGGCTGTGCTATGATTCGCACCAGAAAGCCATGCAGCGTGTATGGCTAAGTCGAGGTTCATTTTCGGAGCTTTACTATGAACAAGCACGTCCGTGATGGTCCCGCCCCGCTCTTTTTCAATCATTTCAAGTGCAACGCCGCCGCGACCAACGACCTCGGCGCCGCCCAGGGCCTGAACGCCTGAGCCGGCGACGGCAGGCCTGTCACGTCTGACATGGCCAAGAGTGTCCAGCGTCCCATGCGCAAGGAGAAGTCAGTGAATTGGAACAGTACCTGAGGGGAGGACCCCCTGTGGGAACCCCACCTTCTCGCTGTGTCGACTAATAGAAGGTTGGCACGGGATGAAGCTTCCGTTTGGGCTTGTTAAGCTCAAGCCGTTGACTGCAGTCTGTTGGATGCAGCGCCCGCTCATTTGCTCGCGAAATTCGTGAATTGCAGAGGCATATTGCATGCCACCCCCCCCGTCGGTAGACAAACCGGCGGGGGATTTTTGTTATTCGGATAAAAATAATGAGTTAAGTTAATTTTGGTTATGCGCCTGGCCTCTGTTAATTTTTTTGATATGTGTTACTACAAAAAGAGATAGATTATTTGTTCACCATAGGCCTTGAGGTTGCAGAGAGAGCAACCACAACACGACGGGCCCCACCAACAAATGTTGGCGGGGCCTTTTCTTTTATGCGTTGATTAAAAAAGAGGGTGGTGCTAAATTTCTTGGTAATTGTCGTGCGCCGTAGCCACGACAGATAGAAGTTCTTTCAAGGAGGTGTGTAGTGCTTATGATCCGTGGTCCCCCGTGACTGCCTAGTCGGAGGCCACTCAACAAGCCCGATGGCTGGATGACCGTTGTGGCCTGATCCCCCAGTCCGTCTGTTTTCCAATTCAGTAGGTCCCCGCTGCTTGTAGCAGCGGGGCCTTTTCTTTTGTTTGCAAAAGCATTGACCTCATGCGGGTTCGTGCTAGATTTGTATAGTGATTGCTTGATGTTTGTATACACAAGCCACGACAGAGGTTTCTCAAGAATGGAGGTGCGCCCATGATTCGCAGTACGCGCTCAAGGTGCAGGATTCGTGGTCCCACGAGCGAAGTTGACAACGGTCACCGCGTCGATGAAATCGACAACAAGCGGTGGACCGAAGGCGGAGGTAGCCCAGGTCGAGAGATCGACAACGGCTGACCGCCAAGACCAGACACCTGTCATCTGAGACAGCCTTGGCCCCGCCGATACCGGCGGGGCTTATTTATTACAGAGAATTACATACGTTTGATATACTTGTGTTCATGAAAGAAAAAGACTCTCACATTGCGCTTTACCGGAAATATCGTCCGCATACATTTAAGGACGTGATTGGTCAGGATCATGTGGTGAAGGTTTTGGAGAACTCAATTAAGCTCGGAAATATTTCTCATTCGTATCTCTTTGCTGGTACACGTGGCACGGGTAAGACGTCTGTAGCTCGAATTTTTGCTCAGGAAATTGGCACATCTCCGCAAGATTTGTATGAAATGGACGCAGCGTCAAACCGTGGTATCGACGACATTCGTGAAATCCGTGAAGGTGTAAATACATTGCCATTCGAGTCGAAGTACAAGGTCTACATCATCGACGAAGTGCACATGCTTACAAAAGAAGCATTCAATGCGCTTTTGAAGACTCTCGAAGAACCACCTTCACACGCAGTCTTTATTCTTGCAACGACAGAAATAGAAAAACTTCCAGAGACGGTTGTGTCTCGTTGTCAGACATTTACATTCAAGAAGCCGAACCAAGCAATGCTCCGCGAAGCGACACTTGTAACCGCCAAGAAAGAAGGATTTACTCTCGAGCCAGCAGCGGGGGATTTGATTGCGATTCTTGGTGATGGATCATTCCGTGATACCCATGGAATTTTGCAAAAAGTTATTTCTGCTTCAAGGGATAAGAAAATCTCTAGAGAAGAAGTTGAAATAGTAACCGGCGCACCACGAAACAGTATTGTGAATGAGTTTATCGATGCAATTGCTGCCGGAAAAGCAGAAAAGGGAATCAAAGCCCTTCACTCAGCGGCAGAGCAAAATATCGATATGGTGATTTTCTCGAAGCTGGTTTTGGAGAAACTTCGATTTGTTCTGCTCATTACTCATGCTCCAGACATGGTGGCGTCTATACAGGAGCGAGTATCAGCAGAAGACTTTGAATACTTGAACAAACTCGCAAAGGAGAAAAACAAAAACATTTCTTTTGAAACACTTCTCGAACTTTTGAGAGCAAGTCAGTTGATCGGCCGAGCATTTATCCCTCAATTACCACTTGAGTTGGCATTGATGAAGATTGCCGGAAATAAGGAATAATTAATTTATTCTTGAACTCGTTTTGATAATTCTTGCTGAATGGACAAGGATTTTGAGGGGTGGGGTATAAAGAAGAAAGAAATACATTATTCAAACAAAACAATACCGTTCTTTAATGAAAGGGAAGTTTGGTGGTGTAGTCTTGGGATAAATATTGGCCAGGAACAGGATGGAAAGAACGATGATTATCAAAGACCGGTTTTAATTTTGAGAAAATTTAATAAGGATGTTTTGTGGATTGTGTCGATATCGTCAAAAGTTAAAAACAACCCATATAACTTTGCTGTTAAAAATGATAGTGGCAATCAAACCGTTATTTTGACCCAGTTGAGACTTGTAAGTAGCAGACGTTTGATAAAAAAGATGAGGACAATATCAGAGGATGAATTCAAGAAGATTAAAGAACAATTACGAAATCTAATATAAAACGAAACCCCGCCGTAAGGCGGGGAATCTCGGAGGCCGAAGCCCATTGTGCACTTAATGATATTCAAAAAAATCTTTTTGTCAATGTTGGTCTTTCTTGTATAATCCCTCTATTGCCGGATCGTCTAAAGGTAGGACAAGAGACTTTGGATCTCTTTATCTTGGTTCGATTCCAAGTCCGGCAGCTAGGTTGAGACAGGTTCCGACTCCGGAGAGAGTTGTTTTATGAATAAACACATAACTCTAAAAGCAGATACGTTGAAAGTAAATTTTACACCTTACGCACTCGCAAGGATGTCTAATGGACTTTTTAAAGCCACGGAATCGTATAAGGAAGATGATATGCCGACACTCAAGTATTTTCTCTACTGTGCTTCAATTGAATTAGGGTTAAAAGCGTCGATACTAAGTGCTGATAATTCAAAAGTTGCAAATGATAAACTTAAAAACAAAGTAGGTCACGATTTAATAAAAGCAAATAATCTTTTTCTTAAAAAGAATTCAAAAGAAATAATTTTAGATAATAATGACTTGGTTAGTCTGACTAAGATAAACCCGTTCTTTAAGAATAAAGGTCTAGAGTATATAACTATTGATGTAATTGTTGAGTTAATGAATGGTTTATCGAAATTTCCTGATCTAGAGGATATAAGACGTATAGCCAAGAAGGTAAACATGTATCTTCTGAATCATAAATTGCACATAAATTCATGAAGAAGATAAATTTAGAAGAATTAAATAATGAGGAGTTGTGGCTTGGATATTCTGATATTCAACAAGCGCTAAAGAAAAGAGGTTTGGTGCGCACAAACAACATTGTTGGTGAGCGAGGAGAATTTTTAGCAATAGAAACATATAACTCAATTAGTGGTCTACCTAATCTGCAAGCTGCACCTGAGGGTACTCAAAACGTAGATGCACTGAGTAGAAAGGGGGAAAGATATAGTATTAAAACTGTAAGTGAGCCAGGTAACACAACAGGGGTCTTTTATGGTGTCGGAGAAAAAGATGATGAAGGTGTTCCAGAAAAGAAATTTGAATATGTGATCATTGTTCAGTTGTATAAAAATTATAGACCTAAAAGAATTTTAGAATTAGATTGGGAAACTTTTTTAAAGCATAAAAGGTGGCACAGCACTATGAGAGCTTGGAATTTAAGCGTCACAAAAGCATTATTGGAGGATGCAAAAATTATTCTTGATATTCAAGATCAAACTTCATAAAAACTTTAGAATTTCTTTAACCTCGCTTTGTCAGTAGTTTTTTGTTTTATAATGTGCGAAATAACAATGCACCCCTTCTTCAAAAAACTCAGATTAAGAAAACGAGTCAAAAGACGAACAAGACGTACACAAACAGGCCGAAGGGATTATCTAAAATATAGATCTGCTGCTCGAGCCCTCGTAAATTCCAGACTCGAATATTTTAATCAATTCTACAATTTCAAATATAATTCTGTTCGGATTAAGAATCAGCGGACTCGCTGGGGTTCATGTTCGGCAAAAGGCAATTTAAATTTCAGCTACAAACTAGCACGACTTTCACCACATCAAGCAGATTACATTATCGTCCACGAACTGTGTCATATCGGAGAGTTCAATCACTCAGCAAAGTTCTGGACTTTGGTTGCAAAGACGATTCCAGAGTATAAGAAAATACGGCAGGAATTGAAGCGGGTTAATTTGCGAAAGGGAGTATCAATTAGAAGTAGTGGATCAGAATATATTGAAGTGGATTGATCACCGTCATGCGTTTGGGTGCTACTATAATAAATGTGTTTTAGTTTCCGATTATGCCCAAACTAAATAATTTTTTAAAATTTGCCGTTTCCATCACAGCTCCGCTTCTCGCTGGGTTTGTTGGATCTTTCTTTACTTTTTCTTCGATAGAGAATTGGTACGTATATTTGAACAAGCCCGCGCTCAATCCTCCTTCTTGGGTATTTAGCCCCGTGTGGACCGTTCTGTATATTTTAATGGGAATTGGCCTCTTTCTTGTGTGGAAGCGGGGCTTTGATAGAAAAGATATTAAAATCGCAATGTTGGTATTTGGTGTTCAGTTAGTTTTGAACACTTTGTGGTCAATTATTTTCTTTGGTGCAAGGAATCCGGGCTTGGCGTTTATTGAAATTTTACTTTTGTGGGTTTCAATTTTGATCACTACCGTGTTGTTCTTTAGAATATCGAAAATTACTGCCTGGTTGCTGGTGCCATATATTGTTTGGGTTAGTTTTGCTGCATACTTAAACTATGGAATCTGGATTCTCAATTAATTTTTTAGATTTTCTTGGACTCTTCCTCTTTCTTGCCGGATTCGTTATTGGTCTTGGTGCAGTAACGGTCATAGACCTCCATGGTTTTCTCGGTAGAAAATCTGCATATTGGACTGAGGCAACTACCCGAACACACAAGGTCACCAAACCCCTGATTTGGTTGGGAATATTTCTTGCGATCGTTGGTGGAATTTTGTTTTACCGAGCAGAAAGTCTTTCTGGTATTCCACTTGCTCATGCAATAATCGCTTTTATCCTAATACTAAATGGTATTTTCTTGTCTTTTAGGGTTAGTCCATTTTTATTAAAACGTGAAAAGGAAGGGCGCTCTGCAGAGCTTCTTCCAGCATCCTGGCAAAGAAAGATTTTCTTGAGTTTTGTTGTCTCAGATATGGGATGGTGGCTTGGACTACTTTTGCTCGTCTATTATCTCGTTTCAAGATAGGTAATACAGGGCAAAACCACCCAAACTTGCTCTTTAGTCAAGAGTGTTTTCGACTGAATTTGCGTCTTCGGGCCTATGGTAAAATGTCTGCATGAAAAAATTAATCATTGCGGTAGTAATTATCATTATTTTGGTTGGCGTTGGTTTTTTCTTCTTTATCCGAAATTCTAAACCTGCACCGGTAGACAGTGGTCCTGTCACAACGGTTCCGACTACAACTCCACAGGTTCCCGTAAATAAAGACCAAGAAAGTATTGGTAAGTCTGTAGAAGGCCGTGACATTACTGCATATCACTTTGGTTCTGGTGACAAAGAGCTTGTGTTTGTTGGAGGAATTCATGGAGGATACGAATGGAATACAACACTTGTAGCTCATGAATTGATTGACTATTTGAAAGCAAATCCAGCTGTTGTTCCAACTAATCTCAAAGTAACAGTTATTCCTGTGCTTAATCCCGATGGTCTTTTCAAAATAGTAGGCACTACAGACAAATTCACTGCAGCGGATGTTCCAAAGGGAACAGATGCAACCGTTCCTGGTCGCTTTAACGCAAATAATGTAGACCTTAATCGAAACTTTGAATGTGATTGGAAAGCTCAGGGTACATGGCAAAACAAAACTGTAAGCGGTGGTACAGCTGCATTCTCAGAACCAGAAAGTTTGGCAATGAAGAATTACATTGAATCCAATGATCCAGCCGCCGTCGTTGTTTGGTATAGCTCTGCGGGTGGTGTATTTGCTTCAAGTTGTCATAATGGTGTGCTTCCTGAAACAAACACTCTCACTCAGACATTTGCAAAAGCTGCAGGTTATCCAGCTCATCAAACATTCAACTTCTACGAAATTACGGGTGACATGGTTAACTGGCTTGCTAAGAACAATATTCCTGCTATCAGCGTTCTTCTTACAAATCACACAGATCCAGAATGGAGCAAAAATAAAGCAGGAATTGAGGCTCTCTTCAAACTATACGGCGCTGGTGATGCCATGACTAAACCAGGTGATGCAATGATGAAGGAAGATGATGGTGACGCAATGAAGGCAAAAGAAGTTACTCAATAATAATGCAGATTACAAAAAGCAAACTTGTCATAGCGGTCGTTCTTTGTTTTGCCGCTGGCGGTTTGTTTTTTTATTTCTTTTTTCCGAAAAAAGCTCCACCACAACCAGCTCCTGTCGAAGTTGTCGGTCCACGAGTTGAGGTTATTGGAAAATCCGTTGAAGGTAGAAATATTGAAGCGTACACATACGGAAATGGTGACAAAAATCTTGTGTTTGTCGGAGGAATTCATGGCGGATACGAATGGAATAGCGTTGTCCTTGCCTATCAGATGATTGATTATTTCAACGCCAATCCAAAACTCATTCCAGAAAACATTTCTCTTGTGATTATTCCTGCACTTAATCCCGATGGTGTGTTCAAGGTTGTCGGTAAAGAAGGGAAGTTTACTGCTGCCGATGTAACTCAGACCAAAGAACAGTCAGCGCCAGGACGATTCAATGCCAACGCTGTTGACCTCAATAGAAATTTTGACTGCAAATGGCAGCCAGAAAGTATATGGCAAAGCAAAAAAGTAAGCGCCGGCACGTCTGTTTTCTCCGAGCCAGAGGCTGCAGCATTTCGAGATTTTGTAGCAAAAGTAAAACCTGAAGCTGTTGTCCTCTGGCACAGTCAGGCTGGTGCGGTCTATGCATCTCAGTGTGAAAATGGTCTTGCAACATCAACCCGAATACTCATGGAAACATATGCTCAGGCAGGTGGTTATCCTGCGATTCCAACATTTGATGCATATGTTGTGACTGGCGCGGCCGAGGACTGGCTTGCTTCGATCAATATTCCTGCAATTACGGTTGAACTCAAAACTCACGAAGGAATTGAATTTAATGAAAACCTGGCCGGAGTGAAGGCGGTTGTTGAAAAGTACAGATAGTTTGTTTGGACGTTAAAAAACATTTTATGTGTGCTGTTTTTTTATCTCAAAAAGAGTACAATCGATATTTATGATTGAAATTAAGAACGTTACTAAAAAATTCGGAGAATTTACTGCAGTCGACAATGTGTCACTTAGGGTGAATAAGGGAGAAGTTTTTGCTTTTCTCGGTCCAAACGGCGCAGGCAAAAGCACGACAATAAAAATGCTTACGACAATTCTTCATCCAACCAGTGGTGAGATTTTTCTGAACGGACATGATGTAAAAGAAAATCCTGGTCAGACACGTCAGTCATTTGGAATCGTATTTCAGGATCCAAGCTTGGATAACGAGCTTACGGCATACGAAAACATGCAGTTCCACGCGATTTTATACGGTATTAAAAAAGGCGTGTACAACGAAAGAATTGAAAAACTTCTAAAATTGGTTGAGTTGTGGGACAGAAAAGACAGTTTCGTGAAGAGTTTTTCTGGTGGTATGAAGCGCCGGCTCGAAATTGCACGTGGTTTGCTCCACACGCCGACAGTCTTGTTTCTCGATGAACCAACAATTGGTCTCGATCCTCAGACGCGTAACCATATTTGGACGTATATCCAAAACCTCAACGAACAGGAGCATGTAACTATTTTCTTTACGACACATCACATGGAAGAAGTAGAAAGATACAGCACTCAAATCGCAATTATTGATCATGGCAAATTAATCGCCCAAGGTAGTGCAGCGGAAATTAATCAAAAAGCTGGTACAGATAATCTCGAAGACTCGTTTATTGAGCTTACTGGTCATCAGATTCGAGCCGAGTCAGTTAATTTTAGTAAAGACACCATGCGAACTTCACGTAAGATGATGAAATAAATATATGCAGGCAATTTATATTCTTTGGTTACGACAATTAAAAAGATTTATCAGAAAGAAAGCCAACATTATCGGTGCTCTTGGCCAACCGATAATTTTCCTCCTTGCCTTTGGCTTTGGCCTCAGTCCTATTTATGCCAAAGCCGGTGGGGGAAGTTATATCCAGTTTGTTGCACCGGGCATTATCGCCATGACCGTACTTTTTACCTCGATGTTTACCGGAATGGAAATTATTTGGGATAAACAGTTTGGCTTTCTTAAAGAAACTTTTGTCGCTCCAATATCGAGATGGGAAATTTTTATCGGTAAAACATTAGGCGGGGCAACAGTGGCAATCATTCAGGGCCTTTTGGTATTTCTCATCACTCTTGTTGTCGGATTCAGACCTGTTGATCTTGGATTATTACCTGTGGCTTGTGTGTTTCTTGTTCTCATCGCTTTTCTTTTTTCTGCCACGGGGACAGCAATCGCTGCACGACTTGAAGACATGCAGGGATTTCCACTCATTATTAATTTCGTGATTCAACCGTTGTTTTATCTTTCTGGTGCACTCTTTCCACTTATTGGTTTACCCAAATTCCTTGAGGTCATTACAAAGATAAATCCATTGTCCTACGGTGTCGACGGAATGCGGTATGCTTTAAATGGCGTTCATGTCTTTTCTCCCTGGCTGAGCCTTTCTGTAATTATTGGTTTCTCAATCGTTATAGTCTGTATCGGTGTTTACCAGTTTTCAAAGATAGAGTTGTAGTATGTAAAAAACAATGACTTCATTAGTATCAAAAATTGTTGTGGCGGTGATCGTTCTTTTGCTTGTTGGTGCAACTCTTTCAGTTTGGAAGAAGCATGCTGAAGGCCCGGTTGAACCGGTTGCCTGCACCCTCGAAGCAAAAATATGTCCCGATGGAACGGCGGTTGGTAGGACTGGACCGCATTGTGAGTTTGAAGCGTGTCCTGTGCAGGATGATTCTGATGTTGATGTCTGGATCCATTCAACAGACGTTGGTCAGGGTGTTTCTTTTGAGTACCCTAAAACCATTGCCCTTACGTATCTCCACGAAGTCGAGTGGCCACCCAAGGTTAAGATTCTTAGTACTCCATTTACCTGCACAGAAGTGGGAAGCGAAACAACTCAGGTGGGAATTATTACTCAAGAAACTATCGATGATCGCGCATACTGCGTGACGAAACAGTCCGAGGGTGCAGCTGGAAGTATTTACACTTCATATTCGTATGCGTTTTCATTTGAAAATAAAACTGCCGTTTTTGCCTTTAGTCTTAGATATCCGCAATGTGGAAATTATGATGAACCAAAGGCCACAGAGTGTCGATCACAACAAACTGAACTCAAACCGTTACGTTTTGTTGACCGTATGGCGAATACTCTTAAGGTTAACTAATGGCTCGGTTGTGCTTTGTAATTGTGGCTCTTAATACACGGTAAGGTTTGCTGGTGCGCTGTATTGTTTGAACTGGACCCGCTGAATTGGGTTTGATTGTGGTCTTGTAACTTGGGCTTTTTGAGCCGTCATGTTTTTTGTAAACGGACTTCTTGATACGGCAATAGCAAAGAGATTAACTGCAATAATAATTGCAAGAATAATGACAATGGTTACTCCGACCCAGCTTAATAGTTTCTTAGTTCCCATGTATTTTTAAAAGGTTCAGTGTGTTTATTCTATCTCTTTTTTAGTCTGGCGCTGAAATGTTGTGCACAGAGAGGAATAATTTGTTTTAAAGCGAATAGCTGGTCAAAATCGGTTTGAATGTATACAATAGAGCTGTGCTTAGGCACCGGTCGAATTTCTACGAATTTCTATTTCTATATAAATTATCTTATGAACGGCAAGATCAAAACTCTTACGGATAAAGGATTTGGTTTCATTTCTCGCGAAGGCGAAGCAAAGGACCTTTTCTTTCATGCGAAAGAACTTAAGGGCGTTACCTACGATGAACTAAAAGTTGGCGATGAAGTCACTTTTGAAGTTGTTGACGGTGAAAAGGGCCCAGCAGCTACAAACGTAGCTCGAGCGTAAGCTTAAAAGAAAAACCGCCTGTCCCGCGTAGCTCCGTAGGAGCCAAGCGTAAGGGCGGTTTTTCTTTGTCTAGAGACTTGATTGTACATAAAAACAATGTTATTCTTTTTGAACTTCGGCCTCGGGTCGTTTTTTTATTCAGCCTCAAGAAATTATGGAAATTCGTAATATTGCAATCATTGCTCACGTCGATCACGGCAAAACCACTTTGACCGATGCAATGATGCGTCAAAATTCAAAAATCGAAGAGGGGACTTCGATGGATTCAAACGACCTTGAACGAGAGCGTGGTATCACTATCTATGCAAAAAATACCTCAATTTTTTATAAAGGCACAAAGATCAACATCGTAGATACTCCCGGTCATGCCGACTTCGGTTCAGAGGTAGAGCGTGTGCTTCGTTCGATCGACTCTGTGCTTCTGGTTGTCGACGCGCAGGAAGGTCCGATGCCTCAAACTCGTTTCGTGTTGAAAAAATCTCTTGAACTTGGTCTCAGGCCTATTGTTGTCATCAACAAAATTGATAAAAAAGCTGCTGATATAGCTCGAACCGAAGAAGACGTTCTTGGTCTATTCCTTGAGCTTGGTGCAAGCAATGAACAAGCTGATTTTCCAGTCGTCTATGCAATTGGTCGTGATGGAACCGCAAAAAGAAACGTCTCCGATGAAATGGCACCAAACCTCAACCCACTTCTCGATGTAATTTTGGAAAAAGTTGCGCCGGCTTCAAATCCCGATCTCAATGCAAAACCTTTGCTATTTCAACCATTCAACCTCGGGTATGACAACTTTATTGGTCGTCTAGCTATTGGCCGTATGTACGAAGGTATATTGAAGCCAAATCAAAACGTCTTTGTTAAAAAGCCTGACGGTACGACAAAAACAGCAAAAGTTACAAAGCTTTTCACCTTTGAGGGATTGGATAAAAAAGAGGTGAATGAAGTTTTTCCGGGTGACATCGCGATGATTGCGGGTATCCCTGATATTTTCATTGGTGACACCATTACAACTGACGAAAATGCAAAACCCCTTCCAGCGATTGCAATCGATGAGCCGACAATCGCTCTTAACTTTTTGGTGAATAATTCGCCTTTTGCTGGTAAGGAAGGAAAGTTTGTTACATCACGACAGATCCGTGACTATCTTGAACGCGAACTTGAAGTTAACGTTGGCCTTAAAGTCGAATTCAATTCCGGTGATTCGTTTCGAATTCTTGCGCGAGGAGAACTTCACGTAGAAATTCTTTTGGAAAACATGCGTCGGGCAGGTTTTGAACTTCAGGTTTCAGAACCAGAGGTTATCATTCATGAAGTGAACGGAGAAAAAACTGAACCGTACGAAGAGGTGGTTATTGATATTCCGAGTCAGTATCAAGGAACTGTTATCGACCGACTTGGTGCCCGTGCTTTTGTTATGACAAATCTCACTGCTCACGGTGACTCCGTTCGGCTTTTATTTGAGGGTCCAACTCGCGGTATTTTGGGTTTCAAAAATCAATTTGTTATCGATACAAAAGGTGAGGGGATTTTTTCTTCCCGTGTGATTGGTTTCAAACCATATGCTGGTGAAATTCGGAAGCGACATGTTGGTGCTATGGTTTCTATGGCGTCTGGAAAGGCACTTGGTTTTTCACTTTGGAATTTACAAGATCGAGGCGAACTCTATATTGGCCCCGCAACTGATGTCTACGAGGGCATGGTTATTGGTAACACCTCGAAGGGTGAAGAAATGTATGTGAATCCAACAAAGGGTAAACAACTTACAAACATGCGAGCATCAGGATCCGATGAGGCGGTTGACCTTGTGCCACCGCTTGAAATCACCATTGGTCGCGGACTTGAAATTATGTCTTCTGATGAATATCTCGAAATTACTCCAAAGAGCGTTCGTCTTCGAAAACAACTTTTAACTGAACAAGACAGAGCAAGGGCAAGAAAGGCTGTGAAGTAGTTATTTTAGGACCTGATTTTGTTATAAAGAAAAACCGCGCCACTTTGTAGTGACGCGGTCGTGTAGATTCTCACTACACTGTCACGAACTCGGAATTCCAAGCGCCTGTTCGACGTTGGCGATGAGCGCGAGGTCTGCCAGTGATGGCTTACCGATCTGCGGGTCATTACACTCGCATTTCTCGGAGACGGCTCGTCCAGTGTCGTCGAGTTCTCTTTGGTAGTACCCCGTGTTGTTGCAGGTTGGGCACCCTTGCCTCGGCACGACCTGGATGAAGCGATGCAGAAGTGCGAGGCTCGCATCCTGAAGGGTGTAGACGATCTCCTCCACCAGAACAAACGTGCCGGGGATGTTGGTCACTTCTCGAGCCTGCTTGATCCTGTGGTCAAAGAGTACCTGCTCAATAGGACCAAGGGTGACGCTTTGACCTTCTTCGATTGGTTTGTCCTTTCGAATCAAGGTTGGAAACTGATGGTGGGGGTTCTGAACTTCCTGCTTCTCGAAAGTCCGCACATTCTTTTTGAGTGTGATCTGATCTGTTCTGGATTCAGTCGCCTGGTGCTCAGTCGTTTGGGACATTGGATCCTCCTGTAGTTGGTGAATGTTCGATTCCGCCACAGATTTTAAATATTTTTATGGTTTAGTCAATCTCTTCCTTTATGAAGTAAGGGTAAAGAAAAAACCGCGTCTCGCCTGATGGCTGACGCGGTGTTTTGCTGGGCAGCAGCATTATGCCGACTGCTTCGCTCGGTTCTTCTCGCTCGGACGCTTCTTGGCGATGCCGTCTCGTGCCTGAGATTCTGGCTTCGCGGCGAGTTCTTCGACCACATGAAGCTCATCCACGAAGACATAGGTGTCCTCGCCCCTTGGGTCGATCTTGGTTTGGACCTTGATGGCCTTACGGTTCCTCTTCCCGTGTGTCATCATTTCGGGCTCGCCCACCAAGGTGACCCTCATTCCGCGTTGCAGGGAGTCCTCAGTTGAATTCAACAGGTGCATCCCTTTCACTGCGCGTCTGAGGAGGCTAACCGCTTGTGTTAGCTCCACGATCCTCGTTGTCGGCCCTGCTACGGTGCTTGCTCCATTCGTCATCCGAGTCTCCTTTGTTGCTGTAATGTTCCAACCCAAGATACCATAATATCTTTTTGTGGTTTGGTCAATGGGTTTGCATTTTTCATCTTAAATCATATTATTAACCTACCAATGACCCGGCTGACACCGGTGAGGCGAAGAAAGAAAAGACCTAATCCAATGTTGGGTCACAGTAGACTCTTCCGGACTGCGACGAACGCAGCAATTAAGTAAAAAACAGGGTGGCACCGCGTTTCGTTAGCCAAAGCTCTTCTGAGTGAAGGCGACGCCGAAATCGCCCCTGCGAGTTTATTAGAAATAATGAATTCGGAGGGGCGTTTTCTTTTGCACGACAGCCGTGGAGCAAACGTTTGAGGCAAAAAGAAATATTTCTCCGATTACTTATATGCGAACACTTATAAAAGAACTCAAGGATTCAGTGGGAAAGGAAGTAACCATAAAAGGTTGGGTGGATATTCGACGTGATCACGGCAAACTTATTTTTATTGATCTTCGGGACCATACAGGCAAGGTCCAAATGGTTGCACTGCCGAATAATAAAGACGCTCATGCGCTTGCAAGCACTGTTCGAACAGAATGGGTTTTAGAAGTGACAGGAAAGGTGAATGCGCGGCCTGAAAAGATGGTCAACAAAGATGAACATAACGGTGCGGTAGAGATTGAAATGCTTTCCGTTACTGTTTTGAACAGTGCAGAAACACCACCATTTGATGTAACGTCAGACGGAAGGGAAATCGGAGAAGAATCTAGACTTCGATATCGTTACATTGACCTTCGCCGACCACGAATGCAAAAAAACATTCGCAATCGCCACAAGGCGACGATGTTCATCCGTCAGTTTTTGACCAATGAAGGTTTTATCGAAGTTGAAACTCCGATGATGACCAAATCAACTCCGGAGGGTTCACGAGACTATATCGTTCCGTCGAGACTCGAGAAAGGTAAGTTTTACGCACTTCCACAGTCGCCACAACAGTATAAGCAACTTCTTATGTCTGCGGGCGTTGATCGCTACTTCCAAGTAGCTCGCTGTTTCCGTGATGAAGATACACGCGGTGATCGTCAGCCAGAATTTACACAAATTGATCTTGAAATGAGCTTTGTGACTCAGGAAGATGTGATGGCGATGAATGAAAAGGCAGTGATTGCTCTTGTTCAAACGCTGTATCCAGAAAAGAAGATTCAACAGATTCCATTTCCACGCCTTACGTATAAAGAGGCAATGGAAAAATACGGTAACGATAAACCAGACATTCGAACAGATAAGAATGATCCAAACCTACTGGCATTTTGCTGGGTGATCGATTTTCCATTCTTTGAAAAAACCGAGGAAGGTGGTTGGACATTCACACACAATCCATTTTCTGCACCAAAGCCGGAATTCATGAATGATCTTTTGGAAAAGAAGGGGATTGAGCATATTCTCACAACCCAGTACGACATTGCCCTTAACGGTTACGAAATTGCTGGTGGTAGTATCAGGAATCATCGACCAGAAGCACTAAAAAAGGTTTTTGAGGTTATGGGGTACGAAGATGCTCGGATCGAAAAGAATTTTGGGCATATGATCAAAGCGCTCGCTTCGGGAACACCGCCACATGGTGGTATTGCATGGGGTTTCGATCGGCTTATGATGATTCTTCAAAACGAACCAAACATCAGGGAAATCATTGCGTTTGCAAAAACAGGTGAAGGCAGAGACCTAATGATGGAGTCTCCGGCAGAAGTGGATCCTGCCCAGCTCAAAGAGCTTTCTATTGAGATAAAAGTCCCAAAGAAATAACGCTGAAATTCAAGATTTGACGGTACTTAAACTCCGTGCTATGGTTTTCTGTGGGGAAGTACGTCGTTACGCAAGGAGAGGCACACATGAACAATGGCAGGAGGTTGGTAAGGGGCTTCATCGTCACTCCACTCGTTCTCGGGTTCGTGATCATCTGTGCACTGCTTGTTCTGCGATAACAGAACCCGCAGTAAAACTTGGTTGCGTAGGATTTGTAAGAAAGGGGCACCTATTGGGGCCCCTTTTTCGTACCAAAATTTTCCCCAATCTACCTTTGCTAAGTTTTCGCAAGACAAAGAAAAACCACCCCTACGGAGGGGTGGTGGTCATTACTTTACAGTTACACTTTTTGCAATATCTTGCTTGCTCCAATCAACTTCGCCACAAACACATGGCCGTTTTCCACAGCCACTGTGGGCTTTGCAGTATCGCTCCTCGACCCACTGTTGCAGGTCGATATCACAGAGGGACGCTATTGCAAAGATCCAACAGAATGTGTCTGCAAATTCGCTCGCAATACGTTTCTTGAGTTCTTCTGGTGTGAGTCCTGGTTCACGGTAGTCTACAAAGAGCGTTCTTTGGATTTCAAGAATCTCTTCGATTAGGCGCATCACGGCGGCTTGTAGACCGTTCTTCCGATTGCTCTCGCCGTACGTATTGTCGATGTGCCTTATGAACTGAGTCATGGTCCAGGCCAATTGCTCGAAATGTGCATTCACAACCTTGGCCTCGCCAGGTGCTCGGTTGAGTGTGCAATTGCAGATCTTTTTGCCGCAGTACGAGCATCCAGTTATCGGGTACTTGATGCATATTGCCTCAACGATCGGGAGCTCGCCAAAGCTGTACGCCAATGCGCAACTCCAACCAAACGTATTTGTGAGCACGTCGCAATAGTCTTCTTTCTTGGCAGATGGCCCCTTCCTCAGGACCTTGATCAGCATTCGTGCATTGTCTAACAGATAGTTGAAGTAGGTGCTTTTGTCTCTGATATATAACCTGTTGCGTGGGCCGAAAAGCCCGTCTACTGATTTGATCTGTTCTTGTAAATTCAAGGTAAACTCCTCAGTTTTGTGGTTTGTGTGAAAGATCGATTCAATAAAACAATATCTTTTTGTACAGGAAATGGCTATTGACAAAATAACCAATATAGTTTAGTATATTGTCGTAACAGTGCCTCACACGTGCTACTCATTTTTTAAGGAAAACCTTGAAAAAGGGTGGTTTTGAAGCCGTTGCATCAATAAAAACATGGAAGCAGAATTCAAAGCATTCGTAAAAAATCAAAATAAAAAGGCGTTTTCTACGCCGGGTGTTTGGGTTGAGCGACCACGTCGTTCAGCGCTTTTGGTCTGCTCTTCTTGCAATGGTAAATACATTAAAACTCGTGCTGGTCAGAAAATGTGCGTTCGATGCATGATGCGTCCAAAGAAATAAAAATAGAACACAAAAATCAAAAATCCCACATAGTGTGGGATTTTTGATTGGTTATAATAACTGGTATTACTCCTAACGAATCACTATGGAACTCTACGAAATATTTTATTGGATCGGTTTGATCTTGTTTGGAGGATATTTTCTTTATAACGGAATTCAGCATTTTGTGCGTCGTAGTGGTATGGTTGCCTATGCAAAAGCGATGGGTGTGCCACAGGCGGAGATTGCGATTCTTGTTACTGGCTTGTTGCTTACGCTGGGTGGACTCGGTTTGATCTTTCAGTTTCATGTACTTATTGCACTTTGGTTTCTTGTAATTTTTTTGGTGCCGGTGACGTTTAAAATGCATCCGTTTTGGAAAATGACTGACCCTGCAACCAAAGCGACGCATAAGATCAATTTCCTTAAAAACCTCGGGTTGCTTGGTGCAGTGCTCATGCTCATGGGGATTTTCGGGTAATGCTTGTAAATGATCAGTTGGTTTGTTCGTCTTATATACTGATTAAGAGCTAATCAAAAATATATGAACAATAGAATCGGTATCGCTATTTTCGCAATTTGTATCGTGGCAATTCTTGCCTTTACGATGTATTGGCAGTTTGGTACGTCTCAAAAGGCTCAAGTCATCGATAGTCAACAAAAAATACCGACACAAACCGTAGAAGAAAAAAGAATTATTACCGCAGTCCATCAGTATAAAAATGGAACACATATTATTGCCGGTCAGGCAGATGTTCCAACTCCATGCGACATTCTTTCTCAAAACGTTTCTGTGACTGGCACAAGTCCAAAACAGGCAACAATAGCGTTTAGCACAAAAAACACTGGCGATGTCTGTGCTCAGGTTATTACATCCGCTCGATTTAAGATGGAGTTTACGGCCTCAGAAGATGTTGTGGTTAGTGCTACATGGAATGGTTTACCGGTACAATTAAATTTGATCCCAGCTGGTCCGAATGATGATCTTGAAAACTTTGACGTGTTTATCAAGGGTTAATATATATACGTGAATAAAGAATTAAAAACTGCGGTTTTGGGTGGAGGGTGTTTTTGGTGTACAGAAGCGGTGTTCAAAATGCTTCGGGGTGTAGAAAGTGTTACCCCAGGATATTCAGGTGGTGACAGTAAACCAACTTATGACCAGGTTTCAAATGGTGATTCTGGGCATGCGGAAGTAATTGAGATCAAATACGATCCGACGCAGATTTCATTCGAAGATTTGCTCACGGTATTTTTTGCTTCGCATGACCCGACAACGCTTAATCGGCAGGGCAACGATGTTGGTACTCAGTATCGTTCTGTAATTTTCTATACTGATCAAGCTCAAAAGGATTCTGCTGAAAAATTCATTGCAGAGATTAACGCTTCATCACAGCTCGGTAAGCCGATCGTGACCGAAATTACACCACTGAAAGAATTTTTCCCAGCAGAAAGTTATCATATGGACTACTATGCACGGAATCAAAATCAGCCGTATTGCGAACTTGTTATTAATCCTAAATTAGAAAAGGTTCAGCAGAAGTTTGCTGACTTACTCAAAACTCATGAATAAAGATTCAATGCCAAACTCTGAGGAGGGCTGGAAGGAAAAGTTAACTCCCGAGCAATATAGTATTTTGCGCGAAAAGGGTACCGAAGCACCATTTACTGGTGCGCTGCTCAAGGAAAATCGAAGTGGAAAGTACCAATGCGTTGCCTGTGGACAGGAATTGTTTAGCTCAGAGACAAAATTTGATTCTGGAACGGGCTGGCCTTCTTTTGATCAAGCACTGCCGGGTGCCGTGAAGTTTGAACACGATAAAAAATACGGTATGGAACGAACAGAAGTGCTATGTTCACGATGTGGTTCACACTTGGGTCATGTTTTTGATGACGGTCCAACACAAACAGGTAAGAGGTATTGTCTTAATTCAGTCTGCTTGGATTTTGAAGAAAAGTAAAAATAGTTCCAAGGCGTCGTGGTAGAATATCACTATATAAATAGTTATGTTTTTCCAATATGCACACTCTTGAAGAATTAAAAAAACTTCGAAAACCAGTTAAGGACGTAAATACTGAGCACAAGAAGAAGCTCTCACGAATCGACACATTGGCGCTTTTCATTACTAACCAAGTGGGGAGCATGGGGTTCTTTTTCTTGGTTACATTTTGGACAGTTTTTTGGCTTCTCTGGAACACATTTGGTCCCGTTGAATGGCGTTTTGACCCGTTTCCGGCTTTTGTGTTGTGGCTTTTTCTTTCTAACTTTTTACAGCTTATTTTCTTGCCAATTATTATGGTTGGACAAAATCTGCAAGACAGACACGCCGAAGCTCGCGCTGAAAATGATTTTGAAATAAATCTCAAGGCTGAACGAGAGATCGAGGCGATTTTAGAGCATCTTGAACGGCAGGAACGTACTTTGAATCAGATTTTTGAGCATTTAGAGAAACAAAAACAATCCCATGAATAAAGTATATCGAGTCGATCAGCTTGCAGATGGTATTTTTGCAATTATTATGACATTGCTGATTCTCGATTTGCGTGTACCTTTGGTCGAAGTCGCCTCCGACACCGCCCTATGGCATGGAATTGTTGCCACCAGTCCACTTTTTCTGGCTTTTTTCGTAAGTTTTCTGATTCTTTTTACCTACTGGCGAGCTCATCACTTTATAGTTTCAACATATGCAAAGAATCTGACCGCAGGTCTTGCCAATTACAATGCTATTTTTTTCATTTTGATCGCGCTCATTCCATTTTCCTCAAAATTTTTAAGCAGTTACCCTGGATTACGTGCACCAATCATTTTTTACGGAGTAAATGTTATTTTGATCGGTGCCGCTTTGTATTTTATGAGGCGACACATTGAAAGAAACCCAGATATTAAAACCGTCAGATTGCCGGTTGATCAGATTGGTGGGGGATATATTAGGATTCTTTTGCCGGTGTTCTTTGCTCTGATTGCCGTTGTTTTGAGTATCTGGAATACATATTTGCCGATTATTTTATTTACTATTGCAATTATTTTTAATCTCTTGCCCGGAACATCGAGCTGGTTGTACCATCGTTTGGCTGGACATTCCAAACATTAATTTCTGTAACAAATTCTTCTCGACCACAGTTTACATAGGGGAAGGGTCGAATTAAGAATAATGGGGTCAAATCCATTCGGACGGGCTGGTAAGACCAGTCCGTTGACCCATATAGACGTTTGGAACGGTTCGCGCGGGTACGCAGTAGGTGTATCGTTGAATATATGGCAACAAAAGATCTAATCAATCCTGAACACCTCAATGATGCAGACGTGCTTCGTCTTTCGCTTTCTCGACCAAATACGTTTGAAGTAATCGTTGCTCGCTACGAGCAACCCTTTTTGCACAAAGTATTGGCAATTGTAAAGAATCGTGAGGAGGCAGAAGACATTGTCCAGGACACATTCGTGAAAATTTTCATTCACGGTAATAAGTTTCATCCTCAGGATGGGGCAACTTTCAAGTCCTGGGCATATCGGGTGCTTCTCAATACTTGTTTTTCGTATCTTAAAAAGAAAAATAGGCAAAGAGAGTTTGTTTCTGCGGTTGATCCAGATGTCTTGCAATCATTTGGAGAAACCGAGGATGTTGAACGTACGCGCAATATCGAACATTTTCTTTTCGTTGTGTCCAAGTTACCGGTTCTGGTCTCTTCATTGCTCAAAAAAGTGATGTTGGAAGGCAAGAGCCATGAAGACATAGCCCTTGAAGAAGGTGTGACAGTTGGGGCGGTTCGGACTCGTCTTCATCGAGCGCGTGAGGAGTTTAAAAAAGTCGATAAAAATTTTAATCGTCTAACTGTTTCAAAAATCAAAGATGCCTAGTCATTATTACAAGCACAGTTTGATGTATCGGATTTATGTCGTGTTTTTTGCTCGAAAAATCCTGTGTCCACGTGGCCTTAGCGTAAGCTTGCTGTTGCTGTCGTCGATCGGAATGTTTTGGTTTGTATCAATCCTGAGTGTTATGCGCAATTTTTTTGCTTCTACCGAAGATTTTGGTAGTGCATATGGTTTTGTGACTCACTCTTTTACACATACAAGCTTTGTGGTTCAAACAATCTCTGTTGGTATTCTGGCTGTTGGTGCCTTTCTTGTGGTTGATTTGTACAGAAGTCGTTACTATGCTCGATAAATGTAGGGTTAAGGCCAGATTTGAGGCTCTTTATTTCAAAATATCTTTGTAAAAAATCAATACTCGGGCCATGATAGTATGATTTTGTTATGGCCGAGTCTTTGGATGAGGGGGTAAAACAAACTGACGAAAAGTGCACACGGATCAAAATTTCGATCGGTAAGTTTTTAGTGTTTGCAGTCCTTTTCGCACTTTTGACTGTTTTGGTTATCAATGTGTATGTTTCTGCGTATAGCCAAAAATACATCATCAAAGACCTGACCCAAACTCCTTTTAAATCTAGTTCAAGCACACCGGTTGCACTAGTACTCGGTGCGAGTGTCTATAGCGACGGAACCTTGTCGCCCATGCTGGAAGAGCGGGCAAAAACCGCCTTTGATTTGTACAAAAAGGGTATGGTAAAGAAAGTTTTGGTAAGTGGTGACAATCGCGCCCCGACCTACAATGAAGTCATGCCGATTCGAAAGTATTTGCTCGATAGCGGTGTACCAACTGAGGATATTTTTACGGATTTTGCCGGTCTTAATACATACGACAGTATGTATCGAGCTCATAAGATTTTTGGAGTAGAAGATGTGCTGGTTGTATCACAGAGTTTTCATCTTCCTCGAGCGATATATGCTGCACGAAATATTGGTCTTAATGCATATGGTATTTCTGCAGATATTGAGGGGTCATATTTTAGAAATAATACACGTGAAATATTTGCGACCGCTAAGACCTTTTTGAAGGTTGTTACTGGCGCACAGTCCCTTTTCTTGGGTCGGGAGATACCTATTGAGGGTGATGGCAGGGATAGTTTGAGGTAGAAAGGGTTTATTTCTAGGGTATAATTATTCCTATTATGTCATGGCTCGTCGTTGGTATCATCCCACCTCTTTTGTGGGCACTTGTAAACCATACCGATAAGTATCTTTTATCCAGAGCCCACCACAAGTCATCTGTAAATGTGCTGATGGTCTATTCAACAGGATTTTCAATCCTGGTGTTGCCGATCCTATATTTTTTTGTGCATGGACAACTCTTTAATAGTTGGCTCCAGGTTGGAACTCAGATTCTGGGAGGTATTTTGTTAACCGCGTCAATATACTTCTATTTAATGGCACTCAATAAGGACGAAACGAGTGTCGTGATGCCGTTATCGTTGCTCGTACCTGTCTTTGGTTTCATTTTTTCATATTTTGTACTCGGTGAGACTTTAATTATTACTCAGGTGATCGCTTGTATATTAATTATAGGTGGTTCGTTAATTTTGTCGTTAGAGTTTGAGGAAGAACGAAAAATTCGAATGAGACACGGTGTATTGGGTTTTATGGTTCTCGCTACAATGTTTCAAGCGGTTCAGGAGACTCTTTTTAAGTATGTTTCAATCGAGAATTCTTTCGCGGTCTCATTTTTTTGGTTCCATGTTGGTATTCTTTTCTGCGGTGCTTTTTTACTGCTTGCGAAACCCACCTTGTTGGGTGATTTTTTATATTCAATACGAATAAACGGAAGTTTTATTTTTATTTTATCTATTATTTTTGAAGCGGTTTCAGCTCTTGCTTATATGGTCAGGGATTACGCTACACTATTAGCGCCTATTACTATTGTCATGTCTTTAAGCGGATATCAACCAGTTTTTGTCTTTCTGCTTGGAGTTTTTTTCACTATTTTTTTACCCCAATTCGTTAACGAAAAAATTCGACCAGTCCATTTATTTCATAAGCTGACTGCTATTCTGATCATTTTAATAGGCACAATGATCGTGATGCAGGTTTCGTGGTGGTGATATAATTTAAGTTATGAGAAAAGGTATTAAAGGTAAACTTGTCCTCTCAATCATTTGTGCGTCAGTTATTGTGGTGATATTTATCGCCGCTATTAAATTTCTGGTAATAAAGGAATTTTATTTTATTGTTGAGACAGAGTGTAATGAGGGTGCCCGGACATGTTTTCATCGAGATTGTTCAATTAACGAATGTCCTCCTAATGGCTTAGAAAATTATCGAATCTTTAAAATTGCAGCGCATGATTACTCACAGTGTAATGATCAATCTTGTCTCTTTGAGTGTGGTTCCTTGATTAATTGCGAAGAGGTTTTGTGTGACGTGGCAGATGGAGACGAATGTTCCACATATCAATACAATGATAGTAATGAATTAAATTCAGCGGAAAATGACGAGGACACACAACAGGCTCAATAAGGCAGTAACATGAATAATAAATACGGTATAGGGGACATAGATTCTTTAGTCTCAGACCGAGAAAAATTTGAAGAATATGTTTACACACCAGTGGATGATGCGATCCGGTTATTGAAAGAGCGCAGGGGGGATAGCGAACTCACAAAAAAAATAGAGGGGGTTCTTGGTAATGATATTCCTGAACCCCTCAAAGATTTTTCTCAAATTAGGGCCGTAATTTTTCGGCAGATTACAACACCTAATTATGAAATTAGACGGTTTGTCCATATTGTTGATGCTTTAAATGAATTAAAACCACTCTTCGCAGAATATCAGGATGATAAGTTTACATCGAATAATGATTATAAGCATTCTTGGGGTAAAATATTATTTCATAAGAAGCACGGTGCACCCCTAGATTCACTTACTGTGATCGATCTAGTGAAATCTGATGGTAAAAAAATATCTGAAATCAAAACAATTTGGGATGAACCCATAGTCGATTTTCATCATAGGTTATTGGGGTGCACTCATATTCCAACATCAGAGGATTTCTTCCTAAATATTTCCAAATGGCTAAAGGATCATGGTGGACGCGCAAAAGATTACTACGTACCGATAATGTTTTGGTTTATCCAAAACGCAATTCTTTTTGAAAATTTTACTCCGGGTGGCTCGAAAGAGTCTCTGTTTACTAGAGAGGTATTTCTTCCTGCTTTTATTAAAACATATGAAATGGTTGGTCTGAAACCACTGATCGTAAATCTTTTACCAACGAATATTGAAAATGAAAAATTTTGGTTAAGTCATCCTTTTGCGACAAAAACGTATATACAAAACCAAATTGACGGTACTAAATAAATCTTAAAAACATAGTATAATTTGTATCGAAATGAATATAACAAGTTGTTCAATTTTTCTTAAGGAATTTAGCGATACTGGGATACTGTCGATTGCTTATTATTCGCACTTGGTCCCAATTGTGATTGCTCTTTTTTTAGGTTTTTTTACTTTAAAAAAGACAAACTCATCAAAGCTGTCAGTTGTTTTTTGTCTTTTCACCATGGCATTTTCTTTATGGTTATTTGGTGATTTGATTACGTGGACCACAGCATCTTATGGTCCGATTATTTTCGTTTGGTCTTGGCTCGATTATTTGAATATTGTTTTTTTTGCTCTCGGAACTTACTTCTTTGTTCTGCTTGCCCGCGATGGATTAAGTTCGTTTGAGAAAATCATAATGCTTTTGGTTTGTGCGCCAGCCTTTCTTTTGTCTATAGGTGGATATTCGGTTGGTGATTTTTATCAGCCCGCTTGTGAGGTTATTGAAGATACAGCTATTACAAATTATAAGCTTTTTGCTGAGGGAATATTTGTGCTGATGTTGTTATATTCTCTTATTTGGGGCTGGATAAGGTTTAGTGGGCCGAAGAGGGTGCAACTAGTAGTTGTTGCATCTGCCATACTATTGTTTTTCGCCTCTTTTTCGTTGACTGAGTATGTTGCTACGATTACGAACGTTTATGAAATAAATTTGTATGGTTTATTCGTATTACCTCTTTTCCTGATCGTAATGGTTTTTGCGATTACTAATCTTGGTATATTCAAAGCAAGATTTCTTGGAACTCAGTTGTTGGTTTACACACTAATCATAATGGTAGCTTCACAGTTTCTATTCCTCCAGAGTTCAACTGATGCTGCGCTTAATATAATCACTCTAGTAGTTAGTATTTTTTTCGGGCTTATCTTGCTTAGAAATACTAAAAATGAGGTCGCTTCGTTGTTAAAGATCGAGAAACTCGCGGGTGATCTAAAGGTGATGAATGAAAGACTTAGAGACTTAGATCACCAAAAGACAGAATTTGTTTCGTTCGCGTCTCATCAGTTGCGCGGTCCCCTAACACCCATCAAGGGATACGCCGAAGCAATTATCACTGGTGACTATGGTGGTGTCTCCGAGGAGGTTAGGAAGGCCGCTCAAATTATTTTTGATTCAACTAAAACTCTAACAAGGGTTGTTGATGACTATTTAAACGTTACTAGAATAGAATTGGGGCAATTGAAATTTGATTTTTCAAACTTTGATTTTAAAGATCTTGTTATTGCTGTTATTGATGAAATGAAACCTTCAGTTAAGGAAAGAGGATTGGAGCTAAATTTTCATGCTGACCCGAATCAAAAATTTCAGATTAATGGTGATAGGGAGAGACTAAAAAACCAAGTTATAATGAATCTAATTGATAATTCTGTAAAATATACACCGAAAGGCGAAATTACAATTTCTTTAGCTGTTGTTGATGGAAAGATCCAGTTTTCAGTAAAAGACACAGGTATAGGCATTGCTCCTAATGTTATGACGTCTTTATTTAATAAGTTTAAGCGTGCTAAAAACGCTAACAAAACTAATATTCATGGTACCGGCCTTGGACTCTATATAGCGAGGGAGGTCGTGACAGCTCACAAGGGAAGGATTTGGGCAAAGTCAGATGGGGAGGGTAGGGGCTCGGAGTTCGTTGTTGAGTTACCGGTTATTTAACGTCCTCTCTTTACTAGATGCCTCCTCCCAAGCAAGATCAAAGACATTTTTTAAAGTGTCTGCGATTTCTTTGCTTTCAATGATTGTGAGGAATGCGTCTTGTGAAAAAAATTCAATTTTATCCTCATAAATGGAAAACGCTAAATTTTGCCCTCTAATACGATTAAAAAGATTTTGGGGAATAAGAACGAATTTTTTAAAGCCGAGTTTTTTATATCTATTTACTACTTTACGCGCATTGGGATTGTCTGGGCTAATAATTTTATAGTCAACATCAAATTTCTTAATTTCATTAACATCCCATTCAATGTAATCTGAATCGGGGAACTTTAAAACGTTACTCATATCTTCGTATATCCTCATCATTTTCATACCCCTTTTAACTTGTTCAAAAAAAATATCATAAAAGCCTAAACGTACAGCTTCTTTGCCGTTATAAATATACACCTGAGGCCTATGCTTCGTGTCTTTGTGTTGTGATCGTAGCGTCGGAATTATTTCTTTAATTTTTTCCTTCACTCGCTTATATTTCCTTTCGTTGTCTTCGGCTATTTTAAGAAAAGACTCTGGTTCAGCTGCTGTAAAGCGCTGAATTTTTTGTTCATCTTTAGACGTGCTCACAAGTCCCTTTTTAAGTAGCATATCAATGACCACATACGCTGAACTTCTGTTGATGCCGGTTTTTTTTGCAATTTCATTGACTCCAGAAGTTTCTAATTCAAGCAATGCGAGATATATTTTTGCTTCTTTTTCACTAAGGCCGAATTCGATGAGGGTTTTTAGTGGCATGTGTTTGTGTGTGGTAACAGTTAATATTAATTTCTTGTTGTTTGTGAAATGTGTTGTCAGTGTAGAACAACAGTTTATAGAAATCAAGAGGCCGGCTCTTGTTGAGGAGTGCAAACACTATTTGACGGTAATCGTAATTGGATGTATTTGCAGGTGTTAAATATCGACAACAAAGTACAAGGAATTAGTCTAATGTCTAGGTGTTCTTTATAGATAAACCTGCAACTCCGCAGGAATCTATGTTCCGCAGTATAGGAGGTGTATCGTGAGTCGAAAGAGAAATTTCTTCACTGGCGAAATCAGCGATGGTCCGGGCATCACTGAGGGGCCAGACAAGGACGACCGTGATGACGACAAGGACGAGAAGGACGAAGACACCAAGCCCAAGTCATCAAAGGACGATGACGATGATGACGACGACGACAAGGAAGAACGGGAACCCAGAGACCCGACCTACAGCTATGAATGACTTCAAGGTAAAGAGAGGGTTTGCGCCCTCTCTTTTTAATACAAAATATATACATGGAAACAGACCCACTAAATTATTTAATACTCGCAGTCTTTGCATTTGTTATCGCTTTTTTGCTTAGCAAGATGATTAAAACTGACTCCAAATAAAAAATCTCCCCAGAGCAACGAGCTACTGAGGGCACGAGGAGAAGAGTCGTGCACAGTCTTTATCAAAGAGAGTTGAGGGGACAAGCTCACGACGAGTGGACAGCTTTCTCCAAGGGGGTCAAGGCAGTGCAATTCGACTAGCTACTTGGTCGAAGAGGTAGTGATATCCCTTTTAATAAAATGAAGAAAAATTTTTACATTATTCCGGGTATGGGGCAAACTTGTAACTTAGTGAGATATAAGAGACTGGAAAAAACTGCAATTTTAGTTTTCTTAATCAGAATTTTAACCTCCGAAGTGTAGTTTTTGGTGGTGGTTACTAATCAATCAATAAGACGCACAAAAGAAGATGTTATATCTAGTAGTCCAGTCAAGTTGGTTGATGAGGTGATTACTCGTGCATTTTTAGACAGGGCTTCGGATATTCATTTCGAACCAATGGCCGTTGATTGTCAGATCAGAATGAGGGTTGATGGAGTTCTTATTAATCATGGTAGGTATAACAAATTAATTCATGAAGAGGTCGTAGCGCGTCTCAAGATTCTTTCAGGTCTAAGAACAGATATTAGATTGTCACCCCAAGATGGACGTTTTCGTGTTCAAGTTTCGAGCACCTCACTTCATGTTCGTGTTTCCGTAATACCCTCGATTCATGGAGAAAAATGTGTACTTCGACTTTTACCATCGTCACTTCAAAACCATTCTCTTGAGGGTTTAGGTTTTAATTCTTTGGAGATAGATAAAATATCTAAACTCGCCGAGATTTCACACGGTATGGTTTTGGTTGTTGGTCCAACTGGTTCTGGAAAAACAACGACTTTATATGAATTATTACAAAGAAAAAGTGCGCTCGATATCTCTGTTGTTACACTAGAAGATCCGGTCGAATATTCTATTCCACGTGTTACACAAATTCCGATTAACACGACCATGTCTTTTGCCAATGCCTTACGAGCTGTTGTTCGTCAAGATCCTGATGTAATTATGGTTGGTGAAATTAGAGATCACATCACCGCTGAATTGGCGATACACGCAGCTCTTACAGGTCATTTATTGTTTTCTACATTACACACAAATGATGCCGTAACCGCATTGCCCAGATTGATAGATATGGGTATTGAACCTTTTTTAATTGCGTCTACTGTTCGAATGGTGATCAGTCAGCGTTTAGTACGGAAAATTTGTGTTATGTGCAAAAGTGAGGTCAAAATGACCCAAGGAGAATTTGAATACTTGGTGCGGGTGGGGGACATTCCAGAGACACAGAAATTAAGGATTTTTAAGGGTGCTGGGTGCTCGGATTGTAAGAATACTGGATATTGTGGTCGAACTGTTATATCTGAAGTCCTTGTTGTTGATGAAAAAATAAGGAGTTTTATTATGCAAAAGAATCCAGCTTCTGATTTACAAAAAGTGGCGTTACAGCAGGGAATGAGACCTTTAATTAAAGATGCGGTTTCCAAAGTTTTAACAGGAATTACAACGTGTGAAGAGGTGGCAGCTGTATGCAATATATAACCACATGTTTAAAACAAAATTTTCGCTCAGGGACGAGATTGATTTGACCAGAAAGTTATCCATGTACTTATCGGCGTCATTATCGTTGCCAGAGGCATTACGTATACTTGAAGATGAAAACTCCGATAAAACTAAGAGAAAAACTTTTACTGGATGGAGAACTGAGATTGAAGCGGGTAAAAATTTAGTTACGGCTTTTGATCGACAAGATTTATTACAAGTCAGTGAAATCACGAAAACTTCGGTAAGACTTGGTGAAAACAGTGCTTCATTGCCCACATCACTTAATACTGCAAGTATTCAAATAGAAAGGGTCTCGGTGCTTAAAAAGAAAATTATAAGCGCTATGGCATATCCTACGTTGATTATGATTGGAACTTTCGGATTAATTTTGGGACTTTTGCTTTTTGTTTTTCCCAAAATTACACCACTTTTTATGAGTTTGAAGGTTCCCTTGCCATTTTCAACACGGATTCTCATATTTTTCACAGATATTATTTTACGGTATTGGCTCAGCATTATTTTAGCAAGTTTCTTTGTATTCGGGGCGTTATTGCTAGGTTTGAAATTCATTAAAATGTTTCATGTTCTGGTTAATTTTATTCTGATTCGATTACCTTTCGCGGGTAAAATCATACGAAAAAAGACACTGGTCCAGATTTTTAATTCTCTGCTGGTTTTGGTGAATGGAAATGAATCTTTGGATCAATCTTTGATTCAAATTTCAAAAACTATGGCGCAGGCTGAATACAAAAAATCATTAACCAACGCCAGTACTGCTGTGAAGGAGGGAAGGTCGTTTGGTCTATTCTTAAAGGAAAATAGAATTTTATACCCAATTTTTATTTCTGGCCTGATAACCGCTGGTGAAAAGACTGGAAATATTGTGACGTCTTTAAATCACGTTGTGGAAATATTACAAACAGAATTAGATGAGCATTTAAAAATCTTTGCCGCTGCTTTGGAACCAATTCTTATGGTTTGCATGAGTTTGCTTATCGGTTTTATTGCTTTGTCAATAATTTTGCCAATCTATGGAATCACATCTCACTTTCAAAGTATCTAATGGTTTTACATTAATTGAAATTATGCTTGTGATTTCTCTGGTTTGTATTATCGGTGCATTTTGCCAAATATTCGTCTTACCGTCTCTTGTCCGTGTTGCATGTGAGAGGGAAATTGCTCTTGCTTTTCAAAAAATTGAAGACGCGCGCTTTAGTGCGCAATATTACCAAAATGACTTTCGGGTTGATTCAAGTGGACTCATTTTTAAATCTGGTAGGGGGAACATTGAATCAAATGCTTTTGAATTTTTGGTATCTTCGTCAACCGCTGGCATTTGTGATGGTTCGATTAAATTAAATAACATCGGTGACATTGTTTAGGAACAACCAAGGATTTAGTCTGATTGAAATAATACTCGCTATGGCGTTATTTTCAGTAATAACCGTATCTTTGATTGGGGCCCAGTGGGATATCTCCGTCGTTTCGGGAAGCAATAAAAAAATAATTTCAGCATATAACCGGACAAATACTGTATTGCTTAATTTTTTGAACGGCATTCCATTACCAATAGAATCTGTTGTTGATCAAAATCAAATTATATATTCGACGATAAGATGGCCGTTTACCAAATGTGAATCAACGATAATAACTCGGTCAGTTTGGAAAAAGGGCCCGAACAGTACCTCTACTGTTGAGGTGGCATTATTAAATCCGGAATTGGATGAAGCTGCGAAGATCGGCATGGATTGCGGTGGTCAGCCAAAGAAGTTTGAGTCAGATCATTTTCATGAAATAGACAGCCGCGATATTGGTTATCCAATTAATTCGATTGATCTTTTTATGTCGAAGGTTGTTGTCGGTCTAAAATCCGTGTCTTATGATGGCCCGGATGTTGCCCTTGTTTCGTTAGACAACATCAACCTCATGACTTCTTTACCGATTGGTGGAACTGGAATAAATAAAGTTGATACATTAGATGGTTCGTATTTTGGGGTTCAAAATAGTATCGAGCAACAACTTGTTTCTTTAAATATTTGGGATAACAATATTGATTTAATTGCCACTTCAACATTACCGCAGGTCACAGGACAAAGACCAGAAGGTGTAAGTTTGTATGCTTACGACTCAAAGGTTTATATTGGCACAAAGCGTACCGCTGGTCACGAATTTCATGTTTACGATGTATCTGAACAGACTGCCTTGGTGTGGCGGGGTAGTGTAGAGGTGAATCATAACATTAATGATATCGACGTGAGAGATGATCTTGCTTTCCTTGCTACATCTGGAAATGTCAGGGATATGATCATTCTGAATGTCTCTGATCCCACACACATCAATCAGGTTGCAGTTGTTGATTTACCTGGCAATGAGGATGGTAAATCGGTGTATGTTTCTGGAAATCTCATATTCCTTGGTCGTCATAAGGGTCTGGTCTCGATACACCCCGAACTCAATGTTTTTGAGAAAATATCTGAGCGTTCATCAATATCTACTAAGTTTATTGCATCTGCTGTAGTCGGTGGAGACATTAACGATATTATTTTTGCCAATAACTTTGTTTATATCGCAACGAATAACCCACAAAAAGAAATCCAAATATTTAGATTGGATAATCGCAATAATACCTTAGATTTGGTCTGGAGCATAAATTTACCTGCACCCGGTATTTCTGTTGATTTTGAGGATAATAAATTCATTTTTGCAGCGGGTAGCAAATTGTATATATATGCACAAGAATAATGGGATTACTTTAATCGAGACGATCGTATATCTGGGAATTTTCTCATTGTTTATTGCCAGTTTCTTTCCGTGGTTTATTGATTTGTATAGATGGAGGGGTGGTCTTGAAGTCAATTCTCAACAGATAAGCAAGTATTTATTTATTGAGGGGATTCTTGCCGATATATCTAGAAATTCTCAAGATATTTCAGAGACAGCGTTAGGTGATAATTTTACTTCAGTGAGTTTTAGTCTGGATAGACTAGAGAATTTTAGTATATATCGTTTCAACATACATCCGAATGGTTTAAATCTTGGAACGACAAGTTATCCAACAATGTATGAATAGAGGCATTATTGCACTGTCCGCTGTTATGTTTTTTAGTTTTGTTGGGACCGTGTTTATTTCGTTGTCGGCAACACGAGTATGGTCTCAGTCAAAGCATATCCTCGTGTATCAAGAAATTAACAATTTAAAATATGACGCGCTTTCATGCGTTGCAATTGCGAGATTAAATCTAAAACGAGGTATACAAATTTTTCCGTCACAATATGAAACTAGTGGTGGCCTTTGTGAAATAGAAAATGTGGTCACCGGTGCTCATTCGGTGCAACTTGTAACCAAATCAATGAAAGGTGATATGCAGGTTGCATACAAAAGTGTAATTGACCGTACCACTCTTGATTTAATATCACTAGTTGAACTTAAAAGATAAATTATTCATTGTCCAAATAAAACGCTCCTGTATAATTTGGCGTATTACTAGCCTAAATCCTTTCACGTGGAAGACGAAACAAAAGATCTTGATGGGGCAGAAGAAATGGTTTCTGGTGAGAATATGGCCACAGAAGATGAATCTGAAGAAGCGGAGGTAACAGAATAAGTAAGTATCAAAAAACCGGCTAGGCCGGTTTTTTGATATCAGTTATCGAAGATTCTTGCCAAGTATTTGTCGAGATCGCGTTGATCGAGATCAAAAAAGTTTTTCTTGTCTCGGTGTAGTTTTGTGGCTAGTTCTTCACCTACAAATCTCCAATGCCATGACTCAAAAATATAGTATGAGTTGTTGGGCGGGTACGAGAGTATGAATCCGTATCTATATGCATTGTCTTGGAGCCACTTATATTCTGGGGTTTGTTCAAAGCCTGTGAGGTCTGCGGACGCGGTAGAAGTCGTAAAGTCCACTGCAGTACCCAATTGATGCTCTGAATAGCCCTGGTCAGCAGAGAACTGGTTGGCAGTACCTGCGCCATAGGTCACCTTGTACGATGCTTTGAGGCCTGACTGGGTATCAAATGATCGATATCCTGAAGTTACCTTAAGATCAAGACCCTCTTTTTCAGCTTTTGATAAAAGATTCTTCAAAAAAGGCATTGCATTGCTCAGAAACTCTATTTCGCGACCTTCCGGATAGACAAAGTCTTCATCAACCTTTGAAAGTCTTTTGGGAACGTAGTTTTCGTTTAAAAAGAAAACTTTCGAATATTTTTGAAGTAGCTCTTCGTCAATTTTGCTTAGTTTCACAAGGCCACCAACTTTCTCTGTTAGATCATCAATTTGATTTTCGAATTCTTGGTTCTTGTTTTGTTCTGATGCCAATGCTTCGCTCAAAGAAGTTTTTTCAAACTGAATATCGGAAATTTGCTTATCTTTCTCTACAATCAGATTGTTAAGTGTGGTATTGGTTTGTCTGAGGACGTGATATTTAAAACCACCAAATCCGATAAAAATAAGCAAGATCGCTACCGCCACAATAAGCACCCGCATTTCATTGTTCATAAGATTGTTGAATTGATTACGAAACGATTGTAGCACACTGTATTACAATCTGAATATTGCTGTTTATCTATTTTTATTCTCCGAGACTATCAAACCATCATCGAGAACGATAGTCTTTTCAGCCTTGCGAGCGTATTCTTCCTCGTGAGTTACCATAATAATCGTTTGTCCCGATTTGTATAATTCGTCAAAGATTGCCATTACGGTACGCGAAGATTCGTTATCGAGGTTTGCAGTTGGTTCGTCGGCAAAAAGAATTTTGGGGTTGTGGGCGACCGCGCGGGCAATTGAAACTCGTTGTTGTTCTCCTCCAGAAAGCTGGCTAGGAAGATTATGAAGCCGAGCACCCAGTTTGACTCTGGTTAATGCATCCTCAGCCTTTTTGTATGCTTGTTTTTTGTCCATACTTTGCATAAGGAGGGGGAGAGCGACATTTTCAAGGGCGGTCATTTCGGGCAAAAGTGCATAGTCTTGAAACACAAACCCAAATTCTTTTAGACGAAAGGCTGTCCTTTCTTCTTGGCTGAATTCCTGAGTTTTATGACCGTCGATAATGATTTCGCCTGATGTTGGGTCATCGAGAAGACCGATTTGATACAAAAATGTGCTTTTACCGGCTCCAGAGCGTCCCATAATGGCAATGAATTCACCCTCATCTGCTTTAAAATCGATACCACGCAGAACATGAGTTTCAACTGGTCCGTTCTTGAATGTTCTTTTGAGTTTCTTTGTTTCAATCATTTGTTTTTTGAATTTCTACCAAGAATTGAATCGAGAGTATTTCTCCGCACAATCATTCGGGCCGGAATGTAACCCGCAATGAGTGTTGAAATAACAAGCAATCCAACTCGGAATAACGTTGTATCGAGTGGTGCGACCAAAATACCATCAGAGAAAGGGAAATTGATCGGATGCGCGGCGATGAATGGTGAAAGAAAACCATAGAGGATCGAAAGACCAATTGCCGAACCACAAATAGCATAGAAGATTGACTGGAAAATGTAGGAAATTTCAATTGCTTGGCCGTTAATACCAATACCCTTAAGGATTCCGATAAACTTTCTTCGGGTGATTGCATTAATGAAGATCACGATAAAGATCGTAACCGAAGAAACAATCAGTCCGATAGAACTAAAGACATTACCAAGCATGCTAAAGGTTGTGATGATGTCTTTGAGGAATTGCGGTTGTGCATCCGCGTACGTTTGGACTTTTGCAAAGTCATCAACACCGCGCAACTTCAATGTTTCTCGTACTGCAATTGGGTCGGCATTTGGTTTGAGTTTGATTGCGACTTGGTCAACGTTGCCGTCCGAGCGACCGATCATGTTCCTAAGTTGGTTGTCTACCATGTAGACATTTCGGGTGATTTCATCAACCTTGCTTACCAAAATACCCTTAACTACAACTTCGCGAGTTACCTCGCCAACTTGAATACGAATTTTTGTACCTATCCCAACATTGTCGAGCGCAAGAAACCCTGGTGAGTCAAAGGGAATGTATTGTTTAAGCAAATACTGGCCAATGATGACCTTGTCAAAGTCGCCAGAAGAAAGATAAGAGCCCTCGGCGATCAAACTGGAAAGTCCAGTTACCGTGTCTTCTGCTTCTGGGTTAATGCCAATAATATTTGCAGCCGCGATGTTTGGTTTATCGGTTTCTTTTCGGGTTTTATAATTCGCTTCAAGCGTTGTGCCTTCAAGGAATCGGGGACTCAGACTTTCAACTTCTGGCAGGGTTTGAAGTAGGGAAATGATATTTTGACTGTTCTCTATATATTCTTTGTCAGGAAGTGTAGAAATGATAACGTCGCTGGTGTACAGAGTTCGAGCCGCCTCAACTGAACCCTGGATTAATCCAACCAAGATTCCAGAAACGACTACAAGGTTAAGGAAGGTGAGAACCATAACAAACACAATAAGACTTGTCGTCCATAAGCTTGAGCGTTTGATCTGGCGAATTGCCAGGTACAAACCGATTCTGATATTAAGGGCTAATTTTGTAAGCATTTACTTACTTGTTGGTAGCACAACAATGTCTCCTTCGGATAGACCAGAGGTGATTTCGATTTCACCGTATGACGAAACACTACCTGTAGTGACCTCTCGATCAATATTTTTGCCATTTTCAAGAACTGTAACCGTTTTTTTACCATTTTTTGAAATCACGGCCTTTTGAGGGATAACAATAGTGTTAGGTTTTTTCTCTGAAGTGATAAGGACGTTTGCAGTCATGCCTGATCTAATCCGACTATCGTTTTGTGTGAACTCAAGTTTGGCACGATATGTGGAAACTCCATCTCTTATTGTTTCAGCTGGGTCGATAAAAACTACCTTTGCTTCGAAAGGCACTTCGTCACCATAGGCGTCGAGTGTTACCACGGCTACATCGCCAACCTTGATGAACGGAAGGTTGATTTCTGGTACGAAACTTTCGATTTGAAGTGTGTCAGCGCTAATCATTGAGATGACTTCGGTGTTGGCGTTTGAAACCTCACCGACTTTTGCATCAACTTTAGTTACGATGCCGGTAAATGGTGCAAAAATAGTTCGTTCTGATATTTCAGCCTGAATTCGGTTGACTTCTGCCCGGGCACTTTCGATAACTGCCTGTGAGGCGCTAATGCCGTTTGCACCAACAGTAAGTCGTGCGCGTGCAGATTCAATCTCTCGGTCGCGAGTCCGGATTGCTTCTTGGTAATTTTGGTAGGCATCGAGATATGTTGCACTTTTTGTGTTCGGGATAGTGATGTACCAGATCGTATTACGATAAGAATAAAGTTCATCAGGAAAAGAAATGTATAATCCCTTGGTTCCAAGGGGTGTCGGTTCGTTTTCAAGCACCTTTGTTGCTTCGTTCTTTTCGATTCCAAACACAAAAATTTCATAATCACGTTCTGATGTTGGTTTCTGGAAGATCACTTTGTATTTTCCTTCGGCACCCGTATAGAGACCAGAGATTTCTGGAGGCGTTGCAGTATTTGTGTCCGCTGCCGGAACTGCCGCTAAATCATTCGAGAGAAGTTTTTGGTAGGCGTTTTTTACGAGGGTGTTTTGTTCGTTTTCTATTTTCTCAAGACTTGTTTCAGTGCTTGCGTTTTCGGATTCCTGTTCGGCAAGGTTGGCACGAGCTGCCTGAAGTTGGGAAAAGAGAGTTCCGGTGGCTAGACTGGCTAAAGTTTGACCTTTGGTAACCTGGTCACCAACCTTAACGTTTACAGTGGCAACTCGACCAGTTTCAGCAAACGAGAGGTCTACACTTTCAGCCGCAACAACCTTTCCAGATACAGAAACTTCTTTTAAAAAGTCACCACGCTGAACAACTAAAGTATTGTCGTTAGCGTTACCATTGCGACCGAACACAAAATATCCAGCAACTATCAAAATAATGAGAGTTGCGCCCAAGATAATGTGTTTTTGTTTGAGTGTTTTAAATTTCCCCCAGATTTTTTTCATAGAATATAATTTTAACGGAAAAAGATTGTTCGGTCTACGTATTCTTTAATGGTAGAATAACCCCAATGCATTTTTTAAGTAACTTCGTAAACATTCTCGGAACGTTGGGTGATTGGACGTACCTTCTTGCGTTTGCAGCGTCACTTGTTGAATCACTCGCATTTGTTGGTATTTTGATTCCTGGAAGCGCAATAGTAGTTTTGGCAGGATTTAGTGCTGCCCAAGATATTGTGCACCCCATTACACTCATGCTGTTTGTCGCAATGGGAGCAATAATCGGGGATGGACTAAGTTACTACCTTGGTACGCGGAGCACCGGTTTATTCAAGAGCGATAATAAGTTTTTTAAAACAAGCCATTTAGATAAAAGTAAGATTTATTTCGAAAAACACGGAAATAAAAGTATTTTCTTCGCACGTTTTATCGGTCCATTGCGTCCGTTCGTGCCATTTCTTGCCGGTGTTTCTAGAATGAAGGTGAGCGTTTTTATTTTTTGGAATGTTTTGAGTGGGGCGTTGTGGTCTTTTTGCTTTGTACTTCTGGGCTATTTTTTTGGTCAGGCCTTTCGAACGATAGAGATTTGGCTCAGTCGAGTTAGTTTTATTGTTATTTTCGGTATTTTTCTTGGTTTTTGTATATGGTACGGGGTCAAAAGAATTCGTCCGGCTTTGAATTTTCTGAATCGTTGGTTTTAACTACTTGCTCGCGTCCTGAAGAGTTTTAATGTCGATTTTTTGCATGTACATCAAAGTGGCCATTGCGTTACTGTTTTTTGTTAGTTCGGCAATGTTTTCCGGTACGATCTGCCAAGAAACACCAAATTTGTCTTTCAACCAGCCACACTGCTGAGATTTCGGATCACCACCGTCTGCGAGTTTGTCCCAATAATGATCAATCTCTGCCTGGTCTTTGCACGAAACAACAAAAGAAATTGCCTCGGTAAATTTAAAAGTTGGTCCGCCATTGAGCGCCGTGAATCTCTGTCCATTAAGCTCAAAGTTGATGGTCATAATAGAACCCTCAGCTCGACCAGAAGCCTGAGCACCTTCTTTCGAGTATCGAGTTGAATCTATGATTTTTGAATCATTAAAAATAGAAATGTAATGGTTTACTGCATCTTCGGCCTGAGTATCAAACCAAAGAAATGGGGTAATCTTTTGCATGTGAATATTATTAAGTTAAGAATTAATTGTTTTTGAGGGAAACAGAAACTCAGTCTACCTAAATTTTCTCTAAAAATTCATTGACGTTCGCAGATGTTCTTAGTGGAATTGTGATGGTGAATTGTGTACCGTGGTTTTCTTCTGAGTTGAACGTTATTTTCCCGTGGTGAGCGTGAGTGTACTGATAACACATATGGAGGCCGATACCACTTCCTGTGCTCAACGCCTTGCGTGCATTGCTAGCGCGGAAGAATTCAGAAAATATTTTCCCTTTTTCTGCTTCAGGAATTCCGATACCCGTGTCACTGATTTTTATTTCTAACTCGTATGGGTTATTGGTGACAGTAACGTGAATTTTCTTTTCATCAAGGATGGTGTATTGCAGGGCATTTTCAAGTAAATTCTCGATGGTGATTCGTAGACGCAATTCGTCGACCTCAATCCACTCTGTTTCGTCGAGTTTCATCTCCCACTGCATGGTGATCCCTTTCTGTGCTGCGGTCATTTTGTATTTTTCAAACACCCCACTGAGTAGTTTTGCTACTTCAGAAAGTTGAGTCCATTTAAGTGAGATGACTAATTTACCAATATCAAGGAGGCTGATATCAAGAAGGTTTACCGAGTGCATAACTTTTGCATTGATCGACTTCGTAACATCCTGAAGCATTTTTACGTGATCGGTGCTTATTTTTTCTTTGTAATTTTCCAGAATGATTTCAATTGCCCAGGCGGTAGAGGTCAAACCGGTACGCATTTCATGAGTAATGAGTGCAACGGTTTCATCTCTAATTTTTTTACTACGTGTGTATGCTATTTCTTTTTTATGCTGTAGAAAAAGAGAAGCACATAAAAGACCCAACAAGAGGGTTACGATTAGAAAATCTTGCTCTTCGATAAGTTTTACAAAGGGACTATTGGCAGAGGCTAAAATCAGGCCAGCAGTAATACCGGCAATACCCCCAATACCGTATACAATTATTTTTTCAACTGTTTCGCTCATGTGGACGAAAGCGCATTAGCTTCGTCGGTTTAGTGCAAGGGTTGTGAGGATAACAACAGGGGCAAGAAACTGGAATACTGAACTTGTAATGATTGCACCTCCGAGCATTGCTGAGTTGGCAACAACACAACAACTTACAACACCAGTACCACCGCCAATCGATTTGATACGGATGATTCGTTCTTTTGCTCCAAGACCGAAAATGATGATCGAGCCCCCAACGACAAGCCCGTTAACAATGATGTCGTACCAGAGGGTGAAGTTCATAAGTGCCATTTGTCTGTCTGGTGTTGTCATGAACCATCCAAAAAGCCCAATTACCACTGCGATTGAAAGATAAAAAACAACTTTTCGAACAGATGCCGAGAATGAAGCAAAAGGAAATTTCAACATATATGCGGAACCAATGAACACCGCAAGAGATGCAATCTGTCCTTGTGTAGCATTCATCGTCTGCATGTTGAGTCCCATGAAAAACATGCCAATTGCTTGGTACATAAGGAAAGCAAAGAGGGCATTGAGCAGTTCGTTTTTTTCTCGACGCACCGTTTTCCATATAAACAGGGCACAGATTAAATAAAAAATACCAGAAACAACCATTAGGAACGCACTTAAACTCATGCCCCAAATTGTTGGACCGCCCATCATCGTCATACTTTTCATTGCTGCAGCCATTAAAACATCCGTTGAATACATACGTGTAATTGAAATTAAGTTTAAACTAAATAATTATACATTGCCGTTAATAAAAGAGCTGTGAATAATTAAAGGGTCTGATTATGTTTGGAATGTTGCAAGCCAGTGTGGCTAAGAAAAAAGCCACCAGATGGTGGCTTGGCTGTAGATCGACATTGTGTCATCCCACTTTTGTGTGTGGGGGGGTAGTGATTTAGGCCGGTCGCTTCTGCGGTCCTGAGGAGGGGATCGTCTGATCATTTCCGAGGACGGCGGCAGTTTGCTGTTTTTCGGCCATGATCGCTTCGTACACTTCCTTGCGGTGAACGGCGACCTTGGTTGGTGCATCGATGCCGAGGCGAACTCGGTCACCTGCAATAAAAACGACCCTGATCACGATTTCATCCCCGATCATGATTTCTTCACCCGGCCGGCGTGTAAGAACAAGCATTTTTCCTCCCTGGTAAGGATACTTGCCAACCTTGGCAACACACATGTAAGATACACTCTGCATACAGAATAAAACACGCGGTGTGTTAAGTCAATCTTTTGTTTTTGTGGTTTATATTTTTTATGAAAAACCCACCATTCTGTGATGGTGGGTACTCGGCGTGGGTGGTGAATTATCCCGGTGAGTCCTGTGCTGACGGCAGTTCATTGAGCATGTCTGCCAATGAATGCGCGACAGAGTCTAGCTGAGCGTTGACGTGGCTTTCTCCGTATTGTGCCCTGAGCTGTATGGCTGCAGTAACCATGTTGCCCAGTTGGTTAGAAAAACGTTCTGCGTCCGGTTCGGTAATCTTTCTGTTTAGTTTGCATTTTTCCTGAGCAATAGGAATCAATTTCTCACGCACAAACTTTTCATGAGAGTGCCTTTTCCCAATCAAGGGCAGGAGAGATCCAATTTCCATGCGCGCTCCTTTAGTTGGGGAAATGTACTTGTGTAAGGATTTCCGGATAAAATCTTAACATTCTTTTAATAAACGCCAAGTCGTACATAGTAAATGGAAGGGCAAATTGTTGCTTTTGTAAAATAAAAAAACCGCACACCATTGCTGGGGTGGTTCTCAATATTTATTTGTATAAAAAAGCCCCAGGTTACAAAACCTGGGGCTGGGGTAGTTGGTGTGCAGTCGATCGCTAGGAGGCGACCGCCATTCCTGCGTTACTGCTCGGGCCCGGTTGATTCGATCGGCACATGCGGCCATATATACTCGTCGTGGCCGGAGATCGGTGCCCAAGGTCACGTTGCATCTGGCGCAGGTCAGCTCCGTTTTGGAGCGCATGGATTGCGTAGCTGTGCCGGATCGTGCGTGGACTAATTGGCCGCTCAAATCCTGCAAGCTTCGAATATTTCACGAGCAGACGATGCACGGAACGTGAACTAAGGCGGCCACCATGCTTGTTAAAGAACAGTGGCCTTCTCGGTAAATCATCGTTCCATGCTCTGGAGTAGCGAGTGTCGGCCCGTGTGCTTTCCATGAACCGTTTGATTGATACGACCGTGGCCCGATCGAGCGGTAACACTCGATCTTTCTTTCGAGGAGTTCTACCTCTGATTTTAATTGTCTTTTCGACGTCAACATCAACATCTTCAATGTTGATGTTGATGAGCTCACCCAGACAGATTCCGGTTGCGAAGAGTGTGCCGATTAGGGCTTCGTCTCGCATGCCCAAAAGACTTGTGTTGTCGGGCATGTCGATAAGTTTTTCGACTTCTTCAACAGGCACAGTTCTCGGTACAGATTTCCTCCACCGAGGTCCCTTGATTGCGCTCGTCGGGTCGTTTGCAGATAGTTTGTTGCGGTAGCACCACCGATAGAACGACTTGAGCGAGCAAATCTTGCGATGGATGGTTGCAGTGGAATGCTTCTTGACATCCTTCAGGTGTGCAATGAAATCCAGAAGGCCGTTTTTGTCTGTCTCGACGATCTTCTGAGTGATCATTGTGGCCGCGGATGTATTGCTTGTAGCTGTGTTTTCATCCACGGGTTGCTGCGGTTTTGCTGCAATGAACTCCGCGAACTGAATCAGGTCTGCCCGGTAGCACTTCAAGGTCGAATTGCTGGACTTGCCCTCGTCCTTGAGGTGAACACAAAAGTCATTGATGATCGTAATTTGTTCAAGACTCTCCATGTCCGTTCTCCTTGTTTGTTGCGTGGTAGACACGAGTCCACCACATGGTGTGTATGGGTGCGAACTTTCTGGGATTAAAATAACACACTTGTCTATACTTGTCTATGAATCTCATGAGATTTCGATAGTTATTTCGGGTAACAAAAAATCACCCCATTACAAGGTGATTTTCGGGGCTCGACATTGCACGAGAAATAGGAACCTTTTGGAAGACGAATAAAGCCCATATTTGGCTGCCGAATATCAAGCAGGGCTTCTTTGGAATTACGAGGCCGACTGGGAAAGAGATGGCTGAGTTTAAAGGCTAATGACACCTCTACACTGTTTAAACTCTACATCTAAAGAGTTTTTGGTATAATTGATTTATGAAGAAGGATGTATCACAAATAAATAACCTAAAAGATGGATCACAATGCGAAGTTGTCGGTGGTACTCATGCGGGCAAGTCCGGAGTGGTGAGAGACATAAAGACGAGCAAAACTGGACACATCACTATTACGGTAGTCCAAGCAAATAGCGTGCGGTTCAAGACTCTTGCAAAAAATGTTGTTATAAAAAAATAGGCACTCCAATCAAAAAGACCCGCTAGTGCGGGTCTTTTTGATTACTCAACTTCTATCTTCACTTTCTTCTTTCTCTCTTCTTCGGACTTTGGCAAGGTTATAGATAGTACACCATTCTTTGACTTCGCAATGATGCCATCCTTGTTCACTCTTGCAGGCAGTGCGAACTCTCTGCGGAACTCACCAAACTCCCGCTCATAGCGATAGACTTTACCTTGCTTATCTTTAGACTTGTCTTCTTTCTCGATTTTGCCGGAGAGTGATAGGTAATCGTCTCCAACCTCAACGTTTATATTCTCCGCATCAATGCCTGGAACATTAGCTGTCACTTTTATCTCATTCTCTGTCTCCTCAACATCTACCTTTGGAAACAGCGTACTGACATTACCGAGGGCTCTATTACGGAATAGACTCGGCGACATCATAGAGAATGGATCAAAAGCATCATCGAAGAATCTATCAATGAGAGAGAAAGGACTTGCGAATTCGTCACGCCTTTGAAGAGAGTTGTTATCTACCTTCTTGATTGCTGTATTCATAGGCTTGTTGATGATTAGATTCTGGTAATGCCCTTGATATCGATCTATTACAAGGGTGATGGGTTATATTTTAGAAAGCTATCCGCTTTCTCTGACTCGCTTGTACGAGTTTTTGTACTAACACTATTTAGCTGTATGGGGTTATGTGGCATCAGAAATTGAACGAATGAATTTCTTGAGCCATCTTTTGTTTTGAGTTCACATTGTTTGACTTAAGGTTCATTAATTTTTTCTATACCACAGTGAGTGACCACCTCACTGTACAACCTATTAAACGAACATTTCTGAAAAAGGTGTCATCTAGAACGAGTACCAGAAACTTCGGAAAAGCTCATCCTGCTTGCGGAAGTACTCATCCATTGCTTTCTGGTGGCGGATGACATTTTCTCGCATTTCTTTCACATCAGCTTCAGTGATTGGCGTAGTTGTCGAATATGTTTTGGCTTGCTTGCCATCATATACAGTTACGATCTCATTCCTATATCCATATGGGGACTCGATGACCGCAGTACTGGTTGTTGCGTTGCTTGTAACTGGTGGCGTAGCAGTAGGGGCAACAGCTGGCTGCGCCAAGAAATATACGTTTGCAATCACGCTTGCTACCAAAAGCACCGAGACTATGCCTATCGTATTTTTATCTTTAAATATGTTGATAATTTTATCCTTCATACCCTATTAAACGTAAAAGGGTTCAAAAGGTGTCGCTCTATTTTCTCAAGAATCCTGCTTTGGTTTGCTTACGCTTTTTATCAGCAAAGCCAGCGATATCTGTAATGTATGGGTGGTCTTTGAGTTTTTTCCTGGTGCGAGAAAGCGAGAGTTTAACTGCATTTTCTGTGGTGCCTGTGGCAATCGCGATATCTTTCATCGACATATTCTGCTGGTAGTGCATAAGGAGTTTGTCGCGGTTTGATTGCGGCAAGTCTTGAATAGCACGCCACAAAACTTCGGCATCCGACTTCTTCTCGATATCCTTAGTCACTTCGTAGGGAATATCATCAATTGCCTCAAACGGCACTGACTTTGGTTTGCGGTAATGATCGACAAGGACATTGTGAGCGATGGTGATGAGATAGGTCAGATATGAGTACCCTCGGTTCTGGAAACGATTTAGGTATTGAAAGCCTCGTAAAAATGTTTCTTGCATCAGGTCTTCCGAGAGCATCATGTCGTGTCCTGTACGATACCAGAAATAGTTAAAAACTTTGTCGGAATATTTGGTATAGAGTTTCTCGTATTCCTTGGGATTTTGCTTTGCGAGGGCAACTAATTGTATGTCATCATTGTTCATACGTTGCCCCTATTTTATCAATTTTTTGATAAAAGTTTAATTCAAAATTCAGTATCGACATTGCACGAGAAATCGGAACCTTTTGGAAGACGAATAAAGAGCATATTTGGCTACCGAATATCAAGCAGGGTTTCTTTGGAATTACGAGGCCTAGTGAGAAAGAAATGAAAGAATTTAGCCTAAAGTAAGAAATTCTGTTAACACTACCTTATGAAAGAAGATGCTCAATTTTATGTAGGTCAGAAAGCCTTTATCCAAAAAGGTAATGAAGTACTTGTTTTAGGTGACCCCCATGAAGGCTTAGACTATCCAGGCGGCAAGATCCAGGAAGGAGAAACTGATCTCAGTGAATCATTAAAGCGAGAGGTTCGAGAAGAAACGGGTCTTGAGATTGAGGTTGGTGCACCTTTTGCTACTTGGACCAATACTTTCCCTGCACATCACAGGCTGGCCGGTAAACAAGTCTATCTTGTGGGCTATCGCTGCAAATACGTGTCTGGCGAGGTAAAACTTAGCGACGAACATGATAAGTTCCACTGGGTAACTAAAGAGAATTATAAAGAAGTTGATGATGGTACAACTTATTTCGATATTTTAAACAAATACTTTATATGAAGATAACCAAACTTGGCCATTGTTGCCTTCTTATAGAAACCAAAGGAAAAAGAATACTTACCGATCCTGGTAGTTATACCATCGAGGCTCATTCAAAGATTGAGAATATTGATTACATCCTCTTCACTCATGAACATCAGGACCACTATCATGTTGAGTCACTCAAAGTGATCTTGGAGAATTACTAAGGACATCTATGACAAAAAGCACCAAGAGCTTCAAGACAAAATGCAGGTTCTTGAAATTGAACTTTCTGAGCATAGAAAAGCTGATTGCGAATACCAAACAACCGTTGCTACAGTCATTTCTGTAGCTCGCAGGGCAAGAGCTATTTTTGATGGTAGTTCTGAACCTGCTGAGAAAAGAGCATTTTTGAACTATTTACTTCAGAACCCGACTGTTAACGGAAAAAAGCTATATTTTTCAATAGCTTCTCCGTTCAATTTAGTACTAGAACTAGCTGATAGTCCTAACTGGCTCCGCGTCTAGGGCTCGAACCTAGGACCTAGCGATTACATGTATCCTCTAATTACTCAAAGGGATGGACTATATCATCACCCGTGCAATTGATTGCATGTGGGGTGCGAGGCGTTTCGGCCGCTTTCGCGGACTACTCCTTTCGGATAGTCTCTGAACCTGCCTTCGCTACATTCGGGCTTGCTTTGCAATCCGAAGTTTTAGCGAAGGATTGGCTGCTGATTGCCCAGCACCACCTTCTCAAGGAAGTGGTGCTGGGTTTCCAGCAATTAACCTCGTTTTTCAACCCAAATTTCTTTGGGAAGCTGCGTGATACCATCGTGAACTTCCATGTGGCAATTGGCACAAAGGAGAATGCATTTATCAATTTCTTGACGAATTTTTTCCCAAGATCGTGTCAGTCCTTGCATTGAGATTCCAAAACTTTTTTTCTTGGGATCTTTATGATGAAAACTTAACGCTCTCTGACTTTTGCAATAACCACATAGTTCACATTTACCGCCTTTGTATTCACGGGCCATTTGGCGAAGTTTCTTTCGTCGCTTCTTAACGGCTTCTCGCATATACACAGCACGGTCGGCGTAGGTTCTTTTCTCTGGCATATATACATTGAGTATACCACCCGAGAATATGTAAACCTGTACACAGTCGCTTGCTCTACCAGCTGAGCTAACGCGGAATGGTTCTTTGTTGGTTGTAGTGGTGACTTGTTGTTATCTACCAAAACAGCTAACGCGGAATGGTTCTTTGTTGGTTGTAGTGGTGACTTGTTGTTATCTACC
>CAYVZB010000001.1:0-125815 GCA_964456405.1 uncultured Candidatus Saccharibacteria bacterium | reverse complement strand
AAAACAGCTAACGCGTCCCACTTCGCTCCTGTCGGAGCTACGCGGGACAAGGAACGTCTCTACTCTGGTGAGTAGAACTCAGAAATCATATCAAAAAAGCTTCTATTTGCAATCTTGTAATCTAAACTTGATATACTCTCCTTATGCTTATTCGAGTGAAAGTCAGAGCTGGGGCGAAGAAAGAGACCGTGGTCAGCAAATCTGAAGAACAACTTTCTGTTTCAGTTATGGAAAAAGCCGAACGAAATCTTGCAAATAAAAGATTGATTGAACTGTTGGCTGAATATTACGGTTTGCCTGAAAATAAAATCAGAATTGTTCGGGGTCACAAGGCACCCTCAAAAATTGTTTCTATTGGTGGTAACGATATGTAATCTGTTCTGTTATAATTGATATATAATCCAAAAAAAATATGAATATCCATATCAAAACTACAAATCTTACGTTAACACCAGACATCGAAAGTTATTTGGATAAGAAAATGGAATCAATGGAGAAAATCATTGATCCGAATGATACAAGCGTTTATTGCCAAGTTGAACTCGCTAAAACAACAAATCATCACAAGTCAGGCGAAATTTATAAAGCCGAATTTAATTTTCGAAAGGGCGGGGAACAATTCCGAGCAGTCTCAGAACAAGAAACACTTTTGGCGGCCATTGATGAAGCGAAAGACGAACTTGTTCGTGAACTCAACACACACCGTTCAAAGCAAATGACTATGGTTAGACGCGGTGGTGCTGCTATTAAAAATATGATTAAAGGAATCGGCAGTGTTGGTGGAAACATCGGCCGAGGCGTTGGTAAGGGTTTTAAACGATTCCGTCGTTAGTTTTTCAAACCTCGCTCAAAGTCTGCATAACTCATCTCCTTTTTTCCTTCTGGTTTTACTTTCTCTATTTCAAGTGAGCCGTCTTTAATATGTGCCTTGGTGACAATGACCCGGATATCTTTTTCACCTTGTTTTATAAAGAAATACACGCCTCTGTTGCCAGAAAATGCTCTAATTTTTCTGAGATTTTTATGTGCATCGTCATCGAGACTAATCCAAAGATCATCTTTCAGGAATTTTTTGGTAAATGTTGCTCCGGCGTGGAATTGATCTTGAGCCTTGATCTCACCCTTTATCCATCTGGTAACGGTGTCGGAGAAAAGTTGTGCACCTTCTTTTGCAAGAATGATTTCGAGATCGCCGTAGTACGGTGGCCAATCGGTAAGTGAAACTGCTTTCTGAGCAACAATCGGTCCGTGATCAACTTCGGCATCGATTTTCATAATAGTTACGCCAGTTTCTGTTTCGGAAAGAATCGCTCCTTCAATAGGTGATGGACCACGAAGTTTGGGGAGGAGAGACGGATGAATGTTTAGGGTTTCGTGTTTCGGTATGTTGAAAATTTCCGGAGTAACAATTTTGCCGTATGAGGCAACGAGAAATACGTCCCACGGCCCGAGGTTTTTAATTTCCGCTACTGTTTCCGGGGCCTTAAGTGAGGCGGGGGCAAAAACCGCAATGTCTCGTTCTTCGGCCCAGGTTTTTACGGGTCCTGATTCGACTTTGAGACCACGTCCTTTTGGTTTGTCGGGGGTTGTAACAACAAGGTCTGGCACAAGGCCAAGTGATTCAAGTTCGTTTAACACAATGACTGAAAAATGTGATGAGCCAAAAAATGCCCAGTTAATTTTTTGTTTAGTTTTCGTCATCTGGTTTCGGGGGAATGTCTACAACATCAGTTGCTTTGTCTATGAAAAGAATACCGTCACAATGGTCGATTTCGTGCTGAAAAATTTGTGCAAGCAAGCCTGCACCACCGAGTTCAAATTTTTTACCTTTTTCATCATATGCGGTAACTCTGACCTTACTACTTCGCTTTACTTTGCCATACAGGTAGCGCAAGGAAAGACAGCCTTCTTCCATCCATTCTGTTTTTTTAGAAGCCTTGAGAATTACAGGGTTGATGAAAATCTTGTCTGGAACACTACCAGGTTCCTTATCGTTAATATCAGCAAGCACCCTACCAGATACGACAAAAATACGCAGGCTTACTCCGATTTGCGGTGCACAAATAGCCACGCCATCGTCTTGTGTGGCCAATGCCTTTTGCATGTCAGAAATGACTTTTTGAATCCGAGCTCCCTTGATCTCGGAAACAGGCACTTCTGCGGCAGTCTGGCGTAACACCGGGTCTTCTCGCTCACTGATTTTTACCATGGGTTTTAAGATAGCATGTTTCTGAATTATTTGACAAATCAAAATCTATAATGTATGTTACACAAAGAAAGGAGGTGCATATGCCAGCACCAGAATCGTATCTCGACGCACGGCGTCCACCACTTCACGAGGCGCTTAGACTTGAAGGTGGGAGTTTCAACGAGGCGTTGAAGGTACTCGACTCGAAGGGGTATTTCACCCCACCGCCAAGGCCGTGGAGCCTCGGTAGTAATGATCGTGGTCACGGTCACAAAAGCTTCGGGGTCTTGGACAAGTTTGGTGACCTTGTCGTTACAACTGGTGACAGTGCAACTGCGCAGCTGATCATTGACGCCGTTAACAGTTACAGGGGATGATGCCGCCCAACGAAAAATCGCTCGGCGGTTTTTCGTTTATAAAATACTCTCAGGATCCACAGAGATTACGAATGCGTGTGGCAACATTTTTAGTTTTTCATGAAGATTTTTCTCGATCCAGCGATTTTTACCTATTTTGATCAGAAGATGCATGGTGTAGACACCTTTTCTCCACGGAGCATATGCCGGGTATATATTCGTGTCATATTCTTTGAGATTTTCTTTTAGTGAACTTAATATATTTTCAACTTTTTCTTTATCGCCAGAAAGAGAAATTTTTATCAGAACTGTGAGTGGTGGATAATCGAAACTTTCTCGTTCAGTAATTTCTTGTTTGTAGAAGTCCAAGAGATTTCCTTTGAGTGCGTAGCCAAAAACTGGTTCTTCGGGGTTGCGGGTTTGAATGACAAAGTTCTTTTGGGCAAGGGAACGGAGTTTTACTAAATTATTAAGAACTCTTTCACGAATTCGAAAATCTGGAACGGCAAACATTGAATCGAGCGATGCGACTGCGACATTGGCAACCTTATGATCGAGATATAGCAGAGACATTTCGGTACCAATAAGCACACTTCCCGGGGTTTCGTAAAACCTGGTAACGATTTCAATTGCTTGTTTGTGAGTTTTTGCTGTATCAGAATCAAGTCTTAAAATATTGAAGTTTGGAAAAATTGCTTGGATTTCTTCGGCAACAAGTTCGGTTCCAATGCCGAGCATGTGCAAACGCCAGGAACCACAATTGGTACACTTTTCGTTTGCATCACGCTGTTCACCGCACCGATGACAAAGGAAGAATCGTTCTTCTCCTCGGCTGTGCAGTGTTATTGGTGCTTTGCATCGATGACAAGAGACGATCGTACTGCAGTCAGCGCAAATAGTCAGTGGCGAAAGCCCCCGTCGACTTGAGAAAATCACCAGATGTTCGCTACGCTCTTTGTTGAGTTTAATGAGTTCAGTTAGGGCGGGGGAAATTGGTTCAAATTTTGTCGAAGATTTAATTGTCTTTCGAGTATCAACTATGTGTTGTTCTGCTGTTGTCTGGAGACGAAGGGTTGGTGGTGTAACTTCACCAAATTCATCATTTCGGTATCGCCAAATTGTTTCAGTTCGAAGCATGATATCGCCAAATATGAGTCGGGCATGTATCTCTTTGGCAAAAAATTCTGCAAAACGACGCATGTCAGCAAACGGACGCGACATGCCTTTGTACGACTTAGAGCTTTCACGTTCAATAATCACTGTCCCGATATCGTGGCGAGGAAGTAAAAGGAATTGTGGGGTGCAGACGATAAGTACCGGATGTTTTTGATCGGTGAGTTCATTCCAGTCTTTTACAAACTCTTTTTTCTTTTTATTGCTGTGAAAAAAATATGAATAGTCGCTGATACCTTTTTCCATTAATTTTTCTGCACGCTTGATGTCGCTATATGTTGGTACGCACAGAAATACTGACCTACCTCGGGCAAATTCTTCTCGAACCAGGCTTCGATAATGAGAATAACGCTCATCATCATCGGCTTGTAGAATCAAGGCATGTAGACGCTCAATATTTCTTTCAGCTGCAGGAATACTTTTTATTTCTTCTTCATGTTCAAGGGCAATTTTAGGAACCAGGAAATTAAACAGGCTACCAAGTGTAGAAATATGATATTGAGCTGTTTTTTCGGCCGCACGTACAAATGGTTTTGGTAATAGGTCATGTGAAATAACCGATGTGATTTTTTTAAATGCAAATGCGGAATTTTTTACATCAGATTTTAAATCTTCAGCTGGTTGAATAGAAACAACAAGGGCATTTATGTCCTTGCCACGTAAGGGGACTTTAACAATCGCACCCACCGATACCTCGAATGAGGTAAAATATGTCAAAGTTTCCTTGTTGATTCCTCTGCTGAATGGAATGACTTCGACAATTTTCATGCGCTAATAGTATGGAAATTCTCGGGGTAAGTAAAACCCTTCTTCGGTATTCTTATTTTTATGGGAATCTGGGTGCTGTCAATAAATCTCGGCATTCGCATGAAGCAGGGTATGCGGTGATAGAGAAATTTTACAAAATCTTTATTTTTGCCCCTAAATCATTAAGTCGTTTGATGATGTCTTCGTATCCACGGTTAATGCTGTAAATATTTCGAAGTACCGATGTGCCCGATGCTCCTAGCATTCCAATAAGAATAATAGCCGCAGGGCGTAGTGCGGGTGGGGCAATAACTTCAGCAGCTTTTAATTTTGTTGGACCAGTAATGTAGAAGCGATGAGGGTCAGCAAGAATTGTATCTGCACCAAGCTTGTCGAGTTCTTTGAAATGAATCGCTCGCTTTTCGTACACCCAGTCGTGAATGAATGTCGTACCAGTTGCTTGAGTAGCGATAACTGCAAAGAATGGCAGATTGTCGATATTAAGTCCGGGATACGGTTTTGCTTCTATTTTTTCTTCGAGTGCAACGAGCTTCGAAGGATGAGTTTTGATATCAACTAAATTTGTTCGTCCGTTGTGTGCAAGATATTTTTTGAGCACGTCGTATTTAAAGCCCATTTTTTCAAGCTTAAAAAGTTCAACTTCGAGGAAATCAATAGGGCAACGTTCAATAGTAATACTTGAATTGGTCAAAATTGCTGTCGCAATAAAAAACATTGATTCGATTGGGTCCTCAGAAACTTCATATACTACATCAGCATTGATTTCTTTTTTTCCGTGAACAGTGATTGTTGTCGTGCCAATACCCTCAATTTTTACACCGAGTTTTTCTAGGAAAAAACAAACTTCTTGGCCCATGTAGTTTGCAGATGCGTATTTGATGACTGTTGCGCCAGGAATTCCTGCCGCTGCGATGATTGTGTTTTCGGTAACGGTGTCGCCAGCTTCGTAAAGAATTATTTCATTGGGTGTTAGTGTGCCGACAGAAACTTCATATGATTTCTCAGTAGCTTTAATATCAACCCCAAGCTTTTCGAGAGCAAACAAATGAGGCTTCACCGTTCGTGACCCGAGTTTGCAGCCACCAGCTTGCGGTAAAGAAAACTTTTTGAGCGAATGAATAAGTGGACCAATGAGCATGATCACGCTTCGAGTTCGTTCGGCAGCAATGGCATTGAGTTTGTCCATTGCAAATTCTTTTGGTGGAATAATTTCTAAATCATTTCCATTCCATGTCACTTGTACACCGATACTTTCATACACTTCGATGATCCGAAATACTTCTTCGATCTTTGGCACGTTCTTCAGTGTAGTTTTTCCTCTATTTAATAGAGAAGCGGCCAAAAGCCCCATTGCTCCGTTCTTTGATGTCTTGGTTACAATTGTGCCGGAAAGTTTGTGACCACCTTCAATTTCGATGTTTATTGCTTCTGAGCCCATAATAGTTTTGTAAATATATCATATTCCTGTACTATTTCGTGCGTATGTCATTTTTCTCGAAAAAACTTGGAATTGACCTTGGTACGACAAGCACCCTTGTGTATGTACCGGGAAAGGGAATTGTACTCAATGAACCATCTGTCGTGGCAGTTTCAGAAGATGGAAATGAAATTATGGCTATTGGTTTGGAAGCAAAAGAAATGATTGGGAAAACGCCGGACAATATCGTGGCGTATCGACCAATGCGCGATGGTGTGATCGCAGATTATCGCATTACCGAGGCAATGCTTCGCTACTATATTTCTAAAGCCCTCGGTAAATACAATATTGTTAAACCCGACGTTATCATATCTGTCCCCGCCGGAATTACTTCGACTGAACGTCGTGCCGTTATTGAGGCAGCCATTAAGGCTGGTGCCAGGAACGCATATGTAGTAAAAGAACCAATTCTGGCGGCGATTGGGGCTGGAATTCCAATTCACGAGGCGGCTGGCCACATGATCGTTGATATTGGTGGTGGCACGACCGACATCGCGGTTATCTCACTTGGCGGTATTGTTGCGGCAAAGTCAGTAAAGGTTGCAGGAAATAAGGTTGATTTCGCAATTGCTGATTACATAAAGAAAACATTCAACCTGGCGATTGGTGACAAAACGGCAGAGGATGTAAAAATCAAAATTGGTTCAGCTATTCCTCTGGAAGAAGAACTTTCAATGATTGTGAAGGGGCGTGATTTTGTAACTGGTTTACCGCGTTCTGTTGAAGTCAAAACGAATGAGATCACAAAAGCCATTACGAAAGAGTTGCGAGAAATGATCAAAGCGCTTAAAGATGTATTCCAAGAAACCCCGCCCGAACTAGCTTCAGATATTATTGATAAAGGAATCATTATGACAGGTGGTTCATCGCAACTTCGAAATTTACCCGAGCTTGTGTTTCGTCGTACGGGTGTGAAAGCTGTACTCGCAAAAGATGCATTGTACTGCGTGGTAAATGGTACTGGTGTCGCTCTTGAACATTTGAATGTCTACAAAAAAACTATTTTGAGTAAAAAGTAGGGTTTTTAAACTTGTGTGGATGAGGGTTGACAGGTTTTGAGCATGGGAGTATTCTCTTCCCCAGAAGTTCGTTTTTGATAAATCTGACCTGTTCTCCTGAAACGAGGTTGAGGGACCTACACGTTGGTTCAGTAACCCTTGTGCAAGGAAACAGGTCTGTGCGGTCCTAGAAAGAAGCGACACTGGGAATCTCCGACACATGGCACCCACTCATAACGCGAGAAAGGGTCAAAAGGTGGAGGAATCCAGTTCTGGACAAAACGTTCGTCGTAAACCGCCAACGGTGATTCTCACCCGACCCGGTACACGAATCGGTGACCTATCGGCCACAGTCCAAGACGCTTTTTTCGAAAGCAGGCAAAGCCTGTTGGATATCAGCACAAAGCGCCGCATCCCGTGTAGTCGGGTGCGGCGCTTTTTCATTTGTTATAATCAGCCGATGAAATCTCTCTCGTATCTTTTGGAAAATTTGGGCCATCATGCTCATTTAGTCATTGGAAATATTGAACAAAATTACGAAGGTTTGCGTCTTGCCATACACCAAAAAGTTTCGAGTAAACATTTTGAGTCTGCAGATGTATGGTCACGCACATTTGAGAATTTAAATATCGACGACGCCAGAGAAATAAAAGAAATTCATAATACCCGGCCAATAGGTCAGAAGAGAATCGTGTTAGTTGCGCTTCGAACCATTCAAAGCGAAGCCCAGAATTCACTCTTAAAACTTTTTGAAGATCCGCAGTCAGATACAGTTTTTTTTGTTTGTGCCGCGCAGACAGAAATTTTTCTTCCCACAGTGCTGTCGCGTTTTAATGTGGTGAATGTGTCCGGAACTGCTTCTGAGGAATACCAGAAGTTGGTTTCGAAGTTTCTTGCCGGAAATATAAAAGAGCGTTTTAACCTTATTGAGCCAATAGTGAAGGAAAAGGATAAGGTGCAGACAGAAAAATTCTTGAACAGTTTAGAAGCATCGCTCTATGGGAAGGACATTGAATCTGCAGTATTTGATAGTATTTTCTCTGCCCGACACTTTTTGCGAAGTAGATCACCCTCAGTAAAAATGATTCTTGAAAATCTCTGTGGTATTGTTCCTGTTATCTCGAACGTTACAAAGTCATGACTCTCGCAACACACATGGTAGCTGGTGCAGCCGTCGCAAAAGTATTCTCCTCTCATCCCGTAGAAGCGTTTGCGATTGGCTGGATTTCTCACTACATTTTGGACTCAGTTGTTCATTGGGATTATCCGCTCAGTATTACGGGTGGGGAAGAGCATGTCCCGATCAATGTCCGACAGGCCTCTAAAAAACTCATCGCCTATGACATTACCAAGGTTTCGATTGATGTTTGCCTCGGTGTCATTCTTGTTACTATACTGGCCCGAAATTTTGATCCGAATAATCTCGTTGTACTGATTGCTGGAGCAATTGGCGCAACCATTCCAGATTTTCTTCAATTTTTGTTCGGTATCTTTAAGCTGAAAATCCTCGAGATTCTTCAAAAATTTCACGACTTTATGCATGCAAAACATACACTCAAACACAAACCATTTTTCGGTATCAGTACTCAAATTGGCATTATTCTTGTCGCCACTCTCTTTTTTGTTTTTCAATTGTGATTTTTTGTTCCTCTGTTAGAATTCATACATATGGCATACAATTTTTCTGATTTAAAAAAGCGAGCAAAGAATGTAGAGGATTGGCTTATCAAGGAATATAGCGGTATCCGAACCGGTCGAGCGACCCCTTCGATTCTCGACAATGTGAAGATTATGTCTTACGACAGTCTTATGCCGATTAGTCAGGTGGCGAGTATCACCACCGAGGGTCCGAAATCTCTTCGTGTTGTACCTTGGGATACAAGCGTGAACAAAGCGATCGAAAAAGCGATTATCGAGTCTAACCTTGGGCTTTCTGTTGCGATGGATGAAAAGGGGGTGCGTGTCATGTTTCCAGACCTTACCGTTGAACGTCGTCAGTCGCTCGTGAAGCTTGCAAAACAAAAACTCGAAGATGCCCGAATCTCACTTCGAAAAGAACGAGACTTGACCTGGGATGATATACAAAAAAAAGAAGAAGATGGTTCGGTTACCGAAGACGAGAAGTTTCGTTTGAAAACTGAAATGCAAAAAATAGTAGATGAAACAGGTAAGAGGCTCCAAGATATGGCTGACAAGAAGGAGCAGGAAATGAACAACTAATGTCGATCATTATCTTCGTAATAATTCTTGCGGTACTTATTCTCGTTCATGAGTTTGGACATTTTTTGTTCGCAAAACTATTCAAAATTCGAGTGGATGAATTTGGTGTTGGCTATCCACCGCGAGCCTATACATTCTTTACCTGGAGGGGGACTAAGTTCACTCTCAACTGGATTCCGTTTGGTGGCTTCGTGAAGATTTTTGGTGAAAATGGTGAAGAAACACAAATATCTGAAAGTGCAACTTCTGAGCCACGGGCTGAGGGTAAAAGTTTCATGCAGGCTCCAAAATTGGCCCAAGCGGTGGTGCTTATTGCCGGTGTAAGTTTCAATCTTATTTTTGCTTGGATTCTTATTTCTGCGGGTTTTGTTATTGGATTACCAACATCCACTTCCACATTTGACGCGAGTCGAATTGAAAATCCAAAACTAGTGATTACTCTGGTTTCGCCCGATTCACCGGCCGCGCAGGCAGTTTTGAAAAGTGGTGATGTGATTACTGCAGTAAGTTCGGATGGTAGGTCAGCAAAGGATCTTACTCCTGAAGCAGTTTCTGAGTTTATTGGTAGTCATGGTGAGGATAAGATCAATATTTCATATTCTCGCGGTAACGAACAAGGTAGGGTTGAACTCACCCCCGTCCCAGGAATTATCGAGGACAGAAAGGCTGTTGGAATCTCAATGGATACAATTGGTACGTTGTCGCTCCCTATTCATTTAGCATTGTGGGAGGGCGCAAAAACAACCGTGAATTTAACTAAAGATACGGCTCTTGGTTTAGCTCGCTTTATGTACGATACCGTGCGAGGTCATTCGGATTTTTCTCAGGTTACTGGTCCAGTTGGAATCGTTGGCTTGGTTGGTGATGCTTCAAAACTCGGTTTTGTTTACCTCTTATCATTCACTGCATTTATTTCTATCAATCTTGCGGTTATCAATCTTGTACCGTTTCCTGCACTTGATGGTGGCAGACTACTTTTTGTGATTATTGAAGCGATCAAACGTTCTCCGATTTCATCTCGTGTTTCATTGGTCCTTAATACTGTCGGTTTTGCAATTCTTCTTATTTTTATGGTTTTGGTAACAATTCAAGACGTTTCAAGATTGTTTTAGTTAATCTCTACAGCGTATTTCCTTTTTCCTACCTTGTAGCGGGGCCCACTCCGGAGGGGAATGGTGAAACAGGTTTGAGATTTAAGATTAGAAAGATATAATGCTCTCAAATGCGACAATCACAACTCTTCACAAAAACCCGTAAGGATGCACCTAAAGACGAAGTCTCAAAAAATGCTGAGCTTCTGATCCGAGCCGGATATATTCACAAAGATATGGCTGGGGTGTATTCTTTCTTGCCGCTTGGGTTGAAAGTTTTGAACAACATTGTTTCCGTAATTCGAAAGGAAATGGTTGGTCTTGGTGCAGAGGAAGTTTTCCTTGCAGCGCTTCAGGATAAAAAAACTTGGGAACAAACTGACCGTTGGGACGATACAAAGATTGATGTTTGGTTTAAAACCGCTCTCAAAAATGAAACCGAGCTTGGTTTAGCACCAACTCACGAAGAACCTCTGACCAACCTAATGAAGGATCATATTCGTTCGTATCGCGACCTGCCACGATATGTATTTCAATTTCAAACAAAGTTTCGAAATGAAACTCGGGCAAAAAGTGGCATCATGCGTAGCCGAGAATTTTTGATGAAGGACTTATATTCTTTTTCAGCTGATGAAAAGAGTCATGCGGAATTTTATGAAAAGGTAAAAGCGGCCTATAAAAAGATTTTTGAAACCGTTGGAATCGGAGATAGAACATACCTGACACGTGCTTCTGGTGGTGCATTCTCAAAGTTTTCGCATGAATTTCAGACTGTATGTGATGCCGGTGAAGACACAATCTATATCGATGGACAAGAGGCGATCAATGAAGAAATTATCAGTGAGACAGAAAAAAGCAAACTCGAATCAAAGAAATCGATCGAAGTTGGAAACATTTTTAATCTCGGTACTCGTTTTTCCGATGGACTTGGTCTTTCATTCTTAAACCAAACAGGCAAACCAGAATCGGTGATCATGGGTAGTTATGGTATTGGTCCGGCACGTGTTATGGGAACTGTAGTGGAAGTGCTTTCTGATGAAAAGGGAATTATCTGGCCGGAAAGTATTGCGCCATTTAAGGTTCATCTAATTGAAGTAATCGGTTCACCCGAAACTCATAGTGCTGCAGAAAATCTTTATGCATCTTTACTGTCTCAGGGAATCGAAGTTCTTTTTGATGATCGCGATGTTCGTGCCGGAGAAAAGTTTGCTGACTCAGACCTGATTGGAATTCCATGGAGGGTTGTTGTAAGCGATAAGACATTGACCGCCGGTGGTGTTGAAATTAAAAAGAGAACAGAGGACGAAACAAAAATTATTTCAGAACAAGAATGCATATCCAGCCTTTCTGCTTAGATGATCAAAATTCTCGATAAACTTTACTCAATGTTCTCGAATGATATCGGGATTGATCTCGGTACGGCCAATACCCTTGTATATATTCGCGGTAGGGGGATCGTTATTAACGAACCGTCAGTCGTTGCAGTAAACCAGAAAACTGGACGGGTTGTTGCTATTGGTAAAGAGGCAAAAAACATGTTGGGTCGTACACCTCCGCATATTGTGGCGGTACGACCTATTGTTGATGGCGTTATCTCAGATTTTGAAGTCACAGAGGAAATGCTTTCTTATCTTTTGAACTCTGCACAAAAAGATGGTCGAAAGCTTTTTGGTCCAAAGGTGGTGATCGGTGTGCCATCAGGAATTACCAATGTAGAAATTCGGGCAGTGCGTGATGCAGCGAAAAATGCCGGCGCACGAGAAGTCTATGTTGTCGAGGAACCGGTTGCTGCAGCTATTGGCATGAAGTTAGCTGTCATGGAGCCAATTGGTTCGATGGTGGTTGATATCGGAGGCGGTACGACTGATATTGCTGTTATTTCGCTCGGAGGCGTTGTTCGATCAAAAAATGTTCGCATCGCCGGTGATAAATTCAATGCTGACATCATGTCCTATATTCGAAGCGAGTTCAAAATGATCATTGGCGAGAAAACTGCCGAGAACGTAAAAATTTCAATCGGTTCAGTGTTACCACTCGAAAAATCAATGGAGGCGATTATTAAAGGTCGTGACCTTGTAACGGGTTTGCCAAAGGAAGTTGTTATTACTGATACGGATGTTCGTGAGGCAATGGCACAGTCTGTGTATACTCTTGTCGAGTCTGTTCGAGAAGTCCTTGAAACAACACCTCCTGAAATTCTTTCTGATGTTATGGGGCGTGGTTTACATTTGGCGGGTGGCGGCGCACTTTTGCGAGGTATCGGCGAACTGCTTCATGAAGTAGTAAAAATTCCAATTCATATTGCAAACGATCCACTGACAACAGTGGCGCGTGGTACAGGAATTATTCTCGAGGATTTGGATTATTTCAAAGATATACTTATAGCTGATGAGCACGATTTACCTGCAAAGAAATAGACAACAACGAAGACGTTTTTTTTCGAGACCTACTCTTATCGTTGTGGTTGTTATTCTCATTGCATTTTCGGCACTCATTTTTGCTGGCAGGGCGGTGAGCAGGATTGCCATGAACACCGGTGGCCCCATTGCCTCAGTTTTTACCAGTTTCAAAAAACAGCTTGCATTTGCTGGGGCATTTATGAGCTCTCGAACAAGTTTGATTAGAGAAAACAGAAAACTCCAAGATACATTACTTGAAACTCAGGATAAATTGATTCGTTTTGATACGTTATACCAGGAACATCAGGACTTGTTGCAGGCATATAATCGTTCTTCGTATGTTGGTTCGGTTGTTTTGGGAAATGTCATTTCAAAACCACCACAGTCTCCGTATGATTTGATTTTAGTTGATGTCGGAAGCAAATCAGGAATTTCTCTTGGTAGCCGGGTCTATGGTCTCGGTGGTATTCCCCTTGGTCGTGTGGGCGAAACGACAGACTCTCAAGCAAAAATTATTTTATTCTCAAGTGTTGGTGAAGAAAATCAAGCAGTTCTTGAACGAACAGGTGTTTCGGTTGTGTTGAAGGGTGTCGGTGGGGGAAATATGGAATCAGAAGTTGGTCAGGATATGGATATTATTCCTGGCGACAAGGTTTTGTTGCCACAATTTAACGCCGCATTAATTGCAACCGTTATTGAAGTCGACAAAACACCAACCAGCGCATTTAAAAAAGTTTTGTACCGAACGCCAGTTAATATTTTTCATATGCGATTTGTTGAGATTGTTAAGGCAAACTAGTATGAGAATTGGCACCAGAATTATCTCTGACCTCATAATCTTTGTTCTGATTTTTGTTGCGCCTTGGTGGCTTACACTTTTTTTGTTGTGTGTTGGGCTGTTCTATTTTGAGTATTTTTTCGAGTCAATTTTATTTGCGCTACTTATGGATGGTTTTCATGGCCAGCCGGGAGTTACTTTTTGGGGTATAAATGCTTTGTGTACGAGTATCGTTTCTGTTGTTTTTCTGCTTTCAATTTTTCTCAAGGCCCGCCTCAGGTTTTATACAGATTAAAAATGAGGTAGAATCACGCTGTGATAAGACGCTTTTTACGAAGGTTTCGCCGAAGAAACATGGGTGAAATTAACCCGGATGAGATTTTTATTGATTCGAGTAATTTACCTGAGTTCAATGTTCATCAGTTTGAAGGTAGGCTTGAACAACCAATTTCTCGAAGCGCAATCGCTCTGGTTTCTCTTGTATGCATCGTGGCCGCTCTGGTGTTTGCATCCAGATTCTGGCTACTTCAGGTTCATCGTGGTGCAGCGTTTGCTGCCCAAAGTGAACAGAACCGTTTGCGGCACACAGATCTTTTTGCGAATCGTGGAGCAATTTTCGACCGTAATGGTATTGAACTCGCATCAAATGGTCTCTACGAGGATGACTCGGACTTTGCAAAACGAATTTATGCGCCTATCCACGGCATAGCTCATATCATGGGCTACTTAAAGTATCCTACAAAAGATAATTCTGGATTTTATTATCGAACTCACTATGTTGGTGAAGATGGGGTTGAAAAGGTTTATAACGACATCTTGTCTGGAAAAAACGGAGTGCGAGTGGTAGAGACTGATGCTGTTGGCAAGGTTCGATCCCAAAGTGTTATTGAAAAGCCGGTTGATGGTAAAAGCGTTACTCTTTCTATTGATGCTCGTATTAGCGATGAGATTTATCGCATTATGGAAAAATTGTCAGAGGAAAAAGGATTTACTGGAGGGGCGGCCGCGATTATGGATGTTACAAACGGTGATCTGCTCACACTGGTTTCATTTCCCGAGTATGATTCTTCACTCGTTGCCGAAGGTGATACGGCAGCAATGAAAAAATACCAAACTGATCCCAAAACGCCGTTTCTTAATCGGGTGGTATCAGGACTTTACACCCCGGGTTCGATTATCAAGCCGATTATGGCGATTGGCGCGTTGAACGAGGGAATTATTAGTCCTGAAAAAAAGATTTTGAGTACCAGTGCACTCACAGTTCCCAACCCATATTTTCCAGACAAACCAAGTGTGTTTCGGGACTGGAAGGCGCATGGTTGGGTGGATATGAGAGAAGCTATCTCGGTTTCATCCGACGTTTATTTCTATACCATTGGCGGTGGTTTTGAGGATCAAAAAGGCATAGGCATTTCTAATATTGAGAAATACTACAGAATGTTTGGTTTAGGCGAAGAAACAGGAATTAATATTTCTCATGAAAAAGCCGGCATAATTCCAAACCCCGAATGGAAAGAAAAGGTCTTTAATGGCGATCCGTGGCGACTTGGCGATACTTACAACACTGCGATTGGTCAATATGGTGCTCAGTTTACACCAATTCAAGTTTTGCGTTATGTTGCCGCGCTTGCCAATGATGGAACTCTGATCACACCCCATTTGGTCGACGGAGAGAAAGTCGAAACAAAGACAATCCCACTCGATAAGGAGTATTTTAAAATCGCTAAAGAAGGAATGAGAATGTCTGCCACGGTTGGTACGGCTGCAGGATTAAATGTTCCATACGTTGATATTGCGGCTAAAACTGGTACAGCTGAACTCGGTGCCTCTAAGTCCTTGGTCAACTCTTGGTCGGTTGGTTTTTTCCCATACGATCATCCCAAATACGCCTTTGTTTTCATGATGGAAAGGGGACCGGTGGGTAACACTCTCGGTGCGACATATGTTGCTCGGCAAACGTTCGATTGGATGAATAGCAACACCCCAGACTATTTTAAGTAGACCATACTTGGTCACAAAACAGCTCTTGGAGAAGTTGTAAATGTAGTATAGAATTGGTCCCATTATTATGACTGGGGGATGGCTCGCCAAAATCAATTTGGTTCGAGCGATGATCAAGCCATAACAAAGATTAGTATTTTGCTTCAAAAAAAATAATGGAAAATGCAGAGTATCTAACACAAGAAAAGTATAATGAGCTTAAGGCAGAACTTGAGCACCTTGTTCATGTTAAACGCAAGGAAATTGCTGAACATCTTGAGTACGCTAAGTCTTTGGGCGACCTTTCAGAAAATGCTGAATATCATGAAGCACGAGACGCACAAGCTAACATCGAAGATCGAATTGCTAAAATCGAAATGATTTTAAAGGCGGCACTTATTATGACTTCAAACCATGACACCAGTACCGTTAATCTCGGTTCTGTTGTTACTGTCCAAAAGGCGGGAGCAGACTCAAAAACATATACTATCGTTGGTTCCGAAGAATCTGACATGAGCGCAGGAAAAATCTCTATCAAATCTCCATTGGGTCGGGCTCTTGTTGGAAAGAAGAAAAAAGACGATTTCACTATCCAAGCTCCGAGTGGTGCAATCAATTATCGCATTATTGATATAAAATAAGGCTATGTCATCTATAGACGATATCCGTGCAAATCGGCTCAAAAAAGTTGAGCTTCTTAAAGCAAGAAACATAGATCCGTACCCAGTAGATTCAAATCAGGACTATACAATTGCTGAAGTTTTAGAAAGTTACGAGAAATTAAAAGCTAATACAAAACCGACCACTCTCGTTGGTCGGGTGCTTTCATTGCGACCACAGGGTGCGATCGTTTTTTTTACTTTCGATGATGGTACCGGTAAGTTTCAAGGTTTTATAAAAAAGACAGAGGGAATGCCTGATGGCGATTTTGATCTCTGGGCCGAGGTAGTTGATATTGGTGACTTTGTTGAAGTTAAGGGTTTGTTTTTTGAAACTCAGCGCGGAGAGAAAACTCTCAATGTTTCAAGCTGGCGAATGCTTTCAAAAAGTTTGCGACCACTTCCAGAGAAATGGCATGGTTTGCAGGATGTAGAAGAGCGTTTTAGAAAACGATATCTCGATATCATTGCCTCACCAGAGGTTAAGCAACGTTTTATTCTTCGATCAAAAATTGTTTCAGAGATGCGAAAATTTTTTGATAAAGAAGGATATCTAGAAGTTGAAACTCCGATCCTCCAACCAATTGCTGGTGGCGCAAGCGCAGAGCCATTTAAGACGCATCACAACGCTCTCGATATCGATATGTATTTGCGGATTGCACCAGAATTATATTTGAAAGAACTTCTTGTTGCTGGATTTCCAAAAGTTTACGAAATCGGTAGACTTTTCCGGAACGAAGGTATCGACGTTACACACAATCCGGAATTCACCACAATTGAATATTACGAAGCTTTTGCCAACGCAAAAACCTATCGTGCGTTAACAGAAAAGGTGATTAAAACAATTGTTAAAAAAGTAATGGGTTCAGCGGTTGTGTCATTTGATGGGAATCAAATTGATTTTGGAAAAAAATTCGCAGTTATTACTTTTGAAAAACTTTTGGCGGAGTATGCCGGAATTAAAAATGCAAAGAAAATTTCTTTAGCAGATGCTCAAACAAAAGCAACAGAGCTTGGTGTGAAGGTAGATCGGGGAGACTTGGTTCACAAAATTTTGGACAACATCTACAAAAAAACATGTCGACCAAAACTTATTCAACCAACGTTTATCATCGATTATCCGACAGCGTTTTCACCACTTGCAAAACACAAGCCAGGATCTGGTGGGGAAATGATCGACCGTTTCCAACTTGTTGTCGGTGGATACGAATTAGTAAATGCATTTTCTGAACTCAATGATCCAATCGAGCAACAGAATCGCTTTGTTGCTCAGGAGAAAAACAAGGCTCAGGGCGATGTTGAGGCACAACCAACGGATGATTCTTATGTTGAAGCAATGGAACATGGTATGCCTCCTGCTGGTGGTTCTGCGATTAGTATTGACCGGCTTACAATGATTCTCACAAACACAAAAAATATTAGAGAAGTGATTTTGTTCCCAACGCTCCGACCAAAGCAGGACTGAGAAGTCAAATTACTAAGCAAACAAAGGATATAAAAGACTCTCTGCTTAAAGCGGGGAGTCTTTTTATTTTCAAAAAACCTGTCAAGCGGAAAAAATAAAATAATGATTAAAAGCGCTACTGTCAATTGACACACTTTTTGAATAAAATTTTGATCCAAAAAACTAAAAATTTTTAGAAAAATTTTGTGGATAAGAATGTACCATAGTGGGGCAGAGTGCTATATACTTTCTATTAAGTGGGAATAAGTGGTAACTCCAAAATATAATGTTAATCGGTGAGTACACACATACTATTGATGAGAAGAATCGAATCTCTTTACCTGTAAAATTCCGAAAGGAAATTGGTAAAACAGTAGTTGTCACTCATGGTCTCGATAATTGCATCTTTCTCTACGCAATTAAAGAATGGAATCAAGTTGCCTCTAAATTAGGAAGTCTTGGAATCGGACAAGCTGACACGCGAAGCTTTAATCGATTCATGCTCGCAGGTGCAGTTGAAGTTGATGTCGACTCAATCGGCAGAATTCTTATTCCAGATTTCCTTAAAAAATTTGCAAGTCTTAATGACAAAGTAGTTTTTGCAGGCGTACATAACCGAATTGAAATTTGGGACAACCTACGTTGGGATGACTACAAGAAAAGAGTAGAGAAACAAGCTGATAAGCTCGCTGAGAAACTTGGCGAAATCGGCGCACTGTAACATGGCACATACAACTGTCCTTCTCAAGGAAACCATTGATGGTTTGAACATCCAATCAGGCGATATTTTTGTCGACTGTACTTTGGGTGATGGAGGACATAGCGCAGAAGTTGTTACTCGTTTCGGAAACGAAATAACAATTGTCGGAGTCGATCGAGATGAAAATTCGATTGCTCAGGCTAAAAATAAGCTGGAGAATTTGAACCCACGTCCTCAAAATTTGTTTCTTAAATTGGGAAATTTTAGGAACATCGACCAAATCCTTCATTCATGTGGATTTGGTGAGGCAGACAGATTTCTTTTCGACATCGGTTTGAGTTCAAGACAAATCGAAGAGTCGGGTAGGGGATTTAGTTTCCAAAAAAATGAGCCTCTGCTCATGACATTTGAAAAAAGTAAGGAAACAGGAGTCACTGCTCGGGAAATCGTAAATGAGTGGGCTGAAGAAAATCTAGAAATTATCATCAGGGGTTTCGGTGAAGAAAAATTCGCTCACAAAATTGCCAAGGGAATAGTAGAGGCAAGAAAAGCGAAGACAATCGAAACAACCTCAGACTTGGTAGAAATCATTATGAAGAGTACGCCGTTTTTCTACCATCATGGAAGAATTCATCCGGCCACTCGAACATTCCAAGCGCTTCGAATCGCTGTAAATGATGAGCTCAATGCAATTACAGCAGGGCTCAAGGAGGCATGGTCATTGTTGAGTACCAAGGGCCGAATCGCTGTAATTTCCTTTCATAGTCTTGAGGATCGAATCGTCAAACAATATTTTAATGAGTTAAAACTCACTGGAACCGCTCACGTAATTACCAAAAAGCCCATAGTTGCAACTGAAGAAGAGATAAGCCTTAACCCAAGAGCAAGAAGTGCCAAATTAAGAATCATCGAAAAAAATTAGTTCTTTAAAAACGAAATTATTATGTCATTACAAAACAAAGTTACATCAAAAGTTCTCGATATGGGTCTTCTCTGGCCTGTTGTTGGACTTGTCGTCGTTACGGCAATTTTTTACATCTATTGTGTAAATAGAACAGTGGTGCTTGTAGCCGAACGAAATTCTGTAGAGGCGGGCATCAACGAGCATCGTGAGTTGATCACTAATCTCGAAAGGTCATATATGAATGAAACCAGCAAAATCACCCTAAGCGTTGCAACTGCGCTTGGATACGGTGAGGCGTCAAAAATAATTTATATTCCAAAGAAGTCTGTGAGTATATTATCTCGCGCTGAAAAGATACAATAAGTTCAATGGCAACACGTTCTCAAGTTATGTCCGGAAGGGTTAGGTTATTTTTTATCCTAATCGTCATCTTCGCCCTCGGTCTTGTGTACCGACTATACTCGATACAGATTGTTGATGGTGAAGAGTATTCAATTAAAGCTGATAGGCAATACATAACCACCGATTCATCTCTTTTAAATCGAGGGACGATTTATTTTACGTCCAAGGAAGGTGACAAGGTTACGGCGGCTTATCAGCAGACTGGCGACATTATTGTCATTAGTCCAAAACAAATAACCGACAAACAAGCGGTTTTTGAAGCTATACAGACCTATGTTCCTATAGACAAAGAAGAATTTATGAAAAAGGCCGATAAGGTCGGCGACCCGTATGAGGAAGTTGCAAAGAAGGTTGATGCAGAGACCGGGGCTAAGATTCGGGAAAAAGCACTGCCTGGGCTCCAGGTTTTTAAGCAGAAGTGGCGCTCCTATCCCGGCGGTCAGCTCGCAGGTGCAACGTTGGGTTTTATGGCCTATGACCACGAAGAGCTTGCTGGTCGCTATGGTCTCGAACATCAATATGAAAACACTCTCAGGAGAACCGATGAGGGTACATATGCCAATTTCTTTGTTGAGGTTTTTTCTAATATCAAGCATCAATTCCAAGAAGCAGAAAATAGTGAGGGGGATATCATTACAACCATTGAACCAAATGTTCAGACCTACCTAGAGCAAACACTTAAAGATATCAATGATCGGTGGAGCTCTGACTTTACGGCTGGAATTGTTATGGATCCAAACACTGGTGAAATCATCGGAATGGGGCAGTTCCCTGGGTTTGATCCAAATAATTTCGGCTCAGTAAAGGATCCTTCTTTATTCACGAATCATTTGGTTCAGGATGTGCATGAAATGGGCTCGATCATTAAACCTCTTACTATGGCCGCTGGTATTGATTCAGGCGCGGTTACTTCAAAGACCACGTACACAGATAAAGGATTTCTTGTTCTAAATGGCAAAAGAATTTCGAATTATGACGGCAAGGCGCGAGGTGTTGTGAGTATGCAAGAGGTTTTAAGTCAGTCACTGAACACTGGCGTTGCCTTTGTTACTCAGAAAATGGGCAATGAAGAATTTACAAGATATTTTAAAGAATTTGGGCTCGATAGAAAAACTGGAGTCGATCTACCTTTTGAAGCCGCTCCTTTGGTTGATAATCTCAATAGCACTCGAGACATCGAGCATGCTACCGCCTCGTATGGTCAGGGTATTGCAATGACTGCGATTTCTACCACTCGAGCTTTGTCGATCCTCGCAAACGGTGGCAAACTTATAAATCCTCACATAGTCTCAAAAATTGATTATAAGAGCGGTTTACATCGGACTATAGACCCGGGCAAACCAGCTCAGGTTTTAAAGAAGGAGACAGCAGAAGAGGTAACTCGAATGCTGATTAAGGTGGTTGACGAAGCCTTGCTCCACGGAACTGCAAAAATGGATCATTATAGCGTTGCAGCAAAGACTGGAACCGCCCAAATTGCTAATCCTGAGGGTGGCGGTTATTATACTGATCGGTACCTCCATTCATTTTTTGGATATTTTCCAGCCTATAATCCAAAATTTATTATCTTTTTGTATACGTACTACCCGAAACATGTTCAGTACGCATCTGAAACCCTAACCAGTTCTTTTTTCGATATGACAAAATATCTGATAAATTATTATGACATTCCACCCGATAGATAATTGAAATAATGAAACAAGTATTCAAAAAAATAATCGTTCTACTTCTTCAAATTGAAGCAAAATTGGTTTTAAAAAAATATAAACCAAAAATTGTTGCGATTACAGGCAGTGTTGGTAAAACCTCTAGCAAAGACGCAATCTATACTGCGCTTGCAACATCTTTTTTTGTCCGGAAAAGTAGTAAAAGCTTTAACAGCGAAATCGGCGTACCGCTTACTATTTTAGCCTTACCAAACGCCTGGGATAATCCAAAACTTTGGCTTAGAAATCTCATTGATGGCCTTACTCTCTTTATTTTTCCCCACAAGTACCCAGAATGGCTCGTAATCGAAGTTGGTGCAGATAGGCCAGGAGATATCAAATCTATAACCCGATGGCTTAAACCTGATGTTGCTGTGGTAACACGCTTAAGCGAAGTGCCGGTGCATGTCGAGTTTTTTAATTCTCCAGAACAGGTTCGACAGGAAAAAGCCGAACTCGTACGTGCGTCATCAAAAAATAGCACGGTTATTTTAAACGCTGATGACAATTTCGTGTCTTCGATGCGAACATTGGCAAAGGGGAGAGTTCTGACATATGGCGCCAATTCTCCTGCCGATCTACAGGGTGCTGATTTTTCTTTGGTTTACGAAAATTCATTCCCATCTTTTCCCAAAGGAATTTCTTTTAGCGTTGTTTCTGACGGGAAAAAAATTCCTGTAGAAATTCATGGCAGTCTTGGTCGTCAACAAATGTATGTTGCGCTTGCCGCGCTTGCAGTGGCTCGGGCTCTGAACCTAAATCTGGAAACAGTTGCGAAAAGTCTCACTGCGCATGAAGCGCCTCCGGGTCGTATGAAAGTTCTTTCTGGCATCAACAACACCTGTATCATTGATGATTCATATAATTCTTCACCGGTTGCCGCAAATGAAGCACTCGAAGCTCTGAGCATGATCAGTACAAATGGTAAAAAGATTGCAGTACTTGGTGACATGCTCGAACTCGGTTCTCATTCAAAGAAAGAGCACGAAAAGTTGGGTGAAAAGGCGGCTGGTATTGCTCATATTATTTATACAATCGGGACCAGATCAAGATGGCTCTATGATGCAGCTATTACGGCAGGTTTTCCGAGTGAAAACATATTTTGGTTTGCTGATTCCGAAGAAGCTGGTCAGGCATTAAAACATACTATTGGTACGGGTGATGTCGTTTTGGTAAAGGGCTCACAGGGTATTCGGACAGAAAAAGTTGTAAAGGCAATTCTATCTAAGCCCGAAAGGGCAAGTGAGTTTTTGGTTCGACAAGATGAAGAGTGGAAAAAGAGGTAGTTGTGAGTCCATTACATGGATTTCGGAACCAGTTAGCAGGCGAGACTCAATCCTTTCTGGAATACAATCTCCAAAGAAGTGATGGTGGGTCAGTTCGCTTGATTTACTATCTGTCGGTCACTCCTAACTCGTAGTAATGTTATTAGGCCGAATACAATAAATACAGTAATCGCTAATGTCGCAAATCTATATCTATCACTTCCTATTGAGATAAGGTTTGTTACGACCAGCCCCCAAACGATAGGTCCCACAAAAGAAGACGCTCTCTCCACAAGTCCGAAATATGCGTAAGCAAGGTTGTGTCCTTGAGGAGGTGCCAGATATGACATTACAGAGCGTGATACTGCCCAATTTGAACCGAACCAAAGTCCCATGACAGTTGTAGCGATTACAAATATAGTAAAGTTGGTTATAAGGCCAATAAAGGGGAGAATGAAGACCCAGCCACTAATGATAAATACTAGAGTTCGCTTATGACCAAAACGGTCAGCAATCATTCCTGAAAACAAACCACTCATGCCAGAAGTTACGAGAATTCCAAGTAAAATATATGTTTTCACAGTGTCTGATACTCCCCACACCTGTTCCAAAAAAATTGGAAAATTGTTTGAGGCGGTGAGTATCGCGTCATTAAATAAAAAGTAAGACAATATAAAAAGTGTTATTCCAGGAAATAGAAAGAGTTTCTTTGTTTCTATAAGGGTGTTTCTCAATTCTGACTTTATATTCAATGTAACCTTATCCTTTCTTGGTTCTCTAAACCATATAAGCATTGGAAGAGCAAATAAGGTGAATGTAATCACTGCCGGAAGAAGGGTTTCCGCCCTTTCGGTGGAGTTGAATAAACTTAATGAGCCATTTGAAAAAGGTAGCGCAATTACAAGTCCAGCAAACTGACCTAGGTAGTTAGCTGCAATACCAAAACCCGAAACCTTGCCACGTTTTTCAGGTGAAGCAATGTCATTAAGTAGTGGTGTGTAAAAGGTAAAAGTCAGTAAATAGGCGTAGAGACCGAGGGTAAATAAAATGAGTGCAAATGTATCAGCCCCAGACACAGCTGCTATTGCACAAGACCCATACAAAAGTGACGTACATATGGTACTTATTCGTAAACCTGAAATACGCCTGAAATGTTTGTCCAACAATTGACCTGTAAGGGGTACAGTTAAAAGTAGTAGGACAGCAGAAATAGTGAAGGTTAGATTGAAGTAAATATCAGGTATGCCCCTATCGACAACAATCCATTGAGCAAAGTACAAAAAGAAAACTATAGAAACTAAAGAATTGGCAAAATCATATAGTGTCCATAAAAATACATTGAGTTTTGTTTTCATATTTTTTGGAACTATTTATTGCAGTAAATACGTTGGTAACTGACCGTATTTTGCTCTTTGTGACCCCGTCGGGTCTCGGACGGGGTGGTACCAAGCATTGTAAGGGTTCTTTGGAGAATTTTCTATAGTATAAACGATGCCTCCGCATAGGGGGTCATTTTCATAAAAACCCAAACAAAGCCAATAATTTGAGGTTTGTTTTGATACTTGACAATATACAAGATTAGTGCTATTATTAAAACAGACCAAATGCAGTAGTAACCACCCCAACCATTCCGAAAGGGTTCACATGATTATCGTGTTGGACGACCCGTCGCTTGGCAAGTTCTCCTGGCAACTGCCCGAGGAGCTTGCCGAAAAGTTCAGAGACGCCTCGCGGATCATGCGCGAGGAACTCGGAGTTGAGGAAGAGGTTGCAGTAGCGGCAGAGAAACTTCTGGTTGAGAAACTCCAGAAGATGATCGCCGCCTTCCTGCAGTTGCTCGTTCTTGTGCAAGCGGCACCCGGACCTTCTTCCCTTCAGGCCACTGACATGGTGGCGGAGGGCATCGGTCGCATGGTGCACACGGCCTGCCTGATCATTCCGGATGAGAATCCGGAAGATGAAGAGGAGTAATCGCGCCGCCTTGACTGGAGAAAAACCATCTTCATGTCGAGGCGGTTTTTCTTTTGACAAGATAATGATTGGCTCATTTTCTTGCTTATCCACAGGTTACTATTATGTACAGAGTAGCCATTCATGGTAACATTAAAGCGTAGTAGATTAGGAAATTAATGTACAGAAAATATGAAACTACATACAGTCATAAAGTCTTTACGCGAAGACAAGGGTCTCACCCAGGATAAGCTGGCACAAGATGCCAAACTTACTCGTGGGTACATTTCACGCCTGGAACAAGGAGAATACGCGGACGATTCACCTTCTATAAAAACACTCAGGCAAATTGCGAGTGGACTAAAAGAACCAGTCGAACTCATATTGAATATGGCCGGCATTACCAAAGAGGATTATATTGCACAAGCCAGCACTCCGACATTTCTCAGGGCTAAGTATGATCTTAACGAAGCCCAGATTCAAGCAGTCGAGCTTTTTATCGATCACGTAAAAAGACAATTAAAAGCTAAATAGTCCGACAACATGCGTATTCCTGACGAATGGCAAATTAAAGCCAAAAACAAAGTGGACGAAATCTTTTCGGAAGTGAAAGATTACTGTGATATTAAAGCTCCTATTCCCATCAAGGATATCATTGAGTTGTATTTGGGTGATGTTCAATGTGTAGTGAAATCCACGGATGGCCTATTCCCCGAAGGTGTATCCGCTTTCTCTACCAAAGATATGAATTTTGGCTGGATCATTGTGGTGAACGGTCGGGAATCTCCAGAACGCCAGCGCTTTTCTGCCGCCCACGAGCTTGGACATATTGTTCTTTTAACAAATCAATCCAAGACTGTTTATTGTTCGAGGGATGGCGTCGGATGGGACGAGGATCTCTGCGACCGTTTTGCCGGCGATATCTTGATGCCCGAAGCAATGATTCGTGAGATATACAAAACAAACCCTCGGCCTTATGTTGAAGATCTAGCAAAGTTGTTTAAAGTAAGCCGAACGGTTGCCGAAATTCAACTTAAGCGGTTTGGTCTACCATTTAATTGGCGATTTGGTAGACCTTAACTTTTTTTTGCCTAAAATAGTTACCATACATTACATATTAGTAATCAATAAGTTACAGACATGAAAATCGAACAAATCAAAATAAGTGAATTAAAGCCATCAACCTACAATCCGAGAAAATGGGACTCGAAAATTATCGCCGACATGACAGAGAGCATAAAACGTTTTGGTTTATGTGACCCATTGATCGTTAACGGTGCAGCTTCGAGAAAGAATATCGTAATTGGCGGTCATTTGAGGCTCAAGGTTGCAACTACCCTGGGATTTACCGACGTACCGGTTGTGTATCTCGATATTCCCAATATTGAGCGTGAGCAAGAGCTAAATTTGAGACTAAATAAAAATCTTGGAAACTGGGATGAGGAACTTCTCAAGGCTTTTGATACCAGTTTGCTTCTCGGTGTTGGTTTTACACCCGATGAACTTAATTCATTTTTCGATGACGTCCTTGATGTCACCGATGACGACTTTAATGTTCAAGAAGAACTTGCAAAAATCACTACCCCCGAGACTAAACTTGGTGACATTTATGAGCTGGGGGCACACCGGTTGATCTGCGGTAATGCACTCAATCCAGATACCGTGCTGAAACTTATGGGTAAAGAGAAAGCCCAGATGATTTACTGCGATCCCCCATATAATATCGGCCTGGATTATAGGAATGGAATCGGCACTAAGGGTAAATACACAGACAAAATTGTAAATGACAGCAAAAGCCTAGAGGAATATGAGTCATTCATCGATCAGTCATTGAAAAACGCTCTCGCAGCAAGCGATCAAAACGTCCACGCGTTTTACTGGTGTGATGAAAAATACGTTTCACTTTTGCAGAATCTTTACGAGAAAAATGGTATAGCAAACCGACGCATCTGTTTCTGGGTAAAAAATAATTTTGATCCCACCCCACAGATTGCGTTCAACAAGGTTATAGAGACCTGTGTTTACGGCACAAGAGGCGGTCCAGCGTTGAATCCGAACCTGAAAAATTTGTCTGAGGTTATGAACAAGGAGGTGAATTCAATTGGGCTCTATGACGATCTCATGAGCATCGTTCAACTCTGGCTCGTTAAAAGAGACAATACAGCCAATTACGAACATCCGACCCAAAAACCAATCACGCTGAACGAAAAGCCAATGAAACGTTGTAGTGCTCCTGGAGAAATTATCGTTGACCTATTTGGCGGTAGTGGTAGCACTTTAATCGCGGCCGAGCAGTTAAAGCGTCGAGCGTTTTTGGTCGAAATTGATCCAACGTTTTGTGATTTGATCGTGCGCCGTTATGAGCATTTCACCGGAGACCATGTCAAAAAAATTAACTAGCATGTGGAAGTTGGGTGACCATCGCCTTGTTGTGGGAGATGCCACAAATATGGAAGACGTCGCCAAGCTCATCGGTAACGATAAGGCCGCCTTGATACTGACTGATCCACCCTATGGTGTCGGATATGTAGAAAGCAAACAGGAATTTCTGGGAACGCGCCACAAAGGAAGTAACGGGCGAGAATTTACAGTTATCAAGGGTGATGGGATCGAGGAAGATTACTACGATTTCTCAAAAAAGTGGCTTGAAGCTGTTCGCCCATATCTCAAAGAAAAAAATGCTTTCTACATTTTCAACGGGGACACAAAGCTTCGTGAATTTTTAAATGCCATTCACGATACAGGATTCACGAAATCTGCCTTGCTTGTTTGGCTTAAAAATCATCTCGTCATTGGCCGAAAAGATTATCATCCTCAGCATGAACTTATATTGTATGGCTGGTATGGCACACATGATTACTTTGGCAATAAGGACAAAACCGCACTATTTTATCCAAAACCGAATAAAAGCAAACTGCACCCGACCATGAAACCACCGGCGCTTCTTCGTAGGCTTATATATCACAGTACAAAGCCGGGTGACATTGTCTTGGACCTGTTTGGCGGGTCGGGCTCAACTCTTATTGCTTGTGAACAATTGGGTAGGAAATGTTTGATGTTGGAGTATGAAAAATCATATTGCGAAACTGCGGTCGATCGATGGGAAAAGTTTACCAAGAAAAAGGCCGAACATATCACTTATGAGTGACACATATGGAAAGCGAAAGCCCTAAAAGTCTGAATGTATATAAGAAACAAGAATTCGAATCTTATGTTCTATGGCGGTCAATGCCGTCAATTTTACGTGGTCAGCCCAGGCATGTTATTGAAAAGCTCGGCATCGATGACGAGATGGCCGTGTCGCTTCTTGATATTAAAAATCAAACGGAGTTCGCCAAACGATTTGGTATCAAAGATCTTGGTACTCTGTCTGCATGGAATAAGAAGATCGATGACGACGGTGGTCTTATGAAAAGCATTATGGTCTGGGCAAAAAAGCTGACACCAAATGTCGTATCAGCTCTCTATCGCGAAGCCACGAAAACTGGGAAAGCCGCCGAGGTGAAAGCGTGGATGGAGGTTGTTGAAGGAATGTGATAAACAATATGAACATCAAATCTAACAGTGGTGCGAAAATCATGAGTGTCGAGGAGGCTGCGACAATTCTTTCTAGCACCATCCAAGAGGTTGCCGAAAGAAAAACATCATTGAGACGCGCGCTCGTCATATCGCGCTTGGCCGTGGCACTATCCAAAGTGATCGAGGTTGCAAACCTAAAGGATCGGGTCGAATTTCTTGAACAAGTTCTTAAAAAGAGAAAATAATATGAAAAAACTATCAAGCCTGCTTCATAGAGGAAATTTGACGCCGCGAGAGAAGTTTATTTTGTTGATTCAAAATGACATTCAGAAAACTAAGACGGGCAAGGATATTCTGACACCTGCTGACAAAGATGCACTCGAAAACTGGCGGGCTAAAGATAACAACGAAGCTAAAGAATGGAACCGTCTAAATGACGGCTGGAAACATGTGGGCAGAATGGAAATTGAAGTCGAGTTTATTTATAAGGATGCGCGAATCGCGTATTTGTCTAATCTGCCGATATTGATGGAACTTCTCTACTACCCCTCAAATCAGCGAATGAGTAAAAGCATTAACACCCTGGAAAGAATAAGAACAGTCGAGCTCGATGAAGCAGTACGGATAGCTAAGAAGCAGAGGGATATAAAACTGAAAGACGGATTGGATTTCGACTATGCAGTTTACCAGCTTGCATTTGAACGCCTTAATGAGGATGACAGGAAAAGACTGAATGAACTTTACGCCGATGTAGAGAGTGATCATCAATATTTGGATCAGGAAGAAATAATTGCAAATTTGTATAACGGTAAAAAGGAATTGACCGATGAGGCAAAAGAAAGATTAGCCGCGCTCGTTGCTGAGCAGTGCTACAACAAATTCGCTAAGGAATATCAGCTCTTTCATTATTTTGCCTGTATTCCACTTGCTGAAGTGGCTCGTTATTTTCTGAAAAGTAAAAATGTAGAGATCAGTGGTAAGACGATGGCAAAAAATCAAGAAGTAGATGAAGAAGATAGCGGCTTCAGTGAGAAAGTTACTACAGCCATGAAAAAATATGCAGCTGAATATGATGTACCAATCAAAAATATGCTCAAAGAAGGGTGCTTGAGATGGCTTGATGACGGCCTTATCGAAGAATATATACCGCTTGTTGTTAGTAATGATTCAGATTTATTGCAGCGCTGGCTGTTTGCAAAATCAGAGGCAAGAAGCCTGCTCCGAAAACATATCGACATGGGCGAGCTGAAGATACATACTCGAACAGAAACCGAGACAATGAAACACAAGCTCTATAGCAAACGTCTTTACGACAGCGAGTTCGCCGCAGCACAGGAGGTTATGGAAAACGTAGGACTTGAGATCACAGAAAAAGGAGAACTGGATGAAAAGAAAGCTTTCGAGAGATTCGATGGCGCGGTGATCACCGGTGAAAGCCTCTATGTATTTAAAGGGGAATATGCATTTGTTAAAGAATTCAGAAAAAGGGTTGATACATACGACGCCAATCTCGGCATTGTTTATGCCGACGATGATCCGGAACAGAAAGGAGATCATTTAGACCGCGAGCTACTTATCTGTAATTTAAACGATGACGGCAAGCCTAATTTTTTCAGTGTATATAATATGTCAATCGTTATGTTAGCTGGTTTATTCGAGGGCAAATCCTATTTTAAGGAAGCGGAGGAGAACGGCACAATTTTTATTGAATTTAACCATCCTGAATTGGAAACAACGTTCCGAGAACGTCGAGGAATGTTGATTGACGAGTATGCAAAACTCCTGGCTTTTGAGAAAGTGTTTAAAAAAGTGTCTAAAATTTATGAAACAGACTTGACGGATCACATCAATCAAAGAATGGAAGCGATACGTACTGATATCGAGCAGTACAATGAATCAATCCGAGTCGCAACGAATACTAGTCTTAATCAATCAAAAAATATTAGGAACAGCCTATTTAGAAACAATAAAGTTCTCCGATTTCGCGATGATCTATTGATCGATATCAATGTAATTGAGCCTGATGAAAAAGCTGTGACAGATCATGTAGCAAAATTGAAAGGATTTTTTGGAGATTTCTAAATTCATGGAATTGCTATTTCAATTATAATTTATATGCATAATAAAAAAGCGCCAGTAATCCGAAGATCACCGACGCCTGGAGCAAAGAACACAACACCGCAGAGTACACAAATCAACTCTACGGCAAGGAACTAATGTTCAGACAGCTAGTTAAAGCGATCTGAACGCGCACCGCACAGAAATGAACCTGACTGAACATCACATAACTGAAAGAACAAACAATGTTCGAAACAATCTTTCGACTGCTCCGAACCGACACCGGACTTGACCCCACTAGAGCGCGCTTCACATTGCGACACTTTAAGGCGTCGAATGTTTAATGTGCAGAATAATTTTCCAACTACCCTGCACCAGAACTGAAACGAACATCACACCACTGTACCCCAGGCCACCGGGCTACACGTTGCACAGCCTGAAATGTGTAGAACGATTTTTCAACCATTCTGCACCGGAACAGAAGCGAACTCTAATATACTCAACGAAACCGCGCGACACTGATCTGCAAATGTCAGTTCTATTTTTCAACAGAACTGACCGTAAGCGAACCGAAACGAACTCTGATGTACTCGACCATGCTGGACAGAACCTAACCATACTGAACGGTAAATGTCAGAAAGTACCTTTCGATTCTTTCTGACCACTAGATTGCCGAACTGAGGTCTGCTGTACGATACAATACCGAACAAGACAAAACTCAGCGGGAAACGTCTCAACCATCTTTCAACGATTGAGACCTGGAGGAAACATGACCGGAGTCCACCGGACTGGAGCAGGCTCCAGTTGGCTGAACCGGTCTGAACTTGAATTGCACAGAAACCTTTTAAGGTGTCTGTGCGTCTAATGAACAGAACTCCGACATGCCGCACTTAACAACACCTGACAGGAATCGCACCGACCACCCTTCGGTAGTCGGTGCCTTTGGCGAAGTCTGGCCTGTCGCACTCGAGCGGACTCAACCGCACCGAACCCGACAAAACTGGACTGAATCTGGCATGCGATCCCATCAGAATTCACGAAGAGATCGGTTCAAGAAGCTTTTCAGCGTCTCGCAACGCGCCTTCGAATGTCATCTCGCCCTTGTAGACGGGCTGAAGATGTTTGGGCAGAGCTCCGAAGACCACTCTGCGGAACTGCTGAGAAACGAAGAACGTCACTCCGATGTCTGAACGACTTCGGATGTTCCGTCCTCGGACCTGCAACGCTTGCTGCATGGCCCGCCAGTTCCAGATTGCCCAACGCTGACCGCCCCAGCGCTCTTCCTCGAACTGGGTTCCAGGATCGCGCGGGTTCGGGTAGCTTGGTCGGAGAACAAAGATCACCGGAGCAATCTGCTTCGGCAAATCAATGCCTTCGGCGTAGTTGGCAGCGGTGCCCACCAAAGTCGAGCCGAGGCCGTCCTTGAAGGACATCGCGGCTTCTTTGGCAGTCACGCCGTTGCCATAGCTCACGGCGTCGAGGTTTTCCTCAACGGCCATTCGCATGAACTGATCGCGTTCGGTGTTTGCCACCACGACCACGAGCGAGCGAATACCTTTGCCAGCCAACCGCTTGCATGAGCGAGCGATCAGGCGCAAAGACTTCGGCAGGTCGCGGGCGTTTCTCGCGTTCATGGCGAGATTCGCAGTGTCTGTCGGCATGTAGATCCGACTGTTAGCCGCTGGGAAGTTGGACGGCAGAGAAAGGAACGGGTCCTTGATCCCTGTCTCGAACCCGAAGATCTCCGGATCACCGATTGTCGCCGAAAGCGACACGCGATGGGCCGGCAAAATCTTGCGGATGAGCGGCACGACGTAGTAGCACTTGACCACGAGCTTCACGTTGACCTTGCCCTCTTCGTTCTTCTCTCTTCGTTGAAAAGCACAGGTGTAGTTGAGTGCCTTCCGTTCCTCGGTCGGAACCGAGTACTCGAGAGTTGTAACGTAGCGACGCAAGTCCCGCACGAGCGTTTCGAGCTTCTTCAAAGTCACTCGATCCTCGCGCGGATTGATCAAACCATCACGCACCGCATCCTTGATCGACCGGGCCAACTCATTCACATCGATATCCTTGAGGATGTCGATAAGTTTGAGAATCTGGTCAGGCTTGAGAAGCATGGACTCGTTGAGACCGCTCTTGCGAGCGATGAACGTCATGCTCCGCCGGAAACGCCGCAGGGTTTTGACGACCTTTGGCGCAATCGGCTTCAGGATTTCTTCCGACCGCTTGATGTGCAGGTCAGTGATGTCGTACGAAAGCGCATTGCGGACCACGTTGGCCAGCTGATGCACCTCGTCAATCACCAAACCCTTGGTGTCGAACTCTTTCCCAAACAAATGGGTGAAGAGGTAGAACGCCATGGTCGAAAGGACGATGCGGCTTTTCTTCGCCTCATACTTCTGCTGGAGATACGGACAAGCCGTCACGCCAGCAGTGTGGGTCGCGCCAGTCTCCTGGTCAACCCGATGCGGACAATCCTGCAGGAACGAACACGGGATTTGATCCGCCCGAGGGTTCTCGCTGTCCATTCGAAGTTCTTCGAGGGCAGCCGAGTCAGGATTCTTGTCGGCCTGATAGTACAAGCATGGATGCTCGTTACGACCAAGGGCGACTGGGAGATCCTTGAACTCCAAACGAATCTGATCCAGGATCGTCTTGTTCGGCGTGATGAGAAACACGCTTCCATCGGACTCTGACCGCATGGCCATGCCGATGGCGTATTCCACTGCCGTCTTGCCTGAACCGGTGGGCGCTTCGATAAGCGCCGAACCATGCTTGGCCACGTGGCCCAGCATATCAGTTTGAACCGTCCTTGGTTCTCGATACACCGCGGTGCTTGGGAAGTGCTTCATAAGCACTGGCAAGCTGATGGTACGTCCGCCCATAATGGGCCTCCTTTCGAAAACGATGTTGCTGATGGTACGATGTTACGCGAAACTTTTTCTTTTTTTCTTTTGTTTTTTGAAACGCGCGACGAGCGCATTTGTTTGTCAAAAAACTGTCTATTTCCTTTCTAACGCGTGATGATAGCACATAAAAATATACTTGTAAAGTATTTGGAAAAGGTGGTTTTTGCATAAAAAAGCCAAGGATTGTATACCTTGGCGTATAGCGAAGAGAGGTCTACGACAGGACACATGACGTCACCGAGCCGAACAGGACAATAAACGTCAGTAGAAAATTTCTTCTCTACCGACCAGAAGTATGCTCAACCCGACTGCACGATGCGGCAACTTACCCTAGTTGGAAACGTCAGTTACCCTTTTTAGGAAAACTGACCCTAAGTGGAGCACGCGAGGCGTTGGACCACGACACCTGACAAGGCTGAAGTGTAATTGTCAGTGACTTCTTTCGAAGACACTGACCTTCAGTGAACATCTGAGAACACCAGCAGACTGAACAGATCTGAACTGGTCCTGAAATGTCAACCAAATCTTTCGATCGGGCTGACCAGTAGTTGGCAGAAGACGACCCAAACTTGCAACACTGAACTGGAGCGGAATTGTCAGTCGGATTTTTCAATCAGACTGACCAGCAGACTACCGAAGTTTAAAGGACACTAGGTAACCGGACCGAAAAACAGTGCGCGGTACCTGAAAATGTCAGCTATGACTTTCGTGATAGCTAACCGCCAGATGACTCAACCCAACTTCGCTTTACTGGACCGGACGCAAATTGTCAGATTCGAATTTCTTCGAATCTGACCAGCAGGCTAATCTACCTGACTGTACTGAGGATAACTCGACAGAGCTATACCCCAGTCGCAATGTCAGTTGCAAATTTCTTTGCAACTAACCCTCAGAAGAGTTCAGTCCGGATAACAATACAGTGTGTCACTTTACACTGGACAAAAATGTTGGTCACTCCTTTCGAAGAAACCAACCTCTAGTGTGGTTTAGTCCACGCTACGCCGCGCCACTCAACTATAGCCAGTTCCATCTTTCCAAGAACATCCCGCTATATTAATAACACATAATGTCTTTCGTGTAAAGAAAAGCCGAGGATTGGTTACCTCGGCGAATAGTGGAACACAGAGTACAGGACCGGACTGCAACCGACATTACAAAACATGACTGTAAATTATCAGTATCCCTTTTCAGGAATACTGATCAGCAGAATGCCGTAACGCAGGCCACGGGACCCTGCTATAGTGAGGAACACCGAAATTGTCAGCCCCATCTTTCGACGAGACTGACCAGCAGCCGACCATACTGCACATCACGCAACCTAAGAATGCAGAACAGCAGGATAATTGTTAGTTGTCCGTTTCCGGGCAACTAACCTTCAGCAGAGTTCAGGGCGGGTAGCAACACATCAGTGTACGACTCCACACTGGACAGAAAGTGTCAGATACACCTTTCGGTACATCTGACCGTTACCGCGCATTACTTAGGCCGACTTAACGATACTGTAATGCAATTGCCAGTTCTTCCTTTCAAAAGAACTGGCTAGAAGTGTACGACACAACAACCGACTCAACCCAGCATTGCATAACAAAACCCGAAATGTCAGTGCCGCCTTTCGGAAGCACTAACCTCTAGCAGACATCACCGTGCGACAATGAACTCCACATAACTCAAGTGGAAATGTTAGCCGCGCTTTTCAGAACGGCTAACCAAAACGGCAGGGTGCTTCAGGTCACTGGACGCCACAAAAGACCACGAAGCAATGCCTAACTCGAAACGTCAGCTAAGTTTTTCAACTAAGCTAACCAACACGTCAGGGCAACGCACGTGACACTAAAGTACGTCGCACAACCCAACACTAAGTGTCAGCCGAATTTTTCAACTCAACTGACGTGCACTGAGCTGAGATATACTCGACGCAACAACGCGCTGGTATGCTCTACCGAACTACAATCGAATTGCCAGCCACACATTTCAGTGGGACTGGCCGGGAGTAAACTCGACGGTGGTCAACCCGACGTTACTGCACCGCAGAACGGGTTAAGCATCAGCTACGCATTTCTGCGAAACTGACCTGGAGCCGACAATAGACTGCTACACCTGACATAACTGCACGATGCGGCATTGTCAAAGCAAGTTGTCGGTCGATCTTTCGATACGACCGACCAGTACTGTACTACGCCAGACTGCGCTGTGCCGGAGTCTACCGGACTTAAGCACGCATAACTGGAAAAGAGCATCTGAAATTAAAATAACACATTATTTGTTTCTTGTAAAATAAAAGCCAGGGATTGGTTACCCTGGCGTATAGCTAAACATGGAGCGCAGCACCGAACTGGACCGCACAGAACAAAACAACAAATGTCAGCCTTATCATTCGACAAGACTGACCAACAGTATAGCCTACCCAAGACCACTGGACCGAACCTAACGGTACCTCGCTCGAGAGGGCCTTGGTGGGATCAGAATTGTCAGTCTTACTTTTCAGCAGGACTGACCAGTAGAACAGACTACGGTACAAAACAGAACTTAACCCAACGTAACCGTGGACGAAATTGTTAGTACCCACTTTCGAAGGTACTAACCAGTAGACTAGCGCGCTATGGAGCGCAGGACCGTACCGTACCCAACGATACTGAAGATCACGGTACAGGAGAAATCTTTCAATCTTAAATGTCAGCTACCTCTTTCGAGGAAACTGACCTGCAGTGGACTCCAGAGAACATTACCTGACTGAACTGTACCTGACACTGGATTATCAGATACAAATTGTTTAATTATCAGCTCAACTTTTCAGCCGAGCTGATCAGTAGCGGAGTGCGGGTCAGTGCGCAGCACCGGACTATGCACTACCGTGGGCCAAATGTCAGCAACCATTTTCATGAATGCTGACCGATAGAGTGCGAAGCCCCGCTGTGATGCACACAACAAGACGACGCGCTACGCGATAATTGTCAGCATCTTCTTTCGAAGATGCTGACCAACAGTGAACGCTGCGATACTACGACACACGATAGACAACGAAACTTTTCCCTACTCGACCGCGCAGCACGGCAGCGAAGAATTGTCAGCTGTACTTTTCAGCACGACTGACCAGCACTAGAACTGACTAAACATTGGTCGACTATAGTGAACAATGTCCAAGCCCAGTGCAGTGAGTGATACTGTCAAAAAAACCCTCCTCATGCATACTAACATTTAATTGACAAGAATGCAATCATGTGCTAAATTAGCGCGCAGAATCTAATACCACCGCAACGTGCGGTTCGATTTCAAAAAGATCATTGACTGGCTTTACAGCCACTTTACAGGAGAAGCCCATGCGTCGTCTCAGAATTCAATGCGAGGGTACAAGACCATTAATCATGGATCCGCTCAGGAAGGAAGACTTCATTCTCAGGGGGTATTTCATTGATGTCGATCTGCTAACTGGCCAAATAACGCCAGGGTCCAGATCCTCAGCTCAACCTCTCAGTGTTCCGCCGGATTCAAGCAATCTTGATCACATTATTGACAAGAAATCAACTATGTGATATGTTTCTGCCCAGACTCTGACGCAATGGCAATGTGCCATCTGCTTAAAGAGAGGTCTTTGGAAACGGCTCAACAGAGCCACGGTACAGGAGCATCCCCATGCGTCGTTTGCGAATCCAGTGTGTGGGCCACAAGCCCTTGATGATGGACCCGATGACCGAGGAGACCCTGACGGGCCTCGCCACCGGCGTCCGGGCGGAGATCAAGAAGGATCTGCCGGACTCCGAAGTGTGCGCCAAGAAGATCTATCGTGACAGCAGGGGCCGTGTTGCCCTGCCGAGCACGATGCTCTTCGCTGCTCTCGTCGGTGCGGGTCGGTCGGTGTCCTACAAGGGCAAGACCAACATCTCGACGGCGGACACGACCAAGCTTCCGGCTTTCGTGGACATCCTCGAGGAGTACCTGGTCATCCCGGGCGCCGAGAAGGACAAGGAGCCTGAGTGGATCGTCGACAAGCGTCGCGGTCGTCTCGACAGCGGCGTCGCGGTCTGCCTGCGTCGGCCGAAGTTCGAGAAGTGGGGGTTCACCGTCACGCTCGACTTCGACGAGAACGAGATCGGCCAGGACAAGGTCGAGAAGCTCTTCGAGGTCGCCGGCCGGTTCCAGGGTCTCGGTTCGTTCCGACCCTCCTGCAAGGGACCCTTCGGCAGCTTCAAGACCGTGAAGGTCGAGGACATTACGCCGCCGGAGATGGAGGCCGAGAACCTCAAGCGCAAGACCGGCGGGCAGGAAGCCCAGGCCGGCAGCGCGGCGAACGAGAGCGATGAGGGTGGTGAGCACGAGGAGGAACTCGTCGGCGCCAGCAATGGCACCGCGAGCAACTCGCGTGATCGCCACGCCAAGGCCTGACGTCAGGCAAACAACCAGTTCTTTTCATTGAACTGGTACGATCCTAGGCGTGCGCTAGGATGCAATCTGGACGATGGCCATGTAGTCCAGACCAAGAGGTTTACCCGCCCGAAAGGGCGTGAAGGCCAACCCAGGTGTGTCACAACACATCTGGGTTTTTTCTTTACAAAAGTTTTCTCCACACATTTTGAATGTCAGGATTTTGCTTCCAGAGTTCTAAAATTTTAGCTCTTAATTCTTGATGCTGGTGGTAACCTTTATCTTCTACTCCTTCAGGTAATAGATGCTTACATTCAATATTCAGCAAAACAGTCAAAGCTTCCTTTACGTCATTGTACTTTTCGGCTCCCAGTCTTTCATGTTCAACGACGCCGAATTTATACCATGTATAAAAATGCCAGATTTCGTGCATTATTGTTTTGACCGGAGAATTTTTTGAGATTGAAACAAAAAACCAATTTTCTTCGACGCTGTATGGACACCTGTTGTTTATGGTTAGATATACTGTAATTTCTTTTTCGAGAGACACGCCAAAAATTCTTTCTGCAATTTTCTCGAATTCGTTGGAAACTATACTCCACTCTTTTTGGTAATTTTTCAGAAGTTCCGTGATGTCCACATTATTCACGATGAGATGTTCGTCGATAAATTTAGACGTCGAAATTTCATCAGGATTTTCCCCATAAGCCGTTACCAGTTCTGAATATACCTTGGTGGGCAATGGGGAGTTCTTCGAGCTTTTCCCTTTATTTAACAAGCACCAAATATCTTTTTCTTTACTATATTCAAATTTTAGTTTCATTATTTGCATATTTTACCACTAGGCGATTGAAGCATTACGTGGGATTGACTTAAAAACCAACCTGATGCATAATATCGCAGGAAGTACCAATGGGCTTGCAACGACACTTTGTCGCTGGAGTACCAACGGGCATCCACTTTTGGAGTTCTTTTTATGACCGCGTTTCAGAAACTGTCGATGGAACATCTGAATAAACTTCGGATGTTCGGGTTCGTTCATGTCACCGGCCTCACGGCCTACAAGGATCAAGGCTCGGCAAGGAGCGAGTCTGCCCCCATTCAGGGGAGCTACCAGGACGCTGGCAAGTGGAACGCCAACAACGGGATGATCGTCATGGTCTTCCCGGACTGCCAGGTCTGGCTTGGCCGCTGTGTCCAGACAACCTGGAAGGACCTGCGTGTCTTCATGGAGCAGGAGCTGGGACTGCGCGTCGATGAGAACAAGAGCACATTCGTGCCTTGCTCCAACGGCGAGTCCATCCACAGTTCCGAGCTGTTCTTCCGTATCGCTGATCCGTACGAGGACAGCATGATGAACGCGAACAGGATGTTCAGCCGGGCGTAACTCGGCAACGAACACAATCCGCCCTTCCGCGACAACGTTGAGGGGCGGTTTTCTTTTATATAAATAAAAAAACCGCAAGCCCGAAGACCTGCGGTTCACGATTCACATGGGGACAGCCGAGACTCTCTTCTTGAGAGCATCGACGAGAGGATGTTTGATGCTTGGCACAGCCGCCGTTTGGCTAACAGCGACCTTTTCATGCTCTCGCCATTCGATGTACTCGTTGAGAGAGCCGATGGACTCGGGATGTTTCTGAATGTATTCAGCAACATCTCCGTTAAGCCCGAGCTTGTCAGCAATCTCACGAGCGCCTGGAGAAAGTTTTTCTGGATCTTTCATCATTTTTTACCTCCTTTCTTTTGTCAGACTGACTAGCGGACAAACCGCAAGGCGCGTTGCGCAAGCGGATGGACAAACGGCATGACCTCCAAGGCCTGTGCCGCAGCGATCGCAATCTTGGGATCATTGTCTCTCCAAGACTTCGGTCGGAACTCACTAAGCGAATTGAAGAGACTCATCTGGTTGAAGGTGTAGTTGAGGAAGAAGTGCTGACTTTCGATTGTGGTCTCCGGAATGATCGAGTTGATTGCCGACACGGCAATGTTGTACTCAGCCAAAGCGAATTCACACTCCGGATGAATTAACTTGCCCGCGTCAGTCAACTGATTCTTTGCACACTCCATTGCTAGAGCGTGGTAGAACGTGAGGATCGACCCAATTTTCTTTCGGATCAGGGTTGGGTCGGTCTTTGACAGTGCGACAAATCGCACTGTCTCCGCCGCTGACTCACCCGCGATCATTTTTGTTGCCACGAATCGAGACACCTCGCCACCCGGAGTATCACTGACTGGTTCCGACTCGCCTCGCGTAGCGTTTGCGATGTAGAGTGCTTCGCCGCTTGTGGCGAAGACTTCGAGCAAATTGGGAACCGACTTGACCGAAGCCGTGAGCTGCTCAAGTTTTCGGGAGTGAGCCAAGAGGTCATCAACCTTTGCGGTAATGACCTTCAAGTGTTAGTCACGAGCTTCGTAGCTGTGACCAAGTAAATGAATGCCTGGAAGAACCACTCCGTACTTATCAAGCAAGCCAACGATTCTCTCAAGATGCCAGTCGGGGGTAAACACGCCCCAACTCATCGCGTGCGAATCGATCAGCACCCACCGTCCATCTCGCAGCTTCAGAGCCGCGCCGACGTGAAAGTGTGAATCGAAATCACTGAACACCTTGTCGATTTCGTAGGCTTTCAGACTGTCCATGAAAACCGGCTCGGGGAATTCGATCTTCCTTTGAGCCAAGTCTTCGCGGATTCTGTCTGCCACGATCGATCGCCAGCCCTCGACGACCTCATGTGCGGTCGTGAGCGGACTAACAGCGAGAACATCGGTTCCGGCAAGCCGGCCGAACGCAGTGAGCATTTGAGTCTTGCCCTGGCAGTTGGCAATGCAGGTTTTTGGATCCCACATCCCAAACTGCTTCGGCAAAATTCTCTCACTCGCGTGCTCGTTCATCAAAATCCTTTTGCTGATGTTCTGAGTCACTGTGTCCAGATGAAACTCCTCGTCGTGACGCTGGCCTTCAGAGTTGAATCTGAAGAAAAGCGTCCGAGCAATTTCGATCTGACGATCGACATCAGCTTCACGCCATTCCTTGGCCAAAGCAACCACGTCATCCGGTAGGCACTCAGCCGCGGCTTTGACGAGACACTCGCCCACCAATTGGACGAGCGGCGCCATTGCTTGACCGCGACCAAATTCTGACTGAACGGACCGAGGAAGCTTGATCGCCCCCCTCTCACTTGTTGTGTTGAGAAGGCGACCCATTTGTAGATGACCAGCGCGTAGAGCGATACCCCGATGGGTTCTGGCTGGAAAACACTTGGGCAGAGACTTGAATTGAGACTCGAGCTCAGCATACCGCTCCGAGCGGACTGCTTCCTCGAACGAAATTCCGCAGCCACTTTTTAGAACGGTTTGCATCGCATCGAGAATAGTCATTTCTGACTCCTTGTGAATTGTGTTATGAAATAACTGTCTGGTCAATACCATATAGTAAAAAAATACACATGTCAATTATCCCGATTTTTATATTAAAACAAAAAACCGCAGCTCTAGGCCACGATTTTTTGCCAGGTGCTAAACGTTTTTGAATGCGCCACGTTAATTAATTTTTCTGATTTGTTTAGTGACTAGAAGTGAACGCGGTCTGGGAACATGATGCTAAGTTGTGCCATAACTTCCGACCAATTACGTGTCCCGAGAACCCATTTCTGTGTGAGATCAGCTTGGGCGAGCCAGAGCAATTTCAGTAGTGCGTCATCATGAGGAAAGATTTGGGTTGTCTTTGTTACCTTTCTGAATTGGCGATTTAAGTTTTCAATCGCATTTGTGGTGTAGACCGTCTTACGAACTGACTGCGGATAGCTGAAGAACGGAGCGATATCAGACCATCGCGTCTCCCAACTTTTGAGATATGCCCGATACTGCGGCCATCGTTCCATCATGTCTTTAAGTGCATCGAGTCCCGCTTGTTCACTTGGAGCGTTGTAAACAGATTTAAGTTCAATGCAGAATTGGTCCTTATCCTTTGTTGCGATAAACATGACCGTATGCCTGATCTGGTGAACGATACATACTTGAACGTCTGTGTGTGGATACATTGCTTTGATTGCTTCCGGGAATCCTTTGAGACCATCAACGCAGGCAATGAGAATATCATCCACACCGCGATTCTTGAGGTCATTCAAGACGTGCATCCAGAATTTTGCGCCCTCAGTCTCGCTAATCCACATACCGAGAACTTCCTTTTGCCCAAACTGATTTATGCCCAGAGCAATATATGCCACCTTGGAAGCAATCTTGCCTGCCTCGCGTACCTTAAAGTGCATGCCATCGAGGTACAATATTGGGTAGCATGACGAGAGCGCTCGCGACTGCCATTCTTTCACCAAAGGAAATACCTTATCGGTGATGTTTGAGATTGTTGGTTGTGATAGTTCGATGCCATGACTGCGTTTTAAGTGATTCACAATGTCTCGAGTGGTGAGACCTTTTGCATAGAGATCAATTACCATGAGCTCAGTCTCGTTACTTGCGACATCGTGCCACGGATTGACCTGCTCGATCGCGTACGGATTCCTGCGATTATATTTCTGTTTTACAGGTGCGGGAGTTTCCTCAATAGAAGCCGCCAAGCTACCGGCGGCTTCTTCGCTCACAGAAACAGGCTCTTCTTTGACTACATTTCCAACAAAAGGAGCGATTAACTCCTGCGCGAATGCAGCAACATCCTCCGGAGTCTTCAATTCTTTTGTTCGTTTAAGGTACTGACTATAAGTTAACATTTTATTCATTGTTTTATGTGGTTAAGTGGCCACCCAAAACCGTTTGCACCTCGGGCGATTCTATACGGATCGTAAGTATATTTGAATATTTGGAGAAATAGTTGCTAACTCTGGGGAGCCTGGACTCCCCGGAGGGGTTGTGTCATCAATGTGTATGTATGACATATGCAACCACAGCGCCGTCTGGGGCTACGGCCAAACCAGCAAGCCCCGTAAGGCTTTCGTACTGCCTTTACGCCAGAAAAAGTACGGAACAAGAGGATAAGCAAGTTCTATCTATCGACTCTCAAATTAAAGAAATGGAGAAAATGGCAGTTGCTGATGGATTAGAAATCGTGGTCACGAAGAAAGAATCTCACTCAGCGAAGGAAGCCGGACAGCGGCCAGTCTTCAACGAGATCGTGGAGGAACTCAAGCAAGGAAAATACAATGGCATTCTTACATGGGCACCAGACCGAATCGCCCGAAACGCAGGCGACCTCGGCAGAGTTGTGGACTTGATGGACCAGAAAAAACTCATCGAGATACGAACCTACGGGCAGAAATTTACGAACACGCCGAACGACAAGTTCATGCTGATGATTCTCGGATCACAGGCAAAGCTTGAAAACGACAACAAGGTGATCAACGTAAAGCGAGGATTGCGAACGAGGGCGGCCATGGGACTTCGGCCGTCGATGGCACCGACTGGCTACCTTAATAGCAAGAATAAGGATGAAAAATGCCAAGTGATCGTGGATTCAAAGAGAGCACCAATCATCAAGGAAATGTTTGAGAAAGTGGCAAACGAAAATTATTCTGGCCGAAAAATATACAAATGGCTCAAGGAAATCGATTTCAAGAATAAGAATGGGAAATATGTCACACTTGGCAACATATATCGAATACTTAGAATGACCTTCTATTACGGAGTGTTCGAATACCCTGAGGATAGCGGCGAATGGTACACAGGCAAACACACGCCGATCATATCGAGAGAATTATTTGAAGCAGTACAGGAAAAAATAAAAGTCGAGAAAAAGAAGGCGTACGGTAGAGAGTTCGCATTCACGAGAATGCTTCACTGCGCCTACTGCGAGTCGGGCATAACGGCGGAAGAAAAGATAAAAGAGCTGAAAGATGGGGGCTCGAACACCCACGTCTACTACCGATGTACGAAAGTGAAGAACCGAGAATGCCAGAACGAATCGGTCAAGGAATCGATACTCATAGACGAAGTTATGCTGATCATCGACAAGATGAGCATGGACAAGAGCGAGCTGAAAAAGAAACTGGAAGAGGAAGTAGCGAGGTATGCTTTATTTCAGAGCGGGGTGCTTGGGATTGATTTAAATCAGTCAAAAAAACACAAAGATATCTCCATAAAAACATTTGCCAAACATATGCTACGACATGGTACGATGCTTCAAAAACGAGAAATACTAAGTTGTATCAAGAGCAGAATACTATTAAGGGACAAAAAGTTAGGTTTGGAATAGAATTATTGTTTTTTCTGCCAATTCAGCATGGTGGTCTGGCTACAATTGCCAGCTATCTCATCACTAAAACGACCAGTTGGTTTCAAAGAATCATCTAGCTTTTCACCAGAGTAGAAGTAGCGCACTTCAAGCATTCCATTCTTTTCCACATAAGCAATCCGGCGAATAATTCGCTGAAAATTATTATGAAGATTTTTAATAATCTCACCTTCTTTAAATTTTGCTTTTTGTGTCCTCACGGTTTATTTCTAGGCCTCCGCATCGGCCTTAGTTGTGACCCTACGGGGAATCGAACCCCGATTTATGCCTTGAGAAGGCACTGTCCTAACCGTTAGACGATAGGGCCGTGGTCATCATAGTATCGCTAAAATAAGAAATTTCAAATAAAAAAGGAGCGGTTATGTCACCGCTCCATGGGCTTGTGCGCCCGGTGTCAGAGAACTCGACTGCCGTTGGGGTTGAAAAGGAATTCACTGAAACGGGGCGTCGTGCGTGTTGGCCTGAGTGTCCGTTGGGGTTGGATCACTCCAGCCCGGACAAGTTTCTGCGTCATCCTGCCACCACGTCGGCCGAGAATCCGGGTGATCATCGAGACCCTCTCGTCGGTCAGAAGGCCAGCCTTCTCCAGAACTTTTCTGGCATAATCGCTGAAGCGTTCTGCCTCCCGGCCTTCGAGCTTGTCTTTGCGGTACAGTTCTGCGGCTTTGTCCGCCAACCTCTGAATTTCAAGACTCGGTTCCCTCCGACTTTTTGCAGATGCAACCATCCCTCACCTCCATGTTGATGTTTGTGTGTACGATCCTGCAATATTTATACTACAAAAATACTTTCTGTCAAACCAAACAAAAAAGTTGGGGATAGGGAATAGATGTCTAAAAAAGAGACTCTACGACTGATTTAACATCAGCCCCATCCGCTTTGCCCTTGAGGTCTTTCATCAGAGTGCTCATAAGTTGGCCCATTTTGGCTTTGTCAGTAATGCCCATTTCTTCTTTTTTCATTTTTGCTAGAGAAAGAATATCATTGCGAGACATGAGTTTGGGAGCATAGGTTTCGATTATTTTTAGTTCATTTTCTTCACTCGCAACTAAATCCATTCGTCCGCCTTTTGTAAATTGGTCAATCGAATCTTTTCTTTGTTTGATTGCTCTCATGATTACAGTTGTCGCTTCATCATCCGAAAGCGTTTCATCAACCTTTTTCTTCTTTGTCATGTGTTCAGTTGCGAAGTTTGCAATGAGTCCGCGTAGTGCGGTTACTTTTATTGTGTTTTTGTCACGCATAGCTTGAACCATGTCGGCTTTGATTTTTTCTGGGATTGTCATGGGGATATTATAGCAATTTTTTAACCACCACTTCTCGAGAGCGTAAAATCCTCCCAGCGGAGGATTTTACTAGTCGTCGCTCGGACTCGCGTCAAGCCACTCGCTTCGCTCGGGCATTGACGCACCGGCTCGTCCCGCTCCTCACTCTCTCGAAGTGGTGGTTTGGGAAGGGAATACAAATGCATTTGTATTGTATTTCCTTTCTCCCAACCAGCCCTGAATGGAGGGTCTCGCAGGCTGACGAGCCGAGAGGAGCCGCGATTTCAGTAGAAATCGACGGCGCCCTCCTGAAGGGCTGGTTGAAACCCACTCCTACGGGGAATGGTATAATTCTCTAATATGTCATCCGAAACCGTAATTATTGTCGTTGTCGTTCTATTTCTGCTCAATGCGGCATTCGTTTGGTTTATTTCTCGAAAGAAAAATGAAACTCCAAAGGAAGATAGTCAGAGCATGTCATTGCTCTTGCAACATATTAATGACCTAAGTCGCACGATTGATGCCAAGATGGGGGAAACAAGTCGTCAGGTGCATGACTCCATGAAAACTCAGTTTGGCGAGTCGGCACGACTCATTCGGGATGTTACCCAAGGTCTTACCAAGCTCGATGAAACAAATAAGCAGGTCATTTCTTTTGCTGATCAGCTTCAGTCTTTGCAAGATATTCTCAAAAACCCAAAACAGCGTGGAATTTTGGGTGAATATTATCTCGAAACACTTTTGAAGAACGTGCTTGCTCCAAGTCAGTACCAAATGCAGTATGGGTTCAAGAACGGTGAGATTGTCGATGCAGTGGTTTTTGTGAAGGACAAAATTATTCCAGTTGATTCGAAGTTTTCACTTGAAAATTATAATCGAATGACAAGCACGACTGATCCGGCCGAAAAATCTCGTCTTGAAAAGCTTTTTGTGAATGATTTAAAGATTCGAATTACCGAAACGGCAAAATATATTCGTCCCGAAGAGGGAACCATGGAATTTGCTTTCATGTTTATCCCTCATGAGGCAATTTATTACGATCTTTTGATTAATAAAGTTGGCGCGGTGACTGAGGATACTGAAAATCTTATTCAACGTGCAGCCGGAAAATATAAGGTCATTATTGTTTCACCGACATCTTTCTTGGCATACCTTCAAACCGTGCTTCAGGGCCTTAAAGCAATGCAGATTGAAGAAAAAACTAAAGAAATCCAAAAGAATGTTTCAAATTTGGTGAATCACCTGAAGAGTTACGAAGAGTATTACAACAAAATTGGCACCTCGCTTACGACGGTTGTGAATCATTACAACAACGGCAGTAAAGAATTTAAGAAAATTGATAAGGACGTGTTGCGAATCACTGGTACTAATGGTGGGCTTGAAACCTTGGCCATAAATAGGCCCGAAATTGAGGAAAATGAGTAAAATAGGCTAAAAATGGCCTCATAGAGCCTACTTATTGCATTTTCTGGCTGTTTATGTAGAATAAGGCCCTATGACAGAGTTTGCAGTCATCGAAACAGGAGGTAAGCAATACCAGGTAAAATCTGGTGACGTTATTACCATTGAACTCCTTCCGGGTGAAATGAAAGCCGGAGATAAGGTAACTTTCGACAAGGTTCTCCTGGTTGATGATGGTTCAAACACTACTATTGGCACTCCGTACATTAGCGGTGCAAAGGTAGAAGCTACTTACAAAGCAACTGGCCGGCTTCCAAAGGTAACTGTAATCAAATACAAACAAAAGAGCCGATACTACAAGAAAAATGGTCATCGACAGCCATTCAGCAAGGTCGAGATCTCAAAAATCAAATAATTTCTGACTACTGCTTCTGAAAAATAAAAAACCCTCACTCGAGGGTTTTTTTATTTCCTATTTCCCATCGCATTCTTTAATGTCTCAGCATCCGAATACTCAAGCTCGGTTCCTGTAGAAAGCCCACGGCCGAGAAGGGTAATTTTTAGCCCATTTGTTTTGAATTGCGAAAGGAGTTTAACGATGTAATCTGCGGTATTTTCGCTATCCGCATTGGCGCTGAGGGCAAGAATTACTTCTTTAAGTTCACTTGGGAAGCGGGTTAAAACTGTATTAAAAAGTTCTCGAGACCGGATCTTTTTTTCTGGGTCAGTTTCGAGAATTGGCACAACGCCACCAAGGACAAAGTAGAGGCCGTTGAACGAACCGCTTTTTTCAAGGCTTTCAAGGTCGGTGTCTCTTGCAACCACTGCAAGAATTGATCGGTCACGATTTTTATTTGAGCAAATAGCGCAGATGTGGGAGTCTGAAGCGTTTTTGGTAAAAATGCGATAGCAAGATGTGCAGGTTAATGTGTTTTGCTTCAGTTCTTCTATTAGTCTTGTGAGATCCTTCGTAAACCCATTGTTCTTCGTTAAAAGGAAATAAACAAAACGTTTGGCTTGTCGTGGGCCAATGCCTGGAAATTCTGAAAATATTTCTGTCAGGCGGTTGAATGGGTTCATCTTAGTACAGCGATTTTAGCAAAAAATTCGCCCGAAGAGCAAAATATCAGAAATTCGCAAATTCTTTTTCAGCTCCACCAAATTCACCTTTTTGTAGGCTCTGGAATGTAACTTTCTTGTCGTTGAAATAGAGTTCAACTTTACCGACCTCACCGTTTCGATGTTTTTCGATAAGAATTTCGGCAATATTATTTTTTTCCGCCTGCTCTTTATACTTGTCTTCTCGGTGGATGAACATAACAACGTCCGCATCTTGTTCGATAGAACCAGAGTCACGAAGATCGGAAAGCCGTGGACGGCCCCCGCGTTGTTCTACCGCACGTGAAAGCTGTGAAAGGGCCAGAACAGGAACATCGAGCTCCCTGGCGAGGTTTTTGAGCGAACGAGAAATTTCTGTAACTTGTTGGACGACGTTGTCAGAGTTTCGATTATTGGTCGGTACCATGAGCTGAAGGTAGTCAACAACAAGGAGCTTTAGACCCTTTTCACTTTTAAGTCGGCGGGCGATAGAGCGCATTTTCAAAATATTGTTTCCTGGTTGGTCGTCGATATATATAGGAGCCTTGGAAAGAGCGTCGAGGGATTGGCGAATTGCTTCGAACTCATCCTCGCGATTGAGTCGGCCGGTTCGAAGTTTCCATGCGTCAACGTTGGCTTGTGAAGCAAGCATACGGTCTACGAGCTGTTGCGAACTCATCTCAAGAGAAAAGATGCCGACTGGTGTGCCGTGATTCACTGCAGATTGGCGGGCAATATCAAGAGCAAGGGAAGTTTTTCCCATTGAAGGTCGGGCGGCAAGTATGATCAGGTCTGAATTCTGAAAACCAGAAAGTTTATTGTCGAGCTCTGCAAAGCCAGTGGGAACACCACGCAAACCCTGCCCGGAGTTATGGAGTTTATCCATACGCTCCCAGGCTTCGGTTAGTTCGTCTTTAAGCTCAATAAATTTATGAGTTGAAGAGAAATTAGTAACATCAAAAACTTTTTTCTCGGCCTTGTCGAGAATTTCTTCGAGTTCAAGGGATTCCTCGTATCCAAGATTGCCAATATGTTCAGACGCCTCGATCAGTCGACGCATCATGAACTTTTTCTGAACAATTTCAGCGTAATATTTTGCATTCGAAGAGCTTGGTACCATCTGTACCAGTTCAGCTAAATACGAACCACCACCAATTTGTTCCAGCTGGTTGTTTTCTTTTAATTTTGATGAGACAGAAAGTAGATCGATCGGACTACTCTTTTTAAAGAGCTCCATCATGGCGTTAAACACAAAACGATGCCTCTCTGAATAAAAAGAATCAGCAGAAACGATGTCCATAAGTTCATACATGGCATCGGGTCGCTGCATGATCGAACCCAAAAGAGCCGCCTCGGCTTCGAGGTTTTGTGGAGGAATTCTTAGATTATTTCTTCCACCTTGCATGGCACCAATAGTACCAGAGTATGTCTGATAATTTGTATTGATTTTTGCCATATTCGTTTACAAACTGTTTATAGGCTATGGATAGGTGTTACCTATTATTTTATAAACTCGACTGCCACCCACAATGTCCTTAACGTAATACCCTTTATTCACAAGCTCATTTCTTAATTCGTCTGATTTTGTCCAATTTTGTTCTTTTCTGTATCTGTCACGTTGACTAGCGATTTTTTTGATGTCGTCTGGTAAGTCAATAATATAATTAGCGAGATAATTTAATCTTAGCCCTAGTGCTTGATCGAAATAATTTAGTGTTTTTGTGATCGCTTTTTGGTCAATAATAATGCTTGTAACGGTTTTATGTAGGTAAGCAATTGCCCTCGGCGTATCGAGATCATTTTCTAAAATTTCAATCAATTTTTTCTTAACCCCAATTGGATTTTTAAGGATTCTGCTAAAGATTGTTTCTCGCTCTTTTGCAAAAGCAATACTGTGGAGTAATGAATTAAGTCCGCTTTGTTGGTCTTTAACTGCTTCAAAACTAAACATAACAGGAGAACGGTAGTGAGCAGTCAAAAGCCAGTATCGATACGCAAGCGGGTGAATATGTTGTTCTTCAAGGGTGGCAAGACGAGTGAAATTCCCAGCAGATTTTGCCATTTTACCCGAATCAACCGTTATGAAAGCGTTGTGTAGCCAAAACCGAGAAAATGGTTTTCCGGTTACGGCTTCAGACTGAGCAATTTCATTGTTGTGATGGACGGGGATATGGTCAATTCCACCCGTGTGAATGTCTAATGTTTCACCCAAATATTTCATAGCCATTGCCGAACATTCAATATGCCAACCGGGAAAACCGACTCCCCACGGTGATGGCCATTCTTGTTCACGTTTTTCAGTCATTGGGGAAAACTTCCAAAGCGCAAAATCGGTTGGGTTTTTCTTCTCTGGATTGATACCAATTCGAGCACCCTCCTCGAGATTTGCAAGCTTAATGTTTCCTAACTTGCCATATTCTTTAAATTTACTTGTATCGAAATAGATACCATCAGATGTTTTATACGTATATCCTTTATTTTGGAGTTTTTTAATTAAATCTATCTGCTCTGCAATGTGTTCGGTCGCTCTTGGGAAGAGTGTGCCGGATGTATTTATATTTAATTTTTTAAGATCGTCGATAAAGGCGTCAGTGTAGAAATTAATAATTTCTGAAACAGTTTTCTTTTCTTTTTTTGCTCCTTCTTCAACTTTGTCTAAACCAGTATCGCTGTCTCCAGTAAGGTGGCCAACGTCTGTTATGTTAATTATTTGTTTAACGGAATAACCAGAAAAGAGCAGTGTGCGTTTTAGTGTGTCTGCAAAAACATAACTTCTAAGGTTTCCAATGTGGGCATAATTATAAACAGTTGGACCGCAATTATACATTCGTACAGTATTTCCGGATTCTGGTTTAAAGTCTTCCGTCTTTCCAGATAAGGTGTTATGGAGTTTCATGAAATTATTATAGCAATTTTTTAACCACCACTTCTCGAGAGCGTAAAATCCTCCCAGCGGAGGATTTTACTAGTCGTCGCTCGGGCATTGACGCACCGGCTCGTCCCGCTCCTCACTCTCTCGAAGTGGTGGTTTGGGAAGGGGATACGAATACATTTGTATCGAATTGCATTCTTTCTACCTCACCGAGTTGCTTGAACTTGTTAACTTTGAGACAATGTTCTAAATGCTTGATAGCAAAAAACGACTGACGTATTCCATCACAGCTCTTATTATCGTTGGAGCTTCTTTTTTTATTGGTGTGCAAATTGGCGAACGTAAGGCGGCTAACGATTCATCAATTGTTTCGATTACAAATCAAGTGTCACCTCCAGAAATTTCTGCCGACTTTGCACCATTTTGGAAAGCTTGGAAAACTGTTGATGAAAAATTTATTTCTTCTTCAACCTCAACAAAACCTGTAACAAGTCAGGAACGAGTCTGGGGCGCTATCAGTGGTATGGTGGATTCTTTGGGTGATCCATACACTGTTTTTCTTCCTCCAGAAGAAGCAAAAATCTTCGAAAGTGACATTGCTGGTAATTTTGAAGGTGTTGGAATGGAAATTGACGTTCGTGACGGTGTCCTTACCGTGGTTGCGCCCCTTAAAAATACTCCAGCATACAGGATGGGTATCAAACCGGGAGACAAAATTTTGAAGATTAATGATAAAAGCACTGAGGGGCTTTCAACTGACCAAGCAGTGCTACTCATCCGTGGTAAGGGTGGAACACAGGTCACCGTTCTGGTATTCCGAGAAGGAGTTAAAGATCCTTTCGAAGTGAAAATGATTCGTGAGGTGATCGATATTCCAACCCTTGATTATGAAATGCGACCGGACGGTATATTTGTAATTCGTCTTTATAATTTTTCTGCTACTTCACCGAATCTTTTCCGTGGTGCTTTGAGGGAGTTTGTTCGCTCTGGTTCAAATAAGCTTGTGCTCGATCTTCGGGGTAATCCTGGCGGGTATCTTGAAGCGGCAGTTGATATGGCTTCATGGTTCTTGCCTGCGGGTGATGTAGTGGTTCGAGAATCATACCGAGATGGTCGCGAAGAGCTTGTACACCGAAGCCATGGCTATGATATTTTCCCGGATTCACTGAAAATGGCAATTCTCATCGACAAGGGTTCTGCGTCAGCGTCAGAAATTCTGGCCGGTGCTCTCAAGGAAAACGGCATTGCCGCACTTGTTGGTGACACCTCATTCGGAAAGGGTTCAGTTCAGGAATTGGTAAAAATTACTCCAGACTCTTCACTCAAGGTAACTATTGCTCAGTGGCTTACACCAAATGGTAACTCTATTACTCTGAAGGGCATTGAGCCGGATATTAAGGTTATACCGACCGAGGCTCAGGTAAAAACCGGTCGTGATGTTCAATTCAACGCAGCAATTAATTACTTGCTTAATAAGTAAATTCTCCTATACTGTTGTCACTATGAAAGTAATTTTTAAGAAAGATTTTGGAAGAATGGGCAAAAAGTTTCAGGTTAAAGATGTTGCTGATGGCTATGCGGTCAATTTTCTTATTCCTAATGGATATGCGGTAATTGCTACACCTCAGGCTGAAAAGGAAGTGGCACAAGTACAGCAGGCACACGCTACAGAAAAGAAAGTTCAAGACGCGTTGCTTGATAAAAACCTCAAAACTCTTTCCGAAACAGTCATTACCATAAACGCTAAGGTTAATGAAAAAGGCCATTTGTTCTCCTCAGTTCACAAAGAACAAATTGCCGAAGAAATAAAGAAACAAATTCATCTTGAAATCCCCGTTGGTTTTATTCATCTTGATAAACCAATCAAAGAGGTTGGCGAATGCAAGATTAAAGTAGGGAATTCGGAGAAAAGCCAGACATTGGTAGTAGAAATAAAGGCAGAATAATATCCTCTTAGATTTTTGTTCTGAGTAAAATAAAAACCACTCATATAGAGTGGCTTTTATTTTGATATATCAAATTGAGTCTTAAGAGACGTGAATGATTTTCTTGCTTTTTGATGAATTGTCAAAATGTGTTCGTCGGCCTGAGGTTATAGTGATTTTTCCTGCTTTGAGGGCGTAGAGAGTGTGGTCAGTACCCATACCGATGTTTCGGCCTGGAAGAATGTCTGTACCTCGTTGGCGTACCAAAATTGCACCCGCTTGTGCGTGTTCACCGGCATTGACCTTAATGCCTAGATATTTTGGATTTGAATCTCTACCGTTTTTTGTTGAGCCACCGGCTTTTTTTGTTGCCATAGTCCTTTCTTGTTATAATTTAGCTCAATGAGTATACCTAAACCTCTAAAAAAGATCAATATTGTCGTTTTGATAGCGGTTTGCGTGGTTTTGGGGGTAATGGTTACGACTGGGGGTCTTAAATTGGGCTCAATTTCAAGGGCAAAAGAGCCGGTTAGGATATTTGGCCCAACTATTGATTTATCGGCTCAAAATAAGGCAAAAACAAGCCAAATTGGGCTTGTTATTGCCTCAAAAACAGGCTCCAAATACCATTTACCAGACTGTCCGGGGGCCAAGACCATAGCCGAAAAAAACAAAGTGGTTTTTGCTTCTCCGGCCGATGCAGAGAGGGCGGGGTACTCTCCGGCTGCTAATTGTCCCGGACTAAAATCGCAATGATCATAATTGACGTAGAAACAACAGGAACAAATCCAACTAAAAATTCTTTAGTGAGTATTGGTGCCGTTGATTTTGATAATCCAAACGAACGATTTTACGAAGAGTGCCAAATTTGGGATGGTGCGCATATTGAACCTGCCGCGCTCGTTGTGAATGGTTTTACCGAAGAACAAATTCGTGATCCGAAAAAACCAACAGAAAGTGAAACGATCAAACATTTTCTCGCTTGGTTTGAAAAACGGGATAATCAGCTGGTCGTAGCTCAAAATCCAATGTTTGATCTGGGGTTCTTGCAAAATGCAGCATACCGTGCCGGTGAAGACTACAAGCTGGCTCATCGATCGATCGATGTTCATACATTGGCATTTATGCATATGGTGAAAAGGGGAATTGAGCCACCATTTAAAAACAAGAAAAGTGATATAAATTCTGACAGCATTATGGCCTATGTCGGCATACCGGCCGAACCCAAGCCTCACATTGCTCTCAATGGCGCCCTTTGGGAGGCAGAGGCGCTGTCGCGGTTGTTGTATGGAAAAAATCTTCTTGAGGAATTTAAGAGTTACCCAATATCGCTCTAAATTTGTTTTCTGCTATATTTCTCAGACATGAAAAACAATAAAGAATCAATCCTGATCGTCTTACCCTGTCTTGAGTCTATTGCTAAATTTGCGTCGTATTCAGCTGAACTTGCGCAAATTTCTGATGATATGAACGTTATCGATTCTTCGTTTCAACATATTTTAAAAAGCAAACTTCAGGTCAAAGTTATTCTTGTTGCCGGACCCGGTAAAAAAGATGTTGTTGAATTTGTTAAGAAAAAGTATTCAGAAATGCTTGATCTTGAAGTGATTTCTTTAAATACACCAGTTACAAGTATTTTTAGTACACTAACATCTCTTGAATCAAAATTTAAAGATAAAAATCTTGTCCTCATTCCAAATCTGATTGTTCAAGGCGACTTTATTAATGAGATGGTAGAAAACTTAAACAGTCAGGAATTTGTTTGCGTGTATAAAATGGAGAAATCTGTAGTGCGTATTAAAAATTATGATTCAGTGTTAATCCGGGACAAAAAAGCGGTGAAATTTGGTTATAAGCCTAAAAATCCAGAAGACTTTAATGGAATTTCAGTTTCATTCGGTTTTGTGAAGGATGCATTCAAAAAACTCTCTGATTCAAATGTTACAGAAAACACAAAAGCCGTGGAAATTAAAGACTTTTCAGACGTTAGCTCGTGGACTCAGTACAATGCATATCTTTTAAAACAGTATTTAAAAAAATCCGGAATTGATTCTGAACTGCTAGACCATTAAATGAACAAGAAAACAATTCTTATTGACATTGATGGATGTCTAAATATGTACCCCGCACCACTTCAGTTGTGGGCAGAGGTTGTGTCGGGCCTTGATAATAAATCTGCAAAAGAATCTATTAAAAAGCAGAATGATTTTGATTACTTAAAGGAAACATATAGACACAGCACTGTTCTCAATTATCTCTTACCACGCGACGGAGCTAGTGAAACCATTTCGTACTTTAAAAAAACCGGATACCATATTGTTCTTTTGTCGGCCCGGAATCCAGCTAAAAATCCGGAGATAAAAAAAACTACAGAAAAATGGTTAGAAAAATATAGTATTCAATTCGATTTACTTTTATTTACAAAAGAAAAGAATAAATATATTCAACAACATCTGGGTGAGATTCTTTTGGTGATCGAGGATGAGCCACAAATTTTAGAAACCTTTGATAATTTAAAGACAGAAATTGTTGTGTTCAAGAATGAACTAAATGATCATCTCGAGCATCCTCATTTTCATGTGGTATATTCATGGAAAGAAATTGCGAGCTTATTTGAACAATTAACTGCTACACAATGAATCTCCGAGTACTGTATTTGTTTGCTGGAGCGAGACGAAAAATTTACGAGGAATACAAAAGTGGCAAAACCCCAGGCATTGATCTCGTCGGGTTTAATCACATGGCAGAAAATGGAGTTACTGCAGATTTTCTTGAAAACCGTCTGACTGAGTTTTTTAGAAAAATTTCTTTCAATCTAACTCAACTGCCAGTTTTTTTGCATCTTCATAAATATGATGTAATTTTTTCGGGTTCCGGAATCTTTACGTTGTTTTTGATGAAATATGTTCTCCGATTTACGCGACCGAAATGGGTTATTTACAATACATACCTTACAAATCTTTTGAAGAGAAATAAGATGGGTTTAAAGGCATGGATAATTAGAAAAGCGGTTTTTTCTGCTGATGCGATTGTTTCACCATCATTGTCTCAGCAGGAATTTTTGAAGTCTCAGGGTTTGCCGGATGAAAAGAACTTCCATGATCCATACGGAATTAACTATGATTTTTTTAATAAGGCCGAAACAGAGCCAGCAAAATCAGATCGCCGGTACATTCTGAGTTCGGGTCGAGATATTGGCCGAGACTATCAAACACTTATTAAGGCGGTTGACGGGTTACCCGTTAGGCTCCTTATTGCAACATTGCCAAGAAATTTAAGCGATATCGCCGATTTGCCTGCCAATGTTGAGGTTGCTCATTTTAATCAGGAAAAGATGACGGGATTAATTAAGGGTGCGTCTTTTGTGGTTATACCAACGATTGGAGAAGAACACCTTGTGGGTTCTGATTGTTCCGGTCAGTATGCTTTATTGCGTTCTATGGCATGTGGTAAGGCCGTTATTACGTCTGAACGAAGTACTCTCAAAGAATATTTCACATCGGGCAAACATGGTCTGACGGTTAAGCCTCAAGATGTTGATGAGCTCAAAAAAGCGATTATGCAACTGTGGAATGACCCGACAAAAACCAATGTGATGGGTAGGGCAGCTCAGGAAAAAATTAAGAATGAGTTAACAATTGAAATTTTTTCTAAAAAATTAGCGCACATTTTTAAAGAAGTTATGGCGCATTAGATATGAATAAAAAAATTCTTATCATTATAAACAATTTAGGAATTGGCGGTGCAGAACGTCTTGTGGTTGATGATATTAATGAAATGTTGCGAATTGGAGTTGATGTCTCGCTCATTACACTTGCTCCTGAGCCACAAAAGAGTTTCTATAATGAATTAAAATTACCACCAGAACAACGAGTCTGCGTTCCTTTTGGTAGTTTTTTCAATATTTTTTCTTGGATAAAACTTCTTCATGCTATCCGTCGGCTTAAGCCCGCCATGGTAATTACTCAACTCTGGTATGCGAACACTATCGGGAGGATCGCAGCGCGATGTGTTGGGGTACCGATTGTGCTTACGTTTGAGCAAAACGTGTATGACACTGTTAAAACAAAAAAAATGTTTTTTGTGGATTGGTTGCTTCAAAACCTTTCAACAAAAATTATTGCTGTGTCGCAGACGGTTAAAAAATCCCTTGTTGCCCATTCCATCAAAAAATCCAAAATTGATGTTTTGTACAATAGCGTTGATGTTTCAAAATTTGAAGTACTGAATAATATATTCAATATAAAAAAGGAATTCCATATTTCAGACTCAGCGTTTGTGTTTGTTTTTATTGGCAGACTGATTCACCAAAAAGCAGTTGATGTGCTTATTCGGGCGTTTAAAACGGTTTCTGAAGATTCGCATTTAATAATTGTGGGACAGGGAAGGGAACGTGAAAAATTAGAGAACTTGGTAAGCAAAACTGACATCACATCAAGAGTTACATTTGTGGGAATAAGAAACGACATACCTCAGTTGTTACTCGCATCGGGTTGTTTTGTGTTGCCATCGCGCTACGAAGGATTGCCACTTGTCTTGGCTGAGGCTTGTGCCGCGGGAGTACCAATTATTGTTAGCGACTTTGAAGCGGCACAAGAGGTAATCATTAACGAGGTAAACGGACTTATTGTGCCACGTGAAGATAGTGAAAAACTTGCCACGGCAATGAATCGGATTGTTAAAGATGAATCACTCAGAGTTAAACTTGCTGCCGGAGCAAAAAAAACCTCCGACCAATTCTCAATTTCTCATCACGTGCGTGCTATACTGCGATACACTAACGAATTGACCTAAGATGATAGTTTCTACGGATTGGAAAGAGTATCTACATACGATACGGAAAAGAGAGATTGATATTGTTTTTTCACGTCTACCAAAAACTAATTTTAAATCCGGACTTGAAATTGGGGCCGGAGATGGTTTTCAGACAACACTCATAGCCCCGCACATTGAGAGACTTATATCTTCAGATCTCAATTTTAAGAGAATTAGTGACTCACTTAAACTTCCCGGGGTCACATATGAAGTCATTGATGCTGATGCGATCGAGGGAAAATTTGCCACGAAAAAATTTGATTTCATTTTTTCTTCAAATGTTCTTGAACATATTCGTGATCCAAGAAAATTTCTTACAGTAACTCAGTCTATGCTTACCGATGACGGTTATGCGGTTCATATTATTCCAAGTAGACATATTAAAATTTCGTATCTGATTCTTTTTTATCCCAAACTTGCATTACTGATTCTTGACCGAGCGATTGGAAGACTAAAGGGCAAACCAATTTTTCGAGGTGCAAAAATAGATCTTGAAAATAACATCAATGCGAAAAAAAAATCTGCTACGACTTCTCGACTTAAAAAAATTTTTATACCAACTCCGCACGGAAACTTTCCAGGGCATGTGAGTGAATTTATTGCTTATGGTAAAAAGCAATGGGCCCAAATGTTTATTGAGGCTGGGTATTCAATTGTTTCTGTCACTTCTGGACCCGCTTTTTCTGGTTATGGTTTTGGTTTTGATCTCATTCGTTCGATTTTGGAATCATGCGGTGCAACATCTGAACACATTTTTATTCTTAAAAGAACTTCTCCATTTGAATCAATTGCTCGTGAGTATACAAATACATTTCTTCCGCGCGGTAGTTTTTATGAAAAACAGAAATTTATCGGTGATTGGTTAAAAAAAGAAAAAAATGCCAAGGCTTTTTTGAGTGAATTTATCAAAGATGTTGGAGATCCAAGAGACAAGAATATTCTTGATGTAGGTTTCGGCAATGGGATTATGCTTTTAGAATTCGCCCGTGCTGGTGCGAAGCCTTTTGGACTTGAAACAGAAGCCGCGCTTCTTTCTATGGCAGAAGACCGTTTCAAGACAGAAAATAAAACGGTCGTGCTAAGAATTTATGATGGTAAGACCTTTCCTTTTGCAGATAATACGTTTGACTATGCATATTCAACCAGTGTGCTCGAGCATATGTCATATCCTCAAGAAGTAATTACAGAGATTGCTCGCACCTTGGTGCCTGGTGGAAAGTTCTATCTTTCTTTCCCGAACCGATATGCGCCGAAAGAAAGTCATACGGGGTTGTGGGGTATCAGTTGGATGCCGCGCCCACTCGCTCAATTTTTCTTAAAGCTCTTTAGGTCAAGTCCTCTTGAAGACTGGAATTTACATTTTATTAGTTATTTTAAACTTAAAAAATGGGCGAAAAAGGCGGGATTGCGAATTGTGTATAATGCCCAAGGTAGTAGGGGATACAGACGAGTAATTAAGAAAATCCTTGCTTTTTGTGGGATACATTATGGAATTTTGCTCAAAACAATTATTGTCGTTTTGGAGAAGCAAAGGTAATAAGATCTATCACTAAACCAATTATCTCAACAATAATGAAAGCCGGTGCCTATATTAAAATAGTAGAGGGTATTCCCTTTTTTTCTGAGGATCGTTACTGGGGGAAATCACCTAAGGGAGATTTAGAAAAAGCACTCAATGCTTTAGAACAAAAGGGTTGGGAATTTTTTAAGTCTGAGTATCAAAATAAATTTGACGTTACATTTGAAGAAAATAGGGCGGATTGGCGATTTGTGATCCCAATGACTAAGGATTTTACGGTGCTTGATGCGGGGGCGGGTATGGGACGAATTAGTATTCCATTGTCGCGAGTGGTTGGAAAGGTTGTAGCGCTCGACCAGTCATTTTTGCGGGCAAAATTTCTAAAACTCCGAGCAGAGAAAGAGGGAATTAACAATATTGAAGTGTGTGTTGGTGATTTGTTCGATGCGCATTTTCCAGAAGGGAGTTTTGATGTAATTGTAATGAACGGACTTTTGGAATGGATTGGTGCAACTGACCGTTTCGACAACCCCCGTGAAGCTCAGCTTGAAAGCTTAAGACTTTGTAAAAAACTTCTTAAGGAGGGTGGATATTTATATATCGGAATTGAAAATCGTTTCGCTGCTTCGTATTTGCGAGGTATTGACCATAGTGGTATGCGGTTCACAAGCTATATGCCACGTTTTATCGCTAATGCGTATACGAAAATTCGAAAGGGAAGAAAATACGACACATATACCTACACAAAACGTGGGTATGAAAAATTGCTTCACGAAGCAGGCTTAACAAATTCAACATTTTATTTGCCATATCCTGGCTACAATAATCCGCGAATAATGATTCCTTATGATGATCTGAATGTTTTAGGCTATACGGTTCGTTCACTTATGCCCGCAGTTGGTTTAAAAAGAAAGTTAGCCCAATTTCTTGCGCGGTGGCCCTTCACTTTACGACTCTATCGTTATGTTTTTTTTAGCTATGGTATAGTCGTACAAAACAATGGATAACCTGCTAAATATCGTTAAAGGAAATATTAAGAATAAGACTGCTGTTTTGGAGTTGGGTTGTGGTAACGGTGAATTAATAAATGCAATTGCTGAGTCTATTCCACATTTAAAAAAGGTTGTTGCCGTTGATTATTTCCACAAACCAGAAAAGTTACACAGCAAGGTCGAGTTTGTTCAGCACGATTTAGAAAATCTCAATATCCAGGATGGTTTTGATCTCGTTATTATGAATCAGGTGTTTGAGCATATGAAAAATCCTCTTGGCCTTATGCTCGAAATCAAGAAAATTTTAAATCCGTTCGGTAGGGTGCTTATTGTCGTTCCAAATAGATTTGGATTTAATAATGAAGCGAGGGTTTATATGCCAGAACACGGTAAGCATTACTTTTTGTGGGATAAGGAGAGCCTTGAATATAGTCTGAACAGAATCGGTTTTCTTTGTAGATTTTATAACCTATATACTGCAGCAAGTCACAATATCTTTCTCAAATACATTCCCACACTCCTTCGTCTTCAGAACCCGAACCTAACCTGTGTCGCAATGCTCGATGAAGAACCGAAAAAGTAATTCATGCTTGCAAACATAAACAGATGATTGCTTTTGTAGAAAAAGTTATTACAGATAAACTTGGACATTTACTACCCGAAGGGTCTAAATTGGTCTTTCTCAGGCTGTGCACACCAACGTCAGGAAAAACACTTAATGATAAGGTTATTTTTCTTGTTTTTAAAAAAGGTGAAGACAAGCCCTTTCTGTGTGTGAAAACGGTTAGAAGTTACGGTGCGCGGGAAATTATTGTTAAAAATTTTAATAATTTAAAGACACTTCACAATCTTGTAGAGGATAGTCAGTTTGCTGATATGTTTGTCACACCCCTGTATCTCCATGATGATGGCGAATTTGTATTTAGTATTGAAACTGCCTGTATTGGTACCAAAATGGTTTCCAATGAAGAAAATTTTAAAAAGGTCTTGCAACAACATGTAGCATTACACGCATACCTCGCTAAAAAGGATCCAGAAGCGCGTGATGTTGTTTCTGATGTTAAGGGATTAATTGCCGAGCTGGGTTTGGAATCAGCCGATGAGACAGATTTATTCGCCTACATTGATGGTTTAAATCTCAGTATAAAATTACCAAAAATTATTCAACACGGAGATATGACATTTGATAATTTACTTGGGTCTTCCAGGGGGCTGTGTGTTGTTGATTATGACTTTGTTGGCGTTACTGATGTGCCGGGCTTTGATCTTTTCGGTTTTTGTAAACGATTCTATAGAAAGGGGGAAATTCTTGCTCAATGTAAAAAATGTCTAAAAGATTATTTTACCGCAATCAGTGTTGTATTAAGTGACGAGGAGATTCACGGGCTTTGTTTTCTGTATCACGCAGTTGAGTATCTAAAAAGAAAGCCTAGGGGAATCGGAAATCTAACAGCAAAAAAAATTATTTCAGATTTTGAGGCGCTATAAAATTTAAAACATGAAGGGTTTTTATTTTCACAATACAGATGTCAGGAACACTCGGGCTCACATGAGTCAGATTTTGAATACAGTAGCGAATATGCAAAAAAACATGCGGGTAGAGCTTGTATTGCCACGATATGCTGGGGAAATCAGACTTGAGACAGTACAGCAAAATTCAAATGTGAGGATAATGCCGCCAATCGTTTTTCTTAATAACTTTGGTATTAAAAAACCAGGTGCCGCTGCATTCATCCTGTGCAATATTCCTGCCATATGGTTTTTGATTTCAAAAAGGATAAAAGGAAAGGCGGATTTTATCTACGTGCGGGCAAATCTTTTCTTGCCACTTGTGTTTGTTGCGTTTTTGCTTCAAGTGCCGGTTATATACGAATCGCACCGTAAACCAATGACGTCAGGCGAAAAGATTCGAGATAGAATCCTTAGTAGGTTGGTTACCGGTATTGTTGTGATAAGTGAGTATTTAAAATCGTATTACGTACAGTATGAAAAAAGAATGCTTGTTTCGCATGATGCGGTTTCTTTAGAAAGTTTTAATAACTCTTTGGGTAGAGAGAAGGCTCGAAATCTACTCGGATTTCCGCAAGAAAAAAGAATAGCGGTGTATTCTGGTACGGTAAGTAATCTCAAGGGTATACCTTACGTTGTAAATGCAGCAACTAGGTTATCAGATGTTGATTTTTTACTTGCTGGAATTATTGCTCCAGAATTTAAAAACGTTGATTTACCTGAAAACATAAAACTTTTAGGTAAAAGAGATCAAAAAGAAATTCCGACATTGTTGCAAGCGGCAGACGTGCTTCTATTGCCACATCCTAGGGGGGAGTATTCTCAGTCTCCGATGAAATTATTTGAGTATATGGCGTCGGGTGTTCCCATTGTTGCCTCAAGGTTGCCATCTCTTTGTGAAATTCTTAACGATTCAAATGCGGTTTTAGTTGAACCAGAAAATCCTGATTCATTAGTCCAGGGAATTGAAAAAATATTTGCCAATAAAAACAAGGCTCAGGATTTAGCATCTCATGCGCGGATGGATGTGAATGCGTATACATGGGAAAAGCGTGGGGAAATGATTTCACGCTTCATTCAAGCTGAATTGAACAAATAGTGGAAGTATGTTTCTATCTTGTATATGCACAGACTTCGTAAAAGACTTTACCGTGTCGGACTCCTTGTTCAGTGTATTGGAACATTTCTAGTTCATGGAAGAGCTCAAAAAGCCCCACATTCAATAAAGAAAATTGTTGTTGTGCTTACGGGTAAGTTGGGTGATGTCGTGTGTGGCACCCCAGTTTTACGAGCAATACGCCAGGCAATGCCCGATATCCATATTGTCGTTGCTGGATCTAGTAAAATTCAAAAACCAGTCCTTGAAAACAGTGGTTTGGTCGATGAATACGTAGATATTCAAAATGAGGATGGTATAGAGAAATTGAGAAAGGTCAATGCTGACGTTGCCTTGATCACCGGACCATCATTTGTGCCAGCCGCCATGGCATTTGTGGCCGGCATACCATTCGTGGTATCTGCTCGAGTCGTTGACGGTTTCTCTCCCTCAGAAACAAAGCCATACCAACTCATTAAAAAATTCATTGTGACATTTCCATATGACATTAATGGATATGCACCCAGTGAACGTCTGAAGGTGCTTGAGTCAATTGGAATTTTTTCATCTGACACTAAAAAACAGCTTGGGTATTCTAGTGTGGCATTTAATAATGTTAAAAAGTTCTTTATCGATAATCACATTAACCCTGATTTAGATTTTATTACTGTCATTTCTCCATCAGCTGGTAATAAAATAAAGGAGTGGCCATCGGACCGGTTTGCAAAAATTGCTGAACATCTTGTCACGAAACACAATGCAAGAGTGGTTGTTATTGGCGGACCAAATGATCGTGATCTTGTTAACCAAACGATTTCTCAGATTAAGGAGGGGATTTCTGTAATACCCGTGACGCATTTTAGTATCGATGAATTAAAGGCGTTCGTATCGATGGTTCATCTTTTCATTTCAGTTGATACTGGTCCAATTTATATCGCCGAAGCATTCAATGTACCGACAGTCGATATTGTGGGGCCTGTGGATGAAAATGTTCAACCACCTCGCGGATTTATTCACAGAAATGTTGTGCCACAACGAAACAAGGCTCAACTCTCTATACTTAACGCTCGAACGTATGATATTGCTGAAGCTGAACGGCAAACAAAATCAATTTCGGTTGAAGATGTAGCAAAAGTTGTTGATCAACTAATCTTGGATCTTGGCACAAAAACCATGATATAGTCTTAGAATTATGACGCCAAATGAAGATGGTTTTTGGAGCAAATTAATCATTCGTGGACGTCAAAATTCAATAGGTAGATTGTTTTTGGATAAAAAATTCATACATTACACCTGGGCAAGTCTTTTCATCTCTATACTCAACATTTTTCTTCTTTGGCTTCTTATCGACATCATTGATATTCCGACCGTTATCTCCAGTATTATTGTAGTTGCAACAACGTTTATTATTCGTTACGTGTTGTTTGATTTCCTTAAGGTCGTGTAGCATAATTGGAAACCATGATTTCAGTACTTATTCCGGTCTTTAATGAAAGGCAGAGTGTGGCCACGCTCTACCGTGAGCTTGTTGGTGTCCTCCAAAAGACGGGTCACCAATTTGAAATTATTTTTATTGATGATGGCTCAACAGATGATTCAATCTCTGAGCTTAAAAAGTTAAAAAATATAAACCTGATTGCGTTTACGAGGAATTTTGGCAAGTCTCAGGCACTCCAAGCAGGTTTCAGAGCGGCAAAAGGGGAGTATGTTTTTACTATGGATGGGGATTTGCAAGATGATCCGCACGAAATCCCTCGTTTTTTGAGTGCGATGGAGGACGAGCGGGCAGATTTGGTATGTGGTTGGAAAAGAAACCGAATCGATAGTTTTGCCAAGCGAAGTGTTTCAAAAGTGGCAAATAGCCTGACCCGTTTTTTTACTGGTACACGAGTTCACGACATGAATTGCGGCTATAAATTGTATCGTAAGGAAGTGACAAAATCTCTCAATCTTTATGGTGATATGCATAGATATATTCCAGCGCTTGTTTCAACACTCGGGTTTAAAATAACTGAGATTCCGGTGAATCACAGAGACAGAAAATTCGGCGTTTCTAAATACGGCAATTTCCGTCGATTTTCAAAGAGTTTTTTTGATTTCATTACACTTCTTCTTATTCGCCGATTTATTGATCGCCCAATGCATTTTTTTGGTATGATCGGTAGCCTCTTTTCTTTTGTTGGAGTTGTGGTGCTTTCTCATCTGGCTTACATAAAGATTTTTGATGGGGTTGCTATTGGTAATCGACCATTGCTAATTTTGGGTGTACTCATGGTCATTGTCGGAATTCAGCTCTTTTCATCAGGTTTTCTGGCAGAACTTCTTATTCGCCAGAATTCAAACCGTTCTGTGTATGTTGTAAGAAATGAAAATGAAAACTGATAATTTCAAGAAACACACTACGAAAAATTTTCTGCAGAGATTTCTTATAGATCGTTTTTTCGATACATTTATTTCAGAGCTCAAAGCACTAGGACCAGATTCTATTCTTGACGCAGGATGTGGTGAGGGGTTCACACTAGAAAGAGTTCGAAGGGCAGCCATTGGAACAAGGCTTGAAGGCTTGGATTTTCTAGATCGTGCGATTCAACTTGGAAAAATCACCCACCCCGAACTTTCTTTAAAACAGGGTAATATTTATGAATTACCATACGAAGACAACTCATTTGATGTTGTTCTGTGTCTTGAGGTGTTAGAACATCTTGAGTACCCCGAAAGAGCGCTCAAGGAACTCCAGCGTGTGGCCAGGAAATATTGTATTGTTTCGGTACCCAACGAACCCTTCTTTCAGATGGCTAATTTTTTGCGTGGTAAAAATCTAACCAGGTGGGGTAATGATATTGAACATATCCAACACTGGTCAACGAGAGGTATTAGGAAACTTGTCGGTAAATTTTTTGAAGTTCAAAAAACCAGAGCACCATTCCCTTGGACAATTGTTGTAAGTGCTAAGTCCGCTAAATAAATCAGACATGAAATTAAAAATTAAAGATTTCATAATTAGTCATTGGGGAGCGCTGGCATGTGCGATTTTTGTCTCTATATTAGTGGTTCTGCCGCAAATTCTCTTTCGTATTGAACACAAGGTTCCGGAACAAAGCACAGAACGTATTGAACTGTTACCCGATTCACCATGGTCACCCCGTGTTCGAGAAATTCAAGACGGGCACTCGTTTGGAAATATCTATAATAAGCAAGGTAAGGATAATCCGTATTTGTTTCAGCCACTTGGCTCAATGATTGTTGCCTACATGGGAATGTTGTTTTCGCTTGGAATAAATAACACGATTTTACTTTCTCGAATTGTCCTACCGTTTGTTGTTTTTTTACTTATTTATTGGTTCGCGCTTTTGCTTTCCCGTGACAAATTAGTTTCTATTGTAATTGCGGCAATTTTTCTTCTTGCAGACCCATTTCTTACCTACACGGGAATATCATCTTTGATCCATGGTGTCAGTCCTGAAAGTTTTTTGAGAATTGCAAGGCCAGTTAATCCTGCCATGATCTATGTTTTCTTTTTCGGTTTCTTGATTTATTTTTGGAAATTTTTTAAAGAAAAAAGACTCGGGCCAGGTGTGATTAGCTCAGTTTTGCTGAGTCTGAATTTCTACAACTATTTTTATTCATGGACGTATTTGTATGCATTTGGTGGTTTTTTTACGCTATTCCTAATTTTTCAAAAACGTTGGCGAGAAGCACTCGAGGTCGGTAGTGTCTATTTCTTTGGAGCTGTTTTGGCAATCCCGTATTTCATTAATCTCTATAGGGCAAGTCATTTCCCAGCGTATGAAGAGGTTGGAAAACGGTTGGGAATTATAATGACACATCAACCATTGTTCGTTGGGACAACGGTTATCTTTGCGCTCATTATTTTTTACATTTTCTTTCCAAAAGATCAGGGTGACAGGAGGATTTTTGGTTTGGCCTTACTTGTTACCCCATTTCTGACAATGAACCAACAAATTCTGACGGGAAAAATTATGCAGGCTGATCATTATCACTGGTTCTTTCATAAGCCAATCGCCGTGCTTCTTGTTGTAATGACTTTATTTTTTGTTCTTGAACGTCGTGGTTTTGTTCGACAAAAAAAGATTTTGGCTATCGGAATTATTCTAGTCAGTATTGTGACTGGTACTTTTGTTCAGATTCATTCGTATTGGTATGAAAGGAAGGACGGTGGAAGTGTTGCCGTAGAGAGGCAGAAATATGCGCCCGTAATGGCATGGCTCAATGCCCACGGCGAAAAGGAAGAAATGGTTTTGGGAAATGATGAAACGTCGCATTTAACTGTGATCTATACTCCACTTAATGTTTTATTTCATCGAGCAGTGTGTTGCACGACTCTTTCTGCAACGGATGAACAAATGCTCGATACCGTTTTTTTGTTTTATCGAATTAGGGGTGTTGGGGTTGATACTGTGAATGAGGTTTTTGAAAGAGAGCGTGGATTTATTTCGACTCAGATATATGGTATTTATTACCGAAAACTCTATGGAGACTATGATGCTGTAAGTGATGAAAAGATAAATGAGATAATCGAACTGTATAAAAAGACACTTACCACTCCAAGTGCTCGTTGGATAGAAGATATGCTTTCTAAATACGAGATCAAATATATTGTTTGGGATAAAAAGAATGATCCGGATTGGGCATTAGAACAGTACATGTTTCTGAAAAAAGCGGCAGTATTTGGCGATATTGTGATTTATACAACAAAATGAGAATCGTGTATTTAGCCGATGACTTTCCACCACGGGCATTGGGTGGAGCAGGAATCTCAACATTCAAAATGGCATTAGCTGTTAAAGATGCTGGTCATGAAGTGTTTGTTATCACAACATGTCGATCTGTTGCAGACGCCCAAGAGTTTGAGTATGAAGGGCTTACAGTAATTAGAATTCAAAGTGACTACAATCCACGATGGAGAGCATATGTTAGTCTCTACAATCCGAAGGCTGTAAGAAAAGTAGAAAGAATTCTTAAAGATCTTAAGCCAGATATTGTTCACGCAAATAATATTCACACATATCTTTCATATCATTCACTAAAAATTGCTAAGAAGTATGCAAAGGCGGTCGTGTGGACTGCTCGAGATGTCATGTCGTTTACCTATGGAAAGTTGAAAACTCCACAGTACTTGGACCGTCTTGATTACAAAACAACCTGGATTGATCACATCAAACTTGCTCGAAAGCGCTGGAATCCATTTAGAAACATAATCATCAGGAAATATTTAGCCGGAGTAGATAAAAGATTTGCGGTAAGTTATGCACTCAAGGACGCACTAGACGCTAACGGAATCAGAAATGTGGAAGTGTTACATACCGGCGCTGATGTTGGATCATGGAATGTGTCAGCTGAAGAAGTGCAAAAATACAAACAGAAATTTGGTGTGGAAAATAAAAAAGTAATTCTATTTGGCGGCAGACTGAGTGCCGCAAAGGGGGGTGATAAGGCAATTGAGGCATTGGTCAAAATAGTCGACCGAGTACCAAATGCAGTCCTGCTTGTGGCGGGAAGGGTAGATGAGTATACCGAAAGAATGCAAAAAGAGGCTGAAAAGCTCGGGCTCGGTGGCAGGCTCATTTTTACTGGCTGGATTTCGGAACATGAAATGAAATTCGCCTACGCATGCGCAGACGTGGTTCTTGTTCCGTCAGTTATTTTCGATTCACTTCCGCGACTGGTTGTTGAGGCGATGGCGGCTGGTCGACCGGTCGTTGGAACCTGTTACGGCGGCGCCTCAGAAATTGTTGTAGATGGAGAGACTGGGTATGTAATCGATCCGCATCACATTGATGAGATGGCTGAGAAAGTAATTGATTTGCTCCTTGATGAAGAAAAAAGTAAACGTTTCGGCGAGGCTGGTCGAAGAAGGGTAATCACAGCCTTTTCATCGCATGCAAAGACTCAAGAACTTTTAGAGCATTACGAGCAGTTACTCACCAAACATGACAATTAAACAAATAATCAAAAAGTATGTGCCGTATCGATTATTCGCAGCTGTGAGAAAAATTATCTATCCAGAGAAAATTGATGTGTTGGAAGAACGTATAATGAACGATTTTCTTACTCGGAACTACGAAATTGCTGCCCCAGATATGGATCAGAAAACTGTATTTCGAAACGCTGAATTCAAGGTGTATTCAAAACACGGAAATGACGGAATTCTTGCATTCCTATTCTCAAAAATTGGCGTTACAAACAGAACATTTGTTGAAATTGGAGTTGAACAGGGCAGGGAATGTAATACTGCAAACCTCGCTTTGAATTTTGGTTGGAATGGACTAATGATTGACGCTAATGATGGATGGCTAAATTCTGCCAGAACTTTTTACAAAGAGAAACTAGGCTCTCGATCAGGCAAGGTAAAAATTGTTACAAGCTTTGTTACAGCAGAAAATATTAATAAAACGATTGCTGATGCTGGTATCTCAGGAGAAATTGATTTGCTTTCAGTTGATATCGATAGCAATGACTATTTTGTTTGGAAAAACATCTCAGTAATCAATCCGCGGGTTGTTGTAATGGAATACAACGCGGCTTTCGGTTTGAATTCAGTCACCATGAAGTACGATCCAAAATTTCATTTCCAAAATACTTACAAAGAAAATCCGTTGTACTTCGGAGTTTCGTTACCGGCTCTTGTAAGACTTGCCCACACAAAAGGATATGTTTTGGTTGCTTGCGATACACATGGTCATGATGCTTTCTTTCTTAGGAAGGATGTGGTCCAAGGAAAATTTAAGGAACTCTCAGCTGAGGAGGCATTTTATCCAAATCCAGTGACGATTCAACGATACGGAAGTTTAGAAAAGCAGTTTGAGATAATTAAAAACCTATCATTGGAAGAGGTGAAATAAACAGCTATAATAGCCTCATGAGCACCAAAAAACTCAATATTATAGGCATTATTCCAGCTCGAATGGGTTCATCTCGTTATCCTGGTAAACCTATGGAAATGATCCAGGGTATGCCGATGATTGGTCACTGCTATAAACGAGCCAAAATGAGCAAAATGCTTGATGAAGTGTATATTGCTACTCCTGATAAAGTTATCAAGAAATATGCAGAATCTATTGGAGCAAAAGCAGTGATTGGTCGAAATGACCATCCCGGTTGTTCTGATATCACTGCTGAAGTTATTTTAAAAGTAGAAAAGGAAACCAGGCAAAAGACTGACATCGTCGTGATGCTTCAAGGTGATGAGCCAATGATTGTTCCAGAAATGATTGATATGGCAGTAAAGCCAATGCTTGAAGATGATTCGATTGAAGTTTTAAATTTGATGGCACCAATCCGAAGCCGAGAAGAGCACAACGACATGAATTGTCCAAAGGTGGTTGTCGACGAACAAAATTTTGCTATATACATGTCTCGCGAACCGATTCCGTCTTGGAAAAAATTCAAAGGCGATTCAATCCCAATGTACAAGCAGGTTTGCGTCATTCCATTTAGGCGAGATTTTCTGGAGCAATTTAATATGTGGGGCAGAACGTTACTCGAAGGTATCGAATCTATCGACATGCTTCGAGTTCTTGAAAAGGGACACAAGGTAAAAATGGTCTACGAAGAATTTGAAACATACAGCGTTGATACTCCGGAAGATTTGAAAAAAGTTGATGCAAAAATGGCGACCGACCCACTTGTAAAGACGTATGCCTGAAACTAGTATTGTCATCCGCACATATAACGAAGAGAAACATCTCGGTAATTTACTCGAAGCGGTTAAGAAGCAAGAGTATAAAAACTTCGAAGTGGTCATTGTTGATTCTGGATCTACTGACCGCACACTTGAAATTGCCGAAAAATTTGGAGCGAGAATTTTTAAAATTGAAAGCAGAGATTTTACATTTGGATATGCATTGAATATTGGTTGTAAAGAAGCAAAAGGAAAATACCTTGTTTTTGCTTCTGCACACGTCTTGCCGGTTGATGAGCGGTGGGTTTCAAAGCTCATTGATGGATTTAAGAACAATAAGATTGCAATGTTGTACGGTAGACAGGTTGGCCACGTGAGCTCAAAGTTCTCTGAAAAAAGAGATTTCAAAAGGCTTTTCGGAAAACATCCAATTAATAAGGGTGTACCATTTGATTTTGCAAATAATGCAAACTCAGCAATCAGAAAAGAGCTGTGGGAAAAGCATCAGTTTGATGAAAATCTGTTTGGTCTTGAAGATATTGAGTGGGCAAAACATCAACGTAGTAAGGGGTTTGAAGTCGTGTATGAACCGAGTGCTGTTGTGTACCATATTCATAATGAAAAATGGCATCAGGTCTATAACCGATACCGTCGAGAGGCAATCGCAGCATTTCGTATTGGCATGGCTCATCCACCTCAAGTTAAGTTGAGTTACTTCTCATTACTATGGCGAACCGGTACTGATCTTGTTGCTTCGTATCCGAATTTTTCTATTAATCGTATCGAAGAAATTATTCGATTCCGTTACTACCAGTGGAAGGGAAGTCGCCAAGGTTGGTACAAGGATCGAGGTTTGGATATCGATAAGGACACAGAAAATCTCTACTTCCCATTACCGAGCGTTAACCACGCTGTTGTTATTGAAAAAGAAGGGAAAGCCAGATATCAGGAAATTCCTGCACCAGAAATGCGTCCAGGCGATATTTTAATCCAGGTTGCATATGTTGGTATTTGTCGAACCGATCTAGAGGTTTTTGAAGGCACACTTGGGTACTATCGCGATCATTATGCGCATTATCCAATTATTCCCGGTCACGAATTTTCTGGAACAATTGCGCGAGTTGGCTCAAATAATAAATTCCGCGAGCGTTTCAAAGTTGGAGATAGGGTTGTAGGAGAATGCATTCTTACTCGAGGCTCATTGAAGGATCGAAAGGAGGTCGGTGTGATTAATCACAACGGTGCTTATAGCAAGTATGTGATTGTTCCAGGTAATGCGATTCATCACATACCAAAGGAAATTGATCTAAAGACCGCAGCGATTTCTGAGCCACTCGCTGTTGTCCTTCGTGGCATTCGACGAGTTAGGAGTCGTCTCACTCCAGGTGCAAAAATTGGTATTGTTGGCGCGGGTCCAATTGGAAATTTTGCCGCACAAGTTCTCGCATTGGAGGGTTTTAAGGTAACCGTATTTGATAAAAGACCTGACCGTCTCAAACTTCTTGAGGAAAAAGTTGAAAAAATATCTACAACAATAGAAAACATTGATCACTTCAGACTTATCATAGAGGCAACTGGTTCTGCCGACGCACTTAATGCTGTTCTTCGCGGTAGTACTGGTGATGCAACCCTACTACTCCTCGGCTTTCCTTACGCAGATATTAGCTACAATTTTGAAGATCTTGTTGGGCTAGAAAAAGTTTTTGTTGGTTCAGTTGGTGCAGAGGATGAGGACTTTGAACTTGCGCTTAAGATGATGCCAAAACTTGATATGAACCCATTTTTAGAAAACACACTACCTCTCAGTGATTTTGAAAAAGCTTGGGATCTGCTTCGAGAGGGAAGTAAGTTTAAAATCATTCTTCAGCCATGAAAATAATCGATATCTCAGTTCCGGTGGATGATTCAATTCCTGTCTGGCCAAAAGCCGCTCGGCCAGATTTTCCTAAGTTTCTAAGTATAGAAAAGGGAGACGTGTGTAATGACAGCAATATTCGAATGGGTATGCATACGGGTACGCATATCGATGCGCCAAAACATTTTATTAAAAATGGAAAATCTATTGATGCATTACCTCTTCAAACATTTGTTGGCGATTCTCTTGTTGTGGAATTGCCAAATGCAAACGAAATTGGAGCAACTGAACTAGAAAAGTTGAATATTCCAGAACAAACACAAAGAATTCTTTTTAAAACGAAAAACTCAAAACTGTGGGGTACAACGAACGAATTTACAAAAAATTATGTTGGAATTTCTGTCAGTGGTGCTGAGTGGTTAGCAAAAAGAGATATGAAGCTTATCGGTGTTGATTATCTTTCAATTGCAAAATTTGATGAAGCTGCAGACGTGCACAGGGTTTTGTTGGAACAAGGCATTGCGCTCCTAGAAGGAATTAGTTTACAAGCAGTTGAAACAGGGGAATACCAACTCTTTTGCTTACCTATTAAATTTATAGGCCTTGAAGCTGCTCCTGTACGAGCTATTTTGATCAAAAAGTAACTAATTGACTAGTATTGTTTAATCTGTTATAGTGTCGTCTAGAAAGACCAGCAATTCGCTGTGTCTAGGAGGTTTTTTTCTCATAGCGGAGGGTATCATGCTTGATCGATGTCGACTTTACGGAGATCGTGGCTTCTGGAACAGGAAGTCGACGATGGAAGGATTTCGCAGCAGGAAGATCACGGCGGTGGTTCGCAAGGGCGACCGCACGGATCCAGGGCATGTGAACTACATCCCGCCCAACGAACCCCTCGCGATCCGATTCATCGAGGGGTTTGGCGAGCCGAAGGTTGGAGTGCCGGGTAACCTCGTTCCCGACGAGGGTCTGACCTTCGAACGGACGGAGTGCTTCGCCAAGAAGATCGAGGAGCTCACGCCGGATGATCTTGCCGGCTGCGCTCCCGACTGTGCGACCCCGGAGCTCGTGAGGTTTTACCTCGCTGCGCTCAGTCCGGTTGGCAAGGATGAATTGCCGCCTTGGGATACCGTCGTCACGATCTGGAGGTTTAAGTACCTTCCGGATACGACCGAGGAGTCGGAGACCAGGTAGCACTGCTACCGACCGAATAACTTCGGTTTCATCATTAGTGACCGCCACAGCAATGTGGCGGTTTTTTCTTTTAAAACCCCTTATTTTTGCTAAGATACAGGTATGAAATACAAATACAAGGCCCTCATTTCTGCTCCTTATTTCCAACCTATTGCAGAACAGTTTCGAGATCAGTTCGAAAAAGAGGGAATTGAAATGTTTATTCCCCCAGTCAAAGAACGGCTTTCAGAAGAGGAACTCCTAAAGATTATTGGGGATGTCGATGGAATGCTTTGTGGTGATGATCGAGTGACCCGAAAAGTAATGGAAAATGCACCAAAACTTAAGGTGCTTTCAAAATGGGGAACTGGTATCGATTCTCTCGATCAGGTAGCGGCAAAAGAATTTAATATTCTCATCAAAAACACCGTGAACGCGTTTACGATTCCTGTTGCTGATAGTGTTCTTGGATACATTCTTTGTTTTGCTCGTGACATCATTAATCTCGATAGAGAAATGAGACAGGGTATTTGGTCAAAAAGAATGACATATACATTGGAAGAACGAACCCTTGGAATCATTGGACTTGGAAATGTTGGAAAGGCAATCAAAAAACGAGCTGAGGCTTTTGGTATGAAAGTAATTGCTTGTGATATCAAACCAGTCGCGACTGATCTTGTTGCCCTCGAACAATTACTCAAAGAATCAGATTTCGTAAGTCTCAATACCGATCTTAACCCAACGAGTCGCCAACTCATGAATAAGGAACGACTTGCTATGATGAAACCAACTGCATTCCTAATTAATGCTTCGCGCGGACCGGTTGTGGTGGAAAAAGATTTAATCGAAGCCTTGCAAAATAAGATTATTGCTGGTGCCGCACTCGATGTGTTTGAGGATGAACCTTTGCCAAAAGACAGTCCGCTTCGGACTATGGAAAATGTCATTCTTTCTCCGCATAATACAAATTCAGGACCAAAAGCATGGAACTTTGTACATCAAAATACAGTAAATAATCTGATCATTGGTCTTAAGGAGTCTACAAGAAAATAATATGGGCAAAAAAGGCAAGGCACTCGTAATTTTTGATGGTGGATCAGAAGCAATCAATACTAAAGAGTATGATGTAGTACTTCATGCAAAAGATTTTGTATTACCTGGAAGTATTTATGAAGCGACAGAACTCGTTGAATCTTTACCTAAGGTTGTTTTGCCAGACGGACTTCGACTTTCGAAGTCTTACGTGTATAAAGGCTTTGAATTGTGGTGGATTCATTACAACGATTTATTTTATTATTTCGGGTTGCCACTTTCTCAGTACAAAAACTTACTTAATACTCTGACTCAGTACTCATCGGTTGATCTGTATAAGCCATCTTTCAAACCACTGTTCATTCATTATCTTTCCGCACATGGAATTTCGGTAAAAATAATTAAGGATTTTAAACCTGAAAAATTGTTGCCGTTTGGAATTTTGATACAAATTTGCATTACCCTTATCTCGTTGCCAATTCTAATTATTACAAGGCCAGCGATACTCGTGTTCGCAGGTGATAAGTTTGAACCCGGAAAGGATTTCGATTTTCGTATGAGGTTCGTATATGCCGAATTGAGAAAACGAAATTTGTACTTTGCCGAGTTTATTCGCAGTTTGAGTTCGTGGAAAACAGTTGTATCACACGCAATAACAAGACGTAGACCAGTGATATATTCGGAAGCCGTTGCTTTTATTTCTAAAGGATTAAGCTTTTTTTCAAGAAAATATGATGTCGGAAATTTTGACCATGTAGCAGATCCTGACTACAAGTTTAAACTTTTGATTGGAACGAGTTACTTACGCTCAGTATATTCTGATATTTGGGCGATTCGTATTTCAACCTGGGTTATCAAAGGTATTGGTATTAAAGCCGCTTACTTTTCAGCGGCGTTGGATAGAAACTATCCAGCGGTTATTGGTGCAAAATTAAATAGAGTTAAGACGGTTGGTATTCTGCACGGCGTTGCTTCACGATATTACAATGGATACGATTTTTTACCGAGTTTTGATGGTGACAAACGGTTGTCTCTTGATAAATACGGAGTTTGGAGCGATTGGTGGAAGGAATACTATTTAAAGCATGGCGCTGCCTATACGTCTGATCAACTTGTTGTCTCAGGGCCAATCCGACCACTTGAAAGAGAAGATGGTGTAACCACATTGCATGAAATGGAAAAAACCGGACCAATAAAGGTATTATTTGTTTCCGAGCAACTTGCCGTTCCAGAAGAAGTTATTCCATACTTGGAAAAATTATTGGAACAAGACAATGTTGAAATTCTTTTTACCTTCAGGCAATTTGGTGATGGATTTAAAAATTGGATAGAAAAGAACAGACCAGAAATCCTATCGAATCCAAGGGTAAAAATTGCCACAAGTGGATTGGTTCGGGCAATTGAAGAATCAGAAGTCGCCGTCGGCTCTCATAGCACTGCTGTACTAGAAATGCTTCTTAAAGAAAAAATGCCGCTTTTCTTTAATTCAAATAAATGGGGTGATTACTATTCACTTAGAGAATATGATTCAAATCGAACCTTTTTTGCCGAGAATCCAGACGAACTAATAACAAAAATTATGACAGTTCGAAATGTGTCAAAAGAAATATTACTAGATTTACAAAAGAGGTATTTCGGAAATCCGTATCAAAATGGCAGTGCGTGGCTTGTAGATGAATTAGAGAAAGGAATTTCTACTCCTTAACCAAGTCACTGTTTACGACATACTCGCAGTTTTGTCTTTTTGAAATATATTGAAGTAGCTTTTCAAGCTCATTCCACATTCCATATTTCTCGATTTCCCACGAATGCCCCCACACATGAAACACCCTGCCGTGTTTGAGAGCATAATCAAACGCAGCTTTTGAAGAACTGAGCCAAGAATGCATCGCAGTGATTGGAACTCCAGTTTTTCGCAATCCTTTTGCTCGCTGTAGATATGGTTGAAGAATTTTTCTGAAATAATATCGATGCTTATCAATTTTTCTGAAAGGGAAGGGATAGACCTGAAGAGTGGTTTCCAAATCGAACTTTTTTCCAGAAATTAATGACCCAAGTATCGTGCTTCTGGCGCCGCAAAAGCCGTTTTCTTGGACTTTTTTCGCAACTTCAGGTGTGTACTGACCTTTTGTATAACAAAACATTGTGACGGGCTTTTGAGTAACTTCTTCGAGCCATTTTTTACTGCCACCAATTTCTTCTTGGAGTTTTTCTACTGCGAGTAGCCGGAGATCAGGGTGGGTGAGTGTATGTGCGCCGACTTCATGTGATTCAGAAAGAGTTTTAATCTCAGATTCAGATAATCGTTCGGGTCGATATGTTTTTGTAATGTAAAAGGTGCCCTTAATGCCGTATTGGGTTAATAAATCGGCAAGTTTTTTGTCGAGAATATCACCATCATCCCAACTTGTTGTGACCTTAAGCATGTTTACGAATAATTAAAATATATCCATGAGTAAATGACTTGTTTGATTGTGAAGAATCAATACGATCAAGAAAACGAGCGATCGTTCCTTCAACTTTGAGAAATGGACTCATGAGTCTACCGATGAACCACTTGTTCGCGTGCAGGAGTTCTATTGCATATCGTGCTTTTAATTGAACCATCATGCTCCAAAACCCACCCCTTTTTTCGATAATTTCAACGTTAAGGCCCGCTTCTTTTGCAAGACGATTCAGACTGTGTTCAGTAAATCTCCAGAAGTCATTTGGCTCATCGTGAAGCGGATCGAACAAACTTTCTGTAATTAGCGCCACACCATTTGGTTTTAAAACCCTCTTCATTTCCATGAAGGCTTTCTTGAGTTCGAACACATCACCGAGAACCTGGGTACAGACAATTGAGTCGAAAGAATTATCAGGAAAGGGCAAGTTTTCTATTTTTCCCACAACATCAACACCCTTTTTCTTTTCAACATCCATCTTTATATACTCAGAAAAAGTAAAAAGGTTTTGATACCGCGCAAATGAACTCGAACCAATATCCAAAACCTTGCCTGAAATAACATGAGCATGCTTTTTGATTTGATCATGAAGTTCCGCTCTTCCTGTCTTGTAAATATATGCCATTTTTGCTGTTCTTATCCTCTAAACGGATGCTTCACCAAATAGTAGCCTAATATTCCTGCAGAAACCCTTACAATTACATGACTTACAATAAGTCCCATTATTCCATAGAGGGGCAAGAGGGTAACAAAAAGCCCAATCTTAATAATTGGCATTGTAATTCTGTGGACGTACAGTTCTTTCTTTTTATTATGTGCGGTCAGTGTTGAATCAAAAATAGTTCCAGACACGGCAAGTAGGGTAAGGGAGTATACCTGTGAATATATGACCGAATCAATATACTGTGGATAAAAAAAACTATAAAAATAAGGCGCAATTAAAATATAGGCTCCAGAAAGTCCAAGGGCGTACAGGGTTAGTAACACCGCTTTTCGAGGACCGGATTCCTGAAGTTCTTCGAATGTTCGTTCACTTACTTTAGGAAAAATTAATGAGCTTAAGATTTTTTTGCCCCCCTGCAGCTGCTCAACTGGTGCGGTTGCAAAAGCATAAATTGCGAGTGGTACTGCACCCAAAAAATGGAAAACCAAAATCTTATCTAAAAGATTTGCTGCCTGCCCAAGGACCTCCATGGCACTTAAATGAGCACTGTATGATTTAAGTTCAGGATCAACTGTTGCATTCTGTTTCCTGCTTTTCGTAAGTGCAAGTCGATAAAGTAAAAAGGGGATAATGGCCCCAGTAATAAAATAAACAGCCATCAAAATCACAACACTATCTGTGAGAAATAGAGTCGCGATCAGGAAGATCGCTGGTGTGGTGTTCCTCATTATGCTAAACAGCGTACTGCTCCTAAAGTCTTTTTTACCGAGCAAGTACGCATCATAAAGAGCTGAGCTCGAGGTGATTGGAATGAAAATACCCGCAAGAGCAAACGAAATGGCTAAAACATAATTTTCATTGATGGCATAGTAAACAGTAAGCGCTAATCCTCCCAAAAAAATGAGAATGCCAAGCTTGAGGTTAATCTTAAAACCCCTTTCAAGCGACCCCTCGTAACCACGAGCAACAGCACGGGTAACGGCAGTACCCATTTGGGTCAAAGAGAAGACAGACAGAATTCCGGCCACAGAAAGAATGAACTTGTAGGTACCATAACCTTCCTTGGGGAAGAGGTGAGCAAATGCCAAAGAAATGCCGAAGCCAGCTGCCATGGCGATAATCTGGCTCGTTACAAGCCAAAAACCACCCCTTGCAAGGTAAATAGTATCGGTTTTGAGGTGTTTTTCGGCAAATTTAAACCAAGGGTAGAGCCAAACTTTAGACTTTTGTATCACAAATATAAGAGTAGCCTATTAATGCCGAACGGGCAATTGTGATCGAGGCTGGGACCGGGGCATTTTAGGTGGCTTATTAAACCCAATTTTAGCCAAAATATCCTTATTTAAAGCCATATAATGGCAACCACTTACACCACGAAATTTCCATTTTGTCATTGACAAGGGGTTTCAAACATGCTACTATGTTAATGCTCAGTTGAAACGACTGAGCTTTTGTTTTTATTAGATCTCTAACATCTAAAATATGCTAAATATCGTTGCGCTTATGATGCTCTCTGGTGTCTTTACAGACACTGCAGAGGTCACAAATACACAACCGGATTTTGCAACACCAATCCTTGTCGAGACAAAAAAGGAAGCAGATAACGAGATCGATAAGGACGTTGAAGCTCATGTTCGTGAATACTTCTCAGATATACCGATCATGGTTGAAGTAGCTCGTTGTGAGTCTCATTTCACTCAGTTTACGAAGAGTGGAAAGGTTTTGCGAGGTAAGGCTGTTCCAGCTGACGTTGGTGTGATGCAAATTAACGAAACCTACCATCTCGACCGAGCTTCCAAGCTTGGTTACGACATTCACACTCTTGATGGTAATCTCGACTACGCTCGACACCTCTACGAAGAACAGGGAGCTCGACCATGGTTAGCTTCGGCTCCATGTTGGGCAAAATCTAAAGAAATTGCGAAAAAGTAATTAAACAAAAAAACCGTTTCGATTCACTTCGAGGCGGTTTTTTGTTATCTAAATTCCCCGCCCACATCGATTTTTGAGGGGAGTGGTGGGGTTGCATAATTCAACTCAGATTTATTTCGATATTAATTTATAAAAAAGGAAATATTAATCCCTAAAATTTTATACGTAACAGGTCGGTAGGGAGCAGACCTTAACTTGTTTGGGCCGGCTGACTTGTCCTATACCTGAACGTCGCACAATATATCTTTTGCGACACGTAGATATAGTAAAGACTGGAACTTTTAATCAAACCCCTTCCCCCTTCTGATTTTAAAAATTTGTAGAACTTTTAAGAAATATAAAAAATAAATTTATTTAGAAAATTTCTTGTGCTCTATTCCAAAATTCTGGATGATTATTTTCTTTCATGTAATACCACCATTCAGCACCCCATAAATATTGAGTTTCAAAACCTGATTTTTGAGCAAAATTCAAAATATAGTCAAATCTTTCAAGATTCATTTGTTCAAGCTGAACCTTGATATCAGTATCAACTATTGGCTCTAAAAGCCACGGTTCGCCAGATAATTCGATCAGTAATGCTTCTTTGGGGCCATAGATTTGCTCCACAATGCTTCTTTTGATTCTAAAGAAGGCAGGTGGGATCGGATATCTCATCGGGCCAAAATAATGATTCCAGATATACAAATACATTGTTGTCCCAAACACATCTCCAGTTTTGTATGCTTTGTACCAAAGACTAATTTCACCACTGTCTGTAACAATTATTTGGCGACTCGGATCAAGTGATTTAACCAGAGCAATCTCTTTTTGCAAAAACTCTAAATCAAGAAAATTCTCACAATGATATGTTGCATATCGAGTTAAAAACGGTTCGTTTTCAATCTGCCAGTACTTAATGGCCTTTGAATTCTTGTAATGGTTGATAGTCTGAGTAATATATTCGAGTAAAGCAGCCCTTTTTTCTTCTTTGCTCATCGTGTATGCCCATGTAGGCTCATGGCATTCAGGCCAGCCTGGAAGGCGTCGTCCAACAGCCAAAATGACCTCTGCGTTGTGTTTTTCTGCCTCTTGGATCTGATAATCCATTTCTGACCAATTAAAATCACCCTTGGTTGGTTCAATCATCGGCCAATGAGCTGAAAGTCGGAGTTTTTTTACATTTAGGTCGTCCAAAATGGCCACATAGACTTTTTTCCAATCAAGTTTAAGCTCATTTGCGTGAAGAACGCTGAATGATACGCCGTACGTCACTTTTTCAGGAATCGGGCGAAGGGCTAACCACCACAAACCAGCAATGACGAGTACAAGTGCTACAAGTAAAATTTTCTTTTTGTTCATTGCAATTATAAAAACAAAACAAAGAATCCAATAACAATAAGCGCCGTTGCAAGTGATTTATGGAGAAATTCGTGCTTATGAATCTTTTCCTCGAAATATTCCGGTAGAAGTCGAGCAAAAAATAGGGCAAAGATCAAAAGGAAAACATATTGTAGGGCACTAAGAGCGTTAATAATTGCAGCATTTCCCTGCTTGATGGCGAGTAAAATAAAAATAAAACCAATTGCTCCCAGTGCCTTGTTCCCTATCACAAAAAATGCTTTGTGGGTTTTTGGAGTTTTATGATAATGATGGTCGTGATGAATCGCTTTGTAAACGGATGGTAGTGCGAGTAAGGCCAAAGCAACCACGACATTGGCCATTCGTGACCAGAAAAAACCGTCGACAAATGACGACGAGACAAAAAGCATTTTCATCAGAACAGTTGAAAGTCCGAAAAAGAATCCTGAACCGGTTAGAAAGAAAAATGAACGCGCAGTGAATCGGAAATGAGAAATAATCAACATTCCAATAACCAAGATAATGAAACCGGCAATAAAACGGGTCGGTAGTCCATCACCAAGCAATACTGCGCTCAGTGAAAATGCCGAGATCGCAGAAACACCTCCAATGACCGGAACAACTTCTGAGGCATTTGAGTTGTTTAATGATTCATATAAGAAAAATATTGATGCCGCAAAACTCACTGCCGCGCAAAGAGATAAAAGAACTGTCCACGTCGACGGCAATGTGACACCAAACGGTATTGCGCCCAAGGCAAAGAGTGAAAGAAAGTTAACATAAAACACATATACGATTGGTTTTGAAACAACTTTCTTTGTGACAATAAAACGATCAATAAGAACCGCAATCGCGTATAAAAATTGCCCGATGATTACAAAAAGAACCCAATTACTCATGCTTGTTTAATTCTAACGTATTTGTTTCGCATATTCTTTTGTACACATAAGCCGAAGGTCGAATAGTCCTCTGTTGAGTTACAAAATCGACTTCAATCAGGCCGAATCTTTTTGTGTATCCGTGTGCGAGTTCGTAATTATCCAAAAGTGACCAATACATGAAGCCTAAGACATCTATCCCCTCTTGAATTGCTCTGTGGGTGCCAGCTACGAGACCTTGAATATATTTTGCACGCATTTTGTCTTCTGCGTCAGCGATTCCGGCTTCGCTAATGTAAATTGGTTTATTGTATCGTCCTAAAGTTTTGAGAGCACCATAAATACCCTCTGGATACGCATCCCAACCCATATCGGTTTTTTCATATGTAGCAGTATCACCAAATTTTTTATGAAAATAATAATTGAGACCAATCGAATCGCATTTTGTTGCCACATGCCCTAAAAAGTGATGGTTAAAATGCCAATTCATTATTTTTGCAGATAATTTATTGAATGGATTACCGTTGGAATGAAAATAAATGATATGCGCAATGATTCCAACATCAACATCGGGTCGGACTTTTTTCATTGCATCATAAGCAGCATTATGAGACTTACTTAACACATGCAGAACCTTAAAATACGCAAGGACATTTTTTATACTGATATCTTCTTTTGCACGATGTGAGTTGGTATATGATGCAGTGCCGATGATGTCGATTAGTGGCCATTTCTTAAATGGCGGCCATGTACCACGTCTCCAACCGTTTGAAACATATGGTAAGGGTTCGTTTATAGTTGCGAAGTGTGTGCACAAATCCCCAAGTCTTTCAACGATGAATGCTGAATACCGTGCAAAAATTTCCGGTGCATCTTTTCTTTTTTCAAATCCACCAGATTCTGAAAACCAAAGGGGTAATGAAAAATGCCATAAGGTAATAAACGGTTTAACTCCTCGTACTTGGAGGGCCTGGAGCACATGCCGGTAATGTTCAATTTCTTTTTCGTCAAACTTTCCTTCTTCTGGTTCGATTCGAGCCCACTCGATAGAAAGTCTGTGGCAGGTATGTCCAAGAGATTTTACTAAATCGAAATCTTGCTCATATCGATTGTAATGGTCGCATGCAGCCCCAATAGCGGGAAGTTTTCCGTCTCTCGCATATTTTGCCCAGTCAATGTTTTCTATGCCACCCTCAACCTGAAAAGAAGATGTTGCCGCACCCCAGAGAAAGTTTTGCGGAAATCGGAGTACGTGTTTCATTGCAGTTTATTTTCAAATTATAGCAGAGTAGATTGCTTTCTATGTCACAATCTCACGAATGTACTTTATCAATGCGACAAGGGTTGGTTGAACATACGTCTTCCAGGAACCAGTGATCCAGTCTTTGACCTCTGGTTTGTTAAGCCAAGCAATAACGTCTATGTGCAGCCAAAATTTCAGAAGAATAATTGCTGCAATGATTATGACAATATATTTTATAAATCCTTTGTTCATTATAGTTTTGGTAAATATTGAATTGGATTAAGATACGCCCGTAAATCCGCAACTGGGATCACGGCATTTTTACAATTTATACTATTCGTATATTGAACTATCTTAACACCTTGAGATGCGTACACGCCAAAGTGAAGGTGTGGACCAGTGGTGTAACCAGTGTTTCCACTGTAGCCAATAACCTCTCCGGTAGAAACTCTTTGGCCCTTTTCAACTTTAATCAAACTTAAATGAGCATACAGAGTTGAAAGTCCATTATCGTGTGCAATTAAAACCCATTTTCCGTATGAATAACAGCCAGCAACTAAGTCAGTATTGCCTGTACCCGTAACTGTACCGCTTAGTGATGACATAACCGGTGTTCCTGGAGAAGCTCCGAGGTCAATACCGTTGTGTCCTTTGCCATTGTATGCACCAGATTTTGCAAAGGCTGTATCACCAAAATACTGAGTCAAAATCACATTTTTAAGTGGCCAAGCTAATACAGCATTACCAGCCTCGGGATAACTTCCCGGATCAATGATGAGTTGGAGTTGGCTCTCGTAACTAAGAATTTCTTGTACAAAGGCTTCTGCAATGGCTTTTTTCTCTGCGATTTGTTTTCGATATTCCGCTTCTTGATTCTGAGTGGCGGTTAGGAGTCGAGCCTTTTCAGTTTTATTCTGCTCAACAATTTTTTGTTGGTCAGTAAGTTCAGCTTGAAAACTGACAAGGGTTTTTTTCTGGCCCTCAGTTTCATTTTTCTTTTCCGCAAGTTCGTCCTTTAATTCTTTCGTTTGAATTATTTTTTGTCTCACTCCTTTTTGAAAACGAGTCAGTGCTTCAATTTCATTCCAAATATCCGCCATGGTGTCGTAAACCAACAAGTTTTCAATCAACGGCGAATCTTCTGCCTGACTCAGTTCTCGTATTGTTTCTGCAAGTGCTTCTTTATTGGTGATAATTTCTTGTTCTTTATTTTTGATTTCAAGACCAAGTTTGTTGATGTTTAATGTTGTAGCAGAAACCTTGCTTTGTATTGCTTGAATTTCTTTGAGAAGTTTGTTTCGTGACGCTTCAAGAGTTGCCAGAGCAGTTTTTAACGACTGGCCCTGCGCAGCGGTAGTTTGGACCTGAGAATCCAAAGCTCTAATTTCGTTGTTGAGCTTTTCGATCTGGGCGTTTTTCTCTGCAATGTTCTGTTTCAGGATATTGATTTGATCCTCATCAGCAGCGTGAACTTGAACAATGTGAGGTGAGATTACAGACACTATCAAGCACAAAGAAATTATATTGAGTAGGATTTTTCGTATCATTTTAGAAATCCGGACGCGTGTTTAAGTCGTTTTAAACTCTCCTTTTTGCCAAGGATTGTTACCAAAGTAAACGGATCAGGAGACTTCATCTTACCGGTCAGGGCAAAACGCATTGGCCAAAGCACCGCTCCCCGGCCTTGTTCAGTCGCATAGTTCCACAGATAAGATTTTACCTTTTCTCCGTCGGCAAGATCCTCATCGGGAGCGTCCGTAAGGACTTTTATGATGTGCTTAAAGAACTCTCGAGTACGTTCTGGGCCAGTTTCATCCCGCCACATCAGATCCTTGGGATCATATTCAGGACTGTCAAAAAGATAATCAAAATCACCGGCATCGGCCATTACCGTCGCATCAGCATAGACATCAATTCGATCGAGAATAACTGGAACCAATTTTAAAAGAAGTTCATCAGAAAGTTTCCAGTTATTTTTTTTGAATTTTTCTGAATCATCAATAAATTTTCTGACCTCATTGGCAATTTCAATATGAGGTTTTCTCTTTAAATATTCTTTGTTAACCCAGCGAAGTTTAACTTCATTAAAGACTGCGCCAGATTTTTGCACTTTGGTAATATCAAATTCCTTGATCAATTCCTCAAAGGTAAAAAGTTCTTTTGAAGAGCCAGGGTTCCAGCCCAACATGGCCATGTAGTTGATAACTGCAGATGGAAGATAGCCTTGTTCAATATAAAACTTAAGCGCAACCTTAAAACCATGCTTTCTTTTTGAGAGTTTGGCGCGGTCGCTGTCGAGGATTAGCGGTAAATGAGCATATATTGGCCGTGGTGCACCGATAGCCTCTTGGATGATGATTTGGCGTGGAGTATTGGAAATGTGGTCTTCTCCGCGGATTATATGGGTTACCCCAGCTTCAAAATCATCGATTACGACTGCGAGATGGTATACCGGCTCTGTCATACTGCGGGCGATAATAAAATCGCCAAGCTCCGTTGTGTCAAAGGTGATTTCTCCACGAACCAAGTCAGAAAAGGTAACTTTTTTATTGGGATTTTTAAAGCGAATTACCTCCGATCTTTTTGTGGTGTCACCACCCGTGTCTTCTTTAGAAAGATAGGCAAAACCATCCTTCACCATTTTCTCAAGATAGTGGTTATACACTGTTCCCCGTTCGGACTGATGGACAATTTTTTCATTATCCCAATGTAAACCAAGCCATTTCAAATTATCGATAAGAATATCCTCATATTCTTTTTTTGAACGCTCCTTGTCAGTGTCTTCAATTCGAAAAATAAACTGACCGCCGTGCTGCTTTGCGTAAATGTAATTGTAAATCGCGGTTCGAACATTACCCATCTGAATAAAACCTGTTGGGCTTGGAGGAAATCGAGTGATTATTTTTTTGTTGTGTGGTTTGGACATTGTTTATGGTGAGTTTAGCAGACTACTTTTCGTGACGAAGTGAAATTGCAAGCAGTTCTTTGGCGATAATACGTGCTGCATCGGGTTTAAAAAAATCCTTTGCGGCCTTGCTCATTTTTTCTTTTTCTTCTCTACTATTTATAATCCGGTTAATTTCTGAAATTAAAATATTCGATGTCAGGTTTGCCTCTTCGATCACAACCGCTGCCTTTGTTCGTGCGTATGCGTAGGCATTTTTTCTCTGGTGATCGCCATTTGAAACGGTAATCGGAATTAGGATCGATGGTTTGCCCCATGAAGCTATCTCAAAAATTGCTGAACCTGCTCGTGAAATGATGATGTCAGCCGCACCAGCAGCCTGACGCATCTGTAGTTCTGTTAAATAATCAAAGGGCTTATATCGATTTCGATACATACTCTTGTAAATCACCGCGTCAACCCTCTCGACTACTTCTTCGTAATTATTTTTACCAACCTGATGAATGACTTGGTAATTTTCGATCAGTTGGGAAAGAGTGTCGGTGATAATGTTGTTGATTATTTGTGCCCCAAGCGAACCTCCAAGTACCAAAATAGTTGGAACTGAACTGTCCAAGCCAAGCGCGTCGTGGGCCCCGTCGGTAATCGGTTGCATTATTTGTTCGCGAATTGGGTTGCCGGTAACCGCCACTTTTTCTGCCGGAAAGAATTTTGCTGCTTCTTGGAATGAAACTGCGATTTTGGTTGCAAATGTGCCTGCAAATGTGTTTGCTCTGCCGGGTACGCTATCAGATTCGTGAATAACAATCGGAATTCTAAAAAAACGAGCAGCGATAACGATCGGAAAGGAAGGGTATCCGCCCTTACTAAAAACAACGTCGGGATAAATACTAAAAACAGTCCAGAACGCAGTCACTATTCCCCATCCGGTTTTAAAAATATCGAAAAAGTTGCGTATTGAAAAATACACACGGCGCTTACCCGCAGCATTTTTTCTGTACACAATGTTGTTATCGTACAAAAGCCCTTCGTTATATGGGCTATCGGATACGTAATACAATTCTGGTGCTAAAAGTCGATTTTCCTTTGCGAGTTTTTGAACTTCGTTCGCTACTGAAAGAATTGGATAAAAATGCCCACCCGACCCGCCACCTGTAAAAAGAATCTTCATAAATATTTTTTAGACTTTCTCGTGCTTTCTTTGATATCGAGAAATGTTGAGAACGATTCCAACTTCAGCAAGAGTAATAAACAACGCTGAACCACCGTGACTTACAAACAAAAGTGGAATACCAGACAATGGTAAGACGCCCAACATGGCACCAATATTCACGAAAGACTGGGACACAATGAGTATAACAATTCCAAACGCGAGCAGTCCACCAAAGGTGTCCGGTGAATTCATTGAAATTCTCATTCCCCTAAAGGTAAAGAAAACGTAGAGAAAAATAAGGGCAACGCCACCCACAAAACCGAATTCTTCTGCCATGACTGCAAATATAGAGTCACCAATGGGTTCTGGCAGAAAGTTAAACTTCTGAACACTCTGACCGAATCCCCTTCCGAGAAATCCACCGGAGCCAATCGCAATAAGCGACTGATTGAGCTGATAACTTGATCCCAACTGATCATGAGTTGGGTGTATGAAAACCATCAGACGTTCTCGGATATACGGCCGTGTATATGCCACAATACTCAGAGCAATAAGAGCTATCAGGATAACAGACGCTATATGCTTCCATTTACCACCACTAATCGCAAACATACCCAGTGCTGTGCCAGCAAGGATCACATATGTATCTGTATCAGGCTGAGCGAGCAAGATCACACCAACGAGTCCACAGAGTAGGCAAAAAGGCAGGATGCCGTATTTAAATGTTTCGATATTTTTTTTCACGCCTGAAATCCAGGCGGCAATGTAAATCAGAAAACCGATTTTGAGTAACTCCGAGGGTTGAAGGGAAAGTGGCCCAACAAGAATCCAACGGGCAGCGCCACCGTGGGAAAATCCTATTCCTGGTACAAAAACCAGAAGTGTAGCGATTATTGAGAGTATGAAAAAATAAAAAGCGTATTTTCGCCAGAATTGATAGTTGATACGCGAAGTAATGACACATGCAACCGAACCCATGAAAAGACCCAAAAAAATCTGTGAAAAGGCAACACTTGAAAAGCGCGCGCCCTCTCGAGCAAATAATCCCAATGATGCAGAAGAGAAAATAAAAAAACCAACTGCCGCCAGGACAATCACCAACACAAGGAACCACCAATCGACTCGATTTTCTTGTCTCATCGTAAAGATCTATTCTACTATGCCCCAACACACTTCCCTATCCCACTAATGCAACGATAAGCCCCAAAAGTGCACACACCACTCCGATAACCCAGAATCTCATTGTTACCTTATATGCTGGCCAACCTATTGCCTGAAAATGATTATGAATTGGTGCCACAAGAAAGACCTTTTTACCTCTGAATTTTTTGGATGCGACCTGAATGATAACCGAGGCAACGGTAGCAACGAGTAAAAATCCAATAATCGGTAAAACAATTACTCCATGTCCACCCCCAAGCGAGTCAGTCATAAAAGCCACTACTCCGAGAGTTAAGGTCAGTCCCATGGTGCCGGTATCAGACATGTAGTATCGGGCAGGCGGAATGTTAAACCACAAAAAAGCCAATATTGCTCCAAAAATTGTGGCACAAAAAGCCGCAAGGTCGTACTGGTTTTGGTAAAAAGCGATACCTCCATATGCGGCAAAAATTGTGGCAAAAACTCCACCAGAAAGACCATCTACGCCGTCGATTACCCCTCCTGCATAAATTGAAAGGATGACGAGAATAAAAAACGGGATAAACAAAAGACCAAGTTGTAAATCTGGCAATCCAAACGGCAGGCCGATTGAATGGACTTCGAGTTTGAAATAGAACCATAGGGCGCAAAGCAGTCCAACAGTCCCCACAACGAGGAGCCGTTTTGAAAGTGACAAGCCACCCCCGACATATGTGCCATCTGGTACTTCTTTTGTGACCAGATAATCATCGATTAAACCGACCAGACCCCCAATGATCAGCGTAAGCAAAGGAATCCAGGTCTGATTTCGTGAAAGAAAGTCGAGGTTATAAAAAATATCTGCGTTAACGAATCGTGCAAGAAGCCAAATGCCGATACAAGTAACTGCGGCACTCGCCCACACAACGATTCCACCCATGCGCGGAGTTTTTTTGTTTTCATCGTTGTGGAGAGAAGCGGAAATTGTGGCAGAACCACCGTCAATTGATCGCAAAACACTTTTTTTCTTCCACATTTTGTGGGCATACAAGAAGTTTGTCAGGGTCGGTGTTATACCAATTCCAATACAGAATGCAAAGACTGACGGCACAACAACTTTTACAATGTCGATAATCATAGGAATAGTATAAGCTACTTGTTTGTTGCTTCGAGAGTAGCAGCAATTAGTGTATTAATGTCTTCAAAACGGCCGTCATATGTCGAACCGAGCACAACTGCTATGTATGGCCCCTCGAGTCCTGGTGAAAAAGCCACAACCAAATTACCCTGAGCCAAATCTGTATAACCGGTCTTCGAACCCAAGGCGCCGGGTATTTGTGCGACCGTGCTATTTGTATTTTTTACATTGTGAGTGGTGTCCTCGGAAGAAATAAACATTCGTGAATTGGTTGTTGCAGCCAAAAGTTCTGGATGATTTTTCAAAATGTAATCCATAAGTGTTGCAACATCTTTTGCGTTGCCATATGCACCACTTTGAACAAGATCAACATCAAGACCACTTTCATTATAAAAATGGGTGGAATCAAGACCGATTTCTACTGCCTTTTCATTGAGGTTTTGAAGAAACGCAACACGCGGATCAATAGACTGGCTCTTTGGTAAAAAGGCACCAGCAACAGAAGCAATTGCCTTTGCACCGTCGTTTGAAGAAGAAACTAGCGTGAGTGCAAGCAAATCATCGGCCTGCCAATGTTCATTTGCCAGAAGACCGATGTCTTTCGTGTCATCGCCAAGGTATTTCCCTGCAATCGTGACTGTTGATTTTTTAGGAAGGAGTTCAGTTGCGGTAAGCGCAGTCATGAGTTTTGCAAGAGACGCGAGCGGTAATACCTCGTCTTTATTTTTTTCGTAAATAAATTTCTTGTTTTTCATGTCCCAAACCACTGCAGCCTTAGCAGAAAGAACAATGTCGTTTGAAATTGAAATTTTTTCAGAAGATTTGTGAACGACTGGCTGACTGATATCGTCTGTACGAGAATACGGTCCCTGAGCATAAATAAGCAAAATGAGAAGCACGAAAACAACCAGAGCCACAACCCCGATTGCAAGCAACACCTTGTCTTTTTTTTGTTGAGTAGCAAAATTATCCATTTTGTTCTTGCCCTGTACCCGTTTCCATAAAGGCAGCCAAGTCCTTTTGAACTGATGCAAAATCTTCCAAATCCTCTTTTTTTGAAACACCCAAATGGGCTAAAAGTTCAAATGTTGGTTGGTAGGCAAAACTACGTTCATCTTTGCCTTCAGAGCGCTCAATAAGGCCACGTACCATCAAATTCCGGATAATATAGCTCGAATTGACGCCTCGTATATAGTCTATATCACGTTTAGAGATTGGGCCACGGTAGACAATTAACGAAAGAACCTCTACCCCAGCCTTACTAACATCTCGTGCCAATTCTTCTTTTGTAAGGTCTTGGATGAGTTCACTTGCCTCTGGTGATGTGTAGAGCATTACGTCTCCCTCGTTTCGAGCCAATGTGATTCCACGTCCTGCAAGAGATTTTTCTAAATCATTTAGGGCAGACTCAACCTGCTCTGAATCAACTTTCAAAATTTTAGCAATATCTTTTATATGCACAGGCTCGCCTTTCCAAAAAAGCAAAGCCTCGATTTTTGATTCGAGCGACATCTCTTTATTGTAATTTCTTTACGTATATTTTGGAATACCAATGTCCCTTGTTTGCATTTCAATATCAGAAAAAGTATTTTGCTGCTCAACTTCGATCAGTCCCCTTTTTACAAGTTCAAGCATTGCAAGGAAACCTACGATCACGTTTACCTTTTCCTCTTTGCTTCCGGCAAAATCCTTGAAATTCATTTTGATACCATTCTGAACTCTGGTTGTGAGTCGACCAATCATTTCCTCCAAACTAATAACTTTTTGGACAATAACCTTTGGCAGACTTTCGATCTTTGGTAAGGTCATGAGTACACGGCGTATTGCCTCAGAAATACTAGTTTTTTTAATTTTTCCGGGAGAAAAAACCGTTTCCATAAAGTCTCGCTTGGCAGGGGCAAATGCAATCTGCTTACCAAACCGCGCCTGAATTGTTGCGCCTGCCTCACGAATTCTTTTATACATCTGCAACCGCAGCTCGAGTGATTTAATGTCGCCCTGTTCCTCGGTGGTAAGTTCAAGTGTTGGTAGAAGTGATTTTGATTTGATTAAAATCAGTGTCGCTGCAACGAGAATAAAATGAGCACTTTCCCCCATTGGGAATTTTTCCTGCTGTTGCAAATACTGAATGAAGTCATCGGTGACTTTTGAAAGAGAAATTTCGTTAACTAAAAGTTTTCGCTCTTCGATAAGGTTAAGCAGGAGTTCAAACGGTCCTTTAAAATGTTCATGTTCAATTTCAAAACCCATCTTTTGTTATTTGAGAGCGATTCCAACAGCCTTGCGAACCTCGTCCATTTTCATTTGACTGATTTTATTTGCTCGCTTTGAACCTTTAATCAGCATTTTTACAATCTTTCGTGGCCTTCGAGCAATCAGTTTTCGTTTTTCACGAAATGGAGTAACGAATCGAGAAATTCGTGAAGCCAAAAGTTCTTTTGAGTCCTTATATCCAATTCCACCATTTGTGTATTTGTTTCGCAGATCTGCAAGTTCTTCTGGAGTAGCGAAAAGTTTATGGAGAGCAAAGACATTATCAGTTTCTGGATCTTTCGGATCGTTTACACCCTTAGAATCTGTAGGAATCTTCATAACAGCAGCTCGAATTTCACCATCTTCGGCAAAAATACCAATAGTGTTTCCATAACTCTTGCTCATCTTGCGGCCGTCAGTACCTGGAACAGTTCCAACATCGGCGATGATTACTGGCTGAGGAAGCCTAAATACTTCTGCATTAAAAGTTCTATTGAATTTCTCGGCTGTATCGCGAGCGATTTCTACGTGTTGCTTCTGATCATTTCCAACGGGCACGACGTCTGGTGAATACAACAAAATATCTGCTGCCATAAGGAGTGGATAATCAAACACACCAACGCTGATTTCTTTGTTCTTTGCCTCAGCGTCTTTGAACGCATGTGCTCGCATTAGGTACGGCATGGTAGTAAGTGTGTTGAAGATCCATGCGAGTTCAGCATGAGCGCTGACTTGTGACTGGAGGAAAATTGTTACCTTTCGCGGGTCGAGGCCAAGTGCAACATAATCAATTGCCGCATTGAGCACGTTCTCAGCCATTTCTGCTCTGTTCTGAACAGAGTTGAGCGCATGAAGATCTGCAAGAAACACGTATGATTCGTGTGTGTTGCTTAACTCAACAAACTGTCTGATTGCTCCAAAGTAGTTACCAATATGGAGTCGGCCAGTCGGCTTCACGCCAGAGACCATGATTTTGCGGTTTGTCATACAAGAATAATAACAAGAATGCGGCTTAAAACGAAACGACCCGCCGGGAATGGCGGATCGGGTTTGGTTTTATGGTCCATATGCACTGTTGTCTGGTGGTTCATAGATAAACAGTGCGCACACCCCGGTAACTGCAACCAGCAGGCCCGCAACTACAAGAATGGGGTTGTGTAGACCCAAAGCAAGAACAATGAGTCCGACCCAAAAGATACCGAGCCGAATTCCGAGGTTCATTGCAGTCTCCTTGTTTGGTTTGTATTTCGAGTTCTTAAAAAATTTTAACATATAATTTGTATACGTCAAGCATATTTTGACATTCAAAAAGATTTATTTTATTGTATTGATAGTATGAAAGACGTTCTTTCATAATCAACCGGAAGGTCCTTAGGAATAAGGGGTTTGAAATGTCTAACCAGACTGAACGTGATTTGCGTGATGAAATTGTGCGAGGTACCCACAACATTGACCGGATGAGGCGCGAAATTCACATTGTGTTGCAAACCACATACCATGTGATTTTTTCCAAGACAAATCATCTCAACGAAGGCGGATGCATCCGAGTGGTCCACGAGGGTTTTCCTGATCCAGAATATGTATGGGAAATCAAAGGAGATAGCATAGTTCTTCTCGAGCCCATTTCTCGTAGGGCTATCTATAGTTTCGAGAACAGGCCACTTAGGTCAGACGCACCAGCTACGAAAAATGTTCAAAAGGTGTGGGAGTCGTTACCTTTTCTTCTCTCTGGTCTGTCAGAGAAGATTCCTGAGTTTGAGTCCCTTCTCGAACCCATAACTCGGGCGGCTCAGGTTTTCTAGTTTTCTCGAGCACTCAAACTGTTACCGCTACCGGTGACAGTTTTTCATTAGGGATTGATTATATTTTGAGCGAGAGTGAGCTTACAAAAGTCCTGTTGCACCGAAGTAGTTACCAATATGGAGTCGGCCAGTTGGCTTCACGCCAGAGACCATGATTTTTCTGTCTGCCATGGGTATATAGTAGCAAAAATGTGGCTTAAGATGAAGAAACCTGAAGTTGAGATTGAGCGACTCAAAAGATTCCACTCTGGAATTATGGGCAAAAGAGAATTACTCTCAAATCTAAAGAGCCAAATTGTAATGAGGAACAAAAAAATTACACTTAATTAAACAGCTTCACAATATTTTGATTGAGTCTCTAACAGAATTTAAAAAGTTTTATCGGCTTCTCTTACTTCGTAAATTTTTTGATTGCATATCATTTTTTTAAAAAATGGAAAATCAAGATCAATTTTATACTTAGCGTTTGGATTAGGACTGTAAAATATTCCGGAATTATGCCAACCATAACCGCCCGGAACTAATCCCATAGAATTTTGGGAGGTATAGATTACACCGCTTACATGAGCATACTCCAAACTCAAGAAACGAGCGATTTGAAATTCTGGTTTATTAGGTTTATTTAAAAGAGGATTATATTGAAGGCCATTTACAAATGTACCATCTGACTTTTTTGTAATTGTTTGATTACCAAGACCAAACAACAGGCGACGAAGGATGTAATCATCTCTAGAAATTAAACCAACAGCATTGCAGGAATTAATTGCAATAATTAAAGGTTTGTTACTGTCATATTTATCAAGTTTTGCCTTAGTATCAAAGCCTTGAAGTGATCTTAGCAATACTGGTTTTTCCAAATCGTCAATATTTTCTCCGCCAGAATAAACAGGGTTTTCTTTTGTTAAAATCGGCCGGAAAGAACGCAGATCTGGATTAGTTGCTTCGTTTGGGCATACAGCTTCAATCTGTATTTCTTGACCGTTTTTTGATTTTAACAGAAAGTCTGAACCAGCAGCAGATTTAGGTACCAATTTTCCAGAATGGGACAAGAGATCGCACAATATCATTTCCCACATGCGTGAGTTAAATTTCCCTTTTTTAGAAATTAGTTTTGGAAAAGAAGAATCTAAGTACTGTTGGAATCTTTGATAATTTTCATTAATATATTTTTTAACATTTGGAGCATGCTCATAGGGATAAGATAACAGCCATAAAAATGAAACATCATAATTAGGAAATCGAACTTGAATATCTTTAAATTGATCTTCAATACTTACTTTCGAATCTTCTCGTGAAAGACAGTCAATGATTTCATTTAATTTATTATCTTGAATTTTTTCTAACAAAGATTGCATAACCACAAGATCATAGCATTAGGCTCTCCGGTCACGCCCCGATACTACGTTGACTGCTGCTGCCCGTCTTGAACTAGAACTATTTATTTAAATCCCCTCTTTCTTTAGTTGCTCTATAGCCTTTTTCGCATCTCGTGAAAGAGATTTTGGAAGCTCGATTACAACCCGAACGAGAATATCGCCGCGTTTACTTCGGTCATCTGGCACACCTTTGCCTTTTACGCGTAAAGTTTCGCCAAATGTAATTCCAGCAGGAATTTTGAGAGTTACATTACCATCAAGAGTTTTGAGTACATATTCCCCACCCAAAAGCGCATCAGAAAGCTTAATTTTGAGATCAGTCAAAAGGTTCTTACCATCTTTGGTATAGAGTGCATGTTTTCGAACATGAACCTTGATATAGAGATCACCACTAGAGCCACCAGCAAGACCTTCGCCTGCGCCGGTAAGTCGGATCATTTCTCCGTTTTCGATTCCAGCAGGAATCTTTACGTTGATTTCGCTTTCTTGTCGGCTTACGCCCGCACCATGACAGGTGTGACATTTCTTTTCAGGTACCTTGCCTGTCGCGTGACAGTTTGCACACGGTCGTTCTGTTGCAAATGAACCAAGAATTGTGCCACGAACCTCGCGAATCTTTCCTTTTCCGTTACACACCGTACAAGTTGAAAACTTAGTGTTCGGTTCCCCACCGTTTCCGTTACATGTTTTGCAAGTAGAAGTTTTATTGAGGAGAATCTTTCGTGATACACCGAAAACCGCTTCCTCGAAGCTAAGTTCGACATCAATAGAAATGTCTCGGCCACGCTTTACTCGTCCACCACCACCTCCGCCAAAGAAGTCAGAGAAAATTTCACCAAAATCAAAGCCAAATCCTTCTCCACCTTGTCCTTGGAATCCAGAGAAATCAAAACCACCTGGACCGGCGCCACCAGCAAAGGTTTGACCATACGCATCATACTCAGCGCGCTTTTTCTCGTCATTCAGTACCGAGTATGCTTCATTCACTTCCTTGAACTTCGCCTCATCGCCACCCTTTTTGTCCGGATGATACTTGTGCGCAAGTGTTCGAAACGCTTTTTTGATATCGTCTTTTGAAGCACTCTTTTCTACACCAAGAATTTTGTAATAGTCTTTCGCCATTAATTAATTATTGTTTTGGCTGCTCGCCTTCGTTCGGACTTTCTTTGTATTCTGCATCTCGAACATTGTCCTTGTTTGCCTCTGGGCCCGGAGGAGTTTGGCCACCCGCCTGTTGGTTCATATGCTGACCAATTTTTTGTATTTCAGTAGAGAGCTCAGATGTTGCCTTTTTGATAGCATCGATGTCTGAACCATCTTTTGCTTTTTTGAGGGCGTCAACTTTCTCTGTAACTGCCTTTTTCACGTCTTCTGGAACTTTGCTACCAGCATCAGCGAGAGACTTTTCTGATGTGTAGATCATTTGTTCAGCAATATTCTTTGCTTCAACCAAATCTTTCTTCTTTGCATCTTCGGCAGCATGAGCTTCTGCATCTTTTTGCATTTTTGCAATTTCTTCTTTGGAAAGACCTGAACTTGCTTCGATTCGAATAGATTGTTCGCGACCTGAAGCCTTGTCTTTTGCCTTTACGCTCAAGATTCCGTTTGCATCAATGTCGAAAGTAACTTCAACTTGTGGCATGCCACGTGGAGCTGGAGGAATTCCATCGAGAATAAATCGTCCGAGGCTTTTGTTATCAGTCGCCATTGGTCGTTCGCCTTGGAGCACGTGAATTTCTACCGAAGTCTGGTTATCTGCCGCAGTTGAAAATGTTTGCGACTTAGAAGCAGGAACGGTTGTGTTCTTTTCGATCAGCTTTGTAGACACACCACCCATGGTTTCGATACCAAGTGAAAGCGGAATAACGTCGAGCAAAAGAATATCTTTTACATCACCAGTAATAATTCCACCCTGGATCGCAGCGCCGAGTGCCACAACTTCGTCAGGATTGATAGATTTGTTTGGTTCTTTGCCAAAGAATTTCTTCACTTCTTCAGCAATCAGTGGCATTCGAGTTTGACCTCCAACAAGTACCACTTCGTTCAAATCACCAACCTTAAATGGTGATGCTTCCATGGCTCGCTTTGTAATCATGATTGCTCGATCAATAAATTCTCGAGCCAACTCTTCGAGTTTTGCACGACTCATTCGAATCACAAGATGCTTAGGGCCACTTGCGTCTGAAGTAATGAACGGAATGTTGATTTCGGTTTCTGTAGCAGTTGAAAGCTCAATTTTTGCCTTTTCTGCAGCCTCATCAAGTCGCTGAAGAGCAAATGCATCGCCCCGAAGATCAATACCCTGATCCTTCTTGAATTCATCAGCAAGCCAGTTAATGATCTTCTGATCAATGTCACGACCACCCAAATGACTGTCGCCATCTGTAGACTTCACTTCTACGACATCATCACCGACTTCGAGAATAGAAATATCGAATGTGCCTCCACCGAAGTCGAAGACAGCGATTTTTTCATCTTTCTTTTTATTAAAACCATACGCAAGTGCAGCAGCTGTTGGTTCATTGATGATTCGTTTTACATCAAGGCCAGCAATCTGACCGGCATCTTTTGTTGCTTTTCGCTGGGCATCGTTAAAGTACGCAGGCACCGTAATGATTGCCTCCGTTACTTTTTCTCCGAGCTTAGCTTCTGCATCAGCCTTAAGCTTTTGCAAGATCATCGCAGAAATTTCTTCTGGTCGGTAATCCTTTCCAGACATTTTTACCAGTACGCCACCGTCAGCTCCTTTTGCGATTTCGTATGGAACGTTTGCCTTATCTTTTTGAACAGCGGGGTCTTCGTATGTATGACCAATAAATCGTTTGATACCAACGATTGTGCCCTTAGGATTTGTTACTGCCTGTCGTTTTGCAAGCAAACCAACAAGTCGTTCACCATTTTTTGATGTTGCAACGATAGATGGAGTCGTTCGTGCACCTTCAGAATTCTCAAGAATCTTCGGGCCACCTGCCTCCATGACAGCAACAGCTGAAAACGTTGTTCCAAGATCAATTCCAATTATTTTTGCCATGGTTTTTTGAAAATTTAATTAGTTTTTAAAGAAAGCACTACAAACATATCATTCTGACTCACTGCCCTGCAAGAGCTACGGTTCGTATCTACCAACTCTGACCTTTGCGGGGCGAATAATCCGGTCATGAAGCTTATATCCTTTCTGGAAAACTGCGAGCACTACGTGGTCTTCTGATTCGTTTTTGGTATCTACCATACCAACTGCCTCTGACTCTTTCGGATCAAACTCTTTCCCCAGAGGTTCGAGGACTTCTACGTTGTGAGATTTGAGGATAGAAATCAGTTGGTTGTGAATTTGCTCCATCCCCTTTCGCCATTCTCCCGGAAGACTTTCCCAAGCAGTTTTGTTTCCAAACGCCATGTCGTAACTATCGAGTACCGGGATTAATTCTTCGATAAGCGCTGCTTCGGCATATTTAATCGCATTGCGGGTATCTTCTTCATCTCGCTTACGAGAATTGATAAAATCCGCCTTGGCACGTTGCCAACCATTTAAATATTCTGTCTTTTCTTCAACCGCTTTCTTGAGTTTTTCTCGGAGATCGGCAACTACATCTTTTGATTTGTGTGCTTCGTGCGCAGCGAATTCGCTGTCTTTTTCTAATTCAATGTCGTTTTCTTCTGGAGTTTCTTCGTGATTTAGATTTTTTTCTTGATCATTCATACGAAAAATATTTGCTTAGAGCTTATTCTCTTTAAAAACAAATGTCAAAATTTGCTTCGTATTCACCCTGCGAAACAAAACAAATTTCGTATGGACCAAAGGTGCCAAAGAAATTTGTTTTGTGGATCCTTTATCGCTTTGACCACTGTGGAGACTTTCGAGCCTTTTTCAAACCGAACTTTCGTCGCTCTTTTGCTCGTGGATCTCGTTTGAGGAAACCTAAAGGCTTAAGATCCTTTCGGAGTGTGAGGTCGTAGGCAATAAGGGCTCGAGCAATACCGTGTCGAAGTGCCTCAGCCTGAGAGTTGATGCCACCACCATGGATTCGAGCTGTTACACGGAATTTTACTGGAAGTTTGATTTTTGTGAATGGATCTTTAACGATAATTTGAAGCTGGTTTGTCGGAAAATAATTTTCAATTTCTCGTTCGTTAATATCAAAAGAAGCCTTAGATGCTTCGTAAATTCGAACACGTGCAATAGCGGTTTTGCGTCGGCCAACTGCCTCAATGTATTTTTCTGTTTGTTTTTTTGTAATTGTAGCTTCCATATTATTCAGTCACGTAGAGGTTCTTAATCATTTCATTTCGAAGCTTATTTTTTGGGAGCATGCCGTGCACTGTATGTCGGAAAAGCTCCTTGTAACCTTTTTCCTTAATGAATCGATCAAGATTCATTTCCTTCAAACCACCACGGAAACCAGTGTGATGTCGGAATAGCATGGTTTCAAGTTTTTTTGCAGTAACCTTGACCTGAGCGGCATTTTTGATGTGAACCTTAACAGGAACAACCTTGTTTCGAGCATACGAAGTGGAATTTTTACCCATAAGGATATGAGCTGCCTGCGCAGCGGTTCGTCCAAGGGCCTTATTTGCTGTGTCGATGGTGTATTCCATGTGTTTATACAAATTCGATTATTGCTTGCTTTGCACCATCAGACTCTCGTCGAACAAGTTTGGTGATTCGTGTATAACCACCCTTTCGAGAACTGTATTTTGGGCTAATGCTCACAACAATCTTTCGGGCACTGTCCATGCCGATGATTTCACCGATACTTCGTCGAGCTGCGAGGTCGCCTTTTTTGCCATTTGTTACAAGTCGTTCGATCAAAGGTCGAAGAGCCTTGGCCTTTTCTTCTGTAGTCTTGATTTTGCCATCGCGAACCAAAGACACGGCCAAAGAACGCATCAGTGCTTTTCGCTGACCTCGTTCTCGTCCAAATTTCTTTGTTTTGCTATGGTGTCTCATTGCGGTTTAAAACTATATCACGGTAGAAACTCTACTTCAAATTAATCCCCATTCCTTCCAAAACCTTCTTGATTTCGCTAATTCCCTTTGCTCCAAGACCTTCGACTTCAAGAATGTCCTTTTTCTTTTTTCTGACCAAACCACCAAGGGTTCGGATATTTGCTGTGGTAAGCGCGTTGATAGTTCGTTGTGAAAGTTCAAGAGTCTCGATTCGAGTCTTGAGGAATTCTTGATCAAGTTCCTTGCTTGGACCAGCTTCTTCAGGAGCGGCTTCTGAAGACATGATTTCTTCTTCTTTGAAACCAACGATTGCCTTGAGCTGGTTGATCATAATCTCGATTGATTTTTCCAAAGCTTCTCGAGGTGTAATTGTTCCATCTGTTTCGATGTTAATTCGAAGCCGATTGAAATCTGTTCGGTCACCAACTCGCATATTTTCTACTTCGTAACTTACTTTTCGGATCGGAGTAAACACTGCATCAACAGTGATTGTGCCGATATCAACTCGATTTTTTTGCAATGATTCCTTTGAAACGAAACCGAGACCCTTTTCAACTGTGATTTCGAGTGAAAGCTCGACTGTCTTATCTGTTGTGTGAGCAATAACCAATTCAGGATTAAGAATTGAAACCTGACCAGGAGCCTTAATGTCGCCAGCGGTAATTTGCTGTGCACCTTTAATCTTAAGTGTAAGAGTTTGTGGTTCGTCTGTAAGCATCTTAATGCGAACCTTCTTTAGGTTGAGAAGTAATGTGATCACGTCTTCCTTTACACCTGAAATCGTTGAAAATTCATGGCTGACACCAGCAATTTTTACTGAAGTAATAGCTGCTCCCGGAAGTGAGGACAAAATCATTCGGCGCAATGAATTGCCGAGAGTGTGACCATACCCTGGATAAAAACCGTCAATCTCATATGTACCCGCGAAGTCAGTTTCACTGACTACCTTAGGCTTTGATGGCAAAACAATTGAATGATGAATCATATTATTAAAATTAATTAACGACTATAAAATTCGATAACGGTATTTAAATCGAAGATCGTATCGGTCTTGTGCGTCATTGTCGGAAGACCCAAAATGGTAGCCTCAACCTTTTCAGCGTCAGCCTTGATCCATGTTGGAGCGGTAATCGCTTTCATTCTGTCAGTTGCACCTGCAAAAAGAGGCTTTTTAAGACTTGCTGGGCGAACAGAGATTTTGTCACCCTGAGAAACATGCATTGAAGGAATAGTTACTCGTTTTCCGTTAACGGTAATGTGTCCGTGAGAAACCATTTGTCGCGCACCGGATCGAGTTGTTGCAAGACCCATTCGGTATACAACGTTGTCCATTCTTCGTTCGAGAAGGCCGAATAGTGTAGGAATTGTATTTTCTTTTGAGTTTACAGCCTTTTTAACGTAATTAGAAAATGTTTTTTCTGTAAGAAGATATGTAAATCGTGCCTTTTGCTTTTCTGCCATTTGCTCTCCAAAAGCTGTCTTTTGGCGAGGGCCACCGCTTTTTCCTTTCTTTGTTTTTCGAGCTGCAGAAAGCGCATACTTCTGTGTTTGAGTTTTCTCAAATACAGGAGCATTCAAACGTCGAGCAATTTTGTATTTTGGTCCGATAATCATAAATATATATAAATGTTATACGCGTCGTGGCCGTGGAGGGCGTGGACCGTTGTGTGGAACCGGTGTGATATCAGAAATTGACTTGATAGTAGTACCGCGTGAAATAAAACCTCGAATCGCAGCCTCTCGACCAGAGCCAACACCTCGAACAAAAACAGAGATTTCTTTTACACCCAAAGTTTGAGCTTTGAGAGCAAGAGTTTCACCAACTTTCGCAGCAGCAAAAGGTGTTCCCTTCTTTGCACCAGCAAACCCGAGAGCACCAGAAGAAGATTGAGCAAGTGTATTGCCGTTCATATCGGTAAGAACAACCTTGGTGTTGTTGTATGTAGATTCGACACAAAGTCGAGCGCTTTCAACTTTGCGCTTTGAAGAAACAGGCTGAGCCTTCTTTTCCTCTGCAGCGCCTTCTGCTGGTTTTTCTTCCTTTTCTACTGTTCGTTTCTTACCCATCGGATTATTATGTTTTATTTCTTATCTACGGTCTTCTTACCGCTACCCATAGTCTTACGAACGTTACCTCGTCGAGTTCGAGAATTTGTCTTTGTTCTCTGACCACGTGACGGCAAACCACGCATGTGGCGAGTGCCACGGTATGCTTTGATGTCTCGGAGTCGTTTGACGTTAGCTTCAACCTCGCGCTTGAGGTCACCCTCAATCTTTACTTCACCTAAAAATTTTCGAATTGCATTTTCTTGATCTGCCGTTAAAGCTGTCGGCTTGAGACCAGGGTCAACATGAGCTTTTTCCAAAATCTCAAGAGCACGAGATCGGCCCACACCGTAGAGTGTGGTTAAGCCAATTTCAAGGCGCTTATTTTCTGGAATAGTGATACCTAAGATTCGCATATTATCCTTGTCTTTGTTTATGTCGAGGGTTGTTCTTGCAAACTACGTATAAAAATCCTTTCCGACGAACAATCTGGCATTTCGCACAGATTTTTTTTACTGATGATTTTACTCTCATTGTATTTACAAACGTTTTACAATCCTACCTTTTCCGCCGTAGGGATCAAGTTCAACATCAACCTTATCTCCGATCAGAACACGAATTCTGTGAAGTCGCATCTTACCTGCAAGATACGTTAACATTTCGTTTTCCTCACCATCGATTTTTACCTTAAAAAGCGTATTCGGAAGTGATTCTGTCACGATTCCAGACACAGTTTTTACGGTTTTTTTGTTGTCTTGCATCACTAAATATCGCAGAGCAACAGTCTAACAGACAAAGCCCTTTTTCGTCAACAGATCATGACTATTCTAGCCTTATTTTACCTGCTCAATTTCGACAGTAATCTTATTCGGGTCACGGGGCATGGTTAGTACCCATACTGGTTTAATAGAGACATTTGCTCGGGTTACAGATTCAAAACTACCCAAAATACCCTTAATACTAGCCCTTTTATGACCAGCAAGGCTTTCACTGATGACCTTAGAATCCACGTTCCAAACGAAGTTTGCAGTACCACTTAGCTTGAAACCAATCTCCTTAGAGGTCAGCGCATTAAACGTACTCGGATTATCGAGTGTAAAGGCAAGAGTGTCCATGTTTGCAACAAGTGCATCACGGTTTTCATTCGCCACTAATTTGTTAGCTAAGAATTTTGAAAGGGCTTTTCTTTCAAAAAGTATTCCGTACATAGTCCCCTTTTCTCTGATAAGGGCCTTATTGGCATCAGATGCAACACCTTGTGGTAATTCAGTAAAACTAAAACTTGCAGCATTTTTGAACAAAACATGAGTATCAGGAATTTGAGCCTGAATTTGAGTTTGCAAATCACTCTTGAGCTGAGCTTCTATGGCAACCTTAGCAGAAGCAAGTTCAGCAGAAGCAACCTTTTTAGCTGTTCCGGTATAACCACCGCTAATTGGTGACTGTGGGTCAGATTTTGCCGTAATTTTTGTAAATCGTGGGTCACCCTTAAAACCTGGGATAGTAAAATCAGATAAACCAATATTGTACTTTTCTCCAGGCTGATCAGCGTAAACGGTAACAGTAATCGAGCCAGGTGTTGTGACCCCATTCAGAGTTTTGCTTCCAGGAACACTGACCTGGCTTTGAATCCTATAAATGAGACCGTTTGTGGACTCGAAACGAGTATTAGCAACAAGCAGTTGTGGTGCAGTACCGGCACTGTTGTAGATGGTTATCTTGCCATTGGCCTTCTTTTCAACCTTTTCCTCACCAGTCGCAGAGACTTCTCGTGAGCCCTCCCTTTCTAGAGTAACGATTGTGTATCCCAAATCCGTTGGGGTTGGTTGCAATTTTGCTACACCAGCAACACTAACGGGTGTCGTAACTTCCTTTGGAACGATGGCTACTCGGGCCGAGACAAAAAGATACGAAACAAAGTATGTACCACCAAGCACAACGATCAAACAAATAAGCCACATCCACCAACGAGATAGTATCGAGGCTTTTTTAGGAGTGGTTTTTGATTTTTCTTTAGGTGCGACTTTATTTGGAGCTTCCTGTACAACCTTTCGTGGTCGAACTCCGCTATCCGAACCTCTGTTTTCTGATTCTCCGCCCCGACTTTCAGGTAACGGGATATTTCGAATCGAGCGACGTCCCGAAGGGACCACATCTTGTACAAATCTTTTGGCCATTTATATGATTCTACAAAAGAAACAGGTCTGTTGTAAACAACCTTGTGTTCAAAAGTTTATTTTGACTTATGCACGTAAACCGCTGCCAGAATTAGAAAAATATTCGGTTCTGAACTTTCCTGAAAATCGACAAATTGCAAAATATTGTCACGCTTTAAAACTACAGTATCCGCAATCTGCTTCTTTATAACTTCGTTAAAAACATTGTGGACGTGTTTGTCTGACACAAAATAAGCACGTTGTGGCAAAAAATGACCACCAGCTAATTCGTGATTATCGAAAATTTGAAAAAATTGCATTGCCCATTCTTCTCCGAAAGCCGAAACGAACGTGTGAATTTTTTCTTTGACTGCAGATTCTGCAAGATCGGCCGTATATACACTTACGAGGCTATGTGCAAGCTCTGGGTATGTGTCCAAACCGGCTGCAACCTTTCTGTTTAAATGATTAATCCCAATCGGCAATGAAGCGCTTTTTTCAATTGAACCCCTCCTGATAACAAGCAAGTCTGTTGTCTCACTTCCAATGTCTACAAACACAACGTCTTCCTTTGGAGCGAAAAGTGTGTCGAGCACGCTCCATGCCACGAACGGAAAGGTGTGAAAAAATACTTCTTGGGGATGAATGATCGTATAAATTTCGGATTCAATCTGCTCCTTAGTGACCACCGGAGCAAGACTGGCATAAACCGAAATATCGAGCGTTTCAGCCATCTGACCGAATGGATTTGATGTTTCGTAGCCATTAAGTCGGACGTTCGAAATATTTTTCTCAACCAAGAAATTCTTTGTTCCGGCTTCTTTTTTAGAGAGTTCCTCAAAATATTCCGACACAAGGTCGTCAACAATTTTTTTAGTCACTGAAAAAGGTGCAGGTTTCTTTATGGTAATAATTTTTGAAAAAGAAGAAAACCATGGTGAGGCAAGAACAACCTGCACCTTTCTAATCGCTCGTTTATGATCCTTATGCAATGCGCTTACGCAGGCATGAACGGCGGAAAGCATGTGTGTGGTCAAATTTTCTGCATCAATATCAGTCTTTACGGGAAAATGTGATTCATGAGTAAAAAGAATCTTTGGTTTAGTTGATTTACCAAATTCAACAATAGCCCCACTAACATTCCCGCTACCAATCGTCAGGACAATGTCATGTTCTTTTAAGATACTTGGAAGATTCATTTTGGTAAGTATAACATTGTCCTCATGGTGTTTTTTACTATTTCCCTCCGGGGAGGTTTCAAGCAATGCGCTTACGGGTACGTAGAATCTTTACTAAGATTCTGCTCGGTCCTCGCGCCGTCGCGCTGCGGAGCCCCTACAGCGCATTGCTTGGGGAAAAGAAATGCAATTCAATTCAATACGAATGCATTTGTATTGAATTCCTCTATCCCAACCATTCCCCGTAGGAGTTTCGCGTAAAGGTAGTGAAAATTGAAGAGTCTTTAGAGAGTGAGATGAGCACTGTCTGACGAGCGAAGCGAGGAGTTTGCTCATCTCACCGTAAAGACGACTACAATTTTCCTACCTTGTAGCGGGGCCCACTCCGGAGGGGAATGGTAAAGAACCCATCTGGAAGACTACTACCCAAGCACAGCTTTAATTCTCCGCACGCCGGCTGAAACCGCTTCTTCTTTAGCAATCTTAAATGTACCGAGAACTGCAGTGTGCTCTACGTGTGGTCCACCGCAAATTTCTTGACTGAAATAGTTTCCTTTTTCACCGATTGAATATACTCGAACCGTATCAGCATATTTCTCACCAAAGACTCCAACTGCGCCAATTTCCCGTGCTTGTGCAAGTGGCATTTCTGTATATGAAACTGGAAGGTCAGCTTTGATTTGCTCGTTTATGAGATCTTCAACTTTCTTCTTTTCTTCGTCTGTCATTTTTTTGTCGTGTACAAAGTCAAAACGAAGGCGTTCTGGAGTGATATTACTTCCCTTTTGGTCGACGTGCGGACCGAGAACCTTTTTGAGAGCGGCATTAAGTAAGTGAGTTGCGGTGTGATACTTCACTGACATTTCACTGGTATCAGCAAGACCTCCCTTGAACTTTTGTTCGCTTCCAGATCGAGAGAGTTCGGCATGTTTTACCATTTCAGCCGCAACTGCGTCTTGGTCAATCTTAATCCCCTTTTCGATAGCAAGCTCAGTGGTTAAGTCAATTGGAAAACCGTAGCTTGAGAACAATTTAAAGACTGATTCAGCAGAAAGCTCACCGCTCTTTGAGAGATTGGTGAATTCTTTTAGACCGGTAGCGAGTGTTTTTCTGAACTTCTGCTCTTCTTCAGCGATAACTTGTGTGATTTTTTCAATCTGAGGAGCGAGGTTTGTATATGCAGAACCATACATAGCTGGAACAACTGAAGCCATTTCGGAAATCTTTCCGGATTCGATTTTCATAATGTCAGCAAATCGAATCGCTCGACGAATAAGTCTTCGTAAAACGTATCCCTGATCTGTGTTTGAAGGTGTTACGCCATCAGAAATAAGAAATACACTGGTACGAATGTGATCTGCAATGATTCGCTCTGCTTTCGTGTTCTGTTCTTGTGCCGAAGATCGGATTTTTTCAACAAGTGGCTTAAGTAAATCTGTTTCAAAAATAGAATCAACGCCTTGCATAATCATTGCAATTCGTTCGAGACCAGCACCAGTATCAACATTTTGCTTCTTAAGCTTACTTACAATCAAGCCATCCTTTTTCTCATATTCCATGAAAACGTCATTCCAGATTTCAACAATTTTTTGTTCGGAATCGGCTTTTTCAAAGTCGGCATTTGTTTCAAGCTCACCGAGAGTTCCAGTGAGATCGTAGAACATTTCAGTATTAGGACCTGTTGGACCGGTCCAGGTATCTTTTCCCTTGACTGCCGGCCACCAGTTTGCATCCACACCTTTGTAGTAGATTCGACTCTTTGGAATCCCAACCTTTTGCCAAATAGCCACTGATTCTTCATCTCGTGGAGCATTTGCATCACCCTCAAAAACAGTTACATAAAGTCGATTCGGATCAAGACCAAGACCTTGTTCTTTTGAAGTTAAGAAATCATAGCTCCACTTGATCGCTTCTTCCTTGAAATAAGAACCAAGAGACCAATTGCCAAGCATTTCAAAAAATGTTGCATGAGTTTTGTCACCAATATCTTCTATATCGGTCGTTCGAACACATTTTTGTACGTTCACTAGTTTGTCACCATTTGGATGCTTTTCACCCATGAGAAAAGGTACGAGTGGCTGCATGCCAGCAGTATTAAAGAGAACGGTTGGGTCGTTCTCTGGAACGAGTGGTGCAGACGGCAAAACGGCGTGCGCACGCTTCTCAAAAAAGGCTAGGAATCGCTTACGAATTTCTGCTGATGTCATGGGAACATACTACACCAAATCTGCTAAAACTTTAAAATCCTTTATGAGTTCGGACTTGGTACTACCATTGTAGAGAGCAACAGCAGGATGATAGAGCGGCACGATTTTTAGACCGCCAAACCGAGCCTTTGCGTCAAATGATTTGCCGTGCATCTTGGAAATTGGCTCGAGTTGTGACTCTAAACCAAACATTTTCATCACATATACCATTGAAAACCGTCCGAGGGTTGCGATAACTTTCGGCTGAATGATTTCAATCTGGCGATCAAGGAACGGTCCATACAGTTCAATCTCGTTTGGTAACGGATCACGATTATCTGTTGGTCGATCTTTCACAATATTTGTTACATAGACTGACTGGCGCGGTAATTCAATAGAAGCAAGCAACTCATCGAGAATTCTGCCGGATGCTCCGCAAAAAGGTCTTCCCTGTTCCGCTTCATTTTTCCCAGGAGCCTCACCAACAAACATAATTTTGGCAAAATGACTTCCTTCGCCAATAACAGGATGAACGTTGTTCTTTATCCGCTCTTTGTATAACGGTGATTCTTTGAGATTAACGACTTCATCTTTAATCCTTTTGAGCTGTTCATGGCGAGTCTTTACTTCTTTTGGATCATGAGTCTCTTCTGTCATGTTATCTAAAAAGATTTTGAGTCGAGTCCGAGGGTTTTGATTTCTTACCAATTTTTCGAGGTGTTTTTGATTTAGTTTTTGGCTTTTCAGCAATCTGAGCGGGTTTTTTTGATCCAGGTTCTCGAGTTTCCTCTGTCACCAAATCGTAGTATGTACAAAACTCACAATCAGGAGAGGCATTGGGGATCGAATCGCTCTCAAGACAAGCTCGGAGGTCATGAAGAACTTCTTCAATCCAAGAGTCATCACCTTCATACGGAATCACTGCAACATCAAATTCAAGCCTTCCATCAAATGCCTTGCGATCGGTCTTACCGTTTACATAGACGAAATATCCAGTTGGAGAAACCTCAAACCCATTCTGTCGAAATAACCACTGATAGATTTCCATCTGGCGTTTGTATTGCACCTTCCATTCATCATCAAGCGTAATTTTTCCTTCTTTACTTGTAGCCTTGTAGTCCACAATGATTAATTCACCCTGAGAATTAACCCAGACATCGTCGACACCGCCACGAACAAAAAGATTTGTTGGTTTATGAATCGTAGCGATACCACGCTTGAGCGAGTCACGCCATTCTTCCATTCGTTCATGTTCAAAGGGAACAGCATCAATACCATACGCTTTCATGAGTGGGTGCGCTGTCTGTTTTGCACGATGAAGATCGAACTCTTTTTTGAGCAATGTATCAACGGCGCTATTGAGTGCAAACGGCGGACCCTTTGGTCGAGGAACGCCAAGTCTGCCATCGAGGTAAAAACATCGTGGGCATTGGGTAAAAAGCTCAATTTTTGTTCGGCTTATTTTGTACGGTTCTTTTGAGTTTGGATCAAACAAACCCCAACTTTTTCTTTTTGTAGGAAAACCCATTGCAGTTATATGGAGGCTATCTCATCAACAATTTTCTTTGCCCTGTCTTCTGGCAGTCCAGCGTCCAACATTATCGTGACATTATTGCGAATTTGCTTACACAATACCAGCCCTTTGTTTAATAGAAGTCGTAATTCACCAGAATGAATCTCATTGAGGCAAGTTATTGGCATCAGATCGCCATCTTCAATCATTTCGTGAAGGTTGCCTTTTTCAGGATAATTCATGCCGATCATTGTTAAATTTTTGCATAAGGCGTACTCAATTGCAGTTGAAGTAAATGAGGTGTTTGTGACAAGCCAATTGTCAGTAAGGGTTCTATTCTTTCCGCCGTAATGAAATGTGCCGGCCTCCATCAGATCATCAAACCGAGCTTTCACATATAGAGCAACTTTTAAATCACATTTCATTCCTCGTTGATTGTGAAATTTTGCTTCCACCATAACCAATTTCGAGTCATTCCACGCCACAACATCAACCTCATGACTGGTGCATCCTCCACGGACCATTTGGTCAGTTTCGGTGGTAAAACCTCTACTTTTTAAAATTTCCGCTACATATTTTTCAAAAGGAAAACCAGACGGGCCAAGGGCGGCAATTGCTTCGCGAATAGAATATTTGTACGCCGCCGGTCTTTGAAACTTATTAAGAAGAAAGAAAGCGTGTTTATAAATTTGAGCAGTCGACGGAGTGCCCATCATTTCACCACCAATGTGATCAATAATTTTCGAAACAACATGCGGATCAGCTTTGGCACGCAAAAGCGAGCGTTCGAGTTTTTCTGGATCAAAGGGTTCAATGTGCCCATTTGCCTTTATTACATTTGGTAGAGTAGCCACGGTTTTATTCTACCTCAAACATTACGGTAGGTAGAGGTTTTTATTCTTTTTATGTTCTTCGAACGTTGCAGCATAGTGCATTGTGCCGTATCTGTCTGAAAGAAAAAATAAATATTTTGTATCTTTGGGGGTCACAGTAGCAAGAATCGAATCGAGTCCCGGATTGGCAATTGGTGTTGGAGGTAACCCATCATATCGATACGAATTATACGGAGAATCAATGGCCAAATCTGCAAGTGTTAGTTGCGCAGTAGTTTTACCGTTTACATATTTAAACGTAACATCAACCTGAAGTGGCATTCCTTTTTCGATTCTTTTCCACAGAATATCTGAAATGATCTGACGTGTTTCGAATTGCCTTGCCTCCGTTTCAACAATAGAAGCCATTTTTATTACATCTTCTGTTGGTTTACCAAACGCATTGAGAGCTTCTTGAATCGTTGCGATCTGAGTATAAAAGTTATCCTGCATTATTTTGATAATCTTTTCAGGCGTAACGTTTGGCGGGAAAAAATACGTGTCCGGAAAAAGATACCCCTCTGGTGCGAGACTTACAAACTTTTCCGTATCGAAGTTAGGAATTTTTTTATTTAAAAGCGCAGCAAGCTCAAATTTATTGAGACCTTCAGGCACGGTAATTTTAATCGGCGTGAGGTCAAAGTCTCCTGAAACGATCCGTTCTGCAACCGTAAAAACAGTAATCGGTTTTTCAAAGCTATAATCACCCGCCACAGCAACATTACCATCGGCGAAAACAGTTGATGCGAGGACTTTGAACAGAATTTCAGACCGAATGTAATGACGAGATTTAAGTGTTGTTGCGATCTGACTCAGACTACTTCCGTCTTCAACAGTAAAAATGGATTTAGCTGGGAACAACGCCGGTGGTGTGGATAAAAACGACACAAAACTCAAAGCACACAAAAGCAAAAGGCCACCCAAAAGCACCGCAATCCTAAACCGGTATGTAACAAAACAGTCTCTAACCCACTCAATAGAAAATCTCTTCAAATAATTCGTACGTCGGCGCATAAGACATTAAATAGGCAAATTTGCTGGAGGTTCGCTCTTTCGAGAAGGAATTTTGGTAAGTGTTGGAGTCGCAAGAACTTTTCCAGGCAAATGAAAGATTGTGGCAAGCTCTTCTGTATTCATAATGAAAGGCTTGGTTTTAAGAGCAAACTGATACGGTGGCTGGAAATATGATCGGAGTTTGTATGCGTTGAGCAGTTTCTTTTCAAGTGCAGATCTTCGTTTGCGGCGAAAGTCTTGCCATGGATAATCGAAATCAGTAGTTTTAGCCAAACCAAGTTCGTTGAGACTTGGTGAGCCGTACTGGCGCACGCTACCAATAAGCCCGGTGATACCAATCGGATCGAACGCATCGCTTCGAGCAATATAAAAACCCCTCATACCAACTTCGAATGGGAGCTTGCCCAGATTTCGTTCGAGCGCTGCTATGGTTTCAGTTTCGCCTTTTGTAAGCAGTCTGCGCATAGTCTCCCCAGGCGCAGGTTTGGTTAATTTTTCAATTTTTTCTTTGATTGTTTCCTCAGCTTCTTTTCTCCAAGCAGGCCGAGTTGGGAATATCGCATCATCTTTGAGGGTCATCTTTCGATTTGCTTGAATAAGAATCTGAAACCAAACCTGTTCGCCAGCCTTCAAGCCACCCATAAATTCCAACATTGAGGTCATTGGATCAACTTTTGTTTCCTCCTCCTGCTCTCTATCCAAACCATAATCAACATAGGTTTTTATTGGATACACATCATCCTTATTCTTCTTTTTAAAATTTGCACCCCACAAGATGATTTCCTTGGGATCTATAAAAACTTTTTTTGCATAATCCTCAACCTCAAAAATTTCCACACCGGGATATTGAGAATAAAACTGTGATTCTATAAGTTTGCGGAACTTCGGCTGAGTCCAAATATAAAAATGAACCGCTCCTTCGATAGACACTAATTCCAAAGAAAACCACGGACGGAATTTACCCTTTACATATGTTTCATAAAAATTACTGCCTCCAGTTTGGAAAAGTGAGGTTAGGATAATTTCCATTGCCAACGGTGACTTGAACACGTCACGTGGTAACTTGATTTCGAGAAGTATGCCACCATTCTTTACAAGGGCTTTTGTTCGAACATATCGCAACCAAATAGAAACAAAAATTCCAAAAAGAAAAATTGGCAACCAAATAGCTGATGTACCAAGAAAGATTTGGATAACCGGAACCATAAAATCCGGTAAAAGAATCCTAAAGATCTCTTCAAACATATAAGAATTATTATACCAAATAACCAGGCGTCTCCCACCCGTTCATCCCCCATATACAGAAATTAAATGTCACACGAAACAAAACCGCTTTGGAAGTAGCGAGAAACTATGCCAAAGAATAACGACCCTGTTTGTCTTTCTTGAAATGCTTTGAGTTTTGGAGGTTAACTAGAATTGTGTTCGGCTTTACGTATCGCTCTTTCATTACCCGCTCGATAATCTTTTCTTTTGTAAGCGGCCCTTCTTTCTCTAGAATCTTTTTGATAACATCCTTAACAACTCCGCTCATGTATCCCCACTCAGCAAGAGCATATAGACCTCGGCCGACAAGTACGAATCGTGGATCCTTGATAAGTTCGTTATGAGTTGTTGCTACGTGAGCTTTTTTGTTGAAAACTTCAGTGATAAGTCGAGCGACTTCACGAAAATGAATCGGAGAACCATGCTTTCGAATAACCAAAAAGGCATAATCTCGAACTCCACGGGCATTAATGTTGTTTGACTTTGATTTACCCCACTCACCCAATGGATTCTTGTCGAGAGATTTCGACATCCAAAGCCATCGCTTGATCACTTCTTCGTTTTTGTATTCTTCTGAAACATCTTTTATGTATTGAAGGAATGAATCAATGATTGCAGATTCTGGAACGATTGCATCGTCATCGAGATCGGAATAGATCTTTCGAAGAGTTTCGTGGATTTTGTCTGCCAATTTATGATCAATGTGCCAATGAGTTTTAAATTCATCGTCCTCTTTGTGTTTTTTGAAATCCTCACCAACCACAAGCAAGAAATGAATATGGTTTTGAGTTGATTTGTCCGATGTAAACTGATTCAAAAGGTCGTGTTCAGACATTACACCACCAAGTTTTCGCAAATGTTCTTTGAGTTCATCAAAAACTTTGTGTTCTTTTTCGTACTCCTTGGACTTTCGAATATTAGCAATAGAATGATTTTCAATTTGGCGAACACGCTCTCGGGTAATGTTGTATTTTTTACCAATTGACTCAAGAGTCATTTTCTTGGTTTCAGTTCCAAGACCATATCGGCTATTCACAACATCACGACCACGGTCAGAAAGCACGCCCAATAGTTTTTTAGTAACAACTTTAGGGTTAAATGAAGGTGTAATTTGTTTACTATTTTTTTCGCTCATAATTTTGTGGCATGTAAGCCATTAAAATGTGTAACCAGATTGTACTATTCAACTATATAATAGTCAACTGTCTTGACACAAGGGCTATTTTTGTTCGATGACGATACTTACAAGCTTGTTCTTAATGTAAATAATCTTCTTTGGAGTGGCCCCATTGAGCCATTTTTTAGTATTGTCACGAGAAAGCGCCAGGTCTTTGACCTGTTCCTCTGTGGTTTCTGGGGTAATTTCAAATTCATCCCTTACCTTTCCGTTAATCTGAACAACAATCGTAACTGTATCAGTAACAATTTTTGCATCATCAAAAGTCGGCCACGAACTAACATGGACTGATTTTTTACCACCAAGAGTTGTCCAGAGCTCGTCGGTAATGTGTGGCGCAAACGGAGCAAGGAGTTGAAGAAATGCCATGAAATCGCTCATGGCAATTTCAGTCTTTTCTTCTAATTCTCGCGACAAAATCATTAAACTAGAAATAGCGGTATTGAAACTAAACGTTTCGATATCCTGAGTTACTTTTTTAATAGTTGAGTGGAGCAAGGTCTCAAATTTCTTTTCGGAACTCGGAGCCTTAGCGCTTACCTTTTCAGCCAGTCGCCAGATCCTTTCAATAAAGCGCCTTGAACCCATGATACTTTTCGTATCCCAAGCACTGGCTTGGGTAAATGGTCCCATGAACATTTCATAGATTCGGAATGTGTCAGCGCCATATGTTGCAACCACATCGTCAGGGTTAATAACGTTTCCATACCGCTTACTCATTTTGCGACCGTCCTCAGCAAGAATAAGTCCAACATTATAGAGTTGTGTAAATGGTTCAATCGTACTCACCACACCAATATCAAAAAGAAACTTATGCCAGAATCGCGCATAAATAAGGTGGCGAGTCGCATGCTCTGCACCACCAACATATACATCTACTGGTGCCCAATATTTTTCCTTTTTTGGATCTACTAGTTTTTTCTTGTTTTTTGGATCCATGTAACGCAAGTAATACCAGCATGAGCCAGCCCACTGTGGCATGGTATTTGTTTCTCGTTTTGCCTTGCTCTTACACGTTGGACATTTCACATTGACCCATTTCTCAATAGCCGCGAGCGGTGACTCACCTGTTCCGGTCGGAGCGTAGTTTTTTACATCAGGAAGTTTAACCGGCAAATCTTTTTCAGGGACAGGCACAACTCCACACTTTTCGCAATGGATAAGTGGAATTGGTTCGCCCCAATATCGTTGTCGTGAGAAAACCCAATCTTTTAGGCGATATGTAATTTTTCTACTTGCAAGCTTATTTTCCTCGAGGTATTTGGCTATATCATGACGCACAGTATCGAACTGACGACCACTAAACATGGTGGGTTCGGTCAAAACACCAGTAATATCGCAACCTGATGCGTGATAATTCTTACCGGTAAAGAAGTAGTTACCCTGGACTCTTTTCCAGATAATCTTCATATCCTCATGTGTTATGAAATTCTCAAACTCTTCAGGTGTTAACCACTTAAATGCGTGGAGTGCCTTTTCCTCCTCATTAGTTTCTACAGCATCTCCATTTTTAAGCTTAAACAATACAGGCTCAAAGTGAGCTAAGCGATTTTGCTTTTTAACCGCCTGGTAAAATTGGGCATGAATGATGCCTCCAAGAGTTTTTACAAACTCAACATTTTTGTAGCCAGTTTCCTCAGTGATTTCCCGCAAACCTGCTTTTATTGCATCCTCACCGTTTTCAATACCACCAATAACAAACCCCCTCCATCCGGTTTTCTTCCATTCAACCGCCAAATATTTTTCTTCTGACCAATGTTTTATTACCGCAACTACAGCCCGTCTTTCACTAATAGGTTCTCCTTTTTTAAAGCTATCTTCACCCACAACCCTTGTTACAAGCGGTTCAACAACTTCTCTAAGTTTAATATTATATTTCTTTGCAAAAGCAATATCTCTCTCATCATGAGCTGAACATTTAACTATTCCAGTCCCATAATTAGCTAAGGCATAGCTTGCAATCCAGATTGGCAAATCACCATTACCCACTGGATCAACGACATATCGACCGGTAAAAATACCTTCGGACTCTTTTTCTTCAGCAAACCCACGAGATGCGCGTTTTTCTACTAGACTATTCGCAAATGCCAAAATTTCATTTTTATTTTGAACACCTTCAAGCAGCTTCTCTAACAACGGATGATCGGGGGCAATAACGACAAATGTGTCCGCAGCAAAAGCTTCAAAGTGAGACGAGAAAGTCTGAATAGAAAAATTCATATCTTTCACAGGAGAGGTGAAAAGCATTCCTTCACTTCTTCCAATCCAATTTCTCTGTGATTCCTTAATAGACTCAGGCCAATTCAAACTATCGAGATCAGTGAGCAATCGATCTGCGTAATCAGTAATTTTCAAAACCCACTGACGCATTGGCCGCTTTTCTACAGCAGATCCACAACGTTCGCACTTACCGTCGTCCAAATCTTCGTTTGCAAGACCAGTCTGACACGAAGGACACCAATTAATCGGATCATTTGACTGGAAAGCCAAACCCTTTTTATACATCTGGAGAAAAATCCACTGTGTCCATCGGTAGTAATCGGGATCGGTTGTATTTATTTCTCGTTTCCAATCGTAATTAAAACCAATACCCGAAAGTTGTTCTTTGTATCGAGCGATATTCCTTTCAACTGCATCGCGTGGATGGGTTTTTGTCTTAATCGCATAGTTTTCTGCGGGCAAACCAAATGCATCCCAACCCATTGGATGAAGGACATTGTGTCCATTCATTTTCTTGAATCGAGAATAAATATCGGTTGCAATGTAACCCTTTGGGTGACCAACATGAAGACCTTCACCTGATGGGTACGGGAACATGTCGAGTACATATGACTTTGGCTGCTTAGGATTTTCTTTGGAGGTGTAAATCCCCTTCTTTGACCAATGCTTTTGCCATTTGGCTTCTATTTCTTTGTGGTTATATTCCTTCATAGTCTTCTTTGCCTCGCCGAAGCTTAGCGAAGGCGGTTCATTTGTATGATTATATCGAATAACACCAATAACAAAAGCCACCCGTTTTGGGTGACTTTTGAATCATCATTTAACTATCTGAGAACATCATCTTTGTATGGTGGGTAGAGTTCCGGATCGATTGTTCGAGTAAAACATGTCCTACCAACACCATGCTTCCAATTATTGCTTTCCTGATACCACAAACTTGTCTTTGCATCAGTAGAACCGATACCACCGCCAATGTCTACAGGGATTGGTTGGTCACCATAATTGTAACGAGGGTTGTTCTTACTCTCTAGATTGAAATTTGCACAGAGCTCAAAGCTTGGATTAACTCCACCAGAAACAACACGGTACTCATATTGCTGACCCGTTTGGGCATCTAGAGGTGCGTAATAACCTGAAATGTCATCGTTTAAATCAGTTAGCAACACAGGCAGTTTTTCTCTTTGTTGCCAATGACTGATCACTTGCCACTGGATTGAGCTGAGATCATTTACCTTCTGCTCATCAAGTCGAAGCTTTCTTTGTGTGCCCGGTGAGCCCATGACTACAAAACCTATGACAAGAGAGGCAATGACAATGAGAACCGCGATGATTCTGAAAACATTCGGAATCATGATGTTCGAAGCGCTACCTCGCCGCATGTCCCAGAGATAGTAACCAAAAATCAAACCGGCTGTAACAAGCACCACTGCAATTTTAAGAATAAAACGAGTTGTGACTTCACCAGAAAGAAACGAGTTGATTAGAACAATCAAATCAGTTGCGATTGCAATACTGGTCAAAAACAAAGTGATATAGACAAGCCATTTTCGAATTCCCATTTCTCTTTTCTCTGGGAAAACCATGTAGTCCTTTTGGGCCAACCACGATAGAAGTACAAAAATTGGAAACACAATTACAAGTGAAGCAATTGCCCATCGAATACCGGCTGAGTATGGATCATATGAAGCGGAATAATAGGAATACTCGAGCACATCTGGAAATGAGATATTGATAATCTGAAACAAAAGAGAAATAAGACTAATTGAGCTTACATAGAGAGACGCAATAATCCCAATGTGCAAGAAAAAATCTTTCGGACTAACTTTAGTCATAGTGAATAAATTATTATTAATGCTTTTATTATAACCTTAGATTTTAAACTCTACGACGTCGCCATCTTTATTAAATTTAAACCCCACCTCAATTTCTTGACGATGGGGTTAAGAATTTACTTTTTTTGCTTTTTCTGCAATCTTGATCTTCCTAATCTCAGCTCTGTTGTTCGCAATAATTTCTCGCAACTTTTTCGGGCTACGCGTTCTCCGCATACCCTGGGCGATAAGCTCCAGTTCATACTTGCAGCCAGAAATTTCTTGTTGGAGACTCCTGATCCTTCCGTATGGTCCAGTTCCCGCGATTCCAAGTGCCATATTAAGCACCTCCTTTCTAAAATCATGCTAGCATGATTTTCCTAGACCTTAAATTTTATTGCACCACCACCTTTCTACCTTGACAATATTTATGATTGTGCTACGATATATACAGATTGGTCAATCATGAATTCGCAGTTCCAGCTCCGAAAGGATGGCCTGGAACAAAGGCCCCCCGAAACTCAGGTTTCGGGGGGTGTTTTTTTACCTAAATCTTGAACTCAATCACGTCCCCATCTTTCACAACATATTCCTTCCCCTCAGTCCGTACCAAACCTTTTTCGCGCGCCGCACCGTATGAGCCAGCTGCTAAAAGTTTATCCCATTCCACCACTTCCGCTTTAATAAACTTATCTTTAAAGTCATTATGAATTGCAGTACCAGCAACTGGTGCAGTTGAGTCACGAAGAATAGTCCATGCCCGAGTTTCTGTATCACCCGTTGTGAAGTATGTTATGAGATTCAATAATTCATACCCCTTTCGGATCAGGTTATTAATTCCATCATCCACGCTTCCAAGATCTTTTCGGAATTCTGCTTTCTCATCAGGATTCAAATCCTTAAGCTCTTGTTCGATTCCTGCATCAACCATGACATATTTTGCCTTGGTGTCGTCAAAGAATTTGAGAAGTTTTTGAAATCGCTCATCATTTAATTCATCGAGATTTTTTGCCCCGGCTTTCTTATTTAACACATACAAAAACGGTTTCATGGTCAAAAGATGCATACTTTTTACGATCGGCAACTCTTCCTTAGTAACTTCTGCCGTGTTTGCAAGCTTTCCGGACTGAAGGACGGCTTCAATCTTTGCGAGGGCTGCATCTTCAATTACCGCTGTTTTGTCGCCTCGCTTTACGTCACGGGCAATGTTTCCTCGGCGCTTCGTAACGGTTTCCGTGTCAGCAAGAATAAGTTCGAGATTGATAACATCAATGTCCTTGAGTGGATCTACTTTTCCGTCTACGTGAATTACGTTTTCATCTTCAAAGATTCGAACAACCTCAGCAATTGCGTCCGTCTCTCGAATGTTAGAAAGAAATTTATTTCCCAAGCCTTCGCCATCGGCAGCACCTTTTACGATGCCGGCGATGTCGACGAATTCAACCGCCGCTGGGATTGTTTTTGCCGATTTACTAAATTCTGAAAGTTTCCAAAGACGCTCATCTGGCACAGCAACAACACCCACCGATGGATCGATTGTGCAGAATGGATAGTTTTCCGCTGGAACCGACTTCTTTGTAAGTGCATTAAAAAGCGTGGACTTCCCCACGTTTGGTAGACCAACGATTCCGACTGATAGTGACATGCGAGCAGTATAATGTTTATTTGGACTTGAGCCAAGGATACAGGCTCAGATTTCTATTTCACCTCGTGCTGATTGGTATCAGTGTATGAGATTAAAGGTTCGTGGGCCTTTGCCACATATGAGTTAACCAAAAAGATACCGACAATAAATACAATTGCGAACAAACCATTCGTAACCAAATCAGGATGCTGGTGCTCGAATTTAATCATCAGGTTTAAGAACAATGCGAGTACCACAATGCCGATGACAATATAAAAAACTGTACTTGTTGTTTGCCGAGGAGATGCCAACGTTGACTCAAGCCACGAAGGTTCACGTTGCGGATCAGAAATTTTCTGAACCGCTGGCACGCTGGTTTCCTGACCCAAAACATTTTTATTTTCCGTTTCTGCCTGAGCGATTATCTGTTCTTTTTCCTCTGTCGCTGCAACCGCAATCTCACTATCTAAAATTTCTTCAACTGCAATGTGTTTTGAAGTTTTTTGAACAGCTGGCTTTGGATTTGCATAGAACTGCACTACAAAAATTGACTCCCTGCCTTTGTACATTCCAATCGCCACACCAGTTCCCATTTCGGTATACGCATTCTTAACAATGTTCGACCGGTGAGTCGGAGAATTCATCCAAGCCTCGGTCACATCTGTTGAATCTGAAAAATTAACTGCAAGATTTTCACCAGCATATTCGTAAGAATATCCAACAAGATCTAACCAATACCACGGGTCCCTTCCCTCTGGACTTGTGTGGGCAAAATAACCCTTTTCAGCCATGTCTTCTGCCTTTTGTTGTGCGGCCTGCGACAACAAATCGTTCGTTGCCAATTCTGACAAGTTATTAGCCTGACGTTCACGATTGGTTCCAGCTGCCAAAACTGCTGGTAGCACTGCACTCAGGTTGGAATTTTTAACCAGGTCTACAAAATTAAGCGTTGGCAGAATAAAAAGTATGAGCTCAAAAAGCAAAACAACACCAATAATCTGCCGAACGTTTCCTGCATGCAAAAAATGTGGCCTGTGATTATTTTCCTGATGCGGAATAAAGTGCTTTTTAATCCACGAGAACATAGTATGATTATAAGTCGAAACTGCCTTTCACAACACCACAAAAGAACCTAGCAAACGAGCACGTTTATAGTATTTCCTTAAGCTCTTTCTCGTACTTTTTCATGACCTCCATGGTCGCAGCCATTTGATCCTGGCCGCCCTTCATTTTTTCTTGGGCCTCAGTGGCAATTTTTTGAAAAAGTTCCGGGTTTTTCTCAACCATGCTGATAAGCCTTTCTTGTTCTGCTTCTGGGACACCCTTCATTTTGGCCTTAATCATTTTCCGAAGTAAAAAATCTTTGATCGACATGTTATATAACGTGTTGTTTTAATAATTCAAGAGCACCATACAAACCACCAAGGTCACCGAGCTCAGCCTTTTTGATCTTTGGAATTTCTGGATAAATAGTAAGAATTTCCTTCAGATATTCTTTTGCTTTTTCCACTGAAATTGCCGGATCACCAATTATCATTGAACCACCAAGAACAATAACATCTGGTGACCAAAAAACTGAAACATTATTTAGTCCATACGCTAAAATTCTTGCTAAATCATCCCAGACCTTAGGATCAGTAATTTCTTTCGGCTTTTTACCAATTCTCCGCTCAAGACCACTTCCAGAAACATAACTTTCTAATGTCCCGCCGGCAGTCGCATCTGGAATAACAGTCTTGTCGATATCGATGATTTCATGACCGGGTTCAAAACCAATCGAGCGCGGATCAATTTTACCGTTAACAATCTTTGCCCCACCAACACCAGTACTCACTGTTACGTAGGCAACAATATTGGCACCTCGCCCACCACCACGCATGGCTTCGCCAAGTCCGACAAGTGCCGCATCGTTTTCAATAAAAACTGGTGTACCAAAAAAACTTTCTAGATCAGTTTGAATCGGCCTACCAACCCAATCCTTTAAATTTGGGCTAGCTAATAAAACTTCCATTTTCTGACTGAATGGTCCGGCAATACCACCCGCAACTGCCCTTATCTCTTTACCCTGAATCAAATTTTCAGCGGCCTTCTTGAATTCAGTCATTCCCGCATCAAACGCATGTGGTGTATCGATAACTACAGTCTTATCGAGAGAAACACCGTCGGTTGAAGAACCGAGTCGCATCTTTGTACCACCAATATCAAATACAATAAACATCTAAGAAATTAGTTTTTTAAATTCTTCCACCATCGGCACCGCTTGGGGCTCTACACCGTATTCTTTGGCTAAAGAAAGTGCTGTCCAATCAGCCAAAATCAAAGAATTAAATACTTTTTCAAGCGGAGAATGACCAACAACAGACACAATTTTAACTGAATGACCCCGATCTTCGTAGACCTTCTTTAATACTTCCATCCGCCGCATTATTTTTGGATTATCAGCCGAGTCCTCGAGAAGGATAAAATGAAAATCTTTGGAAAATTTCTTTGTGCTGCCAACCGCATCAAACCCATTCATTTCATTGTGATTAAGTTCAGGCAAAACATTGTAAAAAGCGGGAATTTTCGCAGTTTCGTTAAATTTTATTTTCCAACTATACGCAAGTGCAAAGTTTTGCCGTGAAGAATATATAACTGGAATAGTGCCCTTGAATTCGTCAGCAAGCGCAATACCGACTTCTTTCCACCTCATGGCATCAAGTTTGGATCCAATATTTTTAAATTCACTTACTGTTTCATCTCCGTGTGTAAGTTTTGCTAGAGCTAATAGCGAAAAACCGAGGGCAACACGTGGCTGAATGTCACCTTGCGGCAAAAGAATGTATGGAATATTGTTTTTCTGAGCAAATTCAATAAGTTTTCCTCCAGTCGAAATAACAGCGAGATTATATTTCTGCTCGTGTGCCGTTTGAGCAAAATCCAATGTTTCTTCTGTATTACCCGAATAGGAACTAGCAATATACAAAGCATTTTTAAACCAGGTCGTTTGGGGACCAGGTAACCCGTATCCTTGATGAATATGCAGATCAAGGGTTGGATCAATTATTTTCAAAATTCCCGCAGACAAATGTGAGCCACCCATTCCTCCAACAACATAACCGTCTGCCGGCCGTAACTTATTTTCATTTTCAACTACTGGCTCAAACAAAAATTGAGCCGCAATATTTTCTATCGATTGTTCCATCAAATAATTATACCTCATGTACAACAAAGGGCAGGATTATCTCCTGCCCTTGAACAAATTCGGGTTTTCTCTCTACTCCAGCTGGGGCTGAGCCTTGAGCCAGTTGTGATACTTCCGCACCATGTCGCTCTTCGAAAGCCCGTCGTATTTACTCATGACATTGTCCGGGATGGGCTGACGATTATTGATTGCGGTGCACGCCTGAGCCCTGTGCCTTCCAACGATCCTGCAGGTGTCCAAACCGATTTCCTTGAGCACGTGCTGCTTGAAATCGCCGAGTCTGGACTCCGTGAACTTCGAACGCTCCCCGTTCTGGCAAGACTGCTGGTCAGTCCTGTCACGACCCTTCCCACCTCCCTTTCCACGCCGAGCACACTGCGGGTTCCTGAGACCCTTGCCACCCAGCGTAGAGAGAGTTTGCACCATACGATAACCTCCAGTCTAGAAAGATATCCGAACCACTCACGACGCTCGTGAGTTCTGGGGAATACATTACAAGATTAGTTTTATACCGTCAACTAACTACTGAACATCCAGTTCTTTTTCAAGGGCTGAATGTACGTCGGCTTGAAGAGAGTCTTCTACGCCAGAATCACTAACATTAATATCATTGAGAAGTGAATCGAGTTCGGAACCAATATCCACATCCTCGCCAATTCTAAAGTCGATCACCTGGGTAAGATAATTTGCCTCTCGGAAAATACGGAAGGCTTCGTTATATTCCTTGTTATCCATTTTTTCCTTTCCCTGCATAAGCAATTCTTGGGCCTGAGCCACAAGTTCTTGGACGGTTGGAGTTGGAGTCGTAACAGATTCAGAAGCAGGAGCAGCAAGTTTTGCACTAGTAGCCGAAAGAGCGATATCGGTTTGCACTGACAAAGCCTTGGCAACCTCAGCACCGGTTTCGACTTTCTGAGTATCTACCTCGGCAAGTTTTGCTTCGATGATAGCAAGATTTTTTTGTGTAGCCTCAAATTTAGCTTTAGCTATTTCGAGAGTATTTTCGTCGTTGGTTTTTTGAGTATAAATTTGATCTTCAATAACTTCTCGATCTTTTACAACATCTTCTTTTTTATCCTCAATGATCTCTTTCATGAAAGCAACCTTAACCACACCCTCCTCCTTGGCAAGAGATTCGATCTGGTTCTGGCTTTCATCAAGCGCTGATTCAAGACTTGCGCTAGTAGCAAGTACATGTTTGATATCGCCCTTTTGTTTCAAGTCGCTAATGTCTTTTTTAACAGTTGAGATATGACTATCGATCTGTGCGGCAACAGAAACTTTGATGTCATCAGAAAGTCTGTCTTGTTCTGCAAGAGTTTTAACTTCTGAAATACGGGTTTGAACACGTTGAATTTCGTATTCTGGCTTAAGGGCAGACGGCAAGAAAACTGCTTTGACTTCTTCTAAAATATTTACTTTGACTGGATACAAAATATCGCCAGGAAGTGCAGCCTGAGCTGCAAATGAGGTTCCGGTACCAAAAATAGCAAGGAGTGTAAGTGCTCCGGCAAGGTAGTAGTTGTGTGACCGCTGTGAAAAAGCAAAAAACCAATCCTGTTTGAAAAATGGTGACTTGATAGGCTGAGAACCTGATGGCTGCGTGATTGGGTCTTCTTGTTTCCTGATCGGATTTTTTGCAACAAAAGTATCGACAGCCAAAATAAGCGAGTTACGCTCTCGCTCTGTGAGTTTAATTTGTTTGGCTTCGCCAACTAATTTGTAAAATAAATCTTTATTGTTCTCCATGTTGTTCTCTTAATACACTTCTGAGTTTCTGCAAACCACGATGAATCCGAACAGATATATTATTTTCGGTTTCAGAGGTAATTTGGGCAATTTCTTTGACTGAAAGCCCCTCGACATATTGAAGATAAATCGCATCGCGATATTTTTCTGGCACCGAACCCAAAAGTGCCAGCGCCCCCTCGCCATCGAGTTTGTCCATAAGTGATTGGCTCGTGTCTATACCAACATCAAAACCTTGCTCCATCAAATTATCCAAAGATGCAGGGCGTTTTCGGCGGTAATGGTCAATAATCAAGTTTCTGGCCGTAGTGAACAAAAAAGCCCTTAAATTAACAATTTTTTCACCCTTAGCCGCATACTGCCAAACCTTCATAAAAGTGTCCTGGGCAATATCCTTGGCCAATTCCCTGTCCGAAACCCGCAACAAACAATAACGGAAAATCGCATCCGTGTTTTGCTTGTAGACATCAAGAAATTGTTTTTCAAAATCAACTTCCATGGATAACGACGGTTTTTAACCGTTAGTATTACAAGTTTACAATAAATCTACGACAAGTCCATTTACAGTTCAATTTGCCCTATATAAAGGCATTTTAGATGATTTTACGATTAATTTAACCCGGAAATGCAAGATAAAATCGAGGGTGCCGATTTTCATTGTTTATAACAAAATCCCACCGAATTTCGGAGGGATTTTGTATACGCACTGTTTTATGACTGCCAAATCAACTACATTGGACTAACCGGGGTTGTTGGCATTGGATTTGAAGGAGGAGTCATTGTAGAACCCATTCCCTCCTTTGGATTTGGACCGTATTCGTTTGAACCCGGCTTACTGTCCTGAACCAGAAACACAATCAAGATAATCGTACCGACAATTGGAATAAGGCCGATTAAAATCCACCATCCAGATCGTCCAGTGTCATGAAGTCTTCGCACAGTGACCGCGATACTTGGAACCAATACAGCAAGACTATACAACGTAGAAATGAAATCTAGTTTAATAGCATGAGTCACGATACTGAGCGCGATTGAAATTAAGAAATTGATTAGGAGAAACATCCAATATTCCATTCCTGTCTTCGAGCTCTACCAGCAAACACAGCATATTTCTTTAGAACGTCCACGTAATTTTTATTAAAATATTCCATTACATTAATTATAATTTGTAATAGGTTTTATTATAACAGGAAATCGAAAGGTGCTTCGCACCGCGAAGCTCCGAAGAAGTTAGGGGTGATTGCTACAGATAATTTCCTCGCCGTCGCTCGGAAATTTCCGCCGCCCCGGCTCGCCCGTTTTTCCTTCTAGAAAAACATGGCTCCGCCCTCCACAAACGCGAAAAAATCCGGAGCGGTCCGGATTGTTTTCGTCGTTTGTGGACCACAGGGGAATCGAACCCCTTGCCTCACCCATGCCATGGGTGCGCTCTACCAAATGAGCTAGTGGCCCTTATTTTACAGCTACTGTTTTAGCTTCAACTATCTTTCTACATTGTTCCGAACAAAATAACCCGAATTTCTCATTACACTCTTCGCAACAAATAAGATGTTTGTGACAGTCAAGATTACTGCAATTTTCGCATTTTTCTGAGGGTGTATTGCAATGTTTGCACTTACCAATAACCACGTGTTGCTCTGGAGAATCGTAATTTACAACCACTCGCTTATCAAAAACATACAAAGAACCCTTAAATTTTTTGCCAGGGTGCTTTTCGAGATATCGAACCATGCCACCCTCTAGTTGGTGTACATTCTTAAACCCCTTTTCCATTAAATAGCTTGAGGCTTTTTCACAACGAACACCTCCAGTACAGACATTGACGATTGTTTTGTCTTTTAAATGGCTCAAATTTTCGACTTGTTTTGGAATTTCTTTAAAAGAATCTACAGGAAATAAAATGGAGTTTTCAAAATGCCCCACGACATGCTCATAGTCATTACGCATATCAATAACCACAAAATCTTTTTTCTCATCAAACCATTTCTGAAGTTCGTCCGGTGAAATATATGCTCCCGTTTTAAAATTTCCATCACTCGTACCGGTCCCAAGTGTGACAATTTCTGGGCGATTCTTAACAGAGAGTCGCGGAAAAGATGCTCCATCGCCTTCACTTTCTTTGAAATCAATATCTGCAAAACGGCTATCCTTTTTCATTTCAGCAATATAAGTAGCTGTGGCTTGTTTTGTGCCCTCTACAGTGCCATTTATACCCTCTTTTGAAACGATGATTCGTCCTTTTAGATCAAGTTTACGGCACAAGTTAAGCTGGTCGATTTTCAATCGCTCTGGGTCGGCAACAAAAACATACTTGTAGTAAAGGAGAATCGAGAACATCGTGGTGAAAATAGTATAGTGGAAAATAGAAAAAAGAAAACCGTCCCCAATGGAAACCATTGGGGACGGTTGAGCGACATCGAACAACAACTACTCATTGTCCGTGAAGTAGAGTTTTGCACTATACATGTCCACCACTTCACCATCTTCGGTAGTGCACCCAAATCCTCCCTCAGACGGTTTTGAGAGGCTACCATCTGTTCTAATACCCCACTTAGATTTGATTTTCTTAATCTGACCACGGGGGTTTTTCACATGCGTAGCCTCTTTAAAGTTGCATTCCTTCATGGCCATTCTCCTAAAAAAGTTTACCGCATCCGGTATAATAATAAAACCATAAATTGGTTTTGTCAAAAAACCCGAAGCAGTCCGGATTGTTTTCGTCGTTTGTGGACCCTAGGAGATTCGAACTCCTGACCTCCTCATTGCAAATGAGGCGCTCTACCAACTAAGCTAAGGGCCCATGTTTACTGAAACTTTTTGCTCTCACGAAGCGCTACAACTAAACTAAGGGCACGTATTTAATTTTATTTTGTTGCCCTCACGAA